>JAJQCW010000069.1:3012-5687 GCA_021202515.1 Clostridiales bacterium | reverse complement strand
CCCCAGCCCCCGGCCCGCTCCCCGGAGGGCCTGCCCCATGGCGGCGGTTGTCTTGCCCTTGCCGTCGCCGCAGTAGATGTGAACCATGTGCGTTCCTCCCTAACTGTTTTGAGTACCTTATCTTACCCCCGTTTTTGGGTTTTTGCAACTGCTTCCGGGGTTGTTTTTACACCCTGCCTGTGCTATACTGATGCAAACAGAAGGGCGCCGCCGTAAGTTGCCTGATTTTTCCCACTTTGATACAAAAACGCGGTTTTCACAAAACGGACCGCTCCGGCGGCAGGATTTTTTCTCAATTCCGCGGTTGCAAATAAACTCTGTTTTTGATATACTATATTTAAGTATCGACTAACGGCGGTTGTTTTTTCGAGGGGAGGTGTTTCTGTGCTCTTCGATACCCATGCCCACTATGACTCCAGTTGGTTCGACGAGGACCGGGACGAACTGCTTGCCTCCCTGCCGGAACGGGGCGTCGGCCTGGTGCTGAACCCCGGCTGTAACCTGGAAACCTCCCGAAAGGCCGTCTCCTATGCCCAGCGCTGGCCCCATGTCTACGCCGCCGTTGGTTTCCACCCCTCTGACGCGGCGGACGCCACCCCTGAGGCGCTGGACGAGATCGCTCGCCTGGCCCAGTGCGAAAAGGTCAAAGCCATCGGAGAGATCGGCCTGGACTACTACTGGGAGGACTACCCCGACCGGGCCACCCAGAATCGGGTGCTGCGGGAGCAGATGGAGCTGGCCCGCACGCTGAACCTCCCTGTTATCCTCCACGACCGGGAGGCTCACGCCGACTGTCTGGCCGCCGTGAAGGAATTCCCCGGCCTGCGGGGAGTATTCCACTGCTACTCCGGCAGCCTGGAGGACGCGAAAACCCTCATCCGTCTGGGGTGGAACCTGTCTTTCACCGGCGCTGTCACCTACAAAAACGCGAAAAAAGCCCCGGAGGTCCTCCGCTGGGTGCCCCAGGACCGGTTTATGATCGAGACGGATTCTCCCTATATGCTGCCCTATCCCCGCGAGAAGGGGGAGCGGCGCAACGACTCAACCAAGGTCTCCCGTGTGGCGGCGAAGATCGCCCAACTGCGGGGCCTGACGCCGGAGGAGGTGGAACGCATCTCCACCGAAAACGGCAAACGCTTTTTTGGAATCGAGTGAACCAACCGTGACCATCACCTATGTCTATGGCAACAACCTCTATGTAAACCCCACCAACCGCTGCGACTGCAACTGCACCTTCTGCCTGCGGCATACCGGCGACGGCGTGGGCACCGGCTCCAACCTGTGGCTGGAGCGGGAACCCACCCGGGAGGAGATGCTGGACGCCATCCTGTCCGCCGACCTCTCCCAATACGCGCAACTGGTGTTCGTGGGCTACGGAGAGCCAACCTACCGCCTGTACGACATCCTCTGGGTAGCGGAGCAGGTCAAGCAGGTCTCTTCCATCCCCATCCGCATGGACACCAACGGCCACAGCGACCTGATCTGGGGGATGCCCACCGCCCACCTGTTCCAGGGGAAGTTCGACATCCTGTCCGTCTCCCTGAACAACGCCACCCCCGAAACCTACCATGCCACCGTCCGCTCCCGGTACGGGGTCCAGGCTTATCAGGCCATGCTGGACTTCACCCGGGACGCGGTCAAGTACGTACCCACCGTCATGATGACCGTCGTTGACACCCTTCCCCCGGAGGAATTGGAAGCCTGCCGGGAGATTTGTCAGAGCCTGGGCGCCACCTTCCGGGTGCGCAAATACTCCACAGAGTGGTAAAACGGCGCAGCGTATTCCAACCCACAACACGTCCTGAGGAGGAACCCAATGAAGAAACACACAATGAAACATGGACTTTCCGCCCTGTGCCTGGTTTTGGCTCTGTGCATGGCCTTCCAGTCCGTTACCCTGGCCGCAGATGTGTCCGCCGACACCTCCGCCGATACCTCTGTCGTCGCTGAGGAGGCGGAAAGCACTGACGCCAACGAAACCAGCGACACCGAAGAAGCCGAAGCAGACGCTTCCACATCTGACGAGGCGGAAGCCGAGGAAGAAACCCCCGCGGAAGAGGCTGAGACCGATCCCTCTGAGGAAGCCGACCCCGTAGAGACCGACCCCGCTGAGGACGCGGAGGCTGAGGAAGCGGACGGTGAAACCGAGGACGAGGCCGACGCCCTCGTGACCGCTCAGGCCACCGTCACCACCGGCTGGGTTCAGGTCACCGACGACGAGGGCAGCGCTTACTGGACCTTCTCTTATCTGGAAAATAGCACCGTCACCGCCGCTACCCAGGCCGCGGATGAAGTGCTTTACATCCCCAACGACATCACCGTGGACACTACCACCTTCACCAAGGGGTATTATTACTTCGACGTGGACGGCAAGCTGGTGGCCGACGGCGTAACCGCCTCTGTGGGCGTTGTGGAGGTGCTGAAAGCCAGCTCCGGCAGCTACCTGAGCAATGCCTCTGCCGACGACTCCGGCAAGGTGGTGCAGGTGGTCGCCACACAGACCACCGCCGACGACGGTGCTGTGACCGTCGCCTCCACCATGAGCTACTACACCGGTCAATACAATGACCTGTGGTACTATAACGGCGAAACTTACACCGGCTATCTCCGCCGCACCTCTGACGACACCGTCTGGGACGTGACCGACGGCGTGGGCGGCACCAAGCTGACCGGCA
>JAJQCW010000069.1:0-2912 GCA_021202515.1 Clostridiales bacterium | reverse complement strand
GGGCGGCACCAAGCTGACCGGCACCATGAGCAAGAGCACCGCTTACGTCCGCGTGGACACCGCCACCAAGAGCACCGGCGACGGCAAGTACTACAAGAGCGGCACGCTCTACAGCGGCGTGGTGAACAGCTATTACTATGCCAAAGGCGTCAAGCAGACCGGTTACAAGAGCTGCTGGAAATCCTTCGACAGCAACGGCAACGTCTCCACCAAGTCCTCCGCCAACACCTATTACTTCACCAGCTCCGGCAAGGTCTACACCGATTGCTGGAAGAACCTGAAGCGCAACGGCACCACCTACCGCTTCTACTTCAACAGCAACGGTACCCTGTGCAAGAACCTCTATAAGAAGTCCTCCGCCTGGAAGAAGAAAGCTACCAAGCTGGTCATCAGCCGCGGCACCCACACCGCCACCCTTTACGCTACATACAACGGCTCCTATAAAATCCCCACCAAGTCTTTCGTGATCTCTACCTCCCGCAGCGCCAGCAACTTCAAGGTGGGCACCTATAAGCTGAGCCAGCGGAAAAGCTGGTTTACCATTAGCGGCGTCCAGTGGTGGTACAAGTGGGCCACCTACATCAGCGGCAGCGGCAGTTGGTGCCACTCTGAGCAGTATTACACCAAGGGCAACAGCAAATCCCTGCGTGTCAGCTCCTACAACGACCTGGGCACCAACCAGTCCAAGCAGTGCATCCGTATGCAGGTGGTCAACGCCAAGCTCATCTACAACATGCGGGGCTACGGTTCCATCAAGACGGTGGTGCTGAACAAATCCACCAACGCCGGGCCGTTTGGCAAGATGACCATCACCGACAACGTGGACGCCAGCGGCAAGCTCTCCGGCACCAAGAGCTACGACCCCACCGACCCGCTGTACACCTGAGTTTCTGACCTTTCCATTCGCAACCTGACAAAAAACTCCCCGGAGCCTGGCTCCGGGGAGTTTTTTGCATTTTACAGCTTTTTTTCCAGAATGATGGCCACGGGAAGGCCCCGCTTGTGCCGCCACCAGACGTAGTTGAACACGTTGCCCAAAATCACGATGTTGCCACAGAGGTACAGCCAGAGCATCAGGATGACGACCGAGGCCAGCGACCCGTACACCACGGAGTACCGGGAGGACAGGCTGATGAAGGTGGAAAACAGATGGCTGAACAGCGTCAGCATCAGAGAGGTGAACACCGCGCCGGTGAACACCGGGGGCCGGGGCTTGTTCCGCCCGCCGGGGGCCGTCAGCCGGTAGAGCAGGGACAGGAACAGCAGCGCCGCCCCAAACATCACCAGCAGCCGGATAAAGGGCCAGTAGACCGGTACCGTGAAGGGAAGAAATGACGCGACCAGGTTCATAAACCAGTTGCCGGTGAGCACCACCACAAAGGACAGGTAGATCATCACCAACAGCAGCAGCGCGAACACCCAGGAGAACAGCACGGCCCACACCCCCCGAAAGGCTCTGCGGCCATAAATCTCGCCAGAGATGGAGACCAGCCCCCGGAAAGCGGCGCTGGCGGCGGTGATGGTGGTGGCCAGCCCCGCGATAAACATGGCGATGCTCTGGTAGTCCTGCACATAGACGATGTAGTCCGCCACTACTCCGGCCACCGTCTCCGGCAGAAACTCCGAGACGGCAGTCGCCAGGTTTACCCCGTCCATGGGGAGCAGACCCACGATGCCCGTTATCATCATCAGGATGGGGAACAGCGTCATCAGCAGGTAATAGGCCAGCTCCGCCGCGCCCCGGCTGACCCGCCGGTCCAGGTAGACCTGCACCACGTCCACCAGAAAGGCCACCCAGCGGTACTTTTGGGACAGATCCTCCAGCAGAGAATCGACTTTTTTCACACGGACACCCCCTCTGAGACGGCAAAACCGCCTGCTCTCGCAGACGGCTTTGCAGACCCGGTGCCAACTCAGCCCTGAATGGCGTTGAGCTTAATGGTCATCTGGCTCTTCTTGTGGGCGGCCTTGTTCTTGTGGATCAGGCCAGCGGCGGCAGCCTGATCGACGGACTTCACAGCCGCTTTATAGACACTATCAGCCTCGCTGCGGTTGCCCTCAGCCACAGCGGCGTCGAACTTTTTCAGCGTCGTCTTGAGCGCGGACTTAGCGGCCTTGTTCTGAGCGGTCTTTCTCTGCGCCACCAGGACACGCTTCTTAGCAGACTTAATATTCGGCAAACCAAACACCTCCTCTAATAGCATTACACACCTAACCTGTGCGGTCTTGTATTATATCATCAAACGATTTGAATTGCAACCGTTTTTTGAAATTTTTTTGTCAGGTTATTTTCTTTCCTTTGCTTTATCTTGAAACCCCTCCACCATGCTTCGCATAGTCCCCCTCCACCGTCAAGCGGCACTTCCGAAGCTGCACTTCTCCCTGCCCTTTGCGACTCGCATGGCCCAAAAGGGCCATAGCTCCCTGCATTCGCGCTAAAGAGGAATTGGCCATTACCGTCAAGCGGTACTTCCGGGGCTGCGCCCCTCCCTGTCGGCCAGCGCTTCACAGGGGCGGCAAGAGGGGTGCATATGGCTGGCGAAGAATAAAATACCTGTTTGCAGTCATACTAACCCCAAAAACGCGCAGGAGTGTGAGCGGCTATGTTCCCCATGGAAACAGATTTGATTTTAGAGGCCACGGAGCTGTGGCGGCAGCGGCCCGGCGACCCGGGGGAGCTGCCCAGCGTGGTGACGCGGGAATATCTGCGGGAAGGCTTCCCGGTGACAGAAGTCAAAGTGCTGGACCGGACTGGCGCAGAGGCGGTGGGTAAGCCGGTGGGGACCTACCTGACGGTGGAGACCGACCGGGCAGGCCGGGCTGGGGACTACCCCAAACGGGCGGCGGAGGCGGTGGCCGGGGAGCTGCGGGGCCTCCTGCCCAAGGGCGGGGACGGCAGCGCCCTGGTGGTG
>JAJQCW010000051.1 GCA_021202515.1 Clostridiales bacterium | reverse complement strand
CGAGTGCGGCCCCACCCACCACTTCGCCGCAGCCACTGGGCGGCACATCGACACCATCTTGAAAGTGGCGAAGATTTTGAACGTGCCGGTGGACATCGTTACCCGGTAAAAGGAAAAAACGGTGAGTCCTTTGAACCGGCGTGGTCAGTGATTCCGGCGGAAACCCCTCCACCATGCTTCGCATGGTCCCCCTCCCCTTTCAGGGGCGGCAAGAGGGGATAGTGCTTGTCGCTTGGTGCCGTTTTTTGTCTGACAGATGTGAAATTTCGGTGGAAACCCATTCTAGCCACTAAAATACGCGGCTGATTCAACGGGATAGTTAGAAAACTTATCTTTAGGGAGGAAACACACCATGAAAGTATTAGAATCCAACTTTATGCAGGGCTTTATGCGCATGGCCGACGACGGCTGGCAGCAGGGCTGGCACGAGCGCAACGGCGGCAACCTGACCTACCGGATGAAGCCGGAGGAGGTGGAGGCCGTCAAGGAAGATTTGTCCTTCGACGGCGAGTGGAAGGACATCGGCACCACCGTGCCGGGCCTGGCCGGGGAGTTCTTTGTGGCCACCGGCTCCGGCAAATACTTCCGCAACGTCATGACCGCCCCGGAGGACTCCTGCGCCATCTGTGAGATCGACGACAAGGGTGAGAAGTATCGCGTTTGCTGGGGCCTCGTCAACGGCGGACGGCCCACCAGCGAGTTCCCCTCCCACCTGATGAACCATGAGGTCAAAAAGGCGGCTTCCGGCGGCAAGCACCGGGTCATCTACCACGCCCATACCGCCAACACCATCGCCCTGACCTTTGTGCTGCCCCTGACC
This sequence comes from Clostridiales bacterium, assembly GCA_021202515.1. Classification (GTDB taxonomy): domain Bacteria; phylum Bacillota; class Clostridia; order Oscillospirales; family Oscillospiraceae; genus Onthomonas. The sequence continues at coordinate 29,636 of JAJQCW010000051.1, read as the reverse complement.
GACGAGGCGTTCACCCGCGAGCTGTGGGAAATGGCGACGGAATGTCCCGTGGTGTTCCCCTCCGGCATTGGCGTGGTGCCCTGGATGGTGCCCGGCGGGCGGGACATCGCTGTGGCCACCTCTGAGCTGATGAAGAAGTACGATGTGGCGATTTGGGCCCACCATGGGATGTTCTGCTCCGGCGAGGATTTCGACCTGACCTTCGGCCTGATGCACACGGTGGAGAAGTCCGCTGAGATTCTGGTGAAGGTGTATTCCATGACCGGCGGTGCCAAGCGCCAGACCATCCAGCCCGACGAGTTCCGCCACCTGGCGGTGGACTTCGGCGTGACCCTCCCCGAAAAATTCCTGTACGAGAAATAAAATGATTTTATTGTGTGCCTGGGGCGGTTGTCTTTTGTTTGCGTTTTCACATTGACCACCTGATAAGCTCCTTTTCTACATCAAAATGCAATTGTCTCAGGCACACTTTAAAATACCCTTAAACGCTTACTTTCTGAAAATCCTTCCTTCCAAAACAAATGCCAAATGCTATTTTTTCAATGAGACAGCGCATTCATAGTAATATTGTTGAGCAATTACAGGAAGCAGCACCGTTCACACAGGTGACAGTGGGAATATCCTGCCGTATTGGATCGTTGCAAAAAAAGAGTAGTTTTTCACCATCAAAGCCCAAATAGAGAACAGGAGGAACAAACAATGGCAAAAAAACAGCCCATTTCCCGCCGTGACTTCATCAAAGGCATGGCAGCCGGTGCAGCCAGCGTCGTGACCCTGGGTGTGCTTCAGGCCTGTGAGTCTGGAATCTCCAGCTCCGCAGATTCGTCTGCGTCCAACAGCACCGCCGCAACCGCTACCCCTGCGGACGGCGCGACCTACGTTCCCGGCACCTACACGGGGACGGCGACCGGCATCGGCACCGTTACGGTGACGATGACCTTCGACGAGAACAGCATCACGGACGTGCAGGTGGACGTTTCCGAAGAGACCGAGTCCATCGGCGGGCTGTACGGCGAAGAACTGGCCGAAATGTTCATGGAGGCCCAGAGCGCCGACATCGACACCATTTCCAGCGCCACCGTTACCAGCACCGCCGCGATCAAGGCCGCGCAAAGCTGCATCGCCCAGGCGAAGGGAGAGACTGCCGCCGCCACGTCAACGGCTTCCTCAGATTACGAGGTGCCGTCCGAACTGACCGAAGAGGAAGTGGAAGCCTCCAGTTGCGAACTGGGCGACATCACCCCCGACGAGACGGTGGACGTGGATGTGGTCGTGGTCGGCGCAGGCGCCGCAGGCGTCGTGGCCGCCGGTATCGCGGCGGAGGAAGGCGTTTCTGTGGCATTGCTCCAGAAGGAGGCCAGCGTAGTGTCCCAGGGCAACTGTGCATCCGCAATCATCAAATCCAAGTCTACGGATGCCGGTATTGCGAAGTGGATCCACCATACCAACGCTTTGAACGACTGGCGGGCGGACACGAATTTGCTCCGTGCGTATGCGGATAATTCCGAGGATGCCCTGATGTGGTATCTGAACCGCGCCGGTCTGACTTCGGAGACGGAGTATGGCGACGGAACGAAGGTGGATGACAACGACAACTGCTCCGAACTGCTGAACGACGGAAATGGCCTGTACGCTTACATGAGCACCAGCGAGGACCTGACCGGCGTGTGGAGCGACCGCCTGGACAGCTATGACTACGGCGACGACCACTGCTACTTCATGGCCCCCTGGATCGGCCCCAAGCCCTCTAACGTGGGCAACGTCCTCCAGAACGTGCTGGACAACGTGGCGGCGGACAACTCCAACCTGGACGTGCATTACAGTACCCCTGCTGTTAAATTGGTCATGGACGGCGACAAAGTCACCGGCGTGATCGGCAAGGACGCGGACGGGAAGTACATCCAGTTCAACGCGTCGAAGGGCGTGATTCTCGCCACCGGCGACTACATGAACAACGACGCGATGGTGTCCCGCTGGTGCCCCGACACCCTGGACTTCGACAAAAAGCAGTACCACAAGACCGGTGACGGCCACATCCTGGCGCTGAGCGCGGGCGGCAAGATGGAGCCGCTGGGCCACACCAAGATGATGCACGACTTCGACTCCGGCCTGATGTACGAGGAGCCCTTCCTCTATGTCAACATGGACGGCGAGCGCTTCACCAACGAGTACACCGGCTTCGTCTACATGGGCAACCTGCTGAAATTCCAGCGCCGTTACAGCGGCGACAACATGACCGTCAGCAACGAGAACGGCTCCAAGGGCTGGTACTGCACCATTTACGACAGTGACTATGAGAACTGGCCGGAGGACGAGTTCGTCAGCGGCATGGTTCCTGCGGCGGCTATGCAGAAGTACATCCCCGGCGCGGTGGAGAACCCGGAGGGCGTGTTCGATTACCTTATCGACAGCCACTGCTGCGATACGCTGGAAGAACTGGCGGAGGAGTTGGATATTCCTTACGACACCCTGAAAGAGACAGTTGACCGCTATAACGAGCTGTGCGAGGACGGGAACGACGTTGACTTTGGCAAGCCCGCCAAGTATATGCACCCCATCAAGACCGCTCCTTTCTGGGGCGTGCGTAAGCACATCCGCGTGTCCGCCCTCTGCTCCGGCGTTATGATCAACGAGAACGGTCAGGCGCTGAACGCAGACGGTGAGGTCATCGAGGGCCTGTACTGCATCGGCAACCTGGGCGGCCCGTTCTACGGCGGCAACGACTATCCGTTCCACCAGACAGGACTGTCCATTGGCCGCTGCTATACGTTCGGTTACATCGCCGGTAAACACGCAGCGGCGAACTGAGGAGCGCCTTTTGCCGGGAATGTTCCGGCGTTTTGACGCGCCTCTTGTAAAACAATAGACGAAGAAATAAATCAATTTTATTGTGTGTCCGGAATGACAGCCGTTGCTTCCGTTTTTTAACTTTGTCCCCTCTGATGAACTTCTTCTTGCCAAAAGCTGCTGTTTCGGACACACTTTAAAATATTCCAGCCAGCTTTATCCCCACCAAGCTGGAGAAGATGAAGGAGGAGGACCTGGACTTCCTGGCCCAGTCCGCCGCTGCCGACGCCTGCGCCCCCGGCAACCCCAAGGAGGCCAGCATTGAAGACTTCAAGACCCTGTTCCGCAAGCTGATGTAACAGAGCAACTGAACCTGGTCAAATTGTCATCATAACAAAGGCAAAGCATTCGAGGCGAAAAATCGCTTTGGAGGCTCTGCCTTTTTTGGCTTGATGAAAGAGTGCATTATAATAGGGAAGAAAAGCAGATTGTTTTATAGTGTTCTTAAAAGAATATGGCAAAAATTTTCTTGAATTCGTGGAATGTAGAATCAAATTTGGCTAAATTAAGGAGAAAATTTTTAATTTAATCAAATTTTTCTAAAATAGCGCAAATTTATTCGCTCGTTTTGCAAAATTCGATTGAATTTAACAAAACGATTTGTTATAATGGAAGCGGATAAGGAGGGATACCATGCTGACGAGTGACTTGATTGAATTGACTAACTTGATTCTACGCCGGAAGGCTGAGGGACAAACCATTGAAGTGAAAGCGGCGCATGACGGTTGCCCGAAACGGTTGTATGATACGCTTTCCAGCTTCTCTAACCAGGACAATGGAGGCACGATCGTTTTTGGACTGGATGAAAAGCAGGACTTTGCTCCAGTCGGCGTATACGATTTACAGGATCTTCAAAAGAGTGTTACGGAACAGTGCAATCAGATGGAACCTCTTGTCCGGGCTGTGTTTACGGCGGCAGAGGTTGAGGGACATCAGATTTGCTCTGCTGAAATTCCCGGCGTTGATTTTGCAGAGCGGCCCTGTTATTACAAGGGCAAGGGACGTACAAAGGGGTCTTATGTCCGTGTGGGCGATGCAGATCTGCCAATGACAGACTATGAATTGTACAGCTTTGAGGCATTCCGCAAGCATCTTCACGATGATGAACGTCCCATTGAACGTGCAGCAATGAACACATTGGACGAAAACCAAATTCAGAGCTATTTGCTGCAAAAAAGAATAGAACGTCCGGGCTTCGCACAGATGACAGAGGAACAGGCGCTGGAAATGCTGAATATCACTTGCGGCGGTGTTCCCACTCTGGCAGCAGTCATGAACTTCTGTGTTTATCCACAGGGCTATCTGCCACAGTTGGCTATTACAGCTGTGGTGGTACCCGGCACGCAAATTGGAGACCACGATGCAAATGACCCAAGGTTTCTGGATAACAAACGGCTGGAAGGAACCATCAAGAGCATGGTGGATGACGCGATCACATTTTGTAAGCGAAATATGAAAGTACAGACGATCATCGACCCTGAAACAGGCAAACGAAAAGACCGGACAGAATATCCCATTGAAGCCATTCGTGAAGCTGTTCTGAATGCGCTGATTCACCGGGATTACAGCCCACTGACAGAAGGAATTCCAGTCCAAATCAATTTCTTCACAGACCGTCTGGAAATTCACAGTCCCGGTGGTTTATATGGGAGAATGACAGTCGAGCAGTTGGGAGTTGCCCGCCCTGACCAGAGGAACCCTGCTTTGGCTGTGATGACAGAAGTACTGGTCGGTGCGGAAAACCGTTATTCAGGCATTCCCACCATTCGCCGGGAGATGGCCGCACACCATCTGCCGGAACCGGTGTTTGAAAACCGCCGGGATGAGTTTGTCGTGACCTTTTATAATACGCAGACAGTTGAGACTGCTGCAGAGAAAACGCCGAATGTTACACTGCTTGATTTTTGCAGAACAGCACGCTCCAGGAAGGAAATAGCGGCATTTCTTGGACTCAAGACCGCCAGCTACGCAATGGAGCGGTATATTCGCCCTATGCTGAAAGAAGGAAAACTGGAAATGACCATTCCCAGCAAGCCGAAGAGTACCCATCAGAAGTATCGGACGGTTGAATAAAAAAGGACACAGTCGGACAAGTCAGCAATCAGAGAGGGGAACAACGAAAATATAGGATAGTGCCATTTCTTTCGTGTTTTTACCTCAGTAGGAATGTTGTATTTGCAGCCCAGATAGAAGCGTTTTTGGTTCAATTTAAGTGGTGTTCGTGTCATGGAGGACTGTTTTTCAGCCTCAAAGCCGTGCGTACTGCAATGCCTGATCGTTGAATCGTCATAAGCAAGAATCAGGGTTGAAAACGGCTGCTTACTGCGCTATAATAGTTTTGCAAGGAAGCTGCCTCTCAAACAACACTGCGTTGTGTCGTGGCGTTGTCTCTCAATTTGAGGTTTGAGAGTTGTGTTGTTTTAGATGGTAGCAAAACTGCCGTAAAATTCAGGGTCCCGGAGCATCCGTTTGAGAGTTGTGTTGTTTTAGATGGTAGCAAAACAGTCCCGCTGGGCGTGGGAGGAATACCGGGGTTTGAGAGTTGTGTTGTTTTAGATGGTAGCAAAACCCCGAAATAGTGTGTCGGGCTTGTCGGAATGTTTGAGAGTTGTGTTGTTTTAGATGGTGGTCAGCAAATACAATAACGCGTATCTCGGTTGGAACGGGTAGAACCTCTGCCCCAAATTTACCCCAACCTAAACGCTCCTGTTTGCGGCGAATTAAGAACTGTGTATAAATGAGCTAGAAAGGCTTCCTAAACCCATAGAAATGCGCTATTATAGGAATAATTTTTGAAGAATCTAAATGTTATCATCCTCATAACCCGGAGGTCGTTGGTTCAAATCCGGCCCAGCAACCATAAAAAGTTCTGGAATCTGATGATTTCAGAACTTTTTCTTTACTTTTTAGCCGTTTTTGTTCCGAGAAATGCAACAAAAAGAATGGTTCATGGCCCTAATATGGCCCTACGCGATTTTTGAATTTTGGAACTTTTTCGGGTGAAATCAGGAAAACAGAGAACTTTTCTGATATAAATAAAATGTACTATCAGGAAAAAATAAAAGCACATATCTTTATTTGTTAGGTGCCAGCCAATTCCTAGACGTTTTATAGTGTCGGGGAAGTGGCTGGTAAAAACAATACGGAGGCAGTTATAATTTACATTGTACGACAAACTGGCCGGGAGACAGGTCTATCTCCGACAGCGAACTTGCGCTTGAAGGGAATAACCTGGTAGACAAGATGGTACGAAGGCGGTCAGTTACTTGAAGGAGTCCTTCTTCCATTGTATGGGCGTTCACTTTAATTTCGGGAAAGTCAGGAGCTGTGAACAGATACCCTTCGGGTGTGGCCGTGACTAAGATTGGATAGGTGGACACTTGAGGCGAGAATTGGTTGGGGTCGAAAAGGTCTTCCATCAACTTCATTTCCTCCTGCTTGTGATCGTCCAGGACATGGGTATAGGTATCCATCGTGAAGGACGTAGAAGCATGTCCCAAGATGGTGGACAGTGTCTTTTCGTCCATCCCCTGCTCTACCGCTCTGGTGGCAAAGGTGTGGCGGAGCGCATGGAATGTCACGTGAGGCAGGCCGGCAAGCTTCAAAATCTGGTTGTAATAGTCCTTAAAAGTACGAGGTTCAATGTACCCACCCAATGAATTGGTAACGATAAAACCGCTGTCGTGATATAAGTCACCAGCAGCTTGCTGATCCGCCTTTTGAATTTCTCGCCAGCTCATCAGGCATTCTGTGACCGCTGTGGTCAAAAGCTGTGTTGGAGAGGATATTCCAGCGCAAAAATCATCCTTCCAAGGCAGACGCGGGATGGTTAAGTGCTTGTCAGTCTGCTCCTCGTCAGAGACTGGGTAAGCCGGTAGCTTTCGCCTGAGAAAATGACAATGTGGCTGTGGTGGATCAGCCTGTCTATGAGAGCCGCAGTCAAACGGTTATCTCCAAAAACGGAGTTCCACTGGGAGAATTCCAGATTGGAGGTAATGATCATGCTTCTCCGTTCATAGCAGTCTGAAACCACCTGGAACAGCAGCTCTGCCCCATCCTTGTGCAGAGGAACAAAGCCGACCTCATCCAATACGATCAAATCTGTCCGTTTAAGGCCGGACAGGAAGGCGTTTAGCGTTCCCTTGTTGTTCTTCTCCAACAATGTATTTGCCAGCGACGCTGCCGTAAAGAAGCGTACCTTTTTCCCTTTCTGACAGGCTTGCAGTGAGAGCGCCGTAGCCAAATGCGTCTTGCCGGTTCCGACTGCACCCATAAAAATCAGGTTTTCTCTGGGCGGCAGAAATTCCAAATTGGTCATATAGTCCCGGGTCAGTCCCGTTGGTAACTCTATGTTGGGATTCCAGTTGAAATCATCCAGCGTTTTCACCACACGGAAACCGGCGGTTTTCACCAGCCTGTTGATCCGGTTTACTTCCCGTTCCCGCAGCTCTAATTGGAGCAAATCTGTTACATACTGCTCTTTGTCATGATATTCCACCGAGCGCCACTCTCTGGCCAAACCGCCGAGCTTTAACTGCCGCATATACTGCTCAATTTGCTCAGACATTACTTTCACCTCCCATCAGGCTGTCATAGACTGAGAGGCTCGGACTGTAATTTAGCACGGGCGGATTGCTCGGAAGGGCCAGTGGTTCAGGGCGAAATTCCTTCTTTGCCAGCATATAATAACACTGTCGGATGCTGTCCACATCAGTCCGCCCGTTTTCAGAGGCCAACTCCAGCGCATCTGTACAGAGGCTTGCGTTCCCATCCTGTACGATCTCGCTGAGAAGCTGAAGGGCGTTTTTACGCTCTGTTCCCTGTATTTTTCGGAGATGTTCCTGCCATTTAACCGGAAACTGCCTGAAGAATCTGGCATTTTCAACTGCCCGCGGCTTTTTGCAAAGGGTGGACAGATATTGCGTCCAGTCAAAGAGTTCCTCGTTTCGTTTGTAGCTTCGCTTGAAGTGACCAACCTGCTGGTGGTCGTAGAAAAATTCGATCCGGTCGAAGAAGATTTTTGCCTGCACTGTCTTTCCAGCGAGCGTTGGGGAGAGGCCATATTTGTTGGTCTCCACGTCGACAAGGCCGTTCTTATTCACTTTCAGGGCAGAATAGCGGAATACCTGGTAAGGATGCTGCGGCAATTCCAGAAGCTCACCTGCGTCCTTCTGCCACAATTCCTCAATCGGAACCTTTTGTTTGTAATGTTCCCGCTGTGCGTCTTTTTCGCACCATTCCCACAGGGTTTTGTTGAATTCCTCAAAGGAAGAAATGGTTGGAACAGGTACAAAGGCATTCCTGCGGCTATAGCCCACCTTGTTTTCCACGTTCCCCTTTTCATTCCCAGAAGCGGGATTGCAAAATTCTGCCTGGAATCTGTAGTGGAGCATAAAGCGGTTGAAACCATCCGTCAATACACGTTCATTCCCCTTCAGCACCTGTACAACGGCGGTAGACATATTGTCGAATCGCAGGTGCCTTGGGGCACCGCCGATGTACTCAAAAATCCGTTTCATGCCTTCCAGAAGGCACTCCTGATTCTGCGTGGGAAATGCCTGCGTAAAGCCCTTGTTGGAATACGGGAAGGAAATCGTCAGTGCGTATCCTTTTTGCTCTCTGCCTTCCGCATCGTAAAACAGGAATTCTCCGAAGTCTGCCTGAGCGTCGCCGGGAAGATGCTCCAACGGGATATAGCCGTCCTGCTGCATCCGCATAAGCTGCTTTTTCATACGAACATACACCTTGACCGAAGTATATCCTCCCGTGAATCCATGCTCCTCTTTCAGCCGGTCAAAAATGCGCTTGGCTGTGTGCCTCTGCTTTCTTGGGACTTTTCGGTCAGCCTCCAGCCATTGATTTACGATGGGGATATACGGCCCCAGCACAGGAAAGCTCTTTGAATCTACATTCGGCTTTGCCGCCTCGTTCCAATCGTCGCAGTAGGCATATTTCTGTACCGTGCGAAAATTATGCCCTGTGATGCGGGAGATTTCCCGCAAACTTTTCTCTTCCTTTTCATAGAGATCTTTGATATAATTGATTTGAGCCATTCTTAACACCTTTCTGCTACCTCCTTAGTTCTTGAGACAAACTAATGGTAGCTGATATTTCAGGTGCTGACAATGGCTCTTTTCTTTTGCCATCTCAGTGCTGTATTTTTACGGCGCCCTATGCTGTAGTTTTATTGTAGCAAACACACAGCATAAATAACCTGATAATTCTTAGCAATACTATAAGCAATATCATCTGCTATTTTATAAAGCTCCATGTTGATATTGTCTGGCGTTTGATTTATCAAATCATGATCACCTCCTCTGTTGTAGATTGATGTGGCGGAATCTTACTCGCCGTCAGTGATGGCTTCCTCCGCCATGCAGAGCACCGTCAGCGTGACGACAAAGCCCAATACAGCCCAGCGCATCTTCATCACCTCTTCTCTGTCTGCACTCTCCGGTAGAAGGTGCTTTTGGTCATATTCAGACGCTTCATTGCTTCGGTGGCGGTCAACTCCTTCCGCCTCCAGCGAGAAACGACTGTATCAAAATAGAGATTTATCCCCTCGTCTCTGGGGCATATGGCAGAGCAATCAACTTACCATTCAACCGAATGAACTGCCTCGGCCAGTAATAGCGCTCTTTGAACCGCCCCATCAGGTCTGGAGGCAGGTCGGTAAAGTCCTCCTCGCCCAGTCCGCAGATGAAGCAGATCCCAGCGACAACAATACCGGTGTCGATCACCCGGTTCAGCGGCAGCCCCACCAACAGACCCTCCAAAATAAAATTGCCCTGGGCTGGTGGCCCAGGGCGGGATAGGGTAGGGATTGTTTTCCCTTCAGAGAGATAATATATCATTGAGATTTGGGAGTTTAACGGAAACAAAATAATAGCTACTGGAAGTTTAACGAGCCCACTCCATATTATAGCATTGCAAAATGCAGACAATTTGCTCATTCTATACAAAGAAAATTACCTAAATAATAAGGTTATACGTTGACTTTAAGAGAATTATTTAATATAATGGTCTTAGTGTAATAAGAGAAGCATTTGGAGGAACTAAAATGAAAACAGTGCGCATGGCTGACATTGCTCAAAAATTAGGTATCAGCGTTGTTTCCGTTTCCAAAGGGCTTTCGGGCAAGGACGGTGTCAGCGAGGAGATGCGCGCCCGCATCCAGGCCACAGCCCGGGAAATGGGGTATAAGGCTCCTGGCACTCCGACGGAGACGACAGGGGGTAAAACCATCGGCGTTCTGGTGCAGGAGCGCTTTTTCGCGGAGAGCACTTTTTATTCAAACTTGTATCGGGAGCTGGTGAAACAGTGCAGCGCCGGAAAAGACTTTGCCATGATGGAGATCGTCACCCATCAGGCGGAGGCAGAAGTACAGACACCGGTGTTCATCAGTCAGCGCAAGGTAGATGGGTTGATTTTGATGGGGCAGCTGACCTCTGCGTATGTATCCATGGTGGCCCGATGTGGTCTGCCCCATCTGCTGCTGGATTGTTACCGGGACGGGTTTGAGGAAAGCTGCGTGGTCAGCGACAACGTGACCGGCGGCTGCCTGCTGACCCGGCACCTGTTGGAACAGGGGTATCGGGACATTGCCTTCGTGGGCAGCATCTGGGCCACGACCTCCATTATGGACCGGTATTTGGGTTACGTAAAGGCGCTGCGTCAGGCGGGACTGATTCCACAGGAGGACTGGCGGCTAGAGGATCGGAACCCGCGGGGCGATTTTCTGCCGGTTCCGCTGCCAGAGCAAATGCCCCAGGCCTTTGTATGCAGCTGCGACGAAGTGGCCTATCGCCTGGTGCGGCAGTTGAACATCGCCGGATACCGGGTGCCGGAGGATGTGGCCGTCACCGGCTACGATGACTACGGCTTTTCCACGATCAGCACCCCACCCCTGACTTCCTACCGGGTGGACACGGGAACCATGGCCCGCCTTGCGGTGGAACGCATCCGCAGCCTGATGGCTGGACGGTCGGAGGGCAGCCCCATTATCACCGTTCCCGGCAGACTGGTTCCCAGGGCGTCCACCGGGGCCGCAGAACAGGGCGGAGCAAATCAGTAAGACAGGTTTCCCTTGTAAAACGAAATAGCCTCTCCTACCAAACCGTCGGGTGTTGCCCGGCGGTTTTTTCGCGTTCTTTTTTGCAAATTGCTATTAGCTAAATGAACAAAAATTTTGGCAAATTATTAGGCAATTTAACAAAAATACAGAAAGGGGATTGACTTAAATTATTAGCTGTGTTATCCTTCATTCAGTAAAGGAAATTTAGCTAAATTTCCGCTAGTACCATTCACAATTTACTTAAAGGAGGAAACTTATGAAAAAGGTACTTGCACTGATCCTCACCCTGGCCATGGCCCTGTCGCTGGCCTCGCTGACCGCCTGCGGCAGCAGCTCCAGCAGCACCGGGACCACTGACTCCAGCGCTGCCGGAGACACGACAGACGCGGAGGAAAGCGGATTGCCCACCATCGACTCCATCACCCTGGGAGAGGACTATCAGGACATCACTGCCACCGTCACCATTCTCACCAACCGCACCGACATCGCTGACACCACCTATGCCGCCTACGCCGAGGAATTCCACGAGCTTTATCCCAACATCACTGTGGAGTACGAGGCCATCACCGACTACGAGGAGACCCTCCAGCTGCGGTTGACCACCGGCGACTGGGGTGACATCTGCTTCATCCCCACCTCCGTCTCCATGGCCCAGCTCAGCGACTACTTCATCCCCCTGGGCGACTACGACACCCTGGACGAGATTTACAACTTCGTCTCTGAGGCCACCTACAACGGCACCGTCTACGGCATCGCCAACGGCGGCACCGCCGACGGCGTCCTCTACAACACCCGTATCTGGGAGGAGGCCGGCATCACCGACTTGCCCACCACCCCAGAGGAGTTCCTGGAGGACTTGCAGCTCATCAAGGACAACACTGATTCCATCCCCCTCTACACCAACTTCGCCGCAGGCTGGACCATGGGCGCCTGGGACTCCTACATCTGGATTCCCGCCACCGGCGATGTGGAGTGGCACAACAACATCGTCCACACCTCCAACCCCTTCTCTGACCGGGGCGACCAGACCGGCCCCTATGCCGTCTACTACACCCTGTATGAGGCAGTTTCTCGCGGCCTGATCGAGGACGACCCCATGTCCACCGACTGGGAGTCCAGCAAGGGCCGCATCAACAGCGGCGAAATCGCCACGATGGTTCTGGGTAGCTGGGCTGTGGCCCAGTGCCAGGAGGCCGGTGACACCCCGGAGGATCTGGCCTATATGCCCTTCCCCATCACCGTGGACGGCCAGCAGTACGCCGGAGCCGGCGGCAACTACAGCTACGGCATCAACAACCAGACCAGTGAGGAACAGCAGATCGCCGCTATGGTCTACGTTAAGTGGCTGCTGGAGGAATCCACCATCTTTGAGGACGAAGGCTCCATCCCCGCCCTGAAAACCGACGATATGCCCGACGTGCTGGCCGGTTTCGACGGCGTGGAGCTGCTGAGCAACGCCGCCACCCCCGAAGGCGAGGAGGACCTCTTCGACGACGTGAACAACGAGAGCGAAGTGGGTCTGAACAACTCCGACTATCCCGACTGTGAGATTTTGGAGGCCGCTCTGACCGGCTCCGCCACCCTGGACGAGCTGATGGACGACTGGAACGCTAAGTGGACCGCTGCGCAGGAGAGCCTGGGCGTCGAGATTTACGAGTAAGCGCCTTCCTGCCTGACCAAAACGCACACAGGGGCGGGCGTCCGTCTCCCTGGGCCGCCCGCCCACAACCCAAAAAGACAGGAGGTTATTTCATGAACGCTATCGCAGCAGAACGAAAGTCGCCCTTGCAGTTTCTCCACGACGGCAGGGTGCAGCGCAAGCTGGTCATCTTCTGCTTTATGATCATCCCCATGGCCCTGCTGGTTCTGTTCACCTATGTTCCCTTCATCAAGATGATTCAGTTCAGTTTTTATGACCGGACGTATCTGGACAGCGGCAAATTTGTGGGTCTGAAAAACTACTTTGATGTGTTCAGCCGCTCCGAGTGCTTTGGCTCCCTGGCTGTCTCCCTGTACTACATGGGCGGAGCCGTGGTACAGCTGGGCCTGGCGCTGTTCTTCGCCTCCCTGATGGTGTTTAAGGTGAAGGGCGCAGGCGTCTACAAAGCCTGCATGTTCTTCCCCTACCTGATTTGCGGCATCGCCGTGGGTTTTATCTTCAAGTTCTTCTACTCCCGCGGCTACGTGCTGGACACCATTTTGATGATGTTCGGCCTGGACCTGGAGGACATCCCCTATTGGCTCCAGAACCAGAGCATCAATAACATTTCCCTGGTAGCCACCTCCGTGTGGCGCTACACCGGCCAGAACATGGTGCTGTTCCTGGGCGCGATGATGTCCGTGGACAACGACCTCTACGAGGCCGCCGACCTGGACGGCGCGGGCAAGTGGCAGAAATTCCGCTACATCATCCTGCCCTCCATCAAGACCATCATCGTCCTGAACCTGATCCTCTCCATCAGCGGTTCCCTGTCCGCCTTCGAGCCGCCCTATGTTATCACCAACGGCACCATGGGCACCGGCACCTACTTCGTCATCATGAACCGACTGGCTCACGAAAACCAGAAGGTGGGCCTGGCCTGCGCTATGGCAATCGTGTTGCTGGCCATTATCGTCCTCTGCACCGTGGCTCAGAAGCTGTTCTTTAAGTACGTCTTTACCGACGGCGCGGACGACCCGGAGGCCGCCGCAGAAGCCAAGCGCCAGCGCAAGGCCGCCAAAGCTGCCCGCAAACAGAAAAAGGAGGTGGCCCCGGTATGAGCAAGCTGAAACATATGAAGCTTGGCGACATCCTGTTCAGCATCTTCCAGTACGTCATGCTCATCGGCGCGTCCATCATCGCGCTGGTGCCGGTGGTGGTGTGCGTGTTCACCGCCTTCAAGACCAACGACGAGTACGCCGCCACCTCGGTGCTGGACTTCCCCGAACACTGGACCTATTTGGAGAACTTCGTCGTGGCCTTCACCAAGGCCAACATGGGCCGCTGCTTTTTGAACACCGGCATCGTGCTGGTGGTGGTGCTGACCCTGTCCATTCTGTTCAGCTCCATGCTGGCCTATATCCTGAACCGGTTCCGGTTCCCCGGCCACGGGCTCATCGACAACCTGTTCACCTTTGCCTCACTGATCCCCGGCATCGCCACCCAGGTCACGGTCTACCAGATCATGTACTCCCTGGGGCTTATCAACCACCTGTACGGCTATATCATCGTCCTCTGCGGCACCGATATTATCTCCATCTACATCTTCTTGCAGTTTTTTGAGAACCTGCCCACCAGCCTGGACGAGAGCGCGATTTTGGACGGCTGCACCTACTTCGGCATCTTCTTCAAAATCCTGTTCCCCCTGCTGAAACCAGCCATTGTCACAAGCTGCATTTTGAAGGGCGTCAGCGTGTACAACGAATACTATATGTCCAACCTGTACCTGCAAAACGCCAACCTGAAAACCATTTCCACCGCCCTGTACACCTTCACTGGGCCATACGGCAACCAGTACAACTACATCTGCGCAGGTGTGCTGATTACGATTATCCCCATTTTGATCGTGTTCCTCCTGTGCCAGAAGCAGATCTACGGCGGGCTCGCCGCCGGCGCGGTCAAGGGTTAATCTTTATTCGCTTTTTTCTCTTTCATGTTCTTTCTTCCTCCGGCGGGGCCTGGGGAACCAGGCTCCGCCACACCCCAACGCATCCTAAACGCATCCTATTTTCTATTTTCTTCATTTTCATTTCTCCCCTAAAACCGCTGCCGCTCCTGTCGGGTTTGTCCCTCACGGGAGCGGCAGCACCACAAAACGGACAAGAGGTGATTCTTTTTGAATCAAGTCAAACTATACTGCGGCGCGCTGCCCAACATCCCCTGGCAGGAGCCGCCCGCCGCTTCCAACGCTCCCCTGTGGCGCTGCACGGAAAACCCCATCATTGGGCGCAACCCCGTCCCCGGTCTGGCCCGCGTATTCAACAGCGCTGTGGCCCCCTACGATAGCGGCTTCATCGGCGTGTTCCGGGGGGAACAGACCGATGGCGTCCCCTTTATCTACCTGGGCCGCAGCGCCGACGGCCTCCGCTGGACCTTTGACGGGGAGAAAATTCCCTTCGTCAACGAAAAGGGCGAGCCGTTCCTGCCCCCTTACGCCTACGACCCCCGGCTGGTAAAGGTGGAGGACACCTATTATATTATCTGGTGCCAGGACTTTTACGGGGCCTCCATCGGCATGGCGAAAACCACCGACTTCCAGACCTTTACCCGGCTGGAAAACCCGTTTATCCCCTTCAACCGCAACGCAGTGCTGTTTCCCCGGCGGATTGGCGGGTTGTACACCCTGCTCTCCCGGCCCAGCGACTCTGGCCACACCCCCTTTGGGGACATCTTCCTGAGCCAAAGCCCCGACATGGAGTTTTGGGGCCGTCACCGGCATGTCATGGGGAAACGAGGCGACCACTGGTGGGAAAATCTGAAGGTTGGCGGCGGAGCCGCCCCCATCGAGACCAGCGAGGGCTGGCTGCTGTTCTACCACGGCGTCACCGGCACATGTAATGGTTATGTCTATTCCATCGGAGGAGCTATCCTGGACCGGGACGAACCCAGCAAAGTCCTCTACCGCTGCAAGACCTTCCTGTTGACGCCGGAGGCGTGGTACGAGGAGCGGGGCTTCGTCCCTAATGTCTGTTTCCCCTGTGCCACCCTTCAGGACAGCGCAACGGGCCGCATTGCCCTCTACTATGGCTGCGCCGACAGCTATGTGGGCCTGGCTTTCACCACCGCCGACCGGGTGGTGGATTACATCAAAGCACACAGCGACCTCTCCCCAGAGGACGGGGAGTTGGGCGTCCGCTGAACCGGAGGAACGATATGCCAAGTATTGCAAACGCAGCCCGCGTCATGTTAGAGCAGACCATTCTTCCCTTCTGGATGGCCCTGCGGGACGACGAACACGGCGGATACTACGGCCTGGTGGACTACGACCTGTGCGTGGACCGGCAGGCGGAAAAGGGCTGCATCCTGAACAGCCGCATCCTGTGGTTCTTCTCTGAGGCGGCACTGCTGACCGGGCGGGCCGACCTGCGCCGGGAGGCCGACCATGCCTATGCCTTTCTGGTGAGCCGGTGCTGGGACTGGGAAAACGGCGGCGTCCTCTGGAGCGTGACCTATGACGGCAAGCCCCTGGATACCACCAAGCACACCTATAACCAGGCGTTTGCCATCTATGCCCTGTCCGCCTACTACCGGCTGACGGAAAACCCCGACGCCCTTTCCAGGGCATGGGAGCTGTTCGAACTAGTGGAGTACCACTGTACGGATGAAGAGGGCTATCTGGAAGCCTTCACCGTGGACTGGCAGAGCGCCCCCAACGACAAACTCAGCGAGAACGGCGTGCTGGCCGCCAAGACTATGAACACCCTGCTTCACGTCTTTGAGGGGTACGCCGGGCTGTATCAGGCCAGCGGCGCACCAGTGGTACGTCAGGCCATGGGACACATTCTGGCCCTCTACCGGGAGAAAATTTATGACCCCACCACCCACCGCCTCCGGGTGTTCTTCGACGAGCATTACAACTCCCTCATTGACCTGCACAGCTACGGCCACGATATTGAGTGCAGTTGGCTCATCGACTGGGGCTGTGAGCAGATGGACGACCCGGCGCTGGCTGCGGAAATTCACACCATCGACAACGCTATGGCAAATAAAATTTATCAGACCGCCTACCGCAACCACTCCCTGGCGACTGAGTGCGACCGGGGCGTGGTGGATACCACCCGCGTTTGGTGGGTGCAGGCTGAGGCGGTTCTGGGCTTCGTGAACCAGTGGCAGAAACACCCGGAGGAAACGAAGTACCGGGACGCGGCGGCGGATATTTACCAGTACATCTGCCGTGTGATGGTGGATAAACGCCCCGGCAGTGAGTGGTTCTGGAGCGTGGACGAACACGGTACGCCCTACCAAAAACCCATCGTGGAGCCGTGGAAATGCCCCTATCACAACGGGCGGATGTGTATTGAGCTGATCAGGAGGAACCCCAATGTCACAGTTTAAGTTACACCCAGAATACCTGCATCAGAAGGAGCGGCAGGAGGCCCTGCTTGCGGCGAAAAACCGCAAAACCGACTTCTACAACGGCATTTATGATCGCTGGGAAAATCCGATCCTCACCCGCGACCACGTTCCCCTGGAGTGGCGGTACGATTTGAACCCTGCCACCAATCCCTATTTCATGGAACGGCTGGGGGTCAACGCCGTGATGAACGCCGGGGCCATCTATCTGAACGGAAAATACTGCCTGGTGGTTCGGGTGGAGGGCAACGACCGCAAGAGCTTTTTCGCCGTGGCGGAGAGCGACAGTCCCGTGGAGGGCTTCCGCTTCCGGGAGAAACCCATCCTCCTGCCTGACATCGGTGTGGAGGAGACCAACGTCTATGATATGCGCCTGACCCGGCATGAGGACGGGTGGATCTACGGGGTGTTCTGCTCCGAACGGAAAGCAGGGAGAAGCGCAGCTTCGGAAGTGCCGCTTGACGGCGACGACAGCGTCAATGACCTGTCCGCCGCCGTCGCCTCCGCTGGCATCGTCCGCACCAGGGATTTGGACACTTGGGAGCGGCTGCCCAACCTGGTGACCCTCCGCAGTCCCCAGCAGCGGAACGTGGCGCTGCTGCCGGAGTTCGTGAATGGACAGTACGCCTTCTATACCCGGCCTATGGACGACTTCATCGAGACCGGCAGCGGCGGCGGCATCGGCTTCGGCCTCTGCCCGGACATCACCCACCCAGTCATAGATGAGGAACTCATCACCAGTCCCCGCCGCTACCACACCGTCACCGAGGCCAAAAACGGCGAGGGGGCCACGCCCATCAAGACCGAGCGGGGCTGGCTCCACATCGCCCACGGGGTGCGGAATACCGCCGCCGGGCTGCGCTACGTCCTCTATGTGTTTGTCACCGACCTGCGGGAGCCGTGGAAGGTCATTGCCGAGCCTGCGGGCTACCTCCTGGCGCCCTTGGGCTGGGAGCGGGTGGGGGATGTCAGCAACGTAGTGTTTTCCAACGGAGCCATTGCAGAAGCAGACGGCAACCTTTGGATTTACTACGCCGCCAGCGACACCCGGCTCCATGTGGCCTCCACCACCGTAGACAAGCTGCTGGACTACGCTTTCCACACCCCCGCCGACCCCCTGCGGAGCGGGGACTGCGTGGCCCAGCGGCGCCAGCTCATCGACAACAATCTGCAATATTTAAGCAAATTATAACGAACAGTATTTATCCCCTTTACTCAGCCATGTACCACAAACCCCTCCGCCACCGCCTAAAGGCGGCGGCCCTCCTCCCCTTTGCGACTCGCATGGCCCTAAAGGGCCATAGCTCTCTGCATTTGCGCGAAAAAAGGAATTGGCCATTCGGCCCGCGCTTCACAGGGGAGGCAAGAGGGCAAGTGCTTGTCATTTTGTGCTTCGCTTGTTCAATAGAGATGGGATTTTTAGCAAAAATTTCTCTTTCTAACCACAGACCACTAAAAACGCGGCTGATTCCAAGGGATAACCAGCGAACGAATTGATTTAAAAACACATCCAAATGCAGACAGGAGGCATCCCCATGAAAACCAAAACGAACCTGACTGACAATGCTTTTTTCCGGGCCATGGGCACCGTGGGGGATTTGGTGGTGCTGAACCTCCTGTGGCTGCTGTGCTGTCTGCCGGTGGTTACGGTGGGAGCTTCTACTGCCGCTCTGTTCCACGTCACCGGTAAAATGGCCGCCGGGGAAACCACTGTAGTCTGGCGGGACTTCCTCGGATTTTTCCGACGGGAATGGAAAAGCACTACAAAGGTCTGGCTCCCTCTGCTGGCCTTTGGCCTGCTGGTGGCGGCGGATTTGTACATCGGCGGGCACACTGCCAGCGCCCTGGGCGGACTGCTGACGGCGGGAGCGGTCATCTTCGGTCTGCTGTGGCTGTGTGCGACCACCTGGAGCTTTGCCCTGCTGGGCCGGTTCCAGTACCGGCGGGGGCGGGAAGTCCTCCGGGACGCCCTGGCCCTGGCCGCCGCCAACCTGCCCACCACGTTGGTGGCTGTGGTGCTGGCCTTGCTGGTCCCAGCCCTGCTGCTGCTGGCGTTCTCAGTGTTCGTTTGCCTGCTGCCCTTCTTCCTGTTGGCGGGAGGCAGCGCCGCCAGCCTGATTTTGGCGGTATCCATGCGTCCGACCTTTGCACACATGGAAAAACAGATGATGCAGAATCTGTAACCCCCCCCATTTCCCATCATTCATTGACAACGAGGAATACGCCCATGATAACCATTTCCAACGGACTTATCACCCTTCACACCGCCCACACCACTTACCAGATGAAAGTGGACGCAGACGGCAGGCTTTGCCACAGTTGGTACGGCTCCAAAACCGAAGAAAACCTGTGGGACAGCCGCCCCACCCACGCCTTTGACCCCGGCTGCTGGCCCGACCAGCTCCCGCTGGAGTGCGCCGGGCCGGGTCTGGGGGACAACCGGCTCCCCTCTGTCCTCCCGGAGTACGCCGACGGGTCCAGGGCGGCAGATTTCCGCTTTGTTCGGGCGGAGGTGCGCCCCGGAAAGTATGCCCTGCCCGGTCTGCCCGCCTTCCGGCAGGGGACGGGAGTGGAAACGCTGGCTGTCACCCTGCGGGATGCGGCGGGATTGGAGGCAGAGCTGCTCTACGGCGTGTATGAGGACTGCGACCTCATCACCCGCGCCGTCCTTTACACCAACCGCAGCGAAGCACCTCTCAAGCTCCATCAGGCCGGTTCCCTGTGTCTGGATTTCGACCAGCAGCAGTTGGACCTGATGACCTTCGACGGGGTCTGGGCCGGAGAACACCTGGCCCAGCGGCGGCCCATCTGCTCCGGTGTGCAGAGCGTTGGGAGTACACGGGGCATCCCCGGCCACGCCCACAACCCCGCCGCCATTTTGTGCAGGCCGGACACAGGGGAGACCTGTGGCGACTGCTGGGGTTTCGCCCTGGTGTACAGCGGCAGCTTTCTCATTCAGGCGGAGCGGGGCGAGGCGGGTATCCGCTTGACGATGGGCATCCACCCACAACACTTCTGCTGGACGCTGGAGCCGGGGGAGAGCTTTGTTACGCCAGAGGTGGCGATGGCGTTTTCTGACCGGGGACTGGGAGAACTGAGCCGCCGGTTCCACAGCGCCATCCGGCGGCATCTGCTGCCGCCCCGGTGGAGCGACCCGGAAACACCTCGCCCTGTCCTGCTCAACAGCTGGGAAGCCTGCTATTTCGACTTCGACGAAAACAAGCTGTTGGAATTGGCTCAGGCCGCGAAAGAGGCGGAAATCGACCTGTTCGTGCTGGACGACGGCTGGTTCCAAAACCGGAACGGCACCGAGGCCGGACTGGGGGACTGGACGGCGGACCCCCGAAAGCTGCCGGAGGGATTGCCGGGCCTCTGCAAAAAGCTGAACGCCCTGGGGCTGGATTTTGGCCTGTGGGTGGAGCCGGAGGCAGTCAGCCCCAACAGCGACCTCTATCGGACACACCCGGACTGGGCGCTGGAGATTCCCGGCCGGGAGACGCTGGAGATCCGCCACCAGTACAACCTGGATTTGAGCCGGGCGGAGGTCCGGGAGGGCATCTGGCAGCAGCTCAGAGCACTGTTGGACAGTTGCCCCATCCGCTATTTGAAGTGGGATATGAACCGGAGTTTGGCAAACGTGTACAGCGCGGCGCTGCCGCCGGAGCGCCAGGGGGAGGTCTATCACCGGTATGTGCTGGGGCTGTATGACCTCCAACAGCGGCTGACCCAGACCTACCCCGACCTGCTGCTGGAGAACTGCGCCAGCGGCGGGGGCCGGTATGACTGCGGAATGCTCTACTACTCTCCCCAAATCTGGTGCAGCGACAATACCGACGCCCGCTCCCGGCTGGGCATCCAGCACGGCACTTCGTACCTCTACCCCGCCTGCACCATGGGAGCGCACTTTTCCACCGTTCCCAACCACAACACCGGGCGCACAGCCTCGGTGGAGGCGCGGATGGCGCTGGCACTCAGCGGCACCTTTGGGTTTGAACTGGACCTGACCCGGTATTCCCCGGAGGAGCGGCGGGAACTGGCTGTTTACGTTCGCTGGTATCGTGCGCACGGAGCGCTGGTGCGGGGTGGCGACCTGTACCGGCTGATTGCCCCGGATGAAGCGGACAGCGGCGGAGCCTGGATGTTCGTCAGCCCGGATAAGAGTGAAGCGGCGGTGTTCGCCGTGGGGACCGCCCTGGGGGTCGGCCTGCGGCCTCGGCTCCCCCTCCAGGGGCTGGAGGAACACACCGTTTACGCAGACGAAGAGGGCGCACAGTACACTGGCGGGCAACTGCTGCGGCAGGGCCTCCCTCTTCCCGGCGCGTGGGGAGAAGTACCCGGCCGCATCTGGTATTTGAAACAAATCGGGAGGGAATGACCATGAGCAACGCAACAGAACAGTATCTGCGCTGGCGTTCACAGGAGGATTTAGACCCGGAACTGACTTTGGAACTGGCGGAGATGCAGAATGACGAAGCGGAGATCCGTGATTGCTTTTACCGGGAACTTGCCTTTGGCACCGGCGGTCTGCGGGGAATTTTAGGCGCAGGAACCAACCGGATGAATGTTTACACCGTCCGCAAGGCCACCCAGGGCTTGGCCGACTACCTGAACGGGACGAACCTTCCCAAGTCGGTGGCCATCGCCCACGACAGCCGCATCAAAAGCGACCGGTTCGCGCGGGAGACCGCTCAGGTGTTGGCGGCCAACGGCATCACCGCTTACCTCTACCCCCGGCTGGAACCAACTCCCGCCCTGAGCTGGGCTGTGCGGTATCTGGGCTGTGGGGCCGGAGTCTGTATTACCGCCAGCCACAATCCCGCCCAGTACAACGGCTACAAGGTCTACGGGGCCGACGGCTGCCAAATCACATTGGAGACTGCGTCCAAAATCCAGGGCTGCATCGAACAAGTGGACTGCTTCCGGGATGTCAAAACATCGGACTTTGCCGCCGCGCTGGAAACGGGAACCATCCAAATCATCCCGGAGGACTGCCTGAACGCCTTTTTAGACGCAGTTCTGGCCCAGCAGGTGGGAGACGGCGCGGAAATCTCCGATTTGAAGCTGGTCTACACGCCGCTCAATGGCAGCGGCCTGGAGTGCGTCACCCGTCTGCTGAAAAAGCTGGGCGTTACCCAGGTGACAGTCGTGCCGGAGCAGGAGCAGCCGGACGGAACCTTTCCCACCTGTCCTTACCCTAACCCGGAAATTCGGGAGGCCATGAAAAAGGGGCTGGAGCTGTGCGAAAAGGTCAAGCCCGACCTGCTGCTGGGCACCGACCCGGACTGTGACCGCTGCGGCGTAGCTGTCCCCGATGGGAGAGGCGGCTACAAATTGCTCACCGGCAATGAGCTGGGCGTTCTTCTGCTGGATTACATCTGTCGCATCCGACGAGGGTTGGGAACCATGCCGCAAAATCCGGTGGCAGTGACCACCATTGTCTCCACTCCTATGGCGGACCCTGTGGCGGCGAAGTATGGCGTGGAGCTGCGGCGTACCCTCACCGGCTTCAAGTTCATCGGAGAGCAAATCGGTCTGCTGGAGAAAGAGGGCCACCCAGAGCGGTATCTCTTTGGGTTTGAGGAGAGTTACGGTTACCTCTCCGGCCCTCACGTCCGGGACAAGGATGCGGTGAACGCCGCTCTGCTGGTCTGCGAGGCTGCCGGATGGTACGCCGGGCAGGGAAAGACGCTGCTGGACGGCCTGAACGACCTGTACGCCGAATTTGGCTGTTATCGCAGCGCGCTCCACAGCTTCGCCTTTCCGGGGTCCGATGGCATGGCCCATATGGGCCATCTGATGCTACGTCTGCGGGAAACTCCCCCGATTGCCTTCGCCGGAGTGCCAGTGGAACGGGTGGTGGACTACCATGCAGGCGGAACCGGACTGCCCAAAGCGGACGTGCTGGAGTTTCGGCTGGCGGGCGGAGCCAGGGTCATGGTGCGGCCCTCCGGCACGGAGCCGAAGCTGAAAATGTACCTGTCCGTCGTGGCGGAGACAGAGGAACAGGCAGTCGAACTGCTTGACCGGCTGGCAGCAGCCGCCGATTTTATGCAGTGAGGAGGGGAAGGTATGCTGACCATCAGCGCTGTTTTTTCTGACCATATGGTGCTTCAGCGGCAAAAGCCCATCCCCGTCTGGGGACAGGGCGTTCCAAGCGCACAGGTATCTGTCACCCTGGCCGATGAACGGAAAACCACTGTCGTTGGGCCGGACGGATGCTGGAACCTGACCCTTGCCCCACGGGAGGCGGGGGCCGGCCTCACCCTGACCGTGGAAAGCGAAGGCCAGCAGTTGACTTGCACCGACGTGGCGGTGGGCGAGGTGTGGTTTGCCGGGGGACAGAGCAACATGGAGATGCCGCTCCGGGACTGCAAAAACGGAAAGCGGGAGGTGGCGGACAGCGACCACCCCTCTATCCGCTTTTACAACGTCCCCCAGCGGGCGGTGCCGGACGGGGAACAAATCGGTCAGGAGGCTGCGCCGATGACCTGGAAGGTCTGCGCCCCAGGGACCAGCGGAGACATGAGCGCCGTGGCCTATTTCTTCGCCCGGCAGCTCAGCCAGACCCAAGGAGTCCCCGTTGGCATCATTGACTGCTATTGGGGCGGCACCTCAATTAGCTGCTGGATGAGCCGACAGCAGTTGGAAAAGACCGCAGCGGGGCAGAAATACCTCAATGACTACGCCGCGTTGGTGGGGGACAAGACCGATGAACAGTACGCCGCCGAGATGGAACGCTACAACGCGGAATACCAGGCGTGGCAAGCCCGCATAGAACAGCGCCAGGCGGCGGAGCCGCAGGTGACCTGGTCGGTGCTGAACGAGGAGTGCGGCCCCTGTCCGTGGCCCCAGCCTGCGGGCAACCAGTCCCCCTTCCGGCCTGCCGGTCTGTACGAGACCATGGTGCAGCGGGTGACGCCCTACGCCATCCGTGGCTTTTTGTACTACCAGGGCGAGGAGGACGAGGCCAGACACGCCACCTATGATGTGATGATGACCTGCCTCATCGACCAGTGGCGCACGGACTGGCGGGATGACGAACTGCCCTTCCTGTTTGTCCAGCTACCCATGTACTGCTCCAGAGAGGAATATCAAAATCATCAGGACAGCAAGCATTGGGCCATGCTGCGGGACCAGCAGATGAAAATCAGCCGGACGGTGGCCAATACCGGCCTGGCAGTGCTTACCGACTGCGGCGAGTTCGACAACATCCACCCGCTGGACAAGCAGACCGTGGGCCATCGCTTGGCGCTCCTGGCCCGGAAAAAAGTCTACGGCGAGGACGTGGTCGCTGACGCACCCGTAATGGCGCAGACCCGCCTCACAGAGGACGGCGGCATGGAGGTGCGTTTCCGGCACACCGGCGGCGGGTTGTCCGTCCGGGGAGACTGCCTGGAGGGGTTCCAACTGGCCGGGACGGACGGGAGTTTTTATCCCGCTCGCGGCATCGTCCAGGCAGACCGGGTGTTGCTCCACAGCGCCCAGGTGTCCACGCCGGTCTATGTGCGCTACGCCTGGACCAACTTTGGCCCGGCCACCCTGTACGGGGCCTCCGGCCTGCCCGCCGCGCCCTTCCGCACAGATGAATTTCCCCTGGAAGGGTAAATTTCAGAACAAGGAGCAAAGCGTATGCCTGTGTTAAAGCTAAAGCCCGCCTGCAAGGACTACATCTGGGGCGGGAAGCGCCTGAAAACGGACTACAACAAAGAATTTGACGGCCCCCGGCTGGCGGAGTGCTGGGAGCTGTCCTGTCACCCGGACGGACCTTCCATCATCACCAACGGCGTTTTCGCAGGGCGTACCCTGCGGGAGTATCTCGCCGCCGTGGGGAAACGGGTGCTGGGCAGCAACTGCCAGGTGTTCCAGGAGTTCCCCATCCTTATCAAGCTCATCGACGCAAAAGACAATCTGTCCATTCAGGTGCATCCCAACAACACCGACGCCCTGGAAAATGAGCACCAGTACGGCAAAACCGAGATGTGGTACGTGCTGGACGCCGAACCCGGCGCATACCTCTACTATGGTTTCCGGGAACCGATCTCCAAAGGGGAGTTCCGGCAGCGCATCCAGGACGGGACGCTGCTGGAGGTGCTGAACGCCGTACCAGTTCACAAGGGCGATCTGTTTTACATCCCGGCGGGGACCCTCCACGCCATCTGTAAGGGTATCGTCATAGCGGAGATCCAGCAGAGTTCCAACGTGACCTATCGGGTCTTTGATTATAACCGGGTGGGAGCGGACGGAACGCCCCGGAAGCTCCATGTGGATCAAGCGGTGGAGGTCACCCACTGTCAGCCGCCCCGCACCGACTACAATTTCGGTGGGCATCTGGCCCGCAGCGCCTACTTCACCGTCGATGTGATTCAGTCCCCCTATGCGGGGGACTGTGATGACGAATCCTTCACCTCCCTCCTGGTGCTGGAGGGAGAGGGCGAGGTACGGTGCGGGAAAGAGATTATGCCCTGCCGGAAGGGGGACAGTCTGTTTTTGCCTGCCGACAGCGGGGAATTTTCCATCACCGGAACGATCAGCGCCTTAATGACACGAGTGGGGACGATATAGCCCTCTATCACACAGGAAACCCACGCACACGACTACAGGAGAAAACCATGCTGCCAGATTATGACAAGGAGGCGCGCAGCGCCGCAGGGAGCGAAGCGGAAGTACCGCTTGACGGTAGAAGTGCCACTCGATGGCAAACAGAAACAGACCGGGTCCACCGGCACCTGAAAGAGGATTTGACCAGAACGGAGCGGCTGCGGAACTGGTGGTGGTATCACCGGTTTTATCTGCTGCTGGCCCTGTTGGTGTTGCTGCTGCTGGGTTACTTCGCCTGGCAGGACGCGGGGGTGGACGACCCGGACTACCATGTGGCTTGGGTGGGCGTCACCCAACTGACCGACGAGGAGGCGGACGCCCTGACCCAGCGGCTGGCGGCATTCGGCGAGGATGTGAACGGCGACGGCCGGGTAGTGGTGCAGCTCCACCAGTATTGTATTGACCTCTCCTCCAACGGAGAGGGACAGTCCGGCCAGGAGGTTCTGGCGGCCTACAACGGGCTGGAAACGGATTTTACCGTCTACCAGAGCGGCATCTTCCTGCTGGAGGACCCGGAGAGCTTTCAGGCCACCTATGGGGCGCTTTGCCGCCTGGACGGGACGCTGCCGGAGGACGATGAGAGCGCCGAAACGCTGGTGGTGGCCTGGGAGGACATTTCCACATTAGGAGCATTGCCTGTGGACTGTGATTGTTACCTGGGATTCCGGGGCGTCTGGGACGATTCCGGCACCGGGGAGGCCCGGCTGGAGGATGACTGGGCGCTGTGGTGCAATATTTTGAGCAGCATGGAGTAAAAAGGGGAGGTGGAACAGCAGACAAAAGAGCTAAATCAACCTTAAAACGAAATGGAAAGAAGGTAAAACGCATGAAAAAACAGCGAACAAAACGCCTTGCCGCCCTGGTGCTGGCCCTGGCGATGACCCTGTCCACCCTGTCCCTGCCCGTTTACGCGGCGGACATCTCTGAGGCCGTCTCTGACGCCGCTGACACGCTCCTCACAGCAGAAACAGAGGAGGCGGAAACCCCATCGGCAGAGGACGCAGACGAAACTGGCGATGAGTCTGTCGCAGAGGAATCCATTGAATACGCAGAGAATGTAGAAGCAATCGCCAGCGAAAGCACAGAAACCGCCGACAGCGAGACTGCCGAGGCGGAGCAGATCGTCACCGCTGCGGAGACACTGACCCCTCCCGCCACGGACAAGGTCGGACTGGAGGAGGAATCCGGCTGGTACTACGGCAGCGGCTGGGAGTGGCAGTACTCCGGTGCGGACAACTCCTCCGTTACCCAGGAAAACGGCATGGTCAAGGCCACAGTGGATTTCAGCGCCGATTCCGGGTATAGCTACAGCAAAATGGCCATTTCCTATTACAGCGACGGCGGCGTCTCCCTGGACGGCGTCAATCAGATAACGCTGGACTTTTACTATGACGAGGCCAATATGACCTCCGGCAGCTTCCAGATGACCTTTTACTCTGACGTGCTGCAAATCGGCGAAACTGCTGTAGACATGAGCGCGGCAGAAACCGTGGAGGACACGCTGAAAAAAGTGTCCGTGACCCTGACCGGCGACAGTGCCTCTGGTTCCGTCAACGGCATCACCTTCTGCCTGATTGGTGTGAACACCGACTATCAGGGCGATCTGTGGCTGGACAATGTTCAGTTCGCTCAGGCGGATACGGAGGAGGACGATGGATATGTGGACTCTACGGAAACGACGAACACCCAAACCAGTCTCTCCGGCAGTTCTTCTGCGCTGACAGTCAACGGCACCTCCTACGCCTACGCTACTGAGGTGCAGTTGGCCGACCCCGATGCGGACGACTCCGTTTTGGCCCTGTACCAATACCTGAAAGCCGTGGGTGAATCTGATTCCGCTCTCTACGGCCATATGGAGGACACCGTCCTCAAGGCCGGTTCCAGCAGCCTGTCCTACTCGGACACCCAGGACCTGACCGGTTCCCTCTCCGCCATCGACGGCTATGACTGCGGCGACCTGTTTGCCGGTTATGCCGCTAAGTACAACGCCCGTCACCCTGATGAGGAGCAGCTACCAGAGACCACCGAGGGCAATATCAAGGCCGCTGCGCTGCTTTCCAACGAATCTATTAAGAGCGGCGCGATCATGACCCTCTCCTGCCATATGCCAAACTTTTCCTATGCCATGGAGACAGACCCCGATGCGGAAAAGACCTATGACCGCTACGACTACAGCGAGGCAGACTCCTACACGCTGACGGGCGATACGATGAACGAGATTCTGCCTGGCGGCGCATACAATGCCCAGTTCACCGCCTTCCTGGACCTGGTAGCAGAGTACGCCCAGCAGGTGGACGGCGCGATCCTGTTCCGTCCCTTCCACGAGAACACAGGTAGCTGGTTCTGGTGGGGCAAGGCTTTCTGCGATGCGGAGACCTATAAGAGCGTGTACAAGTACACCGTGGAATACTTGCGGGACGAAAAGGGAGTTCATAACCTGCTGTATGTCTATGGACCCGGCTCGGAGGCCGCCACTGTAGAGGAATACGGCGAGCGCTACCCCGGCGATGCGTATGTAGACATCGTGGGCTTCGACTCTTATGACGACCAAGCCACGGACGGCGACAGCTACACCTTCCAGAAGAACTTCGAGGCCGTTGTAGCGGTGACAGACCAGTTTGCCAAGGAACACAACAAGCTCTTTGCCGTCACAGAGACCGGCATCAGCAACAGTGCAATGAAAAAGACCGGAAACGAGCGCTTGGAGTGGTTTACGGAGATTCTGGACATCATCACCAAGGACGATTACAACTGTGTCTATTACATGGTCTGGTCCAACTACTCCTCCAACGGCAACTATTATTCCCCCTTCGCCGTTTCGGTCAATGAGGACGGTACGCTCCACGGCCACGAAATGATGGACCCCTTCATCCGCTTTTATAACAACGCCAAAAGTATTTTTGCCACAGACCAGCAGGCAGTGATCTGCGGTGAAACGCAGCCTGCCACTCCCAACGTCGGAAACTGGGACATCACCGGCTACTTTACCGCGCCTGTCGCCGGAACTCGTATTCTGGAAGCCACCACAGTCACCGCTCGGGTGAGCCAGGCGGACACGGACGCCGTAATCACAGTTTCCAACGGGACTAACGTGATTGCCTTGGACACCAGTGTAAACGGGAAAACGGTCTCTGCCGAACTGACAGCAGAGGCGCTGGCACAGTTGGGGGAGACAGCCAGCGGCGCCATTTGTCTTTGCTTGGGCGAGGAGCAATTGGCGGAGATCGGGGTGATTTTCAACATCGAGGAAACCGAGGCCGACCCCTATCTGGTAGACGACTTTGAGTCCTACTACGGGGTGGATTCCCTGCTGACCAGCACCTGGGCCACCAACAAAGCCTCCGGCAGCACTATCTCCCTGACCCTGACCGATGCGGACGGGGAAGCGCAGGAGGGCTTCGGCCTGAACTTCACCTATTCCGAAACCAGCGGCGGCTGGGCCGGGGCTACCATTAGCAAAGAAGTGGACTGGTCGGACTGCAACGCCCTCCAGTTCTGGACCATCCCCGACGCCAACCAGCAGAAGGTAGTCATCCAAATTCAGGCCAACGATACCTGTTATGAGGCGTATTTGAATCTCTATGAGGATTATGCGGCGCTGGCAGGGCAACCCACGCTTGTAACCATCCCCTTCTCTGAATTTTGCCAGCGAGACACCGAGGGCAATCCCACCGGTGGGCTGGTGAATGACTGTTCCAGCGTGACTTCCTTCGGTCTGTGGGTCAACGCCATCGACAACGAGTATTTTGACGGCGACACTGTCAGCGGCTCCATCTGGTACGACAACATCACAGCCGTTTCTACTGATCTGACCGAAGCGACCTTTACGGCGCTGACTGAGGAGGAAACGGTTGACACTTCCTCCCTGACCGCTGCTATTGAACAGGCGGAGGCCCTGACCGAGAGTGACTATACCGCCGACAGTTGGTCTGCCCTGCAAACAGCGCTGGAAAGCGCCAAGACCGTTGCGGCTAACGCCGACGCCACCCAGACCGAGGTGGACGAAGCTGCTTCCGCCCTGTCCGCCGCTATCGACGCCCTGGCAGCGGCTGAGAAGGTCACTGT
>JAJQCW010000007.1 GCA_021202515.1 Clostridiales bacterium | reverse complement strand
GGCTTCACTATTTTTGCGGGTTACTTTTCTCTACCCCAACTCTTGACATAGAACCCAAAAGAGAGCGTTGCAGTGTTTTGTCCTGCAACGCTCTCTTGTAAAAAACGATGTGTATTCTTACTCGCTTACCCTCAAGGGGTACTTCTACCCTCAAGGGATACTTCTACCCTCAAGGGGTACTTCCGCTGCGCTCCCTGCGAAGCTACGCATCTCCCTGTCTCAGCGCGTCGATGGGGTTCAACCGGCTGGCGTTCCGCGCCGGCGCCCAGCCGAACAGCACACCCACGCCCAGCGAGAAGCCGAAGCCCAAGGCGATGGCGGATACATTGAGGGCGAAGTCCAGCCCCATCATCTGTGCAGCGGCGTAGGAGATGAGTTCCCCCAGCAAAATGCCGATGATACCCCCCAACACCGACAGAATAATGGATTCCATCAGGAACTGAATTTGAATCGTACTGGGTTCCGCGCCCAGCGCCTTGCGCAGACCGATCTCGCGGGTGCGCTCGGTGACGCTGACCAGCATCATGTTCATAATGCCGATGCCGCCCACCAGCAGCGCAATGGAGGCAATGCCCGCCAGCAAGCTGGTCATCATGGTCTGCATGGTGTTCATCATGTCCACCAGGCTGGTCATGTTGACGACGGTGTAGGCGTTGTCCGCGTTGTTGAAGGTGTTGTCCAGCAACTGCTCCAACTCATCCACCAGGGCGTCGGTCTGCTCGGTGTCGGCCACATAGACCTCCAGGCTGTTGATGGTGTACCGTCCGTTCAGCAGGAGGGCGTTTTTGTAAGGAATGTAAATGATCCCGTCGTCCCCGCTGCCGCCGGTAAAGCTGGAGAGCAGACTGTCATCCGCTCCACACATACCCACCACAGTGTACTGCACGCCGCCGATTTGAATCTGCTGGCCCACCGGGTCCTCCCCCAGGAAAAACGTCTGAGCGCAGGTGCTGTCAATGACGCAGACGTTGACGCTGCCGTCCATGTCGGTGCTGTAGAGGCCCCGGCCGTAGGTGATCTCATCGTTGTGAATGAAATACATATCGCTCTTGCCGGTGACGGTCACCTCATCGCTGATCTGCCCGTCCCGCACCACATTGGTGGTGACGGTGATGGAGGGGGAGGTGCCGGACACGTTGTCCAGCGCTTCGATGTCGGCCAGGTCGGTCTCCGTCAGGCCGCTCTTGACCACGGTGCCGGTGACGCTGACAGTGATGGAATCGGCCCCCATGCTGGAAAATTGCCCCATCATATAGTCCGTTACGCCGGTCACGATGGTCATCAGGGAGATGACCGCCGTCACGCCGATGATAATGCCCAGCATGGTCAAAAAGGAGCGCATCCGGTTGCCGAGGATGTTCTCCACCGACATTCTGGCGCTCTGTTTCAGCATACCCAATCTACGCATCGGCGACCTCCCCCTCACTGATGTTCCCGTCCAAAATCCGCACGATCCGTTTGGCATACCCGGCAATGTGGGCGTCGTGGGTGATCATGATGATGGTACGACCCTGGCTGTTGAGCTGCTGGAAAATTTTCATCACCTGGGCGCCGGTTTTTTGGTCCAGGGCGCCGGTGGGTTCGTCCGCCAACAGAATGGTGGGGTCGGTGGAGATGGCGCGGGCGATGGCCACCCGCTGCTGCTGGCCGCCGGAGAGCTGGTTGGGGTAGTAATCCATCTTGTCCTCCAGCCCTACCATGTGCAGCATTTCCTCTGTGCGGGCTTTGCGCTCCTTTTCGGGCATTCCCGCGTAAATCAGAGGCAGCTCCACATTCTGCCGGGCGGTCTGCCGCTGGAGCAGGTAGAAGGACTGGAAGATGAACCCCACCTCCTTGCTGCGGATGTGGGCCAGAGTCCTTTCGTCCTGGTGGGCGATGTGCTGGTGGTCCAGGTAGTAGTCCCCGGCGGTGGGAGTGTCCAGACAGCCGATGATGTTCATCAGCGTGCTTTTGCCGCTGCCGGAAGGCCCCAGCACCGCCAGGAATTCCCCTCGGTAAACGGAAAGGTCGATGCCCTTCAGAACCACGGAGACCTCCTCCCCCATGGGGTACTCCTTCACAATGCCGCGCATATTGAGTATTTCCTCGGGCTGGCCGCTTTGGGGCTGGTAGACGGTCAGTTCCGGCTCATAAACCGACTTTTCCCGCCGGAAGGGGTTTTTCAGCTTCATATCCATCAATCCCCCGCGTCAAGCACACCGGAGACCATGTCAACACGGCTCTCCATTGTGGAGGAAATAAAGCCATCCGAGGAACTGACCAGCAAAACGCTGTCGCCTTCCTCCAGCCCGTCGGTGATTTGAACATAGGTGCCGTCGGAGGCCCCCAGTGTCACGGCCTGGGTGACCACATCCCCGTCCTCGTCCAGGGTATAGACATAGGCGGTGTTGTCGTCGTTGTAATTTAGGGCGTCCACAGAAATAGTCAGCGCGTCCTTCTCGTCCACGTTGGTCAGCCGGACCTCCACGCTCATGCCGCTGCGCACCAGGTCGTCCGCCGTGAAGCTGACCTCCGCCTCGTAGTAGGAGACGCCGTTGGAGATGGTGGCGGTGTCGGCGATCCAGGTCAGGGTGCCCTCATAGGTGCTGTCGATGGAATCCACATAGACAGTGACATCGCTGCCCACAGAGGTGTTGATGATGGAGTATTCGTCAACCGTAATGGCGATGCTCATGGCGTTCAGGTTGGAGATGGTAGCCACAGACACGCCGCTGGCAGCCATGTCCCCCTCGGAAATGTTCAGCGCCGTGATGGTCCCGGCGCATGGCGCGGTGATGGTGTAGTCCTCCAGCGAATCGTAGAGGTTTTGCAGCTCCAGCTCGCTGGTGGTAGTGTCGGCGGTGGCCTCCGTCTTTTCCAGGGAATTTTCGTAGGTCTCCAACTGCTGCTCTGCCGCCAGTACCGCCGCGTTATAGCTCTTTTTGGCGTTCTCGTAGGTGGTTTTGGCGGAGCTGACCGAATCGCTGAGGCTGCTGAGGGCGGACTTTTTCGCGCTGTTGAACTGGCTCTTAGCGGTGTCGTAGGCACTTTCTGCGGAGGTGACTGCGGCCTCCAGCGCCGTCAAATTCGCCTGGGCGGTGGACAGCGCGGTCTGGGCTGCGGTGACTGCCGCCTCATAGCTGGAAAGGTCGGTGATGGTCTCGTCCGCCTGGGCCGCCGCCAATGCGGCCTGGGCTTCTTCCAAATCGTCCTCACAGGCGGCGACGGTGGCCTCCCCGTCCTCCAAATTGTCCTCTGCCGTCTCCAACGCGGCCTTGGCCTCGCTGCGGGCGGTGTAATAGGAGGCGGTAGAGGAATAGGTCCCGTTGTCGATCTGGGACTTGGCGGAGTTGTAGTTGCTCTTGGCGGTCTCGTAGGCTTCTTTGGCGGAGTCCATCTGAGATTTCGCGCTGACCACGGAGCTGTTCAGGCCGCTGTCCAGCGCTTCTTTCGCGTTGTCATAGTTGGTCTGAGCGTCCTTGATATTGTACTCGTTGGTGGTCTGGGTGGAGGAAAGGGCCGCCTCCTTCTGGGCGATGCTGTACTCTATGTCGGAGGTGTCCAGCGTGGCGAGGACGTCCCCCTCCTCCACGGTGTCGCCCTCCTCTACCAGCACCTCCAGCACCTCGGCGCTGGCTTTGGCGAGCACGCTGCGCTCGGTGTCCGCCTCCACGTTGCCCACAAAGCTGTTGTAGGTGGTGATGTCCCGCAGTTCGGCGGTCTCCTCTGTCATGCCCGCCGTGGCACTAGTGGGGGTCAGCACCCGCACCAGAACGAGAACCACCACCAATAGCACAAGAACGGTTCGGATCTTGTGCCGCCACAGGGCCTTCCCCACCGCTTTCGCCTTCTCCTTCATGCCGTCACGCTCCCTTCCTGCGGTTCAGGTATGCCATCGCAAAAATGACCAGCATGGCGAGGACAAAAAACAGTCCCCTGTGACCGGTACAGGTTTTCTTCTCTGGTTTCATGGCGTTGTGCCTCCTTATGTGCCAAAAAAATGCCTTCTGTCGCGCTTGCTGCGCCCACAGAAGGCATTTTACCTGTGAAACCTAAACTGAAACGAAACCGCTTTTGCAGGAATTGTAACAGAGCGGGTCGGCGGTCACTGGTCGCTTCCCGTCCAATCGTTTGGCAGCGTCACCCGGAGGGAAAAGATCCCCTCCTCCCACGCCGCCTGCACGGTCCCCCGGTGCAGCTCCACGATCTTCTTCACCAGCGACAGGCCAATACCGGCCCCCTCGCCGCTGTGGGAGGCGTCCGCCTGGTAGAACTTCTGGAAGATCCGCCGCTGGGCCTCCTCCGGCAGCGGCTCCGCCTGGTTCAGGACGGAGACGGTGACCTCCTCCGCCCCGGGGCGGATAGAGACGGCCACCGTCCCGCCCTCCGGGGAGAACTTCACGGCGTTGTCCAGCACGTTGACCCAGACCTGCTCCAGCAGCTCGGCGTTGCCAAAGACCGTCACCTCCGGGAACTCCGCCTCCAGCTCCAGCCCCTTGGCGTCGATGCGCTCCATCAGCAGGAGGATGCTCTTGCGGAGCTGCTCGGACAGATTGAAGGAGGTCACGCCGGTCAAAATGGTCTGGTTTTCCACCCTGGTCAGGCTCAAAATCTTTTCCGTCATCACCGAAAGCCGCTGGGCCTCCTCTGCAATGACATTCGCGTACTGGGCCTGCACCTCGGTCAGCGGCTGCTTGCGCAGCAGCCGGGCAAAGCCCCGGATGGAGACGATGGGGGTCTTCATCTCGTGGGAGAAGTTATTGACGAAGTCGGAGCGCAGCAGCTCGGTGTTCCCCAGCTCCTCGGCCATGGTGTTGAACGCTCTGGTCAGGTTTTGCCCCGGCCCTGGCAATTTGGTCTGGATGCGCACGGAAAAATCTCCGTCCGCCAACCGGTACATCCCGCCGACGATTTTGTTGATGAAACGCACCGGCACATAGGTGATGAGCAGCGAAAGAACAGACCCAATGACGACACTGGCAAAACAGAAGTAGAGCAGCAGCACGGGCAGGCCAGAGGCAGGACCACGCTCCCAGGTCAGCAGCCCGGCCCTCCCCAGCAACACGAAAATGCCGAAGGTCAGGAACAGCGAGGCGAACAGCAGCAGAAAGATAAACAGCGCCAGCCAGGGCAGGAGGGACGGCGGCTGTTTTTTGCACCTGGACTTCATACCTTCTTCACCGCCTTGTAGCCCAGCCCCCGGACGGAGACGATTTCAAATTCCGGCCAGCCCTCGAATCGCTTCCGCAGCCGCCCGATGTGGACGGTGACGGTTTCCCAGCCGGTGTTAGACTCTTGGCCCCATATTTCGTCCATCAGCTCGATGCGGGTGAAAATTTTGCCGGGGTAGGAGAGCAGCTTGTACAGCAGCAAAAACTCCTTTGGGGGCAACGTCTGGGTCTGCCTGCCGTCAAGCGGCACTTCCGAAGCTGCGCTTCTCCCTGCTGCCCGGCTGACGGTCATGCTGTCGTAGTCCAGTGTCACGTCGCCAATTTGAATTTTCCGCTCGCTGGCGATCCTGGCCCGGCGCAGCAGCGCCTTGATGCGCAGCAGCAGCTCCTCCTCGTCCACCGGCTTGACCATATAGTCGTCGATGCCCAGCCGAAAGCCCCGGTTCCGGTCGGCGGGGAGCTGCTTGGCGGACACCATCAGGATGGGGAGGTTGGCGTTGGCAGCCCGCAGCGCCCGGGTGAAGCCGTAACCGTCCAGTTTGGGCATCATGATGTCCAGCACCACCAGGTCGATGTACTCCCGGTCCAACAGGGCCAGGGCCTCTTCCCCGTCCCTGGCGCAGAACACCTGGTAGCCCTCGGTCTCCAAAATGGTCTGGGTCAGCCAGCGGGTGTTTTTGTCGTCGTCAACCACTAAAATACGGAACATCGTCACTCACCTCATGGGAAAGGATACCACGGGAATCTAAACGGAAAGTAAAGCACAGGTGCAGTATACCAGAGGAAGGCGGCGGGTGCAAGAGGAGCGCTCGCATCAGACTCTGTAGCTTTACAATAGATGTGAGACCAGGGTATAGAAAAAGGCGATTGAGTTTGT
>JAJQCW010000068.1 GCA_021202515.1 Clostridiales bacterium | reverse complement strand
GCCCTGGTGGTGGGGCTGGGCAACCGGGCCATCACCCCGGACGCGGTGGGTCCCTGGGCGGTGGACCACACCGTCGTTACCCGACATTTGGTGGCCCGCCTGCCGGAGACCTTCGGGGACTTCCGCCCGGTGGCGGCGGTGGCAACCGGCGTTTTGGGCACCACCGGCGTGGAGAGCGGTGAGCTGGTGAAGGCTCTGTGTCAGCGGCTCCGCCCAGCGGTTGTCATCGCCATCGACGCGCTGGCGGCCCGCTCCGCCCGGCGGCTGTGCAGCACCATTCAGTTGACGGACACCGGCATCGTCCCTGGTTCCGGGGTGGGCAACGCCCGCTTTGCCCTGACCCGCGAGGAGCTGGGGGTCCCCGTGCTGGCGGTGGGGGTCCCCACGGTGGTGCGGGCGGCAACGCTGGCCGCCGACCTGGGGGCGGACGAGGGACAGCGGGAGACGCTGGGCGGCCTGCTGGTGACCCCCAAGGACATCGACGCACTGGCGGCGGAGCTGGCCCGAATCATCGGCTATGGTGTGACCATGGCCCTCCAGGAGGGCGTCACCCTGGAGGATGTGGAATATTTGCTGCGGTGAAGCGGCGTTTAGACGGAGAAAAGCGTTCCCCAGGATATTGCACAACCCACAAAAATGTGGTATGCTATTCCCAGTCTGTAAAAACGGAGGAGAACCAACCTATGGCTGAAGAATGTACTCATGACTGCTCCAGTTGCAGCGCCAATTGCAGCTCGCGGGAAAACGCCATCCCCAAGGAGCCGGTCAACCAATATTCCAACGTCAAACACGTCATCGCCGTCATGAGCGGCAAGGGCGGCGTGGGCAAGAGCATGGTCACCGCGTCTCTGGCGGTCGCCACCGCCAAGCTGGGCTACAAAGTGGGCATCCTGGACGCGGACATCACCGGCCCGTCCATCCCCAAGAGCTTCGGCGTTCACGAACGGGCCATCGGCGTGGACGAGGGTATTGTCCCCGCCGTCACCCGCACCGGCGTGAAGATCATGTCCCTGAACCTGCTGACTGAGCACGAGACCGACCCCGTGGTCTGGCGTGGACCGGTCATCGCCGGTGTGGTCAAGCAGTTCTGGACCGACGTGTACTGGGGCGACATCGACTATCTCTTTGTGGATATGCCTCCCGGAACCGGCGATGTGCCCCTGACCGTGTTCCAGTCCCTGCCCGTGGACGGCATCCTGGTGGTCACGTCCCCCCAGGATCTGGTCTCCATGATCGTCGCCAAGGCCGTGAACATGGCAACCCTGATGAACGTGCCGATTCTGGGCCTCATCGAGAACTACAGCTACTTCGAGTGCCCCGACTGCGGGATGCGCCATCGCATTTTTGGCGAGAGCCACATCGCGGAGGTGGCTGTGGAGAACCACCTGCCCGTGCTGGCCCAGTTGCCCATCGACCCGGCCATCGCCGCCGCCGTGGACGCGGGGATGGTGGAGAACATCGAACCGAATGGTCTGGCGGACACCGCCAGCATCGTCACCTCTATGCTGAAATAAGCAAAAAAGTGTAAAAGATGCCCGAACACAGGTTTTTTGCCTGGGTTCGGGCGTTTTTTTGCTTTGAAAAGTGATTTAATTTTTCAAGCTGTTCAGCGGCGCGGGGATGCGCCCGCCACGGGCGATGAAGTCCGCCGCGCTTTCCTTGTGGACGGGCATCACCGGAGCGGTCCCCAGCAGACCGCCCATCTCCACGGTGTCGCCCACGTCCTTGCCAGGGGCGGGGATGACGCGGACGGCGGTGGTCTTGTTGTTGATCATGCCAATGGCGGCCTCGTCCGCGATGATGGCGGCGATGGTCTCCGCCGGGGTGTCGCCGGGAATGGCGATCATATCCAGTCCCACGGAGCAGACGCAGGTCATGGCCTCCAGCTTGTCGATGCCCAGCGTGCCGGAGCGGGCGGCGGCGATCATGCCCTCGTCCTCGGAGACGGGGATAAACGCACCGGAGAGACCACCTACGCTGCTGGACGCCATCACGCCGCCCTTCTTCACCGCGTCGTTCAGCAGGGCCAGGGCCGCGGTGGTGCCGTGGGTGCCGCAGGTCTCCAGGCCCATCTCCTCCAGGATGCGGGCCACAGAATCCCCGACTGCGGGAGTGGGGGCCAGGGACAGGTCCACAATGCCGAAGGGTACGTCCAGCCGCTGGCTGGCCTCCCGCGCCACAAGCTGGCCCATGCGGGTGACCCGGAAGGCGGTCTTTTTCACCGTCTCCGCCACCTCGTCGAAGGGCCGGCCCTTGACGGACTGGAGGGCATGGTACACCACGCCAGGGCCGGAGACCCCCACGTTGATGATGCTCTCCGCCTCGCCCACGCCGTGGAAGGCTCCCGCCATGAAGGGGTTGTCCTCCACAGCGTTGCAGAACACCACCAGCTTGGCGCAGCCGAAGCCGTCCCGGTCGGCGGTGCGCAGAGCGGTCTTTTTCACCGTCTCGCCCATCAGCCGCACCGCGTCCATGTTGATGCCCGCCCGTGTGGACCCCACATTGACGGAGGAACAGACAAAATCCGTCTCCGCCAGGGCCTCCGGGATGGAGGCGATGAGCTTGCGGTCGGCGGCGGTCATGCCCTTCTGTACCAGGGCGGAGTAACCGCCGATGAAGTTCACGCCGCAGGTTTTGGCGGCCCGGTCCAGGGCCTTGGCGAAGGGGACGTAGTCGCTGGTCTCGCTGGCGGCGGCCACCAGCGCCATGGGGGTGACGGAAATGCGCTTGTTGACGATGGGGATGCCGAACTCCCGCTCGATTTGCTCACCGGTTTTCACCAGGTTTTCCGCCGTGCGGCAAATTTTGTCGTAGATTTTCCGGCAGGCGGCCTCCGGGTCGGGGTCGCAGCAACTGAGCAGCGAAATGCCCATGGTGATGGTGCGGATGTCCAGGTGCTGCTGGTCGATCATGTCGATGGTCTGTAAAATTTCGTTCCTGCTGAGCATCTGTCCACCCCCGTCAGATGCGGTGCATGGCGTTGAAGATGTCCTCCCGCTGGGCGCGGATGGTCAGATTCAGGCCCTTGCCCTCCTCCTCCAGCAGCTTCACCAGCTCGGCGAAGGGCAGCTCCGCGTCGGTGACATCCACCATCATGATCATGGTGAAGTATTCCTGCATGACGGTCTGGCTGATGTCCAGCACGTTGACCTTCTGTTGAGACAGCAGGGCGCACACGTCGGCGATGATGCCAACCCGGTCCTTGCCGATGACGGTTACGATTGCGTGCATAAAGCGCTCTCCTTTTCTCTATTGTCCCGGTCAGGCTTTTTCCGGGTCCTCCTGGACCTCTTTCACAGTCAGGAACGGCGCAACGTTCTTTTGGAACAGCTTGCCCTCCTTGTCGTCGTGAACGCGGACGGTGACGGGCCGGTTCAGGTCGATGGAGAAGAGGGCCATAATGCTCTTGCCGTCCACCACGTAGCGGCCGGAGAGCACGTCGATGTCGCAGCGCAGCACCGTGGTAACGTCCACGAACTTTTTCACGCTGTCGATGGAATTTAAGGTGACCTGATAGAGTTTCATGGTTCAGACCTCCAATGCAAGTGTTCTTTTCCGCCAGAGATACAAACGGGAAGCTTCCTTGTGCTGAACAGGATACGCAGGAATTTCTTTGCCCTTCCGCCTGTAGGGGCGGCCCTTGGCCGCCCTGGGCAAGAAGATTGTTTTCCGGGCGGCCACGGGCCGCCCCTACAAAAGCATCATTTTTTGCGTCCTTCAACACGGATTCCCTGTTGCCTGGGGAAAAAGACTGTACAAGATGTGAGAAATCCGGTATAATACTGCTGTGCTGTTGCGCACAGGCAGCCGGGCGGCCCCAGAACAGGGTTCGCCTTGTTGTCATTATAGCGTACCTGCGCGCCAAAAACAAGCTGTAGAAAGCCGGTTCTCTTTATGCGTTTTGCCATCTATACCCTCGGCTGCAAGGTCAACCAGTATGAAACCCAGGCCATGGAGACCCTGCTCACCGGGCGGGGCCACACGCTGGTCCCCTTCGACGGCGAGGCCGACGTGTACCTGGTCAACACCTGCTCCGTCACCGCCGTCAGCGACAAAAAGTGCCGCAACATCATCCGCCGCGCCCGCCGGGACCACCCCCTGGCTGTGGTGGGGGTCTGCGGCTGCTACGCCCAGGCCAGTCCCCAGGACGTGCAGGCCCTGGGGGTGGACGTGATCTCCGGCACCGGGCGGCGGACAGAATTTCTAGACCAGGTGGAGCGCTGCGCCCTGACGCGGGAACCCTCCCTCTCTGTAGACGATGCGCTGCGTCGGAAGGACCCCTTCGAGACGCTGCCCGCCGGGGGTTTGCCAGGGCGTACCCGGGCCATGCTCAAAGTAGAGGACGGCTGCGCCAACTTCTGCACCTACTGCATCATCCCCTACACCCGGGGGCCGGTGCGGTCCGTCTCCCTCCAGGGGGCGGCGGAACAGGCCAGGGGGCTGGCTCAGGCGGGGTATCAGGAGTTGGTGCTCACGGGCATTGAAATTTCAAGCTGGGGCAGGGACCTGAAAACCGGCCAGACCCTCATCGACCTGGTGGAGGCGGTTTGTGCCGCCGCCCCCGGTCTGCGGGTGCGGCTGGGCAGTCTGGAACCCCGGACGGTGACGGAGGATTTCTGCCGCCGGGCGGCGGCGCTGCCCAACCTGTGTCCCCACTTCCACCTGTCCCTCCAGTCCGGCTGCGATGAGACGCTGGCGCGGATGCACCGGCGGTACGACGCCGCCCGGTTCCTGGAGTCCTGCCGCCTGCTGCGGAAGTATTTCGACCGTCCCGCCATTACTACCGATTTGATTTGTGGCTTCCCCGGCGAGACGGAGGCGGAATTTGCCCGGACGCTGGAATTTCTGCGTCAGGCACAGTTTTCCGCCATGCACATCTTCCCCTACTCCCGGCGGCCCGGCACCGTGGCGGACAAGCTGCCCGGTCAACTTTCCAACGCCGCGAAAGAGACCCGCTGCCACCGGGCCGCAAACGTGGCGGCGGAGACAGAGCGGGCCTATCTGAACCTTTGGGTGGGCGAGACGCTGGAAGTCCTCTTTGAGGAGGCGGCGGAGGGCCTGTGGCGGGGCCACGCGCCCAACTATGTGGAGGTCTACGCGCCGGGAGAAGAGCTGCACAACGTCCTGCGGACGGTGCGCGTCACCGGCGTTCGGGGCAGCGCCCTGGAGGGAGTGATTTTATGACCAGCGAAC
Organism: Clostridiales bacterium; assembly: GCA_021202515.1. GTDB lineage: Bacteria > Bacillota > Clostridia > Oscillospirales > Oscillospiraceae > Onthomonas. Next base: position 85,295 of record JAJQCW010000068.1, on the reverse strand, counting down.
CGGCGAAACGTCCCCGCTACGCCCTGCTGGACGCGCTCCGGGGCTTCGCCCTGGTGAATATGATCGCCTACCACGGTCTCTGGGATTTGATTTACCTGGCGGGGTTCACCCCCGGCTGGTACAACGAAGGCGGGGCCTTCTACTGGCAGCAGGGCATTTGCTGGACGTTCATCCTGCTCTCCGGCTTTTGCTGGGGCATGAGCCGCCACCCGGTCCGCCACGGCCTCGGCGTGTTCGCCTGCGGCCTGTTGGTAACGGCGGTGCCGGCGCGGGGGGCCCCTCCCGCCCGGATTTGGGGGGGGGTGCTTTCCCTGCTGGGGGCGGCGGGGCTGCTGCTGACGGCGCTGGAGCCGCTGTTGCGGAAGCTCCACCCGGCGGCGGGGTTGGCGCTCAGCGCCCTGCTCTTCGCCCTGACCCGGAGCATCGCCAGCGGAACGGTGGGCCTCCCCGGACTGGGGACGCTGGCGCTGCCCCGCGCTCTCTACCAAAACCTGGCTACCGCCTTCTTCGGGTTTCCCCCGGCGGGGTTCTACTCCGCCGACTACTTCCCGCTGCTGCCCTGGTTTTTCCTGTTCTGCGTGGGGTATTTCGCCCATCGGCTGTGGTGGGACCGCTGGAAGGAGCTGCCCCTGCTGCGCCGTGACGTGCCCGGCCTGAGCTGGCTGGGACGGCACTCGCTGGTGGTCTATCTGCTGCACCAGCCGGTGCTGTACGGGCTGTTGGAGGTGTATTGGCTGGTGGGCTAAGCAGGAAATGCGCTTGCAGTTCATTCCTTCTCATAAATAATCAGCGTCATTTTGTCGTTGATTTGCTCCGTTTTGCCCGTTGCGCGGTATCCCATTTTTTCGTATAAATGGCGGTTCCCCGCCTCCTGTAAAATAGTGTCCAGCGCCCAACCGGGTTCCCCGTGTAGCTGCTCGCACAACTGAATCACTTTTTGTGCGATTCCCCGCCCCCGGTAGGCGGGCAGCAAGAACAGCGGGCTGATTCGTTTCGGTCGGCCCGCTTCCTTTTGGTCAACGACCCGAATGGCCCCCGCCTTTTCTCCCTCCACGCAGATGAAGTAGAAATAGGTAAAGGGCTGCTTTAGGCGCATCTGTACCTTTTCCGGCGGCTCATTTCCGGGGCTGGTGTCGAAATCCTGATACTTTTCCAGTAGCTCCGCGAACGCCGCCCGCTGCATCTTCCACAGCTCCTCCGCGTCCTCCACAGTGGCTCTGATTAGTTCCGGTTTCATTGTCTGCCCCTGGTGTGCGCCGTCATTCCTCGACGGTCACCTCTCCGCCCCGTTCCTTCCGGGACTTCCCCAGATTGATAGCCCCCAGGCACAGGTTCATGCTGCCGATGCACAGCCACTGTGCACCCAGGGACTTTTTGCCGTCCAGCAGCCAGGAAATGGCCGCCAGGATGTCCGCCACGCCGGTGACGAACCAGGCGAGGGCCAGGAATTTATTTGTGTTCATGGTGATACCTCCGTTTTTTTGCTTTGTGGTGTTCCCTTTGAAGCGGTCCCCCAAATTTAGCTCAGAAGTGTTACGACACACCTGTAGGGGCGGCCCGTGGCCGCCCGGAAAACCGCACATTTCCCTGCGGGCGGCCGAGGGCCGCCCCTACACATACGGCAGCAAAAAGCGGAACCGAAAAAAGGGATAAACAAATTTACTTTGATGGATAGAGCGGTTTTTGCCGCTCTATTTTTGTTCTTTGGGCAGCTTTTTCCTGAGCCAGCGGTCTGCGGCCACGCACACCGCCCCGTAGAACAGCCAGCACAGCACATAGGTGATATAGGAGTTCCCCAGCTCCGGGATGGGCGACAGCCGCCACCAGAACCCGCCAAAGGTCCCGTCCAGCGCGTTGAACACGCAGGAAATGGGCATCAGCGCCAGCAGCCACACGTTGACCAGCCAGAACCATCTGGCAGCGCTCCGGGTGTTCTCCCCCAGGAGCTGGCCCACGGCGAACACCGCGCAGCCCGCCGCCATGAGGACAAAGCCCACTACTACGGATAATTGCGTGTACCAAATCACCCAAATTCCAATAGCTGTCACCAGCCCGATGAAGTTCAGGGCGGTGCCAATCACGGTGAATATACGGGCGTCCGGCTTTCCTTTCACCGGCTGCTCCGGCATCGGCTCAATGCCCTTGAGCAAATAATCCGTAGTCACACCGAAGTAGTCGCTGAGCAGGATGATTTTGTTCAGGTCGGGGACGCTTTGCTCGCTCTCCCACTTGCTGACCGCCTGGCGGGACACACCCACCCGGTCCGCCAGCTCCTCCTGGGAGATCCCATTTGCCTTTCTCAACTGCTGAATCCTGTCTGCAATGTTCATATCGAAACGCCTCCTTGTTTTGGTGGCTCCATTGTACGAAAAACAGCGGTTGCGGCGCAACCATTCCGGCCTTGCAGTTTGTCAACCGGCAGTTGCATGGGGGATTTGGGGCGGTTTTTCTGTCGTTCGGTTGTAAAATGGGGCTGCGCCCAACGGCACAGCCCCGAAGGTTGTTTATGCGGTTATCAGCCGAACACAGCCAGCAGGAAGCCAGCGGCCACGGCGGAACCGATGACGCCGGACACATTGGGGCCCATGGCGTGCATCAGCAGGAAGTTGGAGGGGTTGTCCTTCTGGCCCTGGACCTGAGCAACACGGGCCGCCATCGGCACGGCGGACACGCCGGCGGAGCCGATGATGGGGTTGATCTTGCCATGGGTCAGGGTGCACATGATCTGACCCACCAGCAGGCCGCCGCAGGTGGCGAAGCAGAAGGCCAGCAGGCCCAGCACGATGATCATGACTGTCTTGGCGGACAGGAACTGCTCGGCGGTGGCGGTAGCGCCCACGGAGATGCCCAGGAAGATGGTGATGATGTTCATCAGGGCGTTCTGGACGGTGTCAGACAAACGGTCGCACACGCCGCAGTTGGCCCACAGGTTGCCCAGCATCAGGCAGCCCAGCAGCGCTGCCACGGAGGGCAGGATCAGGCAGCAGACGATGGTGACCATGATGGGGAACACGATCTTCTCGGTCTGGGACACGGGGCGGAGCTGCTCCATCTTGATGGAGCGGCGCTCCTTGGATACGATGAGTTTCATAAACGGCGGCTGGATCAGCGGGATCAGCGCCATGTAAGAATACGCAGCCACGGCGATGGGGCCAAGCAGGTCAGGAGCCAACTGGCTGGTCAGCCAGATAGCGGTAGGACCGTCAGCGCCGCCGATGATGCCGATGGAAGCGGCCTCAGGGCCGGAGAAGCCCAGGGCAATGGCCATCAGCAGGGCGGCGTACACGCCGAACTGAGCGGCAGCGCCCAGGATCATACTCTTGGGGTTGGCCATCATGGGGCCGAAGTCGGTCATCGCGCCTACGCCCATGAAGATGATGGAGGGGTAAATGCCCAGCTTGACGCCCAGATAGAGGATATCCAGGAAGCCGCCCTCGTGGAGGACCTCCCCAAAGTTGATGTTAGCGCCCGCACCGGCGTACCACAGCTCAGCGTGGTAGATGCCGGAACCGGGCAGGTTGGTCAGCAGCATACCGAAGGCGATGCCCACCAGCAGCAGCGGCTCGAACTTCTTGGCGATGCCCATGTACAGCAGTACGCAGGAGAGGAACAGCATGATGACGATCTTCAGCGCAGCGACGGGGCCATCGGCAAACATATTGACGAAGCCGGTTTGGGCCGCCAAATTGGAAAAGATTCTACCGATAAATTCCATATTGGTTCCTCCTTAGGACAGGATCACCAGAGGATCACCAGTCTTGACAGCAGTACCCTGACCGGCAACGACCTGCGCGACGGTGCCATCCCGGGGAGCGAGAACTTCGTTTTCCATCTTCATGGCCTCGATGATGGCCACGATGTCGCCGCTCTTGATGGCCTGACCGGCGCTGACCTTCATGGAGACGACGGTGCCGGGCAGCGGGGCGGTGACAGGCTCACCGGCAGCGGTGGGCGCGGCGGCGGCGGGAGCGGGTGCGGCGGCAGGAGCAGCGGCGGGTGCGGCAGCAGGGGCAGCGGGCGCGGCGGCGGGAGCCAGAGCGTCGTACTCGTCGGCCAGGATGGCCTGACCCTTTTCGACAATGACCTCATAGGTCTTGTCGTTCAGTGTGATTTTATATTTCATCTCACTTTACCTCCTTGATGGAAATAAATCTCAGCTCATTCAGCGGGGTTTTCAGCTCGTCGGCGACGATGGCCATGATCATGGCGGCGGTGCGGTCGGGGACGTCATGCAGCATGACGCCGCCGCAGGACCCCTTGGCCAGAGGCGCGGGGGTAGCGGCAGGAGCGGGAGCATCGGGGACAGCGTTGGGGGCGGCGTTTGCCTTGCCGCGGTTCTCAATGCTGGCGATGACCTTGCTCTCCGCGATGATGATCGCCATCAGCAGCACCAGCACGCCGAACACGACGGCCATGCCCAGCACAGTGACGCCCAATCCTTCAACAATCGTAATTTCTTCCATAGAATATACCTCCTGCGCTTATTCCTCGTCGAGGGTTTCCATGGTGTACTTGCAGGTGCGCTCTTCCTTCTCCTTGCGGGCCTCGAAGTAGTCCTTGGCCTGCTTGGGGAAGCAGATGTAGCTCATGATGTCCTCTTCGCTGCGGGCCAGATCGCCCAGGTCCTTCTTGGCCTGCTCGAAGTCCTCGCCGGTGCGCTTGGCGTCCTCGATGCGGCAGTCGATGGGCTTGCCGCCCTCGCCCAGGATTTTCTTCTCCAGGTCGGGGTTCACGGGAGCGGGCGCGATGCCGTACTCACCCTTGAAGTAGTTCTTGACCTCGTTGGAGATGTTCTTGTAGCGCTCGCCCACCAGCACGTTGGTGACGGCCTGGTTGCCCACCATCTGGGACAGGGGGGTGACCAGAGGAGGATAGCCCATGTCGGCCCGGACAGTGGGGATCTCAGCCAGAGCCTCGTCGAACTTGTCCATAGCGTCCATGTCGGTCAGGTTAGCGATCATGTTGGACAGCATACCGCCGGGGACCTTGTAGACCAGGGCCTGGGAATCGGTGGCCATGCTCTTGGGGTTCAGCAGGCCGTTGTCGATGTACTTCTGCTTGACGGGCTTGAAGAAGTCGTTGACCTCGTTGATGGCCTTCTCGTTCAGGCCGGTCTCGATGCCGTACTGAGACAGGGCATAGAACATAGTCTCGGTGGCGGGCTGAGAGGTGCCGTTGGAGAAGCAGGAGGTGGCGGTGTCGATGACGTCGATACCGGACTCGATGGCCTTGGTGACGGTCTGGTAAGCCATGCCGGTGGTGCAGTGGGTGTGGAGGATCAGGGGCATGTCGCCCACGGCGTCCTTGATGCCCTTGATGAGGTGCTCGGCCTCATAGGGACTCATGGTGCCGGCCATATCCTTCAGGCAGATGGTGTCGAAGCCCATCTTCTGCAGCTCCTTGCACATCTCCACGTACTTATCCACCGTATGGACGGGGGACTGGGTGTAGGAGATACAGCCGGAGGCCACGGTGTTGGCGGTGGCGTACTTCTTGGTGGCGTCCAGGGCGGTGCCCAGGTTGCGGAAGTCGTTCAGCGCGTCGAAAATACGCAGGATGTCGATGCCGTTCTTGATGGACAGCTCGACGAACTTCTCCACCACGTCGTCGTGGTAATGTTTGTAGCCCAGCAGGTTCTGGCCCCGCAGCAGCATTTGCAGCTTGGTGTTGGGCATATTCTTGCGGATGCCCCGCAGACGCTCCCAGGGATCTTCGTCCAGGTAACGCAGGCAGGAGTCGAACGTGGCGCCGCCCCAGCACTCCACTGAATAATAGCCGGCCTTGTCCATCGTGGAGAGGATCGGCTCGTAATCAGAATAAGGAAGGCGGGTAGCCATCAGGGACTGGTTTGCATCACGCAATACGGTTTCAGTGAATTGAACTCGCATAACGTTACACCTCCATTTTTTCTTTTCGCGGTTGCTTTTTTGTGGTTGTCCTCTCATCGGAAACATCTGTCGTCACAGTGCAGCACCGGTGGAAAGGGCGAACTCTAACTTTGTTCCGAGTATAATTATAACAAAAACCCGGAGAAAGTAAAGAGGAAAAGTAAAAAAACAAACATTTTAAAAGACTTGTAAAAAATATATTATTTTTCGTGCCTGTCCTTCCGGGAGCAGCCGCCCGGCGGCGGTGCGCTGGGAAAAATTCCTCTGCCTCCGGCCCTCCGCACCCCGGAACAGTCGGATTTGCGAATTTCCTGAAATTATGCTTGACTTTTCCCCGCCGGGTCAGTATAATATCATACGTTGGGAATGTGCCAACGACAATTTGGACGATTAGCTCAGCTGGCTAGAGCATTCGCTTGACGTGCGAAGGGTCAGGAGTTCAAATCTCTTATCGTCCACCATTTGGTCCCCTCCCAGGGGATTTTTTCATTTCTGATTATCCGGTTTACTCCGTCATGTACCAGAAACCCCTCCGCCACCGCCTACGGCGGCGGCCCTCCTCCCCTTTCAGGGGAGGCGAGAGGGGAAAGTACTTGTCGATTGTTGCTGCTTTTGTTCGATAGATGAGGAATTTTCAGTAAATTTTTTCTAGCCGCTAAAAACGTAGCTGATTTAAAGGAATATCCAATTATATTTATAGGAATTGCGTCAAAACGGGACCGGCCAGCAGACCGATCCCGTTTTTTGATTTTCTCGGTTGTCAATAAGGGAAATTACTTCCTCTTGCCGAAGTTCTCCGCGAAGATGATTTTGTTCAGCACGAAGAACACCACCATGGACACGCCGCCGTTCAGGACGATGGTGACGATGTTGTAGATGGCCGCCGGGACGAGGTAGCTGGCCACGCCGACCCACACGCTGTTGATGGAGTTGACGATGAGGGTGATGACCACCCAGCCCAGGAAGTAGATGGGGATTTGGAGGGCCAGGGGGCCGTGGCTCTTAAAGGTCACGTTCCGCTGGAGGGGGAAGTTGATGCACTCGCCCAGGAAGCTGGACACCAGGTAGGCGTACAGATAGGCCAGGCCGCCGTCCTCCACGGCGTAACCGATGACGTTGAAGGTGAAGCTGACACCGAACAGGCTGCCCTGGATGGAGGGCCAGCCCCAGCCGATGGCGGCGTAAGCGGCGAACAGCGCCGGCAGGAACATCAGCATCAGGTACTTCAAAAAGGTGACCACATAGCTGAAAATGACGAACAGACCGCCCTCCCGCAGCCAACGGGCCGCGCCGGGATGGGAGTCGGCAAAGGATTCCCAAAAGTTTTTCAAAGCGTTCATGGAACAGTTCCCCTTTCGTTGGATTTTTCGCTTTTCTCGGTATCCACTCTGATTCAGCCTTATCATTTATTCCAGCGGAAAACCCCTCCACCATGCTTCGCATGGTCCCCCTCCCCTTTCAGGGCAGGGAGCAAAGCGGAAGTGCCGCTTGACGGCGGAGGCAAGGGGATAGTGCTTGACATTTGACTTTGCCTTTTCTAACCACTAATCACTAATCGCTATCCGCTAAAAGTGCGGCTGAGTGAACGGGATACCAATTTTCTTCTGCCCACCGGAGGCCCTCTCCCTGTGGAGAGCCCCCGGCGGTGATAAGGAGGTTATTTCATTTCGCCCGCGTGCTTGGCGACCTTCTTCTGCTTGAAGAAGCCGGAGATGAACTGGCCCACACCGGCGAAAAAGTGGCCGTTGGCGGCTTTCAGCAGGCCCTCCACCATGTACTGGCTGACCATGCCGCCGGTCATCTTGCCGATGCCGCGGAAGGGCATGTTGTAGACAAAGATGATGTTCAGGTCGGGCTTGCCCTTGGCCATGCTCTTGTCCAGCATGTTGGTCATGATTTTGTAAATCAGCCGGGCCACGCCGCTCTTGGCGTAGTAGAGCTGGCACAGGGCGTCGTTGGCCTCCAGAGTGCCGCTCCAGCTTCCGTCGGGGATGGGATGTCCCAGCAGAGTGGTCCACTCCGCGTCGGAGACCGCCAGGATGTTGCCGGAGGCGTAGCTGGGGAGCTGGCTCATGTCATAGGGCAGGGGGGCGTTGGTGCCGGTGACGGTAACGGCTGCGCGGAGCTTGATGTCCGCCACGGACGCGCCAATGAGGATGTCATACTCGCCGCCGTCAACTTCAAACCGGTTGGTTTTGGTATTGAAATACCGGAACGCCTTGTCGTCCAGGGTGATGGTGACGGTCTTGCGCTCTCCGGCCTTCAAAAAGACCTTCTGGAAGCCTTTCAGTTCCTTCGCCGGGCGGTAGATGGAGGGGTTCTTGGCGCTGACGTAGAGTTGGGCCACCTCCGCGCCGTCCACCTTGCCGGTGTTGGTCAGGATGAAGGTGACGTTGTTCCCGTCCACCTTCAAGTCGCTGTAAGCGAAGGTGGTGTAGCTCAGGCCGAAGCCGAAGGGGAACAGCACGGGCTTTTGCACCGTCTCAAAGTAGCGATAGCCCACATACAGGCCCTCCCGGTACTCCGCGTTCCGCTGTTTGGCGGGGAAGTAGGGGGCGGAGGGGGTGTCCTCGTAGGCGATGGGGTAGGTCTCGGACAGCTTGCCGGAGGGGTTGATTTGCCCGGTGACGGCCTTCAGCAGGGCGGCGGCTCCCGCCTGTCCGCAGAGGTAGCCGTGGAGCAGGCCCTTGCACTTGTCCAGCCAGGGCATTTCGATGGAGGAACCGGCGGCCATGACGACCACCACGTTGGGGTTGACCTCCGCCACAGCACAGAGCAGGTCCACCTGGCTCTGGGGCAGCTTCATGTTGCCCCGGTCCAGGCCCTCGGACTCGGAGATCTCGTCCAGGCCCAGGTACAGCAGCGCCACGTCCGCCTTTTTCGCCAGCTCTACCGCGGCGGCCTGCATGGAGGCGTCGCCCGCGCCCACGCGGGGATAGCCCTTCTCGAAGCCCACCACGTTCAAATCGAACTGGCCCATGACCTGGTTGGCGGAATCCAGCTTGGTGCAGTTGACCACGGAGGAACCGGCGCCCTGATAGCGGGGGGTCTCCGCGAAGTCGCCGATGACGGCCACCTTGGTCCCGGCGGCCAGAGGCAGGATGTTGTCCTCGTTTTTCAGCAGGACGATGCTCTCCTCGCTGGCTTTCTGGGCCATGGCGTGGTGGGCGTCCTGGTCGAAGGGCTGGCCCTTGGTCTTGTCCACGGCGGTGCGGGTGGCGAACACCACGTCCAGCAGCTCATCCACCCGGCGGTCCACAATGGACTCCTCGATGCGCCCGTCCTTGACGGCCTGAATCAGCTCCTCGTCGCTGTCGCCGCCGGTGGTGGGCATTTCCAGATGGGAACCGGCGCGGACGCCCTCCACATGGTCGTTAGAGCCGCCCCAGTCGGAGACCACGAAGCCGTCGAAGCCCCACTCGTCCCGCAAAATCTCCTGCAAGGTATGGGGGTTCTCGTTGGCATAGACCCCGTTGACCCGGTTGTAGGAGGACATCAGGCTCTTGGGATGGGCCTCTTTCACGGCGATTTCGAACCCGGTCAGGTAAATCTCCCGCAGGGTGCGCTCGTCCACCACGGAGTCGCTGGCCATCCGGCGCAGCTCGGTGTTGTTGGCGGCGAAGTGCTTGGGGCAGGCGGAGACGCCGTTTGACTGGATACCCCGGATGTACCCGGCGCAGATTTTACCCGCCAGATAGGGGTCCTCGCTGAAATACTCAAAGTTCCGGCCGCAGAGGGGGCTGCGCTTGATGTTCATGCCGGGGCCAAGCAGGACGTTGACATCCTGACTGGCGGCTTCCTCGCCCAGGCAGCGGCCAATGGCCTCGCCCAGGTCGGGGTCCCAACTGTTGGCAATGGTGGCGGCAGTGGGGAAGCAGGTGGCGGGAAGCGACCCGTTCAGGCCCAACTGGTCTCCGGCTCCCTCCTGCTTGCGGACCCCGTGGGGGCCGTCAGAAAGGGTGATGCTGGGGATGCCCACCCGCTCCACGCTGCGGGTCTGCCAGAAGTCCTTGCCGGAGAGCAGGTAACACTTCTCCTCCAGGGTCAGTTGGCTGATGATGTCCTGATGTTTCAAATATAACTCCTCCTTTTCTTGTTCATTCATCAATCTATACGGATTTTCCTTTAAGACTGATTTCAAAACCACAGAAACAGCTCTGTGATACTCAAACCGGCCTTAAAATTGCCCAAAAAATACCCCATCGTTTCCGCCGGGCCTCCCGGCGAACCGGGAGGCCCTTTGGGAAAGGGTAAAAATGGGGGATAGCAGGGGAAAGAATTAAGCGTTGACAGCCTTGCGCTTCCGGGTCCAGCGGATGAGGACGATGGCCTCGATCGCCAGCAGCACCACGCCGCCCGCGATGTCGATGGTCAGGAACATCTTCATCATGTTGCTCAGGCCGCCGGAGGTGGACTCGTTGGTGTAATAGCCGCTGTTGCCCACCACATACAGGATGTTCTTGCTGGCCTGGCGCAGGGCCTGGACCATGGTGGCGCTCAGGTTGGTGAACTCGTTGTCGCCGGTGTTGACGGTGAAGCCCAGCATCAGGTCGTTGCCGTTGCGGACGCTGTGGTCAGCGATCATGTAGCCGTAGCCGCCGTCATAGTCGGTCTCCACGAAGCCCACGAAGCCCCACTCGTCCCGGAGGACGTTGTTGAGCAGGTTGCCGTTGGCGCCGCAGGGCACGGTGCCGATCCAGTTGAAGGAGGACATGACGGCCAGGCCGGTGCCCTCATAGTTCTTGACGCAGATCTCGAAGGGCTTCAGGTAGATCTCGCGGATGGCCTGCTCGTTGGAGTAGGTCAGCAGCACCGCGCAGCGGTTGGTCTCCTGGTCGTTCAGGGCGAAGTGCTTGATGTAGGCGTAAACGCCCTTGGAGGCCGCGCCGTTGACCTGAGCCGCGGTGAAGTAACCGGCCAGCACGCCGTCCTCGGAGTAATACTCGAAGTTCCGGCCAGCGAAGGCGGAGCGGTGGGTGTTCATGGCGGGGCCGTACCAGCCGTAGTTGTCCACTTCGGCGTACTCAGTGCCCATGGCCTCACCGATACGGTAGGCCAGCTCGGTGTTCCAGGTCTGGGCCATCAGCACCTCGGTGCCGAAGGCGGTGCCCTGAGCGCCGGTCAGGAAGTTGTTCACGCCGGCGGGGCCGTCGCAGTCGTTGGTGGCGACCTTGCCCACGGAGGTGATCTCAGCCGTCTGCCAACCGCCCAGGCAAACCAGGGTGATCATGTCGTCCACGGACATCTGGTCCAGCAGGGAATCCCAGGTCTCGTCGTCGTAGTCCAGGCCGGTCAGGTCGGACAGGGTCAGGCCGTTGTCGGCCTCGGTGGTGGGCATTTCGTCGCTGTCGTCGTCATAGAGGGTGGAATCATAGGTGGCGACCAGGCTCAGCTCCACAGCGGCCTTGGTGTCGTCGTCCATCTCGTAATCCTCGTCGGTGGGGGCGGCGGTGACTTCATCGTAATTGGCGAAGCCATTGGCGCGGGAGAGGTAGGTCACGTCACCGGCGGAGTAGTCCTCGAACTGGTTGGTGGCCACAGTGCCGTCGGATTCACGACCGGTCACGCTGTAGTCGATGTCCTCGTCCAGGGTGAAGGACTCTTCGTCCAGCACGGTGTGGGAGTCAGAGCGGACGGAGATGGTGTAGTCACCGGCCTCCAGGATGTAACCGCCGTTTTCGGTCTTGATGCAGGAGGAGTCATAGGAGGCCAGCTCTTCCAGGTCGATGGAGAAGGAGATGGTCTGGGAGGCTCCGGCTTCCAGGCTGTCGGTCTTGGCGTACTGCACCAGGTTGACGGAAGCCTTCTCAATGCCGCCGTCGGTGTAAGGCGGAGTGTAATAGACCTCCACCACGTCCTTACCGGCTACGGTGCCGGTGTTGGTGACGGTCACGTCGAAGGTGATGGTGGTGTCGCTGATGGAGAAGTTCTCCATGACCTGCTCGAAGGTGGTGTAGCTCAGGCCATAGCCGAAGGGATACTGTACCTTGGAATCGTAGTCGATGACCCCGTCGTCAGAGGCGGTCTCATAGTACTTGTAGCCCACATAGATGCTCTCCACATAGTCCACAAAGGCAGCGGTGCCCTGATAGGCGGAGTCCGCAGCGGTGTTGGCGTCCTGGATGTCGGAGATGTTGGTGTAATTGTAGGCACCGGCGTTGTTCCAGGTGGGGGTGTCGGTCAGATCCTTGACGAAGGTGTCAGCGGTCTTGCCGGAGGGGTTGACAGTGCCGTTGAGGATCTCGCCCAGGGCGGCGAAGCCGGAAGCGCCTGCGCCGGGGGCCAGCAGGACGGCGCTGATGTTGTCATACTCGTCGGTCCAGCCCAGCTCCATGGTGTTGTTGGCGTTGACAATGACGATGACGTTGTCAAAGTTGGAGCAGACCAGGTCAACCATGGCCTCTTCGGTGTTGGACAGCTCCAGATAGTGGTCGCCCTCGTCGAAGTCGTCATAGTCGCCGTTGTTGGTGTAAGAGGCGTTGGTGTAGCCGTAGCTGTCGGGTACGGTGGAGACCTCGCTGGCGATGTTGTAGGTGCCGTGGATGACAGCGTACATGTCGGTGGGCAGGTCAGCGCCCTCGCCGCCGGAACGACCGATGACGATGATGGCGGTGTCGGAGAACTCCTTGGCCTCTTCCATGATCTCGTCGGTGTAGTAGTCGGTGGTAGGCTCAGGCAGGGTCCAGTCCTGGGTGCTCATGCCGACCTCGGGCCGCTCAGAGCAGTAGTCGGTGTACATCTGGGTCAGGGTCTCGTTGGTGGTGAAGCCCGCGTCAGCCAGGGACTGGAGAATGCTGACGTTGCTCTCGGTGCTGGAGGAACCGGAGCCGGTGCCGCCATAGATGGGGTTGGTGGAGGCCCAGCCGAACACGTTCAGGTTGGTGGTGCCGTCCAGGGGCAGGGTACCGTCGTTCTTGGCCAGGACAATGCCCTCCTCGCCCAGCTCCTGCACGATGGCGGTGCTGGCGGCCACCGTCTCGTCAGACAGCTCCACTGAGCCGTTCAGGACGGGGGAGAGGGTGCTGTACATGGGACCGAAGCAGATGACGTTGGCCAGGATGCCGATGACCAGCACCACGGCCACCACTGCGGACCAGCGGACCACGTGGCGGGTGCCTTTCTTGACCCAGTGGGCCGCGATCAGCACCACGATGAGGGCGACGATCAGCGCGAAAATGGCGTAGATGTAGCTGCTCAGCGTGTTGGCATAGGTCTGCACGTCAGCGGCGCTGACGCCCATGCTGGTGAACAGAGGTGTCAGCAGGTTGATGAGTAACTGTAACATTTTTCTTCCTCCTTACAAAATGATACGTACAGGCACTTGCTTTAACGAAGTGCTATTACATAAAAGAGTATAACAAAAAAGAGACACTTGGACATAAAAAATTCACAAGTAGTCTCTTTTTCTTCCTAAATTGCAAATTGGTTCGTTTTTTTGCACAAAATTTCGGAATGGAAATTGTAAAAGTTGACGAATCAACTGGTTTTACCCTCCGGCAGAGGGATGAGCAGCTTGAGCCGGAACCAGCCGCTGTCGGTGGAGATGGTCATAGCTCCGTTGTACTGCTCCACCGAGCGTTTGATGCTCTTGACGCCGAAGCCGTGGTAATCCTTGTCGGTTTTGGTGGTGACGGGCAAACCGTCCTCAAAGGTCAGGCTGCCGCCAAAGTAGTTCTCCACTCGGATGAGCAGAAATCCCTTCTGGGGGCCGACGGTGACGCGGATGAGCCGCTGCTCCTTGTCCTCCAGTTGGAGGGCGCTCTCGATGGCGTTGTCCAGGGCGTTGCCGAAGATGGAACAGATGTCCATCACCCGCATGAAGTCCAGCTTTTCCGCGTCGGCCACACAGGTCAGGCTGATGCCGTGCTTCTGGCAGTAGAGGCTCTTGCCGGTGAGCACTGTGTCCAGCACGGGGTTTCCCGTCTTGTTCTGGGCCTCGTACTGGCGGATGTCGCTCTCCATCTCGTCCAGCCACTGGCTCCGGCGCTGGGGGTCCGATTCCGCCCGGAGCGCGGCGATCTGGTGTTTCAGGTCGTGGTACTTCCGGTTGATAAGCTCGATGCTCTCCCGTGAGGTGCAATACTGGTCGTACTGGTTTTTCAGGGTGGTGTTGATGGCGGTCAGCTCATAGCGCATATAGGTCTCCACCCGCTGGATGTGGTAGGCGTAGAGGATGGCCACGCCCGCCAGGTCCACCAGCGTTCGGATATAGAGGATGTCGGAGCTGTCGCTGGTGCTAAAGGGGGTGTTGGCAGCTACAAAGCTCAGGTTGCTCAGGGCGAAAGCCCCCGCCCCGATGAGGAAGGCGATGATCAGCTCGTTGGGGTTGACCTTTAAGCCGGTGCTGTCCATGTGCCGCCGGTCCAGTTGCCACATGGTCACGTAGATGACGGCGTAGACCGCCGCCAGGAACACCACGGAAAGCACCGGGCCGCCGCCGGGATTGTAGCCCAGCCGGGCGCAGCAATAGTAGTAGAGCTGCCACTCCAGACTGGCGGCGAACTCCGCCAGCAGAAAGGCCCGGACGCAGCAGAACCCCACGTTGATGAGGGGGACATCGACGCACACGTACAACAGCAGGAACATCAGCCCAATGGCGAACAGCATACACGGCACCCACAGTACAAAGGGCGCGTTGTCGGTCAGCACCAGAAAGGCGCTCTGCACCGCCAGAAACCCGGCGCAAATCAGTGTCAGAGGCAGCGGGGCAAACCGCCGTTTGGGGGCCAGGCTGATATAGGACACGCAGGCCAGCCACTCCGCCAGGGCGGTGTAGATGCGGGGGATGTCAGGAATATTGCTCATGGCGTCACCCCGTTCACGTAGTCGGTCAGGGCCTTCATCATGGGGGCTTTTTTGCCCCGGCTGATGGGCAGGGCTGCGCCATTCACCAGGGCGCAGTTGTCCCGTATCACGTCCACGTGCTCCAGGTTGACCAGACAGCCCTTGTTGCACCGGAAAAACGCGCCGCTGGAGGCCAGGCTCTTTTCCGTCTGCTGCATGGTGCCGGTGGAGACGAAATCCCCCTCCTGGGTGTGGAAGGTCAGGGAGTGGCCCTGGCTCTCCACATAGAAAATATGAGAGACGTCCAGCTTCCGGGTCTCCCCGGCGGAGGTGATGACCAGATAGCGCTTTTCCCGCCGGTGGACGGCGGCGATGGCCTTGTCAAGCTGCTGGGAGAAGGCAAAGTAGGTGATGGGCTTGAGGACGTAGTCCATGGCGCCCACAGCGTAGCCCCGGATGGCGTACTGGGGCATATTGGTCACGAAGATGAGAATGACTTCCGGGTCGGTCCGGCGAATCAGCTCCGCCGCCGTCATGCCGTCCAGGTACTCCATCTGCACATCCATAAAGATGATGTCGCAGTCCCCGCTGTACCGCTCCACCAGCTCGGTGCCGTCGGTGTAGACCGTGACCCGGAGGCTCTCCCCCCGCTCCCGCTGGTAGCGGGCTGCGTAGTCCTCCATCTGCTGGACAAAGGCGGCCTCATCCTCCACAATGGCGATTCGTATCATTTCCGCTCCTCTCTGCTCGACTTTTTCCGTACATATTCCTATCTATGTATAATAACGAATGGGCGGCGGCGCGTCAAGGGCAGGGACGAAGAAAAGCGGCCCGAAGAAAGGAACTCCGGGCCGCAGGTCAATGGAAAAACAGGCTCACCGCTTGATGTCATAATTCATGTTCATCAGGTTGCGGATGCTCTGCACGTCGTCGGTGATGTTGGCGTCGCCGTGGATGGTGTGCTTGATGACGCTGCTGGCTACGGCGAAGTTGACCAGATCCATGGGCTTGTAGTTGTGCATCATGGCGTAGATCATGCCGCTGGCGAAGGCGTCGCCGCCGCCCACCCGGTCCAGGATGTTGAAGGTGAACAGCTTGCTCTCGAAGGTGTGGCCCTGATACCACATATACGCCTTGAGGCTGTTTTCGCTGCCGGAGTGGGCGTAGCGGACGTGACGGCCAATGCACTTGAGATTGGGATACCGCTCCACAAAGTGCTGGAACACCTCGTCCTGCTGCTCATAGCTGGGCTGGAGGGGGACGCCGTCCTTCCAGTCGCCCTTGCTGTGGTCGTTCTCGTCCTTCCACAGGTGATACGGTTCGATGCCAAACAGTACGTCTACATAGGGCAGGCACTGAGTGCAGTAGTCCCGCGCCTCCTCCCAGGTCCACAGGCGGCTGCGGAAGTTGCCGTCAAAGCTGACGGTCATGCCCTTCTCCTTGGCGGTTTTCAGGCAGTCCAGGATAAAGTCGGCACAACTGGGGGACAGGGCGGGGGTGATGCCGCTCAGATGCAGCCAGTCATACCCCTCCAGCAGCTCGTTCAGATCCACCAGGGAGAAGTCGAACTCGGTGATGGCGCTGTGCTTCCGGTCATAAGTGACCTTGCTGGGGCGGATGCCGAAGCCGGTCTCCAGGTAGTAGGTCCCCAGGCGGAAGGAGGGGGTCTCTTCCGGGGAGGAGAGGATCATGGGGGTGCAGTGAACGTCGTTGGTGCGCAGCAGACGGATGGCGCTCTTGCCCAGGCTGTTGTTGGGCACCACGCTGAAAAAGGTGCTGTCCACGCCCAAATTGGCCAGGGCCATGGCGATGTTGGCCTCGCTGCCGCCGTAGCTGGCCTCAAAGCTGGAGGCCATGCGGATCTTCGCGTAGTTGGGCGGGGTCAGCCGGAGCATGATCTCGCCGATAGTGATGAACTTCTGGGGACTTTTGCTGTTCCTCAGCAGCGGATTATAGGTTTCCATAGGGACCTCCTTTTCGCTTTGGCAAAACGGTTTGCTTCATTGGTTTTATTGTACTCCACTGCCGCTGTTTTTGCAACACTTTTCATAAAGAAGCTTTGATTTTCTTCCGAAGGAACCGCCGCTTTTCCGCTTGCAGCGGGCGTGTTTGTCAGGTATAATATTGTCCGCCGCAAAAAAAGCGCGCCCTGAAAAGAATCAGGGCGCGTCCTGTGCAGACGCTGCACAAAGGGAGAATGAAGTCAAACGGCCTTGGGGCCGTCCGCCGCACGGCTGGCGCGGCGGTGCATTGGATGAGCTGCAAGAATAGAATACCAGAACTTCTCCCATGTGTCAAACACTACTTTTGTCAAAAAGGAGCGAATTATGCTGATTTTTAACGCAAATGTCCATCCAATGGACAAAAAAGTGATTGAAAACGGATTTGTCCTTTTGGAGGACGGCAAGGTGGCCGCTCTGGGACCCATGGAGGACTGCCCACCCGTCCTCCCCGGCGACGTGGACGCCCAGGGTGGGCAGCTCTACCCCGGCTGGGTGGACGCCCACTGTCACCTGGGCCTGCTGGCCGACGGTCAGACCTACGACCAGGACGACTGCAACGAGGAGAGCGACCCCGTCACCCCCCACCTGCGGGCCATTGACGCCCTCTATCCCCTGGACAACTGCTTCAAGGAGGCCAGAGAGGGGGGCGTGACCACGGTGCTGACCGGTCCCGGCAGCGCCAACGCCATTGGCGGGCAGTTCGCCGCCGTCAAGACCGCCGGGCGCTGGATCGACGACATGGTGGTAAAGGCCCCCGTCGCCATGAAGTTCGCCCTGGGCGAGAACCCCAAGGGGGTCTACAGCGAGAAAAAGGAAAGTCCCATGACCCGCATGGCCACCGCCGCCCTGATTCGGGAAAACCTGGCGCAGGCGGCAGAGTATCTGCGCAAAAAGCAGGCCGCAGCGGAGGACGAGGACAAGGACCCGCCTGACTTCGACGCCAAGCTGGAGGCCCTGGCCCCGGTGCTGGAGAAAAAGCTCCCCGCCCACTTCCACGCGCACCGGGCGGACGACATCGCCACCGCCGTCCGCATCGCCAAGGAATTTGATTTGAATTACGTCATCATTCACGGCACGGAGGGCCATCTGGTGGCCGACCTGCTGGCGGCGGAGGGCGCTCGTGTGGTCACCGGCCCCATCATCGGGGACCGGAGCAAGCCGGAGCTGTCCCGCCAGACCCTGGGCAACACGGCGGCGCTGGCGAAGGCCGGGGTCAAGGTGGCCATTTGCACCGACCACCCGGAAAACCCGGTGCAGTATCTCCCCCTGGCGGCGGCGATTGCAGCGAAAAACGGCCTGGACCCGGAGCAGGCCCTTCGCGCCATTTCCATCGACGCGGCGGAGATCGCCGGTATCGCCGACCGGGTGGGTTCCATCACGCCGGGCAAGGACGCAGACCTGGTGCTGTACAGCGGCCACCCCTTTGATTTGCAGTCTCAAATCCAGGGGGTGTGGATCGACGGCGCGCGGGTGAAGGAGTAATTAGCAATTAGCAATGTGCAATGTGCAATGATGCAGAGCTGATAGCAACTGCTCCGAACGAAACGTACCGTTCACACTTGCCGAACAATGACAGGAAAACACAGAAAAACAGGATAATTGCACATTGCTAACTGCACATTGCACATTACAGACAAAAAGCGGGAGCGCCGAAACCGGCGCTCCCAAATGTTTTACAGGGGAATTATTCCGCGGCGTAGTAGTTGATGAGACACCCGGCCAGCACGATGTCCCGTTCCTCGCGGGTCATGGCGGGCAGCTTGAGGGTGACGGGAGTTTCCGCGCCGTTCTGGATGAGGGTGGCGTTCAGCTCCTCGCCGTCCCCTTCCAGCAGGGCCTTGATACCGGGCAGATAGACCTGGTCGCCGGGCTGGATGTTCAGCTCTGCCAGACCGTCCGCGATGAAGGGCAGCATCCCCCAGTTGACCACGTTGGAGCGGTAGCGCTTGGTGGCGTACTCGGCGGCGATGTTCGCCACGCCCCCCAGCACCCGCTGGCAGGAGGCGGCCTGTTCACGGGCGGAGCCGTCGCCGGGCTTCAGCGCCATGACGAAGGAACCCAGGCCGGTGGTGGCGGGGTCGCAGCCCCGCAGAGCGGAGCGCACTTCCTCGTCGTAGTTCCCCTCCCGGCGCTTGCGCTCCACGGCCTGGATGGACTTGGCCCGGCCCACATAGGCGGGGTCCTTCCGGCTCAGGGCGAACTCGGAGAGCTTCAGCGGGTTGGAGCGATAGGAGGAGGTCTCGCCGGAGGGGATCAGCTCGTCGGTGGTGGTGACGGGGTCGTAGATGGCGGAGGCGGCGGTCATGAGCAGGTTCTCCGGCAGAGAAATTTGCTCCGGCCAGTCTGCGATGTTGGGGCCAAAGACCAGCTCTGTTTCCGGCTGTGGCTTGCCCACGCCGAAGTAGACCCGGTTCTTGTAAGCGGAGTCGTCGTAGTCGTAAGGCTCATAAGCGGGGTCGGCAGGCACGTCCGGCAGCTCGGTAGCGGCGGTCAGCGCGCCGCCGTTCAGGACGGTGGCGGTGATGGAGCGGGCGTCCATCAGGGCCACATAGCTGAGCTGGCCGTCGGCGGGCTTGGAGCCTTCCCGGTTGGGGAAGTTCCGGGTGGAGTGGCGGATGGAGAATGCGCCGTTGGCGGGCACGTCGCCCGCGCCGAAGCAGGGGCCGCAGAAGCAGGAGCGAACCGAAGCACCAGCCGCCAGCAGGTTGGTGATAGCACCGTTCTTGGACAGGGCCAGGAACGCGGGCATGGAGCCGGGGTAGCAGCTCAGCCACAGGGCCTTGTCCCCCAGGCTCTTGCCGGCGAGCATCTCGGACACCCGCATCAGGTTCTGATAGGTGCCGCCGGAGCAGCCCGCGATGACCGCCTGGTCCACGTAGAACTTGCCGTCCCGAATCTTTTCGGTCAGGGAGGCGGGAGGTGTTTTCAGTTGGAACTGGCGGGCGGTGGCCTCGTCTACCTGGTGGAGGATGTCGGTCATGTTGGCCTTGAAGTCCGCGATGGTGTAGGCGTTGGAGGGGTGGAAGGGAAGCGCGATCATCGGCTCTACTTTAGAGAGGTCTACTTCAATGACGTCGTCGTAATACGCGCCGTCGGTGGGGTTCAGCTCCTTGAACTCGTCCCCCCGGCCCAGGGCGGTCATGTACTGCTTCACTGTCTCGTCGGTGGACCAGACGGAGGACAGGCAGGAGGTCTCGGTGGTCATCACGTCGATGCCACAGCGGTAATCCATTGCCATGGAAGCCACGCCGGGGCCGAAGAACTCCATCACGGCGTTTTTCACGATGCCCTTGGTGAAGGTCGCTCCGATGAGGGCCAGGGCCACGTCCTGGGGACCCACGCCGGGGCGGGGCGCGCCGGTCAGGTAGATGGCCACCACGCGGGGATAGGCGATGTCATAGGTCTTGCCCAAGAGCTGCTTGACCAGCTCCGGGCCGCCCTCGCCCATAGCCATGGTGCCAAACGCGCCGTAGCGGGTGTGAGAGTCGGAACCCAGCAGCATTTTGCCGCCGCCTGCGTACCGTTCCCGCATATAGGAGTGGATGACGGACTGGTGGGCGGGGACGAACTCGCCGCCATACTTCCTCGCGGCGGAGAGGCCGAAGACGTGGTCGTCCTCGTTGATGGTGCCGCCCACGGCGCAAAGGCTGTTGTGGCAGTTGGTCAGCACATAGGGCAGGGGGAACTCCTTGAGGCCGGAGGCCCTGGCGGTCTGGATGATACCCACGTAAGTGATGTCGTGGGAGGCCATGGCGTCGAACTTGATTTTCAGGTCCGACATATTGCCGCTGGTGTTGTGGCTGGCCAGGATGGAATAGGCCATGGTGCCTTTTTTGGCGGTCTCGGCGGAGGGCAGACCGGCGGCGGAGGCGTCCGCGGCGGGGATGAACCGCCCGCCGGAGTAGTACGCGCCGGAGTGAAGGATGTTCAGCATGGGAGATACCTCCAGTACAGTTGGGGTCGCCGCACACCTGCGACGTTTTTTGGATTCTTCTAAATTTTGGCGACACAGCACGATCCGCCTGTGCAGGACTGTGCGGTGCCGCCTTTGGTTACCAGAGAATAGTATAGCACAAAAGAAGGCGGGCGCGCAACCGATTTACGCCGCCGATTGACAAAAATATCGCCGACCGGAAATGAAATTTTGTGAAATGAGACTTGCAAAAGCGTTCAAAACGTCGGAACAGTTGCATTTGCCCAAAGTTGTGATACAATAAAGAATACCCAGCCGCCCAGAGAAGTCGGCAGGGATTGAAAGGATGAAAGAAATGTCCCGCAAAGGAAAAGCCGTCTGTTATATCATCTGCTCCGCCTTTTGCTTCACCTGGATGAACATTTTCGTCCGGCTGTCCGGCGACCTGCCCAGCATCGAGAAGAGCTTCTTCCGGAACTTCATCGCCATGCTGGTGGCGGCGGTCATGATTCTGCGCAGCGGAGAAGGGTTCCACCTGAACCCCAAGAACCTGCCCTGGTTCGTATGTCGGGCGGCCTTCGGCACCCTGGGCATCCTCTGCAACTTCTACGCGGTGGACCATCTGGTGCTGGCCAACGCCTCCATGCTCAACAAAATGTCGCCCTTCTTCGTGCTCATCTTCTCCTATTTTATCCTGAAGGAGAAGCTGACCCCCTTCCAGATCGGCGTGGTGGCGGTGGCCTTCTGTGGCAGCCTGTTCATCGTCAAGCCCACGTTGACCAACTTGGATCTGGTCCCCTCGCTCATCGGGCTGCTGGGCGGCGTCAGCGCCGGCGCCGCCTACACCTTTGTGCGGATGCTGGGCTTGAAGGGAGAAAAAGGCTCCGTTATCGTGCTGTTTTTCTCCGCGTTCTCCTGCCTGTGTGTGCTGCCGTGGATGGTGTTCAACTTCCAGCCCATGACCGGGGTACAGTTGGTGTGCCTCATCATGGCGGGCGTGGCTGCCGCCGGGGGACAGTTCTCCATCACCGCCGCCTACACCCACGCGCCGGGGCGGGAGGTGTCGGTCTACGACTACTCCCAAATCATCTTTTCCGCCGTGTTCGGCTACTTCCTGTTCCATGACGTGCCGGACGGCTGGAGCTTTCTGGGCTACGTCCTTATCATCGGGGCGGCGGTGGCTATCTTCTTTTACAACAACCGGCCTCAGCCCGACCTGAAAGGCCGCGAGGCATAACTTGCAGAACAGGAACAGACTATGAAGGATTATTTTACCCCACAGCTCACCCCCAGCCAACTCTCCGGCAGGAACGTGCTGGCCTTGGCCCACATGGGAGACGCCGTCTATGAAATCCTCTGCCGGGGCTGGCTGTGCAGCCGGGAGGAGACCATTGGCAACCTCCACCGGGCCACGGTGGACATGGTGAAGGCCCCCGCCCAGGCCGCCAGCGTGAAAAAGCTGCTGCCCCATCTCACCGACGAGGAAAAGGCGGTCTACCGCCGGGGCCGGAACGCCAACGTCCACCAAATCCCCAAAAACGCCAGCCGGGGCGAGTACGCCCAGGCCACTGGCCTGGAGGCCCTGTTCGGCTGGCTGTACCTCCAGGGGGACAAAGAACGGCTGAACCGGCTGTTCGCCGTCATTGTGGACGAAATCGACGAAGAGGAGTGACAAATCATGCCGCTTGACGCCGCCACCCTGACCGGCGTGGTCAGTGAACTGCGCCCGGTGCTGGAAGGGGCCAAACTGGACAAAATTTTTCAGCCCGCCAAGGATGAGCTGCTGTTTCAGCTCCGCACTCGGCAGGGCAACTGCCGCCTGCTCATCACCGCCAACCCCGCCCATCCCCGGCTCCAGCTCACCGAGAGCCGCCGGGAGAACCCCGCCGCGCCCCCCATGTTCTGTATGCTGCTGCGCAAGCATTTGACCGGCGGGCGCATCGTCGCCATCACCCAGCCCCCCATGGAGCGGCTGGTGGATTTGACCATGGAGGCGCTGAACGAGCTGGGGGACCGGGTGGAGCTGCACCTGATTCTGGAGGCCATGGGCCGCCGCTCCAACCTGATTTTGACGGCGGAGGACGGGCGGGTCATCGACTGCATCCACCGCATCGACCCGGAGATGTCCGAGCGCCCGGTGCTGCCCGGCCTGTACTACCGTCTGCCGCCGGTGCGGGGGGAACGGGTGAACCCGCTGGACCTGACCTGGGAGGAACTACAGACGATGTTCCTCCAGGCTCCGCCGGAACGCAAGCTCACCGACTGGATGCTGGACCACTTCGCGGGCTTTTCGCCGCTGCTGTGCCGGGAGCTGGTGTGTCAGTCCACCGACGGGGTGGACACGCGGGTCTGTCAGTTGTCCCTCTGCGCCCAGGGCAGCTTTTTGAACACGCTCTGGCAGATGTTGGAGAACATTCGTCAGGAGCGGCTCATCCCCTGCGCCCTGTACCAGGGGGGCAAGCCCAAGGACTTCTCCTGCCTGCGCATTTATCAGTACGGCCTGTCGATGGAGTGCCGTCAGTACCCCAGCTTCTCCCAGATGCTGGATGAGTTTTACGCCGACCAGGAGCGGACCGAACGGGTCCGGGCCAGGGGGCAGGAACTCATCAAAACCCTGACCAACGCCCGAAACCGGGCAGCCCGGAAAATCGCCAACCAGGAGCGGGAGCGCGCCGCCGCCGCAGACCGGGACAAGTACCGGATTTACGGCGACCTCATCACCTCCAACCTCTACCAAATGGAAAAGGGCATGGACAAGCTGGTCTGCGAGAACTACTATGACCCGGACTATGCCACCATCACCGTCCCGCTGGACCCGCTGCTGACCCCCCAGCAGAACGCCGCCCGGTACTACAAGAAGTACACCAAGGCCAAGACCGCCGACCAGGTGCTGTCCCAGCAGTTGGACAAGGGACGGAAGGAGCTGGACTATCTGGAAAGCGTGCTGGAGGCCCTGTCCCGCGCCGAAGGGGAGAAGGACCTGGCCGAAATTCGCCAGGAGCTGGAGGACACCGGTTATCTCCGCAAAAAGAAAACCACCGGTCGCAAAGCCCCCAAGCGGGTGCGCTCCGGCCCCATGGAGTTCCGCAGCAGCACCGGGATGCGTATTTCCGTAGGCCGCAACAACACCCAAAACGACGCGCTGACCTGCAAGCAGGCCGGGCGGAACGACCTGTGGTTCCACACCCAGAAGATCCACGGGGCACACGTCATCCTCTGGTGCGAGGGAGGCCAGCCGGATTTGCAGTCCGTTACCGAGGCGGCGGTGCTGGCCGCCACCTACTCCCAGAGCGGGGAGGGCAGTCATGTGCCGGTGGATTACACCCAAGTGCGGTACGTGAAAAAGCCCGGCGGTGCGCGGCCCGGCATGGTCATTTACACCACCTATCAGACCGCCTATGTGGACCCGGACAAAAAGCTGGCGGAAAAGCTCCGCATCAAGTGATACCAGAAGGAAAACCCAGCACCAGAAGCCAAACGTTATCCCCCTTTGACCATTCAAAGGAACCCAGCCGAAGCCCAACGAAGTGGGTTCGGCTGGGAGAGGAGGAGCAGCCGGAATGAGTGACCTTTCGCGCTTGCGCGGAAGGGAGCGATATGGAGCTTGCGACGACGAGGTGTCGGGTTTTGTGTTTGAGAAATCGTAAAGTTTTATCAAGATTTTTGTAAAGTTTATTTGTCCAAAGTGTAAACAATGCCGCTGGGAGAGCGTCAAAGCCGCTGGCCGCCTTGACAAACAATTTTGGTTGCGCTATGATTGATACTGGTACACGTGGGGAATCTTGACTGAGGAAGTGATGGTATGGAGGACCTGAACCGCCGACTGATGAACAGCCTCCGACTCACATATAACCTGCTGCGCAGGCGGCGCATCCAGGGGGTCCTGCTGGAGAGCGGCGAAAGCCAGGGAGCGATCATCAGGCAACCGAGGACGAAAGGCGCATCGGATATGGAAAAGAAACAACTGCTCAAAATGAAAGAGGAACGCTCCGCGCTGCTCCAGGAGATGATTCTGGAGGCGGTGTGTCAGGAGGGAAAGCCCCTCAGCCAGCGGCAACTGGCAAGTCAGCTCTCCATGTCCCCCCAGATGCTGACGGAGGAGCTGGGCAGGCTGGAGCGGAAGGGCTACGTGACCCGGGCCCGCAGCAAGGACAGCCTGCGGGAACCCTGCGTCTCCCTGACCAAACAGGGCGAGGAACGGGCCGCGGAGCTGCGGCAGATCAAAAACCGGCAGAACGCGGAGTTTTTCAAGCCCTTGACCGAAGAAGAAAAAGAGACCCTGCTCACCCTGCTGGACAAGCTGAACCTGGCCGAGGAGATGGGGCTGAAGGAAAACGGCCTCTAAGCAAAAATTGCATAAAAACAGAGGAAAACGCCATTGTAGAGCGGTTTTCCTCTTTCTTTTTTGTTCTTTTGCTGACAATCCCGTTGCTTTGCGCTGAACCCTCCATCACGGCTTACGCCGCACCCTCTTGGAAGTGCCGCCTGACGGCGGAGACAAGTGGTATTCCTCATCACAAAATTGCACATTGCTAATTGCACATTGCAAATTGAATCTCTTCCCGCAATTCCCCCACCGATTGAAACCGCCGTTCCGGGTTTGCCGCCAGGCAGCGGCCCAGCAGCCGCTCCACCCGACGGGGCAGAGGGCGATGAAACAGGCTCTCTCCCGGCAGCTCGTGGGTGAGCAGATGGAACGCCGTGACCCCCAGGGAGTACACGTCCGTCCGCGGGTCCAGCGGGAGGAACTGCTTCTGCTCTGGGGAGGCATAGGCCATGGACATGGCCCGGATGGGGACGGCTTGGCCGGTCAGTTCTCTGGCGATGTCGAAATCCGCCAGGCAGACCGCCCCGTCCCGCCGCAAAATCAGGTTGGCGGGCTTGATGTCGCAGTGGAGGATGGGCGGCTGGCTCTCGTGGAGATACGCCAGCGGCTCGCAGGCAGAGCGCACCCATCCAAGCACCCTGGGCCAGCGGGCGGGGACGCCCATGCGCCGGTTGCTCTCCAAAATCTGTTTCAGGCTGACGCCGGGGAGGTAGTCCTGCACGATGTAAAGCACCCCGTCCCCCTGCCCCAGTTCATGAAAACGGGGCAGTTGGGGGTGATTCAGCCGCCGAAGGATGCGGAGGTTTTGCGCCAGGTCGGGAATGGCCTCCGGGCGCACCTGCTTGACAGTGCAGAGAGCGCCGTCAGACCGCCGCCGGGCGCAGTAAACCAGACTTTGTCCTCCCTGTCCCAGGCGGCGGGTGATTTCATACCGGCCCGAAAAAACCTGTTCCAGCTCCTGCTGGGGAACGTCCGGTTCCGTCACAGAGCCAGGGCTTCGTCCAGAGCGGCGGCGTAAGCGTCCTTGGGCATGGCCCCCACCTTGCGGTCCACCTGGTCGCCGTCCTTGAAGATGACCACGTTGGGAATGCTCATGACGCCGTATTCCGCGGCAAGACCCGGCTCCTGGTCCACGTCCACCTTGCCTACCAGCACTTTGCCGTCGTATTCCTTCGCCAGTTCTTCAATGGCCGGGGCGATCATCCGGCAGGGGCCGCACCAGGTCGCCCAAAAGTCCACCAGCATGACGCCGGGCTGTTTCAGAGCGTTGTTGAAACCTTCTTCGGAAAAATGAATGATATCTGCCATGGTAAATACTCCTTTTCTGTTTGTAATAGGGTTTATTGGTTTTCCAGCCAGCGGTCGGCAGATTCCGCCGCAACCTGGCCTTCTCCCACTGCCTTCGCCACCTGGAGGGGCTTGCCGGTGCAGTCCCCGGCGGCGAACACGCCGGGCAAATTCGTCTCCATCCGGCGGTTGACCGCAATGTACCCGTCCTCTGTGGCCAGGTCGGGCAGCAGGTCGGTGGGGGCCACCGCCTCCCGGAGGATGAACACCCCGGAGCAGGGCAGCTTTGCCCCGTCCGCCAGCAGGCCCTCCACCGCGTTCTCCCCCAGCACCTCCAGCCGGTTCGCCCGCACAAAGGGGATGGTCGGGGACAGACCCTCCGGCTGGGCGGGGCTGACGTAGGTGACCTGACAGCCGATGTCCGCCAGGTAATTGGCCTCCAGGGGCGCATCGGCGCTGCGGCCCACCACGATGACCGGCTTGTTCCGGTAGAGCATCCCGTCGCAGGTGGCGCAGTAGCTGACCCCACGGCCCAGCAGCCGCTGCTCGCCGGGGTACTTCTGCCCCCGCGCCACGCCGGTGGCGATGAGCAGCGTTTTGGCCTGAAACACCTCGCTGCCCACGGTGAGCATCCAGCCGTCGAAGGGCATGGCGGAGAGGACCTTGCCCGTCCGCAGCTCCGCCCCCGCCTGCTGTGCGTGGTCCAGAAATTTGTCCATCAGTTCCTGCCCGGTCAGCCCCGGCAGGCCCAGGTAGTTGTCCACCCGCTCCGCCTTGGAGAGAGGGTTCCGGGAGGCGGGGTTGGAGAGCACCAGGGCGGTGCGGTTCCGGCGGCGGAGGGTGATGGCGGCGCTGAGCCCCGCCGGGCCGCCGCCGATGATGATGCAGTCGTAGACCATAGCGTCCTGCCTTTCGATTTGTTTAGTGTGTGGCGATTCGACAGGATTATTATAACCTGTCCTCCAGAAGAAAACAAGACTGTTTCCTATTTTTAATGTGATTGGAAAACCCGCCCGAAAAAGTTTAATTTGTTCTCTTTTGCCATAGACTTTAAGGGGGAGAGATGATAAGATAACAAATAATGAAACTGGTTATCCCTTTGAGTCAGCAATGTGGCAGAAACCCCTCCGCCGTCAAGCGGCACTTCCGGGGCTTTGCCCCTCCCTGCCCTTTCAGAGGAGGCAAGAGGGGCGGTCAGTTACGGAACGTAAGTCGTAACTGCGAAAAACGCCACACAAAAATTAAGTAGAACTGCATCATTGGGTAATTCAAGTGATTGTTAAAACAATATCTTAAAATGCCTGCGAAACGGCAAGCAGTAAAAGGTGAGGGAAAAGTATGGCATCCATCAAGTTTGATGAATATCGCGTAAAACTCCACAATTTATCCCCGGTGTTGGAGGACCTGGGCAAGTCCCTGGGGCTGGAGGCCGCCGAGCAGGAACTGGACCTGCTCCAGGCCCAGAGCGCGGCGGAGGATTTCTGGTCCAACATGGAAAAGGCCCAGAAGGTCTCCCAGCGCATCAAGAACCTCCAGGACAAGATCGAGGCCCAGAATAAGCGCCTCTCCACCGTGGAGGACCTGCTGGTCCTGTGCGAAATGGGTATGGAAGAGGACGACGACGATCTGCTGGACGAGCTGGAGTCCACCTATGCCGCGCTGGAGGCGGACATCGAGTCCGCCCGGCTGTCCACCCTGTTCCGGGGGGAATACGACCACAACGACTGTATGCTCTCCATCCACGCGGGGGCGGGTGGCACCGAGGCCCAGGACTGGGCCGCCATGCTGTTCCGGATGTACCAGCGCTGGGCGGACCGCCGGGGCTTCAAGTGCGAGACGCTGGACTACGAGGATGGCGACGAGGCGGGCATCAAGACCGCCACGCTGATGATCTCCGGTGAGAACGCCTACGGCTACCTCCGCAGCGAACACGGCGTTCACCGGCTGGTGCGCATCTCACCCTTCGACTCCAACGCCCGGCGGCAGACCTCCTTCGCCGCGGTGGAAGTCATGCCCGATCTGCCCGACGACGTAGAGGTGGACATCCGGCCGGAGGACGTGGAAATGCAGGTGTTCCGCAGCTCCGGCGCGGGCGGCCAGCATATCAACAAGACCTCCTCCGCCGTCCGGCTCATCCACAAGCCCACCGGTATCGTGGTGTCCAGCCAGCAGGAGCGCTCTCAGTTCCAGAACAAGGACACCTGCTACCGGATGCTCCGGGATAAGCTGGTGCAGTTGCAAATGCAGGCCCACGCGGAGAAAATTTCCGACCTGAAAGGCGTGCAGATGAAGATCGAGTGGGGCAGCCAAATTCGCTCCTACGTCTTTATGCCCTACCAGATGGTCAAGGACATGCGCACCGCTTACGAGACCAGCAACATCAACGCCGTTATGGACGGCGATCTGGATGGGTTCATCAACGCCTACCTGACCGCCGAGGCCACCGGCAACTGGGCGAAATAATCCCACGACAGCATTACCCAAGAGGAACCATAGCATTATGACAGGAAAAGTCACCATCATCGGCAGCGGCGGCGTTGGCTCCGCCATCGGATACGCCCTGAATTTCATCCCCTCCGTGAATATGATCGTCTTTGTGGACCTGAACATCCGGGCGGCGGACGGCGAGGCGCTGGACATCGGCCACGGCATCGGCGCCCTCAGCACTGCCAGCGTCCGGGCCGGGGACTACGAGGACTGCCGCAACAGCGACGTTATCATCATCACCGCCGGGTTCAGCCGACAGGTGGGCCAGACCCGGGACGACCTGCTGGAGCGTAACCAGAAGGTCATGGACTCCGTTCTGGCCCAGCTCCGGCCCTTTTACACCGACAGCTTCGTCATCGTGGTCAGCAACCCGGTGGATTACCTGACCGGATACGTGTCCCGGCAGGGCTTTATCCCCGCCGAAAAGCTGTGCGGCACCGGCTGTATGCTGGACACCTCCCGGTGGATCAGCGAGCTTGCCAAGTACCTGAACGTCAAGTGCAGCCGGGTCCACGCCTACTCCGTGGGCAAGCACGGCAGCGGTCAGCGGCTGCTGTGGCCTCTGGTGACGGTGGACGGCCAGCCCATCGACGACTTCTGCCGGGAACAGGGTATTTCCTGGAACAGCGACATCAAAGCCTGGCTGGAGGACAAGGTCACGGAGATGGGAGCGGACATCATCGCCAAAAAGGGCCGCACCCAGTACGGCATCGCCACCGTCGCCGCTTACCTGGTGCAGTTGCTGCTGGGGGAGGACATGACCCTGGTCTCCGTTACCCACACCCTGCGCCCCTTCTCCGGACCGGAGCCGCTGAGCGACTTGGCCTACCTGGGGGACGGGCACATCGCCCTGGCGGAGGACGAGGAACGGTTTCTCTCCACTGTGACGGAATAAACCTGAGCGTGCAGCCGCCCTGCTTTTTGACAGGGCGGCGCTTTTCCGCCCGTTTGCCGTTTTTCCAATGAAAGCATATTGAAAAACCGATGTTTGTATGGTATAAAAATAGAAACGACATGGCCTGAAAACAAACAGGGGAAAGGATGGAGCCGATGGGATTTTTTCTACTGATCGCAAGGTGGGGCCTGCGCTTCCTCTACCTGTTTTTTATGCCCATGAAGGCCCAGAACAAGGTGGTCATGCTCTCGCGGGAGTCGGACACTCCACCGGTGGACTTTCTTCTGCTGGAGGAGGAGATCAAGCACCGCTCCCCGGAGACAAAGGTGGTCTACTTCTGCCGCAAAATGACCAAGCAGGTCAACATCCCCTCTTACTGCTGGATGACGTTGAAAAGCCTGTACCACATCGCCACCGCCTCTGTCGCGGTGACGGACACCTACTCCATCCAGTTGTGCGTGCTGCCCCACAAAAAGAGCCTGACGGTGGTGCAGATCTGGCACGCCATCGGTGCGGTGAAGCGGTTCAGTTATCAATGTCTGGACACCCCCAATGGCCGCACCAGTCAGATGGCGGAACAGATGTGTATGCACAAAAATTACGACTACATCCTCTGCACCTCCCAGGCCACCAAAGCTATTTATGTGGAGGCGTTCCACACCGCGCCGGAGAAAATTCTGGTACTGGGGATGCCCCGTGTGGATTACATCCAGCGCCCGGCCCCCGGCCTGCGGGAGAAGTTTTTGGAGCAGCGGCCCGACCTGCGGGGCAAAAAGCTGATGCTCTACCTGCCCACCTTCCGGGACGGGATCGACGAGGGCACCGAGAAGCTGCTCCACGCCGCCGCCGGGATGGACGAGCTGGCGCTGCTGGTCAAGCCCCACCCCCTCTCCAATTTCCACGTCCCACGAGGCAACCGGCCGGGGAAGGGCTGGTCTACTTATGACCTGATGAAGGTCTGCGACGGCGTTATCACCGACTACTCCGCCTCCTCCCTGGAGGCCAGTCTGCTCCACAAGCCGGTGTACTTCTACCTCTTCGACTACGAGGCGTACAAGTACAACCAGGGGCTGAACATCGACCCCAGCAAGGAGATGCCGGGGGCCGTCTCTGTGGACGCCGCCGGGATGATGGAGAAGATACGCGCCGGGAACTACGACCTGGAGGCGCTGGAACGGTTCCGGGCCAAGTACATCCAGACCGCTGACGAGGACAACACCGCTGCCATCACCGAGTTCCTGCTGGAGCACATTCCAGCCGAACTGCGGCAACAGAAAGCGGCGAAGGTTTGAGTTATTGTATATCAAGCATTTCCACGATTTCCTCTGCTTAGCATTGCGTTGAAACCCCTCCGTCGCGGCTTGCGCCGCGCCACCTCCCCTTTCAGGGGAGGCAAGAGGGGATAGCGCTTTGTCGTCTGATGTCAGTTTTGTCCGACAGATATTGGATATTGAGTAGAAAATGCTCTCTTTCTAGCCACTAATCACTAGCCACTGAAATAACGCGGCTGATTTAAAGAGATAACCACATAAAACATATCGGGTGAGACACTATGAACATAAAAAAAGCCATCAAAACCACCGCCTACAATGTGGCCAAAGCTTGCCCTCCTCTGCGGCGGGTGTACCGCCGCTGTCTGTTCGCCTATCGCCGGTTCCACTACTGGATTCACACCCGCGGGCTGACGGTGGACAAAAAACTGGTGGTGTTCTGCACCTTCTCCGGCAAGGGCTATTCCGACAGCCCCAAGGCCATTTATGAGTATATGCTCACGGAGGAAAAGTACGCGGACTATCGCTTTGTCTGGATCTTCCGGGAACCGGACAACTTCCGCTGGCTGGAGGAAAACCGCAACACCAACATCGTCCGCTGGGCCTCCAAGGAGTACGAGCGGGCCATGGCCTCCGCCGGGTACTGGATCTTCAACTACCGGGTCAGCGACCACGTCTGGCCCAAGGAGGACCAGACCTATGTGGAGTGCTGGCACGGCACACCCCTGAAACGGCTGGGCTACGACATTACCGCCGGGGGCAACGTGATGAACACCTCCAAGGAGATTCAGCGGAAGTACGACCTGGACTCCGCCAAGTTCAAATACCTCATCTCTCCCTCCCCTTACTGTTCGGAAAAGTTCGCCTCCGCCTGGAACCTGACCGCCACCGGTAAAGAAAATACCATTCTGGAGCAGGGTTACCCCCGGAACGACTTTTTGCTGAACCACACCCAAGCCGACGTGGACGACATCAAGGCCCGGCTCCACATCACCCGGTCGGAGATCGGCAGCAGGAAGATCGTCCTCTACGCCCCCACCTGGCGGGACAACCAGCATGACGACGCCAACGGCTACAGCTACAAGCTGGGGTTGGACTTCCAGCGGCTGCGCCAGGAGCTGGGGGAGAATATCGTGGTGCTGTTCCGCGCCCATTACCTGGTGGCCAGTCAGTTCGATTTCGCCGCCTACGAGGGCTTTGTCTACAACGTCTCCAGCTACCCCGACATCAACCACCTGTACCTGGCCGCCGACCTGCTTATCACCGACTACTCCTCGGTGTTCTTCGACTACGCCAACCTCCGCAAGCCCATGTTGTTCTATATGTACGACCTGGCCGCTTACCGGGACGACATCCGGGGCTTCTACATCGGCCTGGACGAGCTGCCCGGCCCCATTGTGGAGGCGGAGGACGAGCTGATCCGGGCCATCCCCGCGCAACTGGCCGACAGCAGCCAGTGGGCGGAGCAGTACGAGACCTTCTGCCAGAAGTTCAGCCCCTTTGACGACGGTCACGCCAGCCAGCGGGCGCTGGAGATCATCCTGGGCGAAAAGCCCAACGTTCGGGCCAGCCAGCAGCGGGAGGCCGCGCACGTTTGACGCTGGGGCCGTCCTGTGGTATACTGTTTATTGGTTATTCTTTTGAATCAGTACGAACAAATTCGCGCAGAATGATTCCCACAGCCTGTAGGGGCGGCCCTTGGCCGCCCGCAGGAACCACCTGCTTACCGATAGCAAAATGGACAATCAAATGCTGTTTTTGTGCAAGAAGTGCTGCGGCGGAACCGCCGGTAAGGGAGCGAAGCTATGATCCGGTTTCTAAAAGACGTACACAAATACTGGCGCTACATCCTCTATTCCGCCAGAGCGCAGCTAAAGGATGAGGTGGCCGGTTCCTTCCTGAACTGGCTGTGGTGGATTCTGGACCCGCTGCTGTTCATGCTGGTCTATACCTTTGTCTATACCATCGTCTTTGGCAAGAGCCAGGACTACCTGTGCGCCTTCATCTTCATCGGCTACACCACCTGGCAGTTCTTTGATCGCTGTGTCAACCAGAGCGTCAAGCTGGTAAAGCGATACCAGCCGGTGCTGTCCAAGGTCTATCTGCCCAAGTTCGTTTTGATTCTGTCCAACATGATGGTGCAGGGCTTCAAAATGCTCATCGGTTTCGGCCTGGTCTTTATCACCATGCTGCTCTATCGGGTGCCTTGGAGCCTCAAGGTGCTGTGGGTGGTGCCCTATCTGCTGCTGCTGTTCCTGCTGACCTTCGGGCTGAGCTGTATCCTGCTCCACGGCGGTGTGTATATCGAGGACCTGTCCAACATCATCCGGGTGCTGCTGCGGCTGATGTTCTACCTGTCCGGCATCTTCTACAACCCGGAGAAGCAGTTGGAAGGGCTGGCCCAATACGTCATGATCCGGGTGAACCCCACCTGTTATATCATCACCCAACTGCGCAACTCCATGCTCTACGGCAAGGCCCCCCTGCTGAACTGGTATCTGGCCTGGGCGGTGGTGGGACTGCTGCTGGCGATTATCGGTGTTCGGCTGATTTATAAGTATGAGCGGCGGTATGTGAAATCGGTATAAAGGAACCTCTCAGAGGCAGGCTTGCGAAAGCCTGCCGCTTTTTTGCTGTAGGAAAAGGAGGGGATAAGGGAAGCGAGATGTGTCTGCGGTTCTCTCTTGTGGGATGGAATGGCGAAAATGAAAGGATTTTGTAAAAAAGCCTTTACTTTCTGTGGGGAATCATTTATACTATTTTATGTAAGAGATGATGACGAAGTGAAGGTGGGAGCCTATGTCAAAAAAATTATTTATCGCTTCTTCTTCTGAAGGGCTGGAATATGCAACCGCTTTGCAGCGCCTTCTGTCGGGGCATTTTGCAGAACACAATCTTAATATTGCCTGTGTGCGATGGAAAGACCGGGGTGTGTTCCGAAATGGTGAGAGCACCCTTGCTAACTTGGAACGCATCGCAGACGAGTTATATGCGAAAGGTGATACCAATAAAATGGGATATGCGGCTTGTGTGCTGACGCCGGACGAAATCATTACGATGAGAAGCGAAGAGTATTCGGTTGCCAGAGATAATGTCCTATTTGAATATGGGTTGTTCCTTGGAAAATTGGGACATGCCCGGACATTTTTGCTTATTCCTCCTGAAAAAGCGAATGATGATTTGCCGAAGTTCCATACACTGTCAGATTTAAAAGGAATCACGTCCCAATACTACCAAAGCTACGAAAAAAATGCAAATTCAGCTCAGGCGGAAGATGCATTATTCAAAGTTGCTCAAGGGATTTTTTATGATATTTTTGAGATAGAAAAGAAGTTGTCTCCACCAATACCGAGCGACAACGCAAGAACACCCACCCCGACGAACAGTTCTTCATCAAATGCAGCACTCAAAGTGGGGGACTATGTGGGGGATCGGACTGAATCTGGACGGAGCCTAACAAAATACTAATAGACATATCACCACTTAACTTAGAGGAGGAATTCAAATGCCGGATAAAAAAACAAGCGATCAGAACGTGCTTGATAAGCATCTGTACATTCCAAGTATTGATGAAGCGGTAAACATGATTCGCCGCTACTATGCCCAAAAGGACTACCAGCAGTTGGCTGTTGTCATCGATTATCTGAATACACAACAGGTAAAAAATCATATTGCCGGTAGTGCGAACGAGTTTCACAATGCGGGTGTCCGACTCACCCGTGATGGCTTTTACGATTTGGCCTATGGACTGCTCGAAAATGCGGGGATCAAGCGCTATCCGAGAAATACGGATCTGCTGGGAGATTTGTTGGCATATGGAACTCGGTGCAGACCGCTGACAGAGCTTCGCAAGTGGTATGACCAACTGGTCCATATTCCGAAGCGCTTCTGGACCTGGCGGGCCTATCAATTCGCTTTCGATTATTTGATGGAGGCATTGCCCTACGCTGAAACAGAGGAAGAGCTTGCCGAACAGGAGAAAGAGATCGAATCGATTTTTGTGGGCTATAAGGACAACTTTCGCTACCTGAAGGACAAATCCGACCGGGAAAAAGCGTATATGATGGAGTTCGAGTTTTACATCTCCAAGGGGGAGGAAGACCGTGCGCTTGTTGCGCTGGCAGAAGGCGTCCAAGCGCTGCCGGGAAAATGTGCGCAATGCGCACTGAATTACGCCGACTACAAATTTGAAGAGGGCTGCTATCAGGATGCGGCCAACTATGCCAGAATTGCAGTCGATGTGAAAGAGGACCAGGCCTCCATCAAGTTGGGGTATACCTATTACATTTTAGCCATGTCGTTGGAGAGGCTTGCAAGAGATCAAAACGCGATCAATACTGCAAATCGGATGAGCGAGATTTATTCCGCCTATTATGCCGCCTATCAGTACATGGACAGAGGACGGGAGGACTTGAAAACGTCGATCAAGAGACAGGTCTCAGTGCTGGAGTTTGACAGCAAGATACCAAGTGGGATCGACTTTGACAGACTGGAAAAGGAAAGCGGAGGTTCGCTGAGCGAGCTGTTGCAGTTGCTTTCCAGCAAGGGCGATGAATGAGGTCCCTTTGCACGGCGCAACAAACCCAGAAATCCAGACAGCGGGGAGCGCGCGTCGCCATGCGGCGCGCTCCCCTTTTGCGCCCCCTGGCCGTCGGTTTGGCGGGGCCTGCTATATGATTCGGGGGCGCGGCAAAAAATCCGAACATTCCCCTTGACAGGCGAAATTTCCGCTGGTATAATAGCTACGCAAAACAAAGCAGGAACGGTTCCTCACCTTCTGCGCCTGGGCGCAGTGGTCAATAGCGCTAGTCCTTCTCACCCGGCGCGTTTCGGGTGGGTGTGGTTTGTGCGGATACCGTTTCGGTATCCGTTTTGATTTTATTCTGGAGGTGTTTTCGTATTAGCAGTATGTCTCATCAGATCAACGAGGAGATCCGCGACAAAGAGGTTCGCCTGATTTCCTCTACCGGTCAGCAGATGGGTATCATGTCCTCCCGCGCAGCGTTGCAGGAGGCGCAGAAGGCCGGTCTGGACCTGGTCAAGATCTCTCCCAAGGCCGTCCCTCCCGTGTGCAAGATCATGGACTACGGCAAGTTCCGCTTCGAGCAGTCCAAGCGGGAAAAAGAAGCGAAAAAGAACCAGCATGTGGTTGAAATCAAGGAGATCCGGATGTCCCCCAGCATCGATGTGGGCGACTTCAACACCAAGCTCCGCAACGCCCACAAGTTCCTGGGCGAAGGCAACCGCGTCAAGGTCACTGTCCGCTTCCGGGGCCGCGAAATGGCCCATACCGACATCGGCGAGAAGCTGCTGCGCCGCTTTGCCGCGGAGAGCGAGGAGATCGCCGTGATGGACCGCAAGCCCGTCCTGGATGGCCGCCATATGACCATGCTGCTCTCCCCCAAGGCGTCCAAGGACGCCGCCTCCAAGGGCGCGGCCCGGCGCGACAACCGCCGCCCGCCTGAGAAAAAATAATGCTGTTGCCACCAACGAAAGGAGTCTTTCACCATGCCTAAGATGAAAACGCACAGCGGTGCGAAAAAGAGATTCAATCTCACCAAAAACGGCAAGGTCAAGCGTTCCCACGCCTACGCCAGCCACATCCTGACCAAGAAAACCACCAAGCGTAAGAGAGGCCTCCGCAAGGGCGCCTATGCGGACGTGACCAACAGCGATACCATCCGCAAGATGATCCCTTACAAATAAGTCGATAGGAGGCAACTGAAATGGCAAGAGTCAAACGCGCAATGATGACGCGCAAGAGAAGAAATAAGATCCTCAAGATGGCCAAGGGCTACTGGGGCGCCAAGAGCAAGCACTACAAGATGGCCAACCAGGCCGTCATGAAGTCCCTGACCTACGCCTACACCGGCCGCCGCCTGAAGAAGCGCGACTTCCGCCGCCTGTGGATCACCCGCATCAGCGCCGCCTGCAAGCAGAACGGCATCAACTATTCCACCTTTATGCACGGCCTGAAGCTGGCCAACGTCACCATCGACCGCAAGATGCTCTCTGAGATGGCTGTCAACGACAAGGCCGCCTTCACTCAGTTGGTGCAGGTCGCCAAGGCCAGCCTGTAAAATTCGTTTTTACGCTGCTTTCACAGCGCGGAGGTTTTGGGAATCTCCGCGCTGTGTTTTTGTCTTGCGGGGGCGGCCTGAGCGTGATATACTAGGATGAATTTGAAGAAGAGAAGAATCTGGTTATTCTTTAAAATCAGCCATATCAATGACACCAACGAGAAACCCCTCCACCATGCTTCGCATGGTCCCCCTCCCCTTTCAGGGGCGGCGAGGGGGGATAGTGCTTGTTGTTTGATGTCAGTTTTGTCGGACAGATATGGAATTCAGTAGAAACGCCCTTTTGCTAGCCACTAGCCACTAAAACACGGCTGATTTAAGGGGACAACCAATTAGAAGAACTTAAGCTGAGGTAAGTTATGGCAAGACGCAAAAAAGACACCGCACCCAAACCAACCAACAACGAAAACGTCAAGGGCCTCCACGCCGAGGTGCTGGAGCAGCCCATCACTGAGACGCTGGAAATCAACTATATGCCCTACGCCATGAGCGTCATCATCAGCCGGGCCATTCCTGAGATCGACGGTTTCAAGCCCAGCCACCGGAAGCTGCTGTACACCATGTACCAGATGCACCTGCTGGGGGGCAACCGCACCAAGTCCGCCAACGTGGTGGGTTCCACCATGAAGCTCAACCCCCACGGCGACGCCGCCATTTACGAGACCATGGTGCGCCTTTCCCGGGGCTACGGGGCGCTGCTCCACCCGCCGGTGGACTCCAAGGGCAACTTCGGCAAGGTATTCTCCCGTGACATGGCCTACGCCGCCTCCCGGTACACCGAGGTCCGGCTGGACCCCATCTGTCAGGAGTTTTTCCGGGACATCGACAAGGACACCGTGGACTTTGTGGACAACTACGACGGTCAGTTGAAAGAGCCGACGCTGCTGCCCACCACCTTCCCCAACGTGCTGGTCTCCGCCAACCAGGGCATCGCCGTGGGCATGGCCTCCAACATCTGCGGGTTTAACCTGGGGGAGGTCTGCGACGCCGCCATCGCCCGAATGAAAAATCCCAAATCCGACCTGTTCGCCACCCTCAAGGCCCCGGATTTCCCTACCGGCGGCCAACTGCTCTACGACCAGAAGGCGCTGGAGCAGGTCTACCGCACCGGGCGGGGGTCGTTGAAGGTCCGGGGCCGCTGGCGCTACGTCAAGGCGGAAAACCTGATTGAAATTTACGAGGTCCCCTACTCCACCACTATCGAGGCCATTATGGACAAGGTGGCCGACCTGGTGAAGGCCGGAAAGATTCGGGAGATCACCGATATGCGGGACGAGACCGACCTCTCCGGCCTGAAACTTGCCATCGACCTGAAACGGGGCGTGGACCCGGAAAAGCTGATGGCGAAGCTGTGCAAGCTGACCCCCTTCCAGGACGCCTACCCCTGCAACTTCAACATCCTCATCAACGGCAACCCCCGCGTCATGGGCGTGGGGGAGATTTTGGACGAGTGGATCGCCTGGCGGATGGAGTGTGTCCGCCGCCGGGCCAGCTACGACATGGCGAAAAAGCGGGAGAAGCTCCACCTGCTGCTGGGCCTGCGGAAAATTTTGCTGGACATCGACAAGGCCATCAAAATCATCCGGGAGACTCCCACCGAGGCGGAGGTCATTCCAAATCTGATGATCGGCTTCGGCATTGACCAGGTACAGGCGGAGTTCGTGGCGGAAATCAAGCTGCGCAACATCAACCAGGAGTATATTTTACGCCGCACCAACGAGGTGGACCAGCTCCAGCAAGAGATCGACGACCTCCAGGACGTGGTGGACAACCCCCAGCGGGTGAAGAAAATCATCACCGGCGAGCTGCAAGCGGTCAAAAAGAAGTACGCCGTGCCCCGGCGGACGGAAATCGTCTACGACTACCAGGAGGACGTGCCGGAGGAGACAGAGGATGTGCCGGACAACCCGGTCCATGTGTTCCTGTCCCAGCAGGGGTATTTCAAGAAAATCACCCCCCAGTCCCTGCGGATGTCCGGGGAGCAGAAGTACAAGGAGGGGGACGGCCCCAGCCAGTACTGGGAGACCACCAGCAGCCAGGAGATCATGTTCTTCACCGACCGGCAGCAGTGCTACAAGGCCCGGCTCAACGACTTTGCCGACAGCAAGGCCAGTGTGCTGGGCGAGTACCTGCCCTCCCGCCTGGGTATGGACGAGGGAGAAAACGTGGTGTGGGCCTGTCTGCCGGGGGACTACTCCGGCACCCTGCTCTTCTTCTTCGAGAACGGCAAGGCCGCCCGTGTGGAGCTGGAGAAGTACCGCACCGTCACCAACCGGCGGCGGCTGACCGGCGCTTACTCCGACAAATCCCCCCTGAAAGCGGCGTTCCGGCTGACCGAGGACATAGAGCTTGCGGTGTTCTCCACCGAGAACCGGGCGCTGCTGTTCAACACCGCCGCCCTGACACCCAAAGCCACCCGCACCACTCAGGGCGTGGCGGTGCTGACCCTCAAGCCCAAATATCGGCTCAGCCGGGTTGTCCCCGCGGAGGAGAGCGGCATCGTCAACCTGGCCCGCTACCGGGCCAGGAACATCCCCGCCACCGGCGCACTGCTCAAGCCGGAGGACAAGGGCGAGGTGCAGATGTCGCTGGATATCAAGTAAAACGTCTGCGTTCTCGTTGACAGACAGGCCGTTCTATTGTAAAATATGCCCTGTCAGAAAGAAATCGCGGCGGACGCAGGCAAGCTGGACTTTAACAGGGGTTGCCCCCAGGAGGCTGTCCGCCAGGGAAGGGGAATTTTATGACCACCAAAACCATTATTGTCACCGGCGGCGCAGGCTTCATCGGCGGCAACTTTGTCCACTATATGCTGAAAACTCATCCGGACTACCGCATCGTCTGCCTGGACTGCCTGACCTACGCCGGCAACCTGGAGACTCTGGCCCCGGTGATGGACAACCCCAATTTCCGTTTTGTCAAAGACTCCATCACCGACCGGGCGGCGGTGTACCGCCTGTTTGAGGAGGAGCACCCCGACGTGGTGGTGAACTTCGCCGCTGAGAGCCATGTGGACCGCTCTATCGAGAACCCCTCCGTCTTTTTGGAGACCAACGTCATCGGCACCGGCGTTCTGCTGGACGCCTGCAACAAGTACGGCATTGGCCGCTACCACCAGGTCTCCACTGACGAGGTCTATGGCGACCTGCCCCTGGACCGGCCCGACCTGTTCTTCACCGAGGAGACCCCCCTCCACACCTCCAGCCCCTATTCCGCCTCCAAAGCCTCGGCGGACCTGCTGGTCATGGCCTATCACCGCACCTATGGCCTGCCTGTGACCATCAGTCGCTGCTCCAATAACTACGGGCCGTATCATTTCCCGGAGAAGCTCATCCCCCTGATGATCGCCAACGCACTGAACGACAAGCCCCTGCCCGTCTACGGCGAGGGCAAAAACGTCCGGGATTGGCTCTACGTGGAGGACCACTGCCGGGCCATCGACCTCATTATCCACAACGGCAGGGTGGGCGAGGTCTACAACGTGGGCGGCCACAACGAAATGCGGAACATCGACATCGTGAAGCTCATCTGCAAGGCCCTGGGCAAGCCGGAGAGCCTCATCGTCCACGTGGAGGACCGGAAGGGCCACGATATGCGTTACGCCATCGACCCCACCAAGATCCACAAGGAACTGGGCTGGCTGCCGGAGACGAAGTTTGCCGACGGCATCCAGAAAACCATCCAGTGGTATCTGGACAACCGGCCCTGGTGGGAGCATATCCTCTCCGGGAATTATCAGCGGTACTATGAGGAGATGTACGGGGAGCGGCTGAAGGCAATTAGCAATTAGCAATGTGCAATGAATCAGCGGGAACACTGGTCGCTCTCTGCATATGGCAGATTTGCACATGGCCGTATACAAAAAAACGATAAAATCAGGCGTCCCGTGGAGTTTTCCACAGGACGCCTTGTTTTTGTGATTTAATAAGTGATTTCGCAGGGGTTAGCTGTGCGCTCCGCAGAGGAGCAGAGCGTTCCGCCCTCGCAGAATTGCACATTGCTCATTGCAAATTGCAAATTAATACGCCACGCCCCAGACCACCATCTTCTTGGCGGGTTTGCCGCAGACGGGGCAGACATCCCCCAGATGCTCCTGCTCGAAGGGGATACAACGGCTGGACACGCCCGCCAGCTCCTTCATGGCGATCTCACAGGCTTCATCGCCGCACCACATGGTCTTGGCGAAGCAGGTGTGCTTCTCCATGGCGGCCTTCACGTCCTCCACCTTGGTGAAGGCGAAGGTGTTCTCCTCCAGCCGCTTTTTGGCGGATTCATACAGGTTGTCGTGGACCTCGGTGAGCAGGGCCTGTACCTTCTCCTCCAACTGCTCCAGGGGGACGAAGTACTTCTCGCCGGTGTCCCGCCGGGCGATGACGCACTGGTTCTTTTCCATGTCCTTGGGACCGATCTCAACCCGCAGGGGAACGCCCTTCATCTCGTACTCGGCGTACTTCCAGCCGTTGGACTGGTCGGAATCATCGGTTTTCACCCGCAGGCCCAGGGCCTTGATGCGCTGCTCCAGGGCATAGGCGGCGTCCAGCACGCCCTCCTTGTGCTGGGCCACGGGGATGACCACCACCTGGATGGGAGCGATGGCAGGCGGCAGCACCAGGCCGTTGTCGTCGCCGTGGGTCATGATGACCGCGCCGATGAGCCGGGTAGACGCGCCCCAGGAGGTCTGATAGGGGTATTGCAGGGTGTTGTCCCGCCCGGTGAAGGTCACGTCGTAGGCCCGGGAGAACTTGTCCCCGAAATAGTGGCTGGTGCCGGACTGGAGGGCTTTGCCGTCCTTCATCATGGCCTCGATGGTGTAAGTGGCCTCGGCCCCGGCGAACTTCTCCTTGTCCGTCTTGCGGCCTTTCAGCACGGGCATGGCCAGGGCGTCCCGGCAGAAGTCGGCGTAGCAGTTGAGCTGCTGCTCGGTCTCGGCCTCGGCCTCGGCGGCAGTCTCGTGGATGGTGTGACCCTCCTGCCACCAGAACTCACGGGAGCGCAGGAAGGGGCGGGTGCTCTTCTCCCAGCGCACCACGCTGCACCACT
This sequence comes from Clostridiales bacterium, assembly GCA_021202515.1. GTDB lineage: Bacteria > Bacillota > Clostridia > Oscillospirales > Oscillospiraceae > Onthomonas. The sequence continues at coordinate 43,320 of JAJQCW010000068.1, read as the reverse complement.
GGTTATAGAGCATGGGCAGCTCCCGCCAGGAGTGGAGGGTGTGCGCCCAGTGGTCGCAGAACATGGTTTCGGAGGTGGGGCGAATCGCCATCCGCTCCTCCAGCTTGTCGCTGCCGCCCATGGTGACCCAGGCGGCCTCCGGCGCGAAGCCCTCCACCAGCTCGCCTTCTTTTTTCAGCAGGCTTTCGGGGATCAGCACCGGCATAGCCACGTTCTGGTGGCCGGTCTCTTTGAACTTTCCGTCCAGGATGTTGGTCATGTTCTCCCAGATGGCGTAGCCGTAGGGCCGCATGATCATAAAGCCCTTGACGCTGGCGTAGTCCACCAGCTCCGCTTTCAGGCAGATGTCCGTATACCACTGGGCGAAGTCCTCGCTCATGGAGGTGATCGCCTTCACCTGTTTCTTGTTTTTCGCCATTTCTCGTTCATCCTTTCCTCTGTTCCCCGAAAATACGGGGTTTTCGGTAACAAAATAGGACATCCTCTGCCGTCCTCGAAGGACGGGAGCGAATGTCCCGCGGTACCACCTTGCGTTTGCCCCCGCCTCGCGGTGAGAGCCTCTGTGGGTAAAAGCCTGTCGGCTTTTTAGCTCTTAGCTGTTAGTGCCTGGCTTTTGGCTGGCAGCTCATCAAATGGGCTGATACAAAGGAAAACCAATAAAGCTCTTTACCCTCGCGCTGTAACGGGCGCGCCCGGCGCGGCTTCCGGGCGGTCTGCCCCTGTGCCGCGTGGCTCAGAAGTGGGTTCGGCGTCCCGTTGGAGGGCCTCGCACCGTCCAGCCCCTCTCTTTGCCGCTGGAAAACGCCTACTGTTCTTCGTCACAGCCTGTCAAAATTTTATTTGTATTATATATCATAACATATAAACTGTCAACTGCCGGTTTGACGGGAAATGTACATTGACAGATGTGTATTTCCCGTCAACAAAGCAGATGTTTGTCTTAAAAACGGTTGTTCCGTAACCGTCTACCCCTCTTGCCTCCGCCGTCAAGCGGCACTTCCGCTGCGCTCCCTGCCCTGAAAGGGGAGGAGGGCCACCGCCTTTAGGCGGTGGCGGAGGGGTTTCGCGTCTTACAGCCCACAAAAAGGGGACGCGCCGGGCGCGTCCCCTTAAAACTCAATGTGATACCATCAGCGGCGGTTGCTGCGCTTCCAGATGTGCATTTTCTCCGCGCTGGCGATCAGCTCGTCCCGGAAGTCGGGGTGGGCGATGGAGATCAGCGCCTCGGCCCGCTGCCAGGAGGACAGGCCCTTCAAATTGACCAGGCCGTATTCCGTGACCACATACATGGTGTTGGCGCGGGTGTCGGTGACGATGGAGCCGTTGTCCAGGGTGGGCTTGATGCGGCTGTGCAGCACCCCGTCCCGGCTCTTGAAGGTAGAAGACATGCAGATGAAGCTCTTGCCGCCCTTGGAGAGGTACGCGCCCAGCACGAAGTCCAACTGTCCGCCCGCGCCGGAGATGGGCTTGATGCCGGCGGACTCGGCGTTCACCTGGCCGTAAAGGTCGATGTCCACGGCGTTGTTGATGCTGATGAAGTTGTCGATGGCGGAAATGGTGCGCACGTCGTTGGTGTAATCCACCGGGGCGGACATACAGGTGGGGTTGTTGTCCAGGTAGTCGTAGAGCTTCTTGGTGCCCGCGCCGAAGGCGTAGACCTGGCGGCCCTTGTCGATGGGCTTCCGTGCGCCGGTGATCTTGCCCGCCTTGGCGATGTCCACAAAGCCGTCCACGTACATCTCGGTGTGAACGCCCAGGTCCTTCAAGTCGGACTTGGCGATGAGGGAACCCACGGCGTTGGGCATACCGCCGATACCGAGCTGGAGACAGGCCCCGTTGGGGATCTCATTGACGATGAGCTTTGCCACGGCCTCGTCCACGGGGGTGGCGGCGGCGGAGCCCATCTCAGCGATGGGAGGGTTGTCCCCCTCGACTACCATGCTGACCTGAGAGATGTGGATGCCCTCCTGGAACCCGCCCAGGCACCGGGGCATATTCTGGTTGACCTCCACGATGATGACCTCCGCCCGCTCGCAGACCGCCGCCATGTGGGAGGCGCTGGGGCCGAAGCTGAAATAACCGTGCTCATCCATGGGGGAGACCTGGAACATGGCCACCCGGCTGGGGCAGTCCAGTTCCCGGTTGTAGCGGGGCAGCTCGGAGTAACGGATGGGGGCGTAGAAGGCGAAGCCCTTGTTGACCGCCTTGCGCTCGATGCCGCCCATGTGCCAACTGTTCCAGGTCAGGCGGCTGGCGGGGTCGTCGATTTTGAAGATCTCCGGCTCCCACATGAGGATGCCGCCCCGGAAGTTGATGTCCTCCAACTGGTCCATGCGTTTGGCCATGGCCTTGTCCAGCGCCACGGGGGTGGTGACGGTCCAGCCGTAGTCCACCCAGTCGCCGCTGCGGACGCACTTGACCGCCTCGTCCGCCGTGGTCAGCTTGCTCTGATAAAGTGCCTGATAATCCATAAGAGAAACCTCCTGCTGATGGAATATGAAATCCTGTTCTGTGTTCGCCGGTGACCGGTGGGGCCGGCCCGTCATAGGATACTGGGGCGGCCCATTGTCGTCCATTCCATTATAACGCAGTCGGCGTGAAATGGGAAGAGGGACATTGTTATTTTTTTCACAAAATTATGCTGACACTTTTCGACAAAATTCTTGTTTGCCGCGCCATGTTTTGGTATACTAGTGAAAAAGGAAGCGCCAGCCGCCTTTTGGGGCAAGCTAAGGCGGCGTGGCGTGGAAAATCCGTTTTGCTGGGGTCGTGAAAAACGGTCTGTTTCTTGTGTGTTATTTCCTTCTTTCTTTGTAGGGGCGGCCCTCGGCCGCCCTGGGAAAGAAGATGGCTCTCCGGGCGGCCACGGGCCGCCCCTACAAGATACAAAAGGTTTTTCGCGCATTTCAAAATAAGTTCCGTAGGTTTGACGGCCTCGAATGGTGCGTTGCTCCATTCAAAAGGAAACTGCAATCAGGTTGGAGAGTGGAGAAAGGTATGGGCGAGTTTACCTTGTCTGGGAACGCCTATTTTGATGGTGTATCCCAGCCGGTGCTGCTGGTAAAGGACAAAAAAATCAAATACTGGAATCCGGCGGCTCAGGCCCTTTTTCACGCCTGCGCCGTTCCGTTGACGGAGGGCGCGCCTGCGCCCGACGGGCTGCCCGATGGGGACGGCGTTTTAGCGGAGCTGACCATGGGCGGAGAGCGCTGGACCGTCCGCAGCCGGGGGCTGGGAGACGACGGCACCCTCTGCCTGTTCCAGCGGGCCGAGGATGGGAAATTTTCCACGCAACGGGTGCGGGAGTTGGCTGTGCAGCTTCGGCGGCTGTTGGGGCCGCTGAACGCCTCCATCGAGACGCTGCAAGACACCCTGGTGGAGACAGAGCAGCACCGCAACGAGAAGTGGATCTCCTATCTGAACCACAGCCAGCACAAGCTGCTCCGGCTGGTGGACGATTTGGATTTTTACAGCCAGAGCGACGACGACCTGGCCATCCTCTACCCCTCCGCCCCTCTGGAGCTGGCGGGATTTTGCCGGGAGCTGGAGCATCTCCTGGACCACCTGCTCCGGCAGATCGGCTGCCGCTTCGTCTACCGGGAGGAAGCGGCCAGCGCGACGGTGTGGGTCAACGAGTACCTGCTGCGCAGACTGCTCTACAACCTGACCGCCAACGCCCTGGGACAAAAAGGCGAACTGGTGCTGACCCTGCGTGTCGCGGGGGACCGGGCGGTGCTGACCCTGGCGGACAGCGCCGGAGGTATTCCCCCGGAGAAGCTGGAGCGGGTCTTTGCGCCGGAGGCGGACCGGTTCCTGGCCGATGGTTTGCCGGAGGGCTTCGGGCTGGGTCTGCCCATCTGCCGCCGGATCGCCCACTTCTTCGGCGGGACGCTGCTGCTGGCCCCCGCCGGGGCGGGGACGGCAGTCACCCTGTCCCTGCCGCTGTGTCCACCCTCCCAGCGCGACCTGCTCCGGGACGAGAGCATCTTCGACCCGACCCAGAACTACAACCAGGTCCTCACCGAGCTGAGCGGCGTGCTGCCCGCCCGGTGCTACGGGCAGGAGACGGTGTTTTAATGCCCATCCGGAACAGAAATGACCCCCATCCACAGCGGATGGGGGTTTCTGCGTTCCATGGGAAGGTTCGGCGGGTCAGTTCTTTGGGATGCCCAACAGCGCCTCCGCCTGAGCCACCTGTTCCCCGGTGGGGGTGGGAACGCCCTCCAGCGGGTAGGGGATACCCAGGTTGTCCCACTTGAAGGCGCCCAGGGTGTGGTAGGGCAAAATTTCCACCCGCTCTACGTTGTGCAGGCTGTCCAGGAAGGCTTTGAGCCGGGACAGTTCTGCCGCCTCGTCGGTCAGGCCGGGCACCAGCACCCGCCGCACCCACATGGGCTTGCCGGCGTCGGAGAGATACCGGGCCATGTCCAGGATGTTGCCGTTGTCCCAGCCGGTCAGAGATTTGTGAGCGGCGGGGTCGGTGTGTTTCAGGTCCAGCATGACCAGGTCTGTGACCTCCATCAATCGCTGGAACCGGCTGAAAAACGGTTCCTCTCTGGTGAAAGGGTTCCCTGCGGTGTCCAGTACCGTGTGGACCTCTTTTTCTTTTGCCAGGGTGAAAAACGCGGTGAGAAAGTCCAGTTGCAGCAGCGGCTCGCCGCCGCTGACGGTGACGCCTCCCTGTTTGCCCCAGTAGTTCCGGTAACGCCACACCCGCTGGAATAGCGCCTGTGCCGTCCACTCCGTGCCGCCACTGGCGGCCCAGGTCTCCGGGTTGTGGCAGTACTGGCAGCGCATCCGGCAGCCCTGCAAAAAGACCACAAAACGCACGCCGGGGCCGTCTACCAGGCCGAAGGTTTCTAACGAGTGAACGTGACCGATGGTTTGCGGGTCGATTGCCATAGAAAGGATTCCTCTCAAAAATAGATAGGCGCAGAGGCGCGAAATGCACCTCTGCGGGGGGTGTAATCTGTTGTATATTCCTCTGAATCAGCCGTGTCGGTGATTTTGGGCGAAAACCCCTCCACCATGCTTCGCATGGTCCACCTCCCCTGAAAGGGGAGGCGGCGCGGCGCAAGCCGCGACGGAAGGGTTTTGAGCAAAGAACGTAAGCGGGGATACTCAAATAATCTTACAGCGAACCGTGGCAGGTCCGGGCGATGACGTCCAACTGCTGCTTGCGGGTCAGGTCGATGAACTTGACGGCGTAGCCGGAGACGCGGATGGTGAAGTTGGCGTACTCCTCCTTCTCTGGGTGCTCCATAGCGTCCAGCAGTTTTTCCTTGCCAAAGACGTTGACGTTCAGGTGGTGAGCGCCCTGGTCAAAGTAGCCGTCCAGCACCTGTACCAGGTTGCCGGTGCGCTCCTGGGCGGAGTGGCCCAGCGCGTCGGGGTTGATGGTCTGGGTGTTGGAGATGCCGTCCAGGGACCAGTGATAGGGGATTTTGGCGACGCTGTTCAGGGAGGCCAGCAGGCCGTTCTCCTCCGCGCCGTAGGAGGGCGAAGCGCCGGGGGCGAAGGGGGTGTAGGCGGCGCGGCCGTTGGGCATTGCGCCGGTGGCCTCGCCATAGACCACGTTGGAGGTGATGGTCAGGATGGAGGTGGTGGGCTCGCTGTCCCGGTAGGTGTGGCGGCGCTTGATCTTCTCCAGGAAGGTTTTCAGCACCCAGATGCCGATCTCGTCGGCCCGGTCGTCGTCGTTGCCGTACTTGGGGAAGTCGCCTTCAATTTCGAAGTCCTTGGAGATGCCGTCCTCGTCCCGGATGACCTTCACCTTGGCATACTTGATGGCGCTGAGGGAGTCGATGACGTGGGAGAACCCGGCGATGCCGGTGGCGAAGGTGCGGCGCACGTCGGTGTCGATAAGGGCCATCTGGCTGGCCTCGTAGTAATACTTGTCGTGCATATAGTGGATAAGGTTCAGCACGTTGACGTAGATGTCCGCAAGCCAGTCCAGCCAGAACTCGTATTTTTCGATGACCTCGTCATAGTCCAGGTACTCGCTGGTGATGGGCGCGGTCTTGGGGCCGACCTGGATGCGGTGCTTCTCGTCGAAGCCGCCGTTGATGGCGTAGAGCAGGGTCTTGCCCAGGTTGGCACGGGCGCCAAAGAACTGAATCTCCTTGCCGGTCTGGGTGGCGGAGACGCAACAGCAGATGGAGTAGTCGTCGCCCCACACCGGTTTCATCACGTCATCGTTCTCGTACTGGATGGAGCTGGTGTTGACGGAGATTTTAGCGGCGTACCGCTTGAAATTCTCATTCAGATGGGAGGAATAGAGCACCGTCAGGTTGGGTTCCGGGGAGGGGCCCATGTTCTCCAGGGTGTGCAGGAAGCGGTAGTCGGTCTTGGTGACCATGCTGCGGCCGTCCATGCCGATGCCGCCCACCTCCAGGGTGGCCCAGGTGGGGTCGCCGGAGAAGAGCTGGTTGTAGGAGGGGATACGGGCGAACTTGACCATGCGGAACTTCATAGTCATATGGTCGATGATCTCCTGGGCCTCGGTCTCGGTGAGCACGCCGTTTTTCAGATCCCGCTCAAAGTAGATGTCCAGGAAGGTGGAGATGCGGCCCACGCTCATGGCCGCGCCGTTCTGGGTCTTGACGGCGGCCAGATAGCCGAAGTACAGCCACTGGCAGGCTTCTTTGGCGTTGGCGGCGGGCTGGGAGATGTCGAAGCCGTAGAGCTTGGCCATCTCCTTCATGCCCTTCAGGGCGTTGATCTGCTTCTGAATTTCCTCCCGCAGGCGGATGACCTCGTCGTACATGTTGCCGCAGCCGCAGTTCAGCTTGTCCCGCTCCTTCTCTTTGATGAGGTAGTCAATGCCGTAGAGGGCGATGCGGCGGTAGTCGCCCACGATGCGGCCCCGGCCGTAGGTGTCGGGCAGGCCGGTGACAACATGGGTTTTCCGGGCGGCGCGCATTTCCGGGGTGTAGGCGGAGAAAACCGCGTCGTTGTGGGTGGTCATATACTGGGTGAAGATTTTTTTCAGCTCCGGGTTGACGGTGTAGCCGTAGGTCTCGGCGGCCTGGACCGCCATCTTGATGCCGCCGTAGGGCATGAAGGCCCGTTTCAGGGGCTTGTCGGTCTGGATGCCAACCACCTGCTCCAGGTCCTTCAGGGACTCGTCGATATAGCCGGGGCCGTAGGCGGTCAGGCCGGAGACCACCTCGGTCTCGCAGTCCAGCACGCCGCCCTTGGCGCGCTCGGCCTTCTGGAGCTTCTGGAGCGCGCCCCAGAGCTTGTCGGTGGCTTCGGTGGGGTCGGCGAGGAACGCCTCGTCGCCGTCGTAGGGGACGTAGTTCTTCTGGATGAAGTCGCGGACGTTGACCTCTTCCTTCCAAATGCGGCCTTCAAAGCCTTCCCACTGTTTGAAATCAGTCATTTTAACACTCCTTTTGATGATTGTAACGAAATAGGATGAATGTGACAGGAAAACAGGGCTTTTGCGCAGGGGGTGCTAAAGTTCTCGGTGTGCCGCCCTGATATTCTGTGAGCGACATTTCCGAAAGTTGAGTTAGCAAAAACTAACTATGCTGGAAACGGATGACCGGTTTTTGAAAAAACAGGGGGATAGGGTGCTTTTCCGCTTCGCCGGTCAAGGTGAATATAGCATACCTCTACGAGATTGTCAAGAATTTATCAAAGAATTTCACAGGAAAATATTCGGTAAATACCGAAAGTTAAGCGTTTTATAGAACAGATAAATTGGTTGAGCCAATTCAAAAGAAAATATCTATGGATAATTGGAAAAAGCAGGGCGAAAAGGGCTTGCGCGGCGGCGGCAGAAGTGTTATATTAGTGCTAGTTCAATCGTGAATGGAGAGGTCGCCATGGCAGCAGCCCTACAAAGCCGGAAGTGCATCAATGGTTTCACCCTTAAGCTCATCGCCCTCGTCACCATGACCATCGACCACATCGCTATGGTGCTGCTGGTCGGTGACGCACCTTATTGGCCCATGCGCATCATCGGGCGCATCGCCTTCCCCATCTACTGCTTTTTGCTGGTGGAGGGCTATTTCCACACCCACAGCGTCAGGAAGTACACCCTCCGGCTGCTCCTTGCGGCGGTGGTGTCGGATATCCCCTTTGACCTGGCCGTTGACGGCTTTTGGCCCAGCTGGTACAGCCAAAACGTCATGCTCACCCTTGCCATCGGCCTGGTGACGGTTTATTTGGTGGACCACAGCCGGGGTTGGGTGCTGGCCCTGTGGAACCGGGGGCAGAAGGCCCCGGCGGAAGCGCAGGAGGGGGAACAGCCGCCTTTGACCCTGGTACAGATGGCGTTGACGGGAGTGTTGATCCTGGCGTTCTGCTGGGCGGGCATCTGGTTGGCGGATTTCTGCTGTACGGATTATTCCGGCGGCGGTGTGCTGCTGATTTTGCTGTTCTACTTTTTCCGCAAGCGGCCCGTTTGCCTGTGTATCGCCGTGTTGGTGGAACTGACGGTGTACTTTGGCGGCATTGAAATTTGGGGCGTTGTGGCGATGGTGCCCATCCTGCTCTACAACGGCCAGCGGGGTCCGAATCCCGGTGGCAAGTGGGGGCAGTGGTTCTTCTACGCCTATTATCCCCTGCATTTGGGGGTTTTAGTGCTCATTTTCATCGTTTTGTTTGGGAACGGCTGGTATACGCTGCGGCTCTGAGCGGAGGCGCGGGGGGAACCCCTCCGCCACCGCCTAAAGGCGGCGGCCTGCCTCCCCTTTCAGGGGAGGCAAGAGGGGCGATCAGTTGCCGAAGGGTAGTTCTCCGCGGAAAACCTGTACTTTGCTGGAAAGACATCAAACATTATTTCCCTCGCCGCCCATGCGAAGTGTGGTGGAGGGGGGTTCGCCGGAATTACTGTTAAAGCTGATTCAAAGAAATAGCCAAGCACACAAATCACACTCAGGAGGTTCCTATGCTGCTTTTTTCTCTATTCTTCGGCCTGTTGTCCTGGGTCCTTGCCGGGCTGGGCATTACGGGCAAGCTCCCATCGCGGGGCCTCGCGGCGGGGGCCAGCCTAACCGCCTGCTCGCTGGCGGTGCTGGCCCAGTTCTTCGAGGTCCGGCTGCGGCTGGGCGTGAACGACATCGCGGGTCTGCTGGACACCATCGACGTGACCATCTTCGGGGTGGCGGTGCTGCTGCTGGTGACGATTTTGCTTAACGCCGCCCTCTGCGGCCTCCGGCGGGAGGGACAGCCATGAGACAGGCTGTTTCGCTGCTGCTGCTCCTTGCTCTGCTGCTGACCGGCTGCGCCGGAGGACAGGCGGATTCCTCCACCTCCACCGACAGCAGCGCCGGAGAAAGCTCCGCCCAGCCGGTGGTCTACGAGGCCGATTCCTCCACCGAAGAAGCAGAGGAAGAACCGGATGAGGGGAGCCTCTATCGCCTCGCCGCTGCCGACCCGGATACCCTGCTGAAAATCCTGGTGGTGGGCAACAGCTTCAGCGTGGACTCCTCCGAGTTTCTCTACGAAGTGGCCACAGACGCCGGGTATCAGGTGCTGGTGGGCAACCTGAACCGCAGCAGCACTCCCCTGGCCGACCACTGGGGCTTCGCCAAAAACGACGAGGCAGTGTACAACTACCGGAAAAACGGGGACGGGAGCTGGGAGGTCCTGGCGAAGGAGAGCGCCACCATGTCCCAAGCCCTGGAGGACGAGGACTGGGACATCATCCTGTTTCAGCAGCAGAGCTATCAGGCGGGGGTGGCCTCCACCTACCGCCACGGGGAGACCAGCTATGTGGAGAAGCTGGCGGACTTCGCCAGAGAGCATTGCTCCAACGAGGCGGTCAAAATCGGCTGGCAGATGACCTGGTCCCTGCGGGAGTGTACCGAGCGGTACTACGTGAAGCGGTTCACCGGGGAGCTGGACCTCTACGAAAAAATCTGCGCCGCCGTCCAGAGCGAGGTGGAGGACACCGGCGCGACAGACTTCATTATCGCCACCGGCACTGCCATCCAGAACGCCCGCAGCAGCTACCTGGGGGACACCCTGGACCGGGACGGCAAGCACCTCTCCTACGACCTGGGCCGCTACCTGGCGGCGATGAGCGTGGCCTCCGCCTGCGGCATGGATTTGTCTGGGGTGGACAAGTTGGATACGTCGGTCTCGTCCAAGTCTCAAACCACCCTCTCCACTTTGCACCTGCCGCTGCTGCGCCAGTGCGTGGCGGATGCGGAGCAGACCCCCTACGCCATCACCCAGCAGAGCGAGACTGCCCCGATGCTGGAGCAGCCGGAATTGACGGTTGAGGCGGCGGAAAACGGCCAGACCCTGACCTGGACGGCGGTAGAGGGAGCCACCGGCTACGAAGTCACCGACGGCACCGGGGAAGTGCTGGCAGCCCTGGACGCGGAGACCACCACCTGCACGGTTGAGGCGGGGACAGGCCGCACAAAATACCAGGTCGTCGCCCTGGGGGACGATTATCTTTCCAGCGCTTCCAGCCCGTGGGTGTATGGGGAGAGATAAGTCCCCGAAAGCACCAAAATAGGCCGCTTTTTCCGGGAGAAAAATCGGCAAAAATGCGTTTGACAAATTCCGGCGGTCTTGCTACAATAATCATGCAGCGTGTAGTGTTCAACTCGTAAATCCGGTTGTGCGTTACACGCTGTTCTTTTTTGGCCTGCGTTTCCCCTCGTGAGGAAACCGGGCGGACAATTTTATACCTGCTTCGCCCGGTGGCTTCGTCCGGGCGGGGTCTCTTTCTGCGTGTTGCGTAAAGCGTAAGTCCGGCTTTGCGTGGGCGCATTTTATTTTTTGAGGAGGAAACCAAAATGGAGCAAAAATCCAACGCCTTTTTGGAAACGGAAAAGGTAGGCACCCTGATTCGGAAATACTCTGTCCCCTGCATTATTTCCCTGCTGGTTGCCGCGCTGTACAACATCGTAGACCAAATTTTCATCGCCAACGCCAGTTACCTGGGTTCCTACGGCAACGCCGCCAACACGGTGGTGTTCCCGCTGACGGTGGTGGCCCTGTCCCTGGCCGTGATGATCGGCGACGGCTGCTGTGCCTTCGTCAGCATCAGCCTGGGGTCCAACAACAAGCAGAACGCCCACAAGAGCATCGGCAACGCCGTGGTGCTGTGCATCCTGGTCAGCATTGTGCTGACGGCGGCGTACCTGATTTTCCAGGAGCCGATTTTGACTCTCTTCGGTGGCCGGGTCAACGACAACACCTTTGCCCTGTCCAAAGAATACTTCTTCTGGATCACCTTGGGCGTGCCGTTCTATATGTTCGGCCAGGCCATGAACCCCATCATCCGGTCCGACGGCAGCCCCACCTTCGCCATGGCCTCCACTCTGGTGGGCGCGGCGTTCAACATCGTCTTTGACCCCATCTGCATCTATGTCCTCAAGTGGGGCATGATGGGCGCGGCTGTTGCCACCATCACCGGCCAGATCATCACCGCCATCCTGTCTGTGTGGTATCTGTTCCACATGAAGGCAGTGAAGCTGGAGCGGAGCAGCTTTGGCCTGTTCCCCAGCCTGATGAAGCGCTTCCTCCCCCTGGGCATCACCAGTTTCCTCTCCCAGATTTCGCTGGTGATCTCCATGGCGGCGGTGCAGAATATGTGTACCAAATACGGCGCGCTGGACCCGGTCTTTGGACAGGAGGAGTACGCGCAAATTCCCCTGGCGGTGCTGGGCATCGTGATGAAGTTCTTCCAGATCGTCATCTCCATCGCCGTGGGCCTCTCCGCCGGGTGTATCCCCGTGGTGGGCTACAACATCGGCGCGGGACGCAAGGACCGGGCTAAGAGCTTCTTTACCCATCTGCTGGCGCTGGAGGCTATCGTGGGCTTTGTGGCGCTGCTCATCGTGGAACTGTTCCCCCGGCAGCTCATCGGCATCTTTGGCGCGGCCAACGAGAGCGCCTACTACACCACCTTCGCCATCAAGTGCTTCCGCACCTACCTGTGCATGATGGTGCTGGCTACGGTGAACAAGGGCACCTTCATCTACCTGCAATCCATCGGCAAGGCGCTGGCCTCCACCGTGATCTCCCTTGTACGTGAGATTGTGTTCGGTGTGGGCTTTGCCCTGTTGCTGCCCATGTTCTTCGGGCTGGACGGCCTGCTGTACTCCTTCCCGGCGGCGGACATTTTGACCTTCCTCATCGCGGCGGTGGTCATCCGCAACACCTATCGGGAGTTGAGCACCGACTGAAAATGATGTATAATAGAGATACCGATACACACATCAAATAAAGGAGGCAGAACCATGAACAGAATCATCACCATCAGCCGGGAGTTCGGCAGCGGCGGGCGCACAGTGGGCAAGCTGACCGCCGAAAAGCTGGGCATCCCCTGCTACGACCAGGAGCTGCTGGAGAAAATCGAGGAGAAGTCCGGCTTCACCAAGGAGTATATCAAGGACCGGGGCGAGTACACCGCCCACGGCAGTTGGTTCATCAACGCCTTTGCTGGGCGGGACTCCACCGGCAAGTCCACCCAGGACTACCTGTGGAACCACCAGCGGGACGTGATCTTAGAGCTGGCAGAGGAAGGCCCCTGCGTCATCGTGGGCCGCTGCGCGGATTACATTCTGCGGGGGTCGGCGGACTGCCTGCGGGTGTTCATCCACGCCAGCATGGGCAAGCGGGCCGCCCGCATCGTCCAGGTCTACGGCCAGCGGGAGGAGTCCCCGGAGAAGCGACTGAAGGACAAGGACCAGCGCCGCCGGGCCTATTACCAGTATTACACCGACACCGAATGGGGCGTGGCCCGGAACTACCACATCGCCCTGGACAGCGGCGAGCTGGGCATCGAGCGGTGCGTGGAGCTGATTTCCAGCCTGTACTGAGGCTAATTAGCAATTAGCAATTTGCAATGTGCAATTCTGCGAAGTTGGGGCGCGTCCTCGCTTTTGAAATGCACAGCTATACTCAGATGTTGTCAAATATGGCTGTCCCATTTACTCAACCCTGCGCCAGAAACCCCTCCGCCACCGCCTAAAGGCGGCGGCCCTCCTCCCCTTTCAGGGGAGGCAAGAGGGGATAGTGCTTATCGTCTGGAGCCGTTTTGATTCTATAAAGGAATAATCAGATAGACAAACAAGAAGGCATCCCGTGGAGTTCTTTTCTACAGGACGCCTTCTTCACGTTAATTGCACATTTGACTTACGTTTTCCGTCCGGCGGGTTCCATCCCCGCGGCCAGCCGGGTCAACTGCACCGTCAGGCAGAACACCTGGGCCAACAGCAGCAGCCGGGTGAAGAGGGCGCCCTCGTCCGCCAGGGCCACCAGGCACAGCATCACCGCCGTCAGCGACCAGAAGAGGGCGGTGCGGCCCTTCCCAATGCCCAGGGAGAACCCCGCCAGGTAGTACCAGGCGGCGACGGAGGCCACTGCCGCCAGCAGTTGCCAGACAAAGACCTGCACCACCGGGTTGTTGGCGTTGGTGTGGTAAATTTGAATCAGCCAGAAGCAGCCGCAAAACCCCGGCACCATGGCCGCCAGCGGTTCCGCCGCCCCCTGCCGGGCCAACAGGCAGACAGCAACCCCGGAGAGGAGCAGGAACGCCCCCAGCACCACCGGCAGCACCACGTTGATGGCCTGAAAAACCGAGCTAGCCGGGGCGGTCTGCCGGGTCCAGAGGACATAGGTGGCTCCGGCAGCCAGATAGAGCGCGCCGCCGGGCAGCAGCTCCGGGTGAGGCCCCGGTCCGAAGGCTCCCACCCAGTCTCTGGCCGCCGTCCGCCGGGTCTGGGCCAGCAACAGAAAGCATACCGTCCCACCCACCGCCAGGGCGATGAGCAGAACTGTGGCCGCGCCTGCCACCGGCAGGCCGTTTTCGTCAAAGCAGGTGACCAACTGCCACCGGCGCAGGGCGCAGCCCGCTCCCCCCAGGAGCAGGCCGAGACAGGGGTAAAGGTAATTTCTCATAGGCGCACCCTCTTGTATTTTTGCAATGATACGGTTGGTTCAGTGGCTATTATTGTACCGCATTTTCTGGTGTATCATTCTCACACCATAAAACCAGAACTCAAACGCATTAAATCAGCTTGATTTGCCTTAATTTATGCTTACTTTGCAACGAATCTCGATTTTCTAAGAATCAGCGAAAATCAGAAACTACAACAAAAACTACAACCGCTTAATCTTCACCCATTGCCGCCCGGAACTTCTGGGCGGCATTTTTCGCACCATCCGCACTGGCATGGGTGTATCGAGTCAAAGTCATGGTGGGCTTGCTGTGACCCAAGGCCGCAGCTACGGAGGCCACGTCTGCCCCGCTCTGGACGGCCAAGGATGCCCAGGTGTGCCGCAGCGTGTGCGGATGCAATCCTGGTATGCCAATCCGGCTGCCAAGCGACTCAACCTTCTCGGTGACGGTGTTGGGGCTTATCGGCTTGCCCACCAGAGGGTCCCACACAAAGGCATAGACGCAGAGACACACGTCCATCTGTTCCTGCCGGAGCCGTTGGAGTAGGTGCAGCCCTTCCTTCGAGAGATACACCGTCCTCGGCTTGCCGGTTTTTGTGTTCGCCAGGTGGTAGCCCTCGCCCTTGGCCTGGACGAGTTGCTTGTCGATGTTGATGGAACCGGATTCCCAATCTATATCCGTCCACTGGATGGCTGCACACTCGCCGCGCCTGATGCCTGTGTCCGCCAGAACGCGGATGATGGTGGTGTAGATCAGTGGCATCTCCTCCGATGCCGTCAGCACTATCTTCAACTGCTCGGCGGTCAGGGCTTTCTCGGAATCGGGACGGACATCATCTTTCTTTGGCTGGGGCTTTTTCACCCGGCGTACTGGGTTCGTAGAAATCAGTTCCTGGAACTCCGCCGCGGCGAAGATGTTGTTAAGCAGATGGTAGATGTTCAACGTGGTTGATGCTTTCCGTCCGGCTTGCTGGACATCCAAAATAATCTTGGACAACATTGGTGGCGTCACCTGGTCGATGCGGATATCCCCGATGACGGGCAACACCCAGTTCCGGAGGTTGCGCTGGTGGAGGTCAACGGTGCTGGCTGCGCAGGTCTGCATCTTCTCCGGCAGCCACAGTTCCCGGACGAACCTCTCGACTGTGTATGTCCGCGCCTCCAATTCAGCCTTGGCTGCGGCTTCTGCCGCCTCCTTCGCCTTTTGTTCCCTTCGGGTGGTGACTTTCCCCTCTCGGACTTGACGTTCCAGTTCAGCGACTTCTTTATCAAGTTGCCGCTGGACTGCACGTTTTGACCATCCTTCCGGTGGATACCACCTCCGGCATATAGGTGGGAGGTCACGTCCACGGCTGACCCGAATCTCGATGAAGTCCTTCCCGGACTTCGTCTTTTTAAGGATTGTCGTCGCCATCGTTCGCCCTCTCCATCTTGGACAGCGTCTTGGTCAACCAAAGGTCGAGGTAGGCCCGGTTGCTCTGCCGCGCCTCGTCACTGGTGGACGGGTCCATCAAATCGGCTGCATCTTCCAGCATTTCGAGCGCGGCGCAGAGCCGGGAATCCGGGTCAACATTCAGCGAGATGGTGGTTTTCCCCTGGATTCCTACGTTCACGGCGGCACCGATGTCCACCAAAGCGGTGACGGCTTTGAGGATGTCGGTCTCCGTTCGCAGTTCGGCGAACGGACGTTCCGGCTCCCCATCCCAGAGCTGCTCCAGAGGAACGTTGAATAGCCTTGCCAGTGCCGCCACTTGTTTTCCGTTGGGAGTCCGTTTCCCATTCTCCCACAGGCCGACCGCGCCCCGTGTCACGCCGAGCGCGTCAGCGACATCTCCCTGGGTCATGTTCCTGGCCTTGCGGAGACGTTGGATTTCCTTTCCTCGCAGCATATGGGTTCACCTCGAATGATACATTTTGGATACAGATAGTTTACCGCGAAAATTACACAAATGCAAGCGCCGGAGTTAAAAATACATTGGGCGAACTGCTGAAAAAGAACGCTGTGAAGCGGCTTGCTTTTAGATGATTAACCAAAATTAACGAGATTTGCGAAAACCTCTTGAACAGAGCCGCAGAAAGGGATACAATAACAGTACAATAAAGATACAACAAACAACAGAAATACATCAAGGAGGACAACATGAACGATATGAACGCAGCGAAGGCCGCGAAGCTCGCCCCGATGTGGGAAACCGCCGCGACCTACACCGGACCCCGGCTCCAGAAGATTATCCCCGCCAGCGAGATTACCGGGCTTTCTCCCAGCTATATCCGCAACGGCTGCAAAGCCGGAAAGATTAAGCACATCATCTCTGGGAGGTCCTACTACGTGGACATGCCCTGGTTGTTGCAACAAATCGACGACGGCACCCTGCGCCTGTAATCCACCATCCACGCGGCGGGGACCTCTCCGCCGCGCCGGTCTTGGTGGGCAGTTTTTCTTCACCTTGGGGCCTTGAAAAGAGCTGGCCTATCGGATAACATGTAATTAGACGGGGCAATCCCCGCACCGTTTACCAGAGAGGAAGTGAATTTTGATGTATGGATAACCCAACCCGTACTAATCGCACACTGGCGTTTCCAACGATGTTTTTCTGCGTGGCTCACTGCAAAAAGCGGCCGGGGAATGCGGACTATCCCTTTCCCGCCCAAGTTGACAGCCTGGAACGCATGAACGAAGTTGCGCAGTATGACCATTGTGCTGGGCAATTCAAAGACAACCATCGGAAAAAAGAAAACTTCATCTGGTGCAACTGCGTCATGCTGGATGTGGACAACGACTCCGAGAATCCCGATGAGTGGAAGACACCCCAGGACGTTCAGGAAACCTTCTCCAACGTGCAAATGGTAGTGACGTACTCTGAACATCATCTGTTACCGAAAGGTGAGAAGCCCGCCAAGCCGAGGTTTCATCTGTATTTCCCATTATCGGAAAACCTGACCACTGACGACGATGTCTGCTGGATGAAAGAGGCTCTGCGCCGAGTGTTCCCGGACTTTGACAAACGAGCGTTGGACTCCGCCCGGTTTTTCCAGGGAACCGAGAATCCCCGCGCCGAGTACTTCCCCGGCACCATCTGCATCGACCAATGGTTGGAGCAACACCCAGAACTGCTGGAAGAACAGCCGGAGGTTGAGACGATGAGCGCATCGTCAGCATCTTACACCTACAGCCCCAGCTATAGCGGGAGCTACGGTCGCAGTGTGCTGGACGACATCGGCACCCCCATCCATGAGGGAACAAGGAACGACACCCTATATAAATTTGCCTGTTCGGTGCTGAAGCTGTTCGGTTCTACTGATGGTAGAGCCAGAGCTGCGTTCGAGGACAGGATACGAGATTGCACGGGGACGCCGATGAAGCAGTCCGAGCTTAATGCCTCTTGGAACAGCGCAGTGAAATGGTACGAGGGCAGCATTCGTAGTTCGTCGGACTACGTTTCGCCGGAGGACTTCAACAAAAAGACCCAGCCGCAGAAGGGAGGTGGCGCAGTGGCGGCAGAGAAAACAGAATGGGGACAAATCCGGGAGTTCTCCCGCGCCGACCTGCCGGAGTTTCCGGTGGATGCGCTGCCCCCAGTGGTGAGGAACTACGTCTCCGCAATAGCGACCTCCGTCCAGGTGCCGCCTGAGATGCCTGGTTGCCTGTCGCTGGCGGTTTTAGCTCTCCTGTTCCAGCGGAGGTACAAAATCCAGGTGTCCCCGGACTGGAGCGAACCACTGTGCTTGTTCGTTGCCTTGGTCGCTCCACCAGCCGACCGGAAGTCCTCGGTGTTCACCGCATTGACGGATGTGATCGACGCCTACGAAGAGTACTGCGGACGCCGGGACAAGGTTGCCATCCAGCAGAACCAGAGCAAACGCCGCCAGCTAGAGGCGAAGCTGCGGAGTGCCGAGGCGAAAGCAACGAACGACAAGCTCACGAAAAAAGCCCAGGATGATGCGTTCCTTGACTCCATGAATTTGACCCAAAAGCTGGCTGAACACGAGGACCTTGTGGCCCCCCGATGGATGTTAGACGATTCTACGCCGGAGCGCATGGTTCAGGTCATGGCCCAGCAGAACGGAGCAATCGCCATCTTCTCCGATGAGGGTGGTGTGTTTAAGCAAATGCGGGGTAAATATTCCAAAAACGGAGATTCGCAGCTGGAGCCGTATTTGAAAGGCTACAGCGGAGGAACCATCAAAACCGACCGGATGAGCCGAGAGGGTGAGTCCATCCGAAACGCGAGGCTGACGATGGGCTTAACCATCCAGCCGAAAGTGCTGAAAACCCTGATGGGCGATGACGAGATGCGCGGAGACGGATTGGTCGGCAGATTCATTATGGTGGATTGCCACCAGAAGAGCGAGGTTGGCTATAGACGGCCCAACCCGGAGCCGATTCCCACTGAGGTCAAAGACGCCTACGAAGCGTTTGTCGAAAAGGAACTGAACCGGGACGAACTGACGAGGCGCGATGGGTACAAGCTGCTTTACCCGGATGGTGATGCGGACAGAATCCGTTCGGACTACCAGTGGGAAATGGAACAAACCCTCCGCCCCGGCGAAAAGTGGTACGATGGACAGGACTGGGCGGGGAAAAACACTGGGCGCATGTGCCGGATTGCCGCCCTGTTCCACTGCGTGGAGCATTCCGACAAGGGAGATGCGGATGAGTACCCCATCAGCGGCGAGACGATGGAGCGAGCCATCAAAGTGGCGGACTTTATCGACGCCCACGCGCTGGCCATCTACAACACAGACGGCGAGACATCGGCCTCCGATTCCGAGTATGTCCGGGACCGCATCAGGGACCATGTTAGAACCACCAAGAAAACTAGGCTGGCGAGGCGCGATGTTCTCCGGCTTTGCAGGAGATTTAAGCGGGTAGCCGAGCTGGACGACCCGCTGGAGGACCTGTGTGACCGGAACATGGTCGCCATCGAGAAAGAACAGCAGACGAGAGGCGCACCAAAACAGTGGATACTACTGAACCCGGCGGCATTTTTCGATTAAAGTCACGTCAATAATTATTTTTGTCACAACCCACCGTGACTTTAATGTTGGAGGAAAGTCCACCAAAATGTTCTTTTTTCCCCGGGAAAAGAGCGAGATTCAGGCCGAAAGGCAGATGAACACGAACCAAAAAATGTTAATGTCACATTGTCACGCGGTTCCCTTACATAAATGAAAACGAGTGGCTACGGTTATTTTCTGAAATATATATAAATAGATAACTTTTTAATATACTTTTATATATATTATTGTTATAATCTACCTCCATATGGGCTTTTTCTCTGATTATGTATAGAGTTAGCGTGACAATGTGACTTTAATCGAGCCGCGAGCATACCACCGCACTTGTGGCGGACGAACCCCTTCTTTTTTGCTGATGCGTTGGCGAAAAGCGAACTCAAAAAGGCACTTCCAATAAATGTTTACGTCACAACCCCATGTGACAAAAATATTTTTGTCCGTGACTTTAATCGACTTTATTCCAACCCACTCAAAACTTTTAGAAAGGATACCCAATTATGAGCGAGAAAATCACTACCACGACCACCAAGCCCACCTACTACGAGACCCAGCTTGCCCGATTCCTGGAGGACTGCACCGAGGCCGACGCCTACAGCAGCGTCCGACCCGGAGCCTTGTACACCAGATACCAGCAGTGGTGCTGGGACGAAAAGGAGAGGGCAATGGACCCCAAACTGTTCGACAAGCTGATGCGGGAGCGCGGCATCCGCAAGTCCCACTCTACCGGGCGGCTGTTCTGGAGGAACCTCCGCATTAAGGAGGAGGTGTAATACATGGAAAACCGGGACATGCAGAAGGACGAGCGCGTCAACTTGGAGAACTTGATGTTTTTCCTCGACCACGCGGGGGAATTTATGAAACTGGTTTCGGACGGGCTTCTTGCCTACGGCCATGAAACTTATGGGTCTGACATTGCGTTTCGTTCCAAGAAGATGAAGCAGCAGCTAGACCGTATCAAGCTTCTGTCAGAAAAAGACATCATCAGACGCGCCGCGCTGACAGCAAATACCGACTATAAGGAGGGCTACCACGACGGCTCCGAGGAAGCCATCGAGTACGGCTACGAGAACCCTCTCCGCGAACTGCGTGATGCCCTGAAATCCCTGGACGAAAAGAAGGAGGACTGACCTATGGATACAAAGAACAACATCTCCCAGAACCTCTCCGACGAGGAACGCCTCGACCGCTGGCAACATCTGCTGGAGGCTAAGGTTCAGGGCATCGACCTCCGGCTGACCGCCGTACTGGAGGAACTGAAAGACATCCGCGCCGAGGCGGAGCTTGACCGCCGCTGCTGGATGCGTGATGGCAATCGGCTGACCAAGCTGGAGGACGAAGTCCGCGGGGACACTACCTGTCTCGAACGGCGGTACGGCAAAGCACTGCACCCCTTCCAGAAAGGGCTGGCCGACAAGCTGGCAGACCTGACCGATGTCGTGGACGACCTGAAGGACGATGTGGACGACCTGAAGGATGAAGTTCACGGTGTGGAGGGAGGTGAAACCGATGGCTGAACGAGTGTACGATGTCCGCCCCAGCCGCCTGTCCCCGAACAGGTACAAGCTGACGCCTCGACCGAAGGGTGAACGTGTCCAGGGCAGACCGCCCACTGGCGAAGTCTGGGCGAAGAGAGTGAAGTATGGCTGGTTCGTCCTGGTGGACAGCCAGGGCGAGGACTACGCCGCCGAAATCCGTGACAAGCAGGTCTGTTGCCCCAGGTGCGGGCGAGTGATGCAGTTCTCGCACACCTTCGCACTGCCGCGCTGTCTGCCCGCCTTTTTCTGCGAGAAATGCGTGGTGGACGCGCAGAATGACCCCTATTCCGCATTATGACCTGAAAGGAATGATAATCATGACCATTTACACACTGACCTCGACCGGACCCCAGGGGTGCCGGTTGACGCCCCATCGTACCTACAAGACCGAGGACGAAATCAGACGCGACCGGTCTGCTGGCCTGTGGCTGCTGGAGCATAAGCACGGCGCCTTTGCGCTGCACAGCTTGGGCGGCAACAACCTGTACTGGCGGCGCATTACGGCCCTGGACGTGCGGTGTCCGCACTGCAACGCCCGGATGGTGGAGACCTCCGGCGCCCTGGACAACATGCGGCTGGGGACGTTCACCTGCGTCACCTGCTCGGAGTACGGCCACCCTGACCATGTGGAGGATGATACCTCCATCGACTGGGACCAGGCCGTGAAGAACCTCCACGACCGAGCGGAGCGGATGATGCCCAAGGCCCCCAGCGCGACCCAGAAGTCCCTCCAGACCAAGGCCAACACCTGCGACCGCATCACGTTTAGCCGGGAGACCACCGAGACGCTGCGCCGGATGTGCCGGAACACACCCGCCAACCAGCGTATCGGCTACGGCGTGGTGACTTGCGGCATCGCCTCGCACGTTGACCGGCTGCAAGCCCTGAACAGGCTCGGTGGGATGGCAGCAGACAAAGACCTCCGCGCCGAAATCGCTAAGGTGCGGCATTACAACAACCTCTGATACAGAAAGGAATTTCGATATGAAAAAGATTTTTGAAAGCGACCTTCAGATGATGAGCTACGCCGAGGCGTTCAACGACATGCTTCGTGGGCGCCGTTTGGCCACCGACCAGGTCAAAAATATCCAGATGGGCGAAGTCCAGAGCAACACCTACCGGCTCCCCAGCAATGCGGAGACTCGGTTCAACCAGACTCGGAACAACCGGAGCGTGATGCGCTCCCTCTGCAAGGTGATCTCCGTGGCCCAAGGCGACAACCGGCTGCTCGTCTCCGAACGGGACACCGAGGCAAAATGGCTCCTTCCGGGCGAGCCGTATCCCACTGTGGAGACCGCATTCCGCCAGATTCGCTCCCAGCCGAAAAAGCTCGGCTGCACGTCCGTAATCAGCGCGGACATCGTCCACGACAACCTGTTTCCCATTGTAGACCATCTGGTGGATTCCTGGGGACGGCGATTTGCCCAGAAGGAGGACGAGGGCATCATCTGCGGCAGCGGCGCCAACGGCGAACTGAGCGGCTTGACCCAGCAGGCCACCCAGATGAGCATCAGCGAGTTGTCCTTTGCCAGCCTGTTGGACGTGTACGTCTCCGTGGAGCCGGAGTTCCGCGACAATGCGGTCTGGCTGGTCTCCGACATCAGCTACGCGCTTATCCGCGCCCTGACGGATTCCAGCGGCAGACCGTTGATGGACATCACCTCCAGCGGAGCGCAGTTGCTGGGTTGCCCCGTGAAGGTCAGCCTGGGCTGCCCGGATTCTGCCCTGTTCTTCGGTGACATGAACTACATCTGGATTCTGGACAGAAGCCCGCTGATGGTTCAGCCGCTGGTGGAACTGTACGCCGCCCAGAACCAGATTGCGTACCACGGATGGTGCTTGGAGGACGCTGTGCTGGTCCGCAGCGAGGCCGTGACCTGCGCCAACATCATCACCGAGACCGAGACCACCGAGACCACCTCTGACGAGGATGAGACTGTGGTGGACGAGGCCACCGAGTAAACCAACAGTGCGGAGGGCTTCTTGCCCTCCGCAACTGATTAAAAACCATGCGTTTTTTAATATTCCACACATGAGGAATTTGCAACTTTATTCGACCAAAAATTCAAGGCAAATTTTGGGCAAAATGTCAACTTGCTTGAAAAGTTCTCAAATCCTTTGATTTTCCTCGAAAATTGAGGGGAAGGGGGCTTCTAAATCTCTAAAAAATCGCCCTCGAAAAGACCGCGGCCCTCTTTCACGCAAAAAACGCGATTTCAAAAGGCAATTCGACCAAAAAAGGAGAGATTTTCTTATGTCACAAAGCAATAATCCCGGTGGAGCTGGTGGAAAAAGACCCGGAGCCGGACGGAGACCGAAGCCTCTCGCCACCAAGCTGGAGGATGGAAACCCCGGTCACCGTCCCCTGAAAGTCCTCGACCTGCCGGAAATCATCGACCTTCCCGCCCCGGAGCCGCACTCCTTCGTGGACGATGACCAGAGGATGGGGGACCCGCTGCAGGCGCGGGAAATTTTCAATGAGGTCTACAGTTGGTTGCGGAGTGTAGGCTGTGACCGGATGGTGTTCAGCGGCTTGGTGGAGCGGTACGCCATGAGCGCAGCCCGATGGATTCAGCTTGAACGGCTGGTGTCTCGGCATGGGCTATTGTCCAGGCACCCCAGCACAAAAAAGGAATGCCGCAGTCCGCTGGTCTCCGAGGCGGTGACGTACCAAAACCAAGCAAACAGGCTGTGGGATGAGATATTCCAGATTGTTCAGCAGAACTGCTCTGTGGCATACACTGGCCGGACGCCGCAGGATGATACGATGGACCGGCTCCTCCGCGCCCGCGGCAATCAGGGCTGACCGGTTCTCTGCTTGTAAAAAGTGCCATGTGGTGGTATAATTGCAGTTGGATTCAATCCCCTTATCCTTCCTTCGGCTGGAGTCGCCGGGACGATGTTCAAGGGGCATTGTGTCAGGTCGAACCCGGTCATGGCATCAGTCGTGGCCGGGTACTTCTCTTTGTGGAGGACAGGCATGGATGAACACAAGCAGGAAGTCAAACGATACCTTCGCCAGCTCCCCCGCGCCAAGGCGCTGCTGGAAAATCTCCTCCAGGAACGAGACGAACTGCGGGAAGTCACCGGATATATATCCAGCCCCTCCTTCGATACGAAGGTCCAGGTCAGCCAGAGCAACGAGGCAGCGTTCGTCAAGAAGCTGGATAAGGCGTTCGCTGTGGAGGACAGGATAAACGATGAGATAAGCCGGGTGGCCGACATCGCCAACGACATCACCAGCCGGATTGCGGAACTTCCCAGCGTGGAAGAACGGCTCGTCCTGCGCTATAGGTACCTGGATGCCCAGCCCTGGGACAGTGTGGCGGACAAGATGAACGTCTCCCTCCGCACCGTCCATCGGATACACTCCGCAGCCCTGGCGCATTTCCAGCTGCCGGACGTAGGTACCCCCAAAATGGGGGGTAGACAACTTCCTGCCGATGTGGTATACTGATGGTGGCAAAAGGTGTGGCTGTGTTTAAGTTCCACCACCTACGCCGGGAGGCCGTGTAACACCCGCGACCAAGCCGCCAATAGCACCCAGGTTCCGCACCCGAGCTTCAGGCATCAAATTACGGTATCGACCTCCCTCCAGACGCAACGAACCCCTTCACCGTGACGGTGAAGGGGTTATTTTTTATGCCATTTCATCCCAATCGCTCAGAACGCCGTAAAACGCGCTGTGTCGCGTCCTAGCCCTCGGACGTAAAACTACTCGGGGAACCTCGCCAGAAGCCCACACAGCGGCGTACACAAGGCGGTTTTTTCCGAGGACGGCTATATAGCTGGTGGTCATGACAAAAAGAGCCGCCCCGGACGAGGAACCGGGACGGCAAAAAGGGGAACAGGGAGGTAAAGCCTGTTGATGGTATTGTATCACCGATTGGCGCTCCGGTCAATCGGAAAACCTCACGTCTCCGGGTCGGAGGGCGCGGGGGTGGAGGACTTCTGGTACTTCGGATTCTCCACCAGGTCTTCTGCGTAGTCCGCCGTTTTCTTAATCCCCTCGGTGTTCATCTTCTCCACGGCTGCGTTCAGCCGCCCCTTCGGACTGATGTAGGGATGAGGAGCCGGTTCTTCGTTCTCCGTGTCGGAGCCGATTAAGTCCGTGATGTCGCACTCCAAAGCGGTTGCAAATTTCTGGAGGGTTGTATACTTCGGCTGGCGAACGTCCCGTTCGTAGACGGAAACCACGGACGGATGTACTCCCAGCCTTTCCGCAATGTCCGATTGACGCAGATTAAGCTCCAGTCTGCGCCGTACAAGTTTTTGACCCGTTGTCACTTCTTACAACACCTCCTCGTGAACATTTGTAATATATCACAAAGATGATGATAGCGCAAATGTTTTTTTGCACATCACCTTGACAAGAACGAAAAAACGAGTACAATGAAAATCAGCTAGTACAAATGTGCATACAAAAGTGCAAAGCAAACCCCCTCCCACGAGGGGAGGGGGTTTGTGAAAGGAGAGTACTATCCAGACACCAAAGGGAGTGCCAAACGAACTGCACCACAATTATTGTACCACAGGAAATGCCATTTTACAAGGAGGAAAAAGCACATGAACGAAAAGAACTACGAGATGCCCAGCCTTTTTTCCGATTCCACCACAGAAGATGCCCTGACGGACGAGTTCTCCATCACTGGCGGGTTGTTGAGCTACGGCGGGTACTGGGTGGCCTACCGGCTGGACTGCCGCACCAACAAGGCCAGCGCCGCAGTCTACAGCTACGATGGCCACGGCGGGCTGGACAAGATGCTCGAAGTCGGCGGCGGCATCGACACCGGCTCCGCTATCAAAGTGGCGATGAACACCATCGACTACGTCAAGGAATTTTGAAGGGAGACCACCATGCAGACCTTACGCATCATTGCCGCAGACGGCAACATGCTCCTGACCCACGACTACAGATTCTTGTCGGGCAACCCCGACAGCCCCTTTGTGACGGACTGCGAGACCGGAGAGATTTTGGAGGTGCTGGGATGCACCACCGACATCCACGGCAAGCTGGAGTCCATCGACATCGACTAAACCACCACAGGGAGGGCGCAAGCCCTCCCCAGAAAGGAGAGCATTATCATGGCAAAGGAAAGTGGCCTTGTGGTACACCACGATTGGTTTCAGCCAGTCGCATCTCTCACCGATGCGCAGGTCGGAGAATTGTTTCGGGCGGCTTTGGACTACAACGAGACCGGCAACAGGCCCAGCTTCACCGACCCCATCGTGGAGGTTGCGTTCAACTTCATCAAAGTGGACATCGACCGAGACAACGGCAAGCGCACCAAGTGACATTCACCAGCCCTGGGCATTGCCCAGGGCGAGAACGGAAAGGAGAACCGACCATGACGAAGAACAGCTTCATCGTGTACACCGACATCCGGCACCAGACCAAGCTCCTCACCCTGGAGCAGACGGGCGCCTTGTTCTTGTCGATGTTAGACTACGCCGAGAGCATCCAGCCCACCTTCACCGACCCGCTGGTGCAGATGGCGTTCAGCTGTGTTCAGCCCCGCATGGACAGAGACCGGGAGAAGTACGAGGCTGTGTGCGCCGCACACCGCGAAGCGGGCAAGAAGGGTGGCAGACCCAGAAAGAACCAGCAGACCGCCCAGCCCGAAGCCGAGCCGATTTTTTTACCGAAAAACCAAATGGATTTTCCGAAAACTGATAATGGTCTAGTGTCTAGTGTCAATGATTATGAATCTGATTCTGATACTGTCTCAGTCCAGAGTCTAGACCACGGGACGCAGACCGAGCCGACCGAGACCTGCGACCGGGACGGCTGCGAGCGAGATTTTCAGGATGTGTTGGCCTACGCCAAGAGAGCCGGATTCACGTTCACATCGAAGCAGAGAAAAAGACTGCGGAACTTCGTCAACAGGACGAGCTTCGAGTACGTCATTTCTGCAATCGACCGTGCTGTGTTCCACCAAGGCAGGACTGCGACCTACGTCATGAAGATTCTCGATGAGTGGTGGGGCAAAGGGCTGACCACCACGGATGCACTGACCCGCTACTTGGAGCGGCGGGAAGGTGGTGAATCGGCATGAACCGACTCTTCTGGATAGCCGCACTTGCCGCTTGGTGCGGCTTCATGTACCTAAACATCGACTGGTTGTGGAGCTTGCAGGAACCGTTGTTGTCCTTCGCCCAGGCCGTGTCCGTACTCCTGTTCCTGCTCTTTGCCGCTGGCGCATTCCTGCCCACCGAGTGGGCGGGAGTAGTCCAGGTGGTGGTGGGCATCTTCGGCGTCCTTGCCCTCTGGGGAGGCACGTTGTCCATCCTGTAAATCGCTCACAAAATCAAAAATGGAGGTAAACACGATGAAAACCAGAAAGAACACAAACTACCGCGACCCCTTCGACCAGCCCGTCCATCTGGCAGTGGACAGGGTCCTCAGCCTCGTAGCCCTTGGCGTCGGCGCGGCTGCGCTTGCCCTCCATGCCAACGCTGCCATGATTGCCATCGGCGTGGTGGCCCTGGCCATCGGGCTGCTGGGGCTGGCCTTCGGGACGTGGTGACGCCATGCGCGGCCCCATCGTCACCCAAGAGGACTTCGACCGCCGAGTGGATTTCATCCGCGACTGGCTAATCGCCAGAAAGGGCGAGTTGGCTTGCCTTGCCCCGCTGGGTGCGCTTCTGGTGGCTGGATGCCAGGACGGGAGCATCTCTTCTGTGGTGGTCGCCCTGTGCCTGGTAGGAGAACTGTTCATCGTCCTGATGATGAATCCCTACGGGTTCTTGAACGGCTGCTTGCCCCCGATGAGCCGGACGCTGTTCCTGATGGCAATCGTCCTCGCCGCGCTGGGCGCCACCATGGGGGTGATGGATGCCCCGCTGGTGGGACTGCTGCTCGTAGTACTGGGGGCTGGGTGCGTGGCAATCGGCACCTGGAGACGTAAGCCCTGGCTCTTGGATTGGCAAACCCAGCAGTCCCCCGAAGTAGACCAGGTGCTGGCGCATCTCTCCCATGGGGGAGAGTTTGCTCCGGCATCTGCCTGGGAACAGGACGGCTGCCGTCAGACCCGCGCCCTACTCCATCAGGCGCTGCACATGGAGTGCAACGAAGATGAACTTGGACGTGCTTACAAGGCCGTCTACCAGTTGGGGTACCTCTGCGGGATGGAGATGCAAGAGGACAAAGTGGAGAGCCTACAGCGCAAGCTACAGGCCGCAGAATCGAAGTCCGAGGAATGGAAGTCTCAGGCCATCTCGTGGAAGTCCTGGGCGAAGTACTACGAGGGCGCGGGTAACAGCGTAGCCCACTTGGAGGAAAGGCTCCACCAAGCCGAGGAACGCGCCCAGAACGCCGAGCAACGTGCGGAGGACGCGGAGGCCGAGCTTGCGGCGTGGAGGCCAGCACAGGCCACGGAGAGCCGCGAGGACGCGGTCAGGGCTTTTGTGGCCGAGGGTCACTCCTATAGGGAGGCTGCCGAAGTCTACGGTCTGAGCAAGAGCAAGGTCGCTCTGCTGGTCAAAGAGGCCGGGTGATGTGGCTGTCCAAAAACTGTCCACGGGGTGTCCACGAACTGTCCAAATGCCGTCCACGAGCTGTCCACGGCTGTCCAAAGCTGTCCAAAAACTGTCCACGGACTGTCCTAAGTGCTGTCCAAATCCTGTCCACCAGCGGCTATATAGCCCCCTGTGGTGGAAATTCAGAGGCACACCACCATAAGCAAGTAGGGGAGGGGAGGCACGTCCTCCCTCCCCTCTACAGAAAGGAATGACCACAATGAGTAAAAATGAACTGATGCCCACCAACGCCGAACTGCAACAGGCAGCCGACACGATGGAGCGGTTCCGGGTTGCCGAGTTCGGCACCGAGGAGGAGAAGCTCCGAGCCAGCTTGCCGGAGTTCCTCTACCACATAACCACCGAAAAAAACTGCAAGGAGATTCTGGAGGACATGGTGATCTACAGCACCCACCATTACATCAACGACCCGGAGGTTGACTGCGTGTTCTTCGGAGAATTTCCGAACGCCTGTTCCCAGATGGCCGGAGCCACCCAGGGCCTCGAGATGGCTGCCGACTACTGGCGGCGGCAGGAGAAAGCCGGACTGCTCCGACCGGCTCTGTTGGAACTGTACGAGAAGCACTTCGGAATCGTCCCCATCTACCATTCAGAAGTGCGGCTCCCCGTCCTGAAGATTCCGTCCGCATGGCTGGACCCCGCCAAGCTGACGAGGGACTACCACAAAAGGCTGCGCGCCAAGGATGGCTACGAAGTCGAGTGGATTTATCACGACCCCCGCGGCGTGGAACTCCTGGAAAAGCCGGAGATCGTCTGGTACACTGCCCCCGGATACACCGAGCTTGTGTTCGGCAGCACCCCCGACCGGAGGTCGGAGGTCGAAGGGACGGAGAACGTGGAGGAATAGCCTATGAGATAGTGACAAAAGTACGATAAGTGCCGATAAGTTCAAACCCGAAACTACAACAAAACTACAACGGGCATAGATTTTTGATGGTTTCACGAGTTTGACGAGTTTGAAAGCCAATAAAAGGCAGCCTGTGATTTTCGTTGATATATCAAGCAAAAATACACTTCTACGATTTAACGGAAGGTAAGTATTTTCACAAGAAAGGTTATCAAAAATTTTGAGATGAAATGTACCGCATTTTTCCGCAGTTGTCAGCGGATTGAAGAAAAAATTTTTTCAGAGAGGATTTCCCTGCATCGTCCGATTATTGGGACTTTCTCCGAAAAATTCCCCTTGACATTTCTCGAACATCCGTTCATAATTAGAACAGAAGTTCGATGAAGGCCGCCGCAACGTTTGTCCGGCGGCGCTGACCAAAGGAGGCGTCTGTGATGGAGACCATTTATTTTACCACCCGCCGGTTTGTCAAAACCGAAGGAAACGTCATTGATTTTCAGGATTACAAGCGCAAAATGGAGCGGGGCGACCTGCCCGCCTACGACGCGCCGGAGGAAACGCCCGAACTGAGCCAGGAGCGGCACCGGCAGGAGCGCCGTCCGCTGCTCCAGCGGGCGGGGGATGTGTTGGACCTGGCCGCTTCGCTGGCCCTGACCGTCAGTGCGCTGGCGGCGGTATTCCTGTTGTTTTAAAAGGTGCGCGAAGGCCGGCGATTTTCGGGAAAAGAGCGGCGGATCGCGCCGGAAAAATAACAAAGCGTCTGAGCGGCGGCTCAGGCGCTTTGGAATAAGACTAACTCGCTCGCTTTCTGGCAACGCTACTGCAAAGCCCGGCTAACGGTCAGTCTCACTGTGATTACTTTAACACCAATAAGGCCCCAAATGCAACCCTTTTCCCGAAAAAAATGCGACAAAAATCGAAATTATTCACAGGCCAAATTCTTGCCTTTCGACAAATTTACAATTCCCTGTCCGTTAGCGGTGTACAACCGTCCGTTTTGGCGGGAAAAGGCTGTTTTGAGGAAGAATTTTCGCGTTTTGCCAAAAGAAAAGACAGGCCCTGCCCCGTGCGCTTGTTCCGCGCTGCGGGTCAGGGCCTTGTTTGCGCCGGGACGGTTTACACGTCCCGCTCCACCTGCACGTTGTCGGTGCCGTGGAGTTCAAACTCCGCCATATACTCGTCGATGCGGCGGTTCAGCTCGTCGTAGTTGTTTTCGTCGATGGGAGCGTCGTCCATGTCCCGGCGGGCCAGCTCTTCGGCCAGGATGTCGAAAAATACCGAGTCCTCGTAGTCGGCGATGGCCTCGTGGATGCCGCCGTTGACGAACGCCTGGCTGGGGACCACGTGACCGGCCCAGCGCTGGCTCAGGTCGTTCATCCCCAGGGAGGGCGCCTTGGAGAACAGAAGCGACTCCACCTCGTCGTAGTCGGTGAAACGGTCCGCGCCGCGGGCGGAGTTCAGCACCCAGTTGCCGATATAGGCCATATCCAAAAGACGGCGATACTGTTTGGGGGTCAATTCAATCTGCATAACGATTCCGTCCTTTCCGTGAGATACAGCAAATCTTTGGGAAATGCGTCCGGCAGCAGCCAGCGTCCCGGCGGAACGCACGATACTGCCTTTAAGCATATAGTATATGCAAAATCCCGCCGTTGTCAAATGGATTCTTGCGCCAGCGGGGGGACAAAACCAAAGTTGTGAGAAATTTCTCTTGTTTTTACCTCCCGTGTATTATATGATTACAGGAACAGAGGATAAACACAAATTCACACCTTGAAAACGTGAAAGGAGGCCGCCGTTATGGACAACAGACCCATCGGCGTGTTCGACTCCGGCATGGGCGGGCTGACCACCGTCCGCGCCCTGGCCAAGCAGATGCCTGCGGAGGACATCGTCTATTTTGGCGACACGGGGCGGGTGCCCTATGGAAGCCGCTCCCAGGAGACCATTGTGCGATACGCCCGGCAGGACGTGGCGTTTCTGCGGACCTTTGACTTGAAGGCAGTGGTCATCGCCTGCGGCACCGTCTCCAGCGCGGCGCTGGGAGTGATTTCCGCCGAGCAGGACATCCCCATCTTTGGCGTAGTGGGACCCACCGCGCTTCGGGCGGCTCAGGTCACCCGCAACAACAAAATCGGCCTCGTCGCCACCGCTGCCACCGTCCGCACCGGGGCCTATGAGCGCATCATGCGCCACGCCAACCCCATGGCGGAGATCACCTCCCTGGCTTGCCCCTTGTTCGTGCCGCTGGTGGAAAACGGGCGCACCCAGCCGGGGGACATCCTCATCGAGACGGTGGTGCGGGAGTACCTGACCCCTCTGAAGGAAAAGGGTATCGACACCTTGGTGCTGGGATGTACCCACTACCCCCTGCTGAAAGACGTCATCGGCAACTTTATGGGGCCGGAGGTGATGCTGCTGGATTCCGGCGCAGAGGTGGTCCGCCAGGTGGCCGAACGGCTCAGCGCCAGCGGCCAGGAGGCCGACCCGGAGCGGGAGGGCCGCTGCCGCTGGTACGTCAGCGACTCTACCGAGGGGTTCCAGAACCTGGCCTCCCTGTTCCTGGGCAGGCCGGTGACGGAGCCGGTGGAGCAAATCAGCATTGAGGATTATTGAACCTGTTGGTTATCCCTTGAAATCAACTATGTTTTCAGTGGCTAGTGGCTAGAAAGCTGAACAAAACTAACACCAGATGACAAGCACTCACCCCTTGCCTCCCCTGAAAGGGCAGGGAGGGGCAAAGCCTCGGAAGTGCCGCTTGACGGCGGAGGGGTTTCTGGTGAATGGCTGGACAAAAGAGGCAACCAATAATCGTTATTCGGAATAACCGGAAAGGGCATCCATCTATGACAGAGAAACAGACAAAAGACGTATTTATTTCCATCCTGGGCCTCCAGGACTACGAGGGCGCTGACGGGGACAGCGTGGAGCTGACCACCACCGGCAAGCTGACCCGGACGGAGCAGGGCTATCACCTGAGCTACCAGGAGAGTGCCCTGACCGGCATGGAGGGCACTGAGACCAACATCGAGATTTTCCCCCGCTCGGTGGTGTTGACCCGGACGGGCCAGGTCTGCTCGGAGATGGTCTTTGAGCAGGGGGTCCGGCACCTCTCCCTCTACAACACCCCCTATGGCAGCCTGGAGGTGGGAGTGGCCGCCCGAAAGATCCACTCCACCATCGGCGACCGGGGCGGCGAGCTGGAGGTCAACTACTCCATCGATATCGACCACCGGCTGGCCGGGGAGAACTCCTTCTCCCTGAAGGTGCGGGAGGCCAAGGTGACCCAGTGAACCCCCTGCTGGCGGAAGCGCTCCGGCAGGCGGACGACCTGACCCGCGCCGCCCTTGGGGACGACTGCCCGGTACGAAGCCGCCCCGCCAGGCGGGGGACCGTGGCCAACGCCGCGCCCCAGGCCCTGGGGCTGGAGGTCGCAGAGCTGGCTGGGCATATCGACCTGGCGGGAAGCTGGTTCCAAAAGGTGGAGGCAGAGGGCGGTTATCTGAACTTTTTCCCCGCTTTGGCGTGGTACAATGCCGCTGTGGAGCGATTTCCCCCAGTGGGGCCGGAGGCGGCTTTGCCGACCCTGGACGTGGAGTTCCCCGCCGCCATTCACCCGGCGGACTGGGTGTTCTGGCAGGCCCTCCGGGGAACTGCCCCTGACCCGGCGCTGACAGCCCGGCAGGACGCCGCCAACCCCGGCTGGCTGGTGCGGTACACCGCCTGGCGGCTGGCCGACCTGGAGCCGCGGGCGAATCCGGCCATGGATTGGACGGCGGAGCGGCGGCAACTGCTGTGGACGCTGGCCCAGCTCCCCCAGGAGGGAAACAGGCGGCGCATGGCGGGGTATCTGCTGGCGCTGGCGAGGGAGATTTGGGACACCGGCCCACAGGCCCTCCCGTTGGCGCTGAACTGCCACTGTCAGGCGGCGCTGCGCGCCGGGCTGCGGCAGATTTTAGCGAAGAACTGCCACAAAATGCAATAAAACCGTTCCTTTTACAAAAAATTCACTCAAAGCCCGACAAAATCCCTTATACTGAAAGCAATAAGCGGCCTCTTTTGGGCCGCCGCAAAAACTCCCGAGACGCACCTGAACAAGGGGAGAGCGAGGTTATACCTATGGCATTAAAAGTTTTGATCGTAGAGGACGACAGCAATATCGCCCAGCTTCTCCAGTTGTACCTGGAGAAGGAGGGCTTCGAGACCCAGGTGGCAGACGACGGCAGCAAGGGCCTGAATCTGTTCCACGAGGGCAACCCGGACCTGGTGCTGCTGGATATCATGCTGCCCGGCCTGGACGGATGGACCGTCTGCAAGAAGATCCGGGAGACCTCCAAGGTCCCCATCATCATGATGACCGCCAAGGGGGAAACCGTGGACAAGGTCAACGGCCTGGAGATGGGGGCGGATGACTACATCGTCAAGCCCTTCGAGATGAAAGAGGTGCTGGCCCGCATCCACGCGGTTCTGCGCCGCTACGGGTCCAAGGAGACCGCCGAGAAGAAGCTGACCTTCGATAAGCTGGTCATCAACATGGATTCCTATGAGCTGCTGGTGGACGGCAAGCGGGTGGACACGCCCCCCAAGGAGATGGAGCTGCTGTTCCACCTGGCGTCCTCTCCCAACCGGGTGTTTACCCGGAACCAACTGCTGGACGAAGTCTGGGGCTTCGACTACTTTGGCGACAGCCGCACCGTGGACGTCCACATCAAGCGCCTGCGGGAGAAGCTGGAGGGCGTCTCCCCCAAGTGGGGCCTGAAAACCGTCTGGGGCGTGGGCTACAAGTTTGAGCTGGAGACCTGACCGGAGGCGAACCATGAACAAGCGGATCGGTTCCATTTATCAACAGCATTTCTTTCTGACGGCGGGGATGATCCTGCTGGCCTTCGCCATGCTGGGGGTCTCCTTTATGGTGCTGACCTACCGCTACGCCATCCGGGAAAACAAGGATTCCATGTACAACAGCGCCACCTACATCTCCAACATCATCGGCATTTTCCTGGATGAGGGCATGGAGCTGGGAGATCAGCAGTTGACCGGGAACCTGGCCTATGTGACCTCGGTGCCGGATGTGGACGTGCTGATCTGTCTGTCCGACGGTCAGGTGGTCTACAGCTACGACGGCGACCAGAGCGGCGACGAGCTGAAAAGCGGCACCGTCAGCCAGAGCGTCCTGGAAGAGACCCTGGGCGGTGACAGCGGCTATCAGGGTATGAGCGACCTGGGGGTATATGACTCCTCCAAATTCGCGGTGGGCGCGCCTGTGGTGGTCCGGGACCAGTTGTCTGGGTTTGTGTTCGTCACCTCCAGCACGGAAAACCTGACCTCCCTGTGGAGAACCTTTGGCGTTGTGTTCAGCGTCACCGCGGTGGTGGTGTTGCTGTTCGCGTTCCTCTCCAGCTTTTTTACCACCCGGCAGCAGGCCCGCCCTCTGCGGGAGATGACCGAAGTGGTCAACCGATTCGGCATGGGCGAATATGACCAGCGGGTGCAGGATTACCACCGCAGGGACGAGATCGGCCAGCTCGCCACGGCCTTTAACACCATGGCGGACTCCATTGCCAGCGCCGAGGGGCGGCGGCAGGAGTTTGTAGCCAATATCTCCCACGAGCTAAAGACCCCCATGACCACCATCGCGGGGTTCAGCGACGGCATTTTGGACGGCACTATCCCCCCGGAGAAGCAGAAGGAGTGCCTCCAGGTTATCTCCGACGAGACCCGGCGGCTGAGCCGCCTGGTGCGGCGGATGCTGGACATGAGCCAGCTCTCCGCCAAGGAGCAGAGCGACCTCTGTCAGTCCCAGTTCAACGGGGTGGAGACCTTCGCCCAGGTGCTCATCAGCCTGGAGCGAAAGATCACCAGCCGAGGACTGGACGTAGATGTAAACTTCCCGGACAAGGACGTGATGGTGTGGGGCGACCCGGACTCCATCACCCAGGTGTGCTACAACCTGATGGACAACGCTATCAAGTTCGCCACCCCCGGCACCGCCATCGGCGTGTCCATCGTTCCCAAGGGGAACAAGGCGTGGTTCTCCGTGCGCAACACCGGCGAGACCATCCCGCCGGAGGAGCTGAACATGATTTTTGATCGGTTCCACAAGAGCGACCGCTCCCGCAGTCTGGACAAAGAGGGCGTGGGCCTGGGCCTTTATATCGTCAAGACGATTTTGAACAACCACAAGGAGACCATCACCGTCACCAGCGAGAATGGGGTCACGGAGTTCCGGTTCTCCCTGACCCTGGCGGAGTGAGGTGCTGCGAATGAGACCCTGCGTGCTGTTTTTCGGCGCAAAGGCGCTGGAAGGCCCCATGGTGCAAAATACCCTGTCCCCCCTGGGGTTGGAGGTGCGCGTGCCGGAGCGGGCCAGATACAGCCAGCCCATCGGCCTGCTGGCCGGAGACGGGCCACTGCCGCCGGTGAAACAGGGTGGTACGCAGACCCTGGCCGCGCCGGTGCTGGTGTTCTGCGGCGTGCCGGAGGAGACGACAGACCGGGCGCTGGACGCCCTGCGGGGCGCGGGGCTGTGTACCGGCGCGCTGAAAGCCGTCCTGACCCCTGCCAACCAGTACTGGAACGCGCCCATGCTGGCGCGGGAGCTGGTGAAGGAACACCGGAAGTTTGAACAGCGGGCGAAAAAACGGTGAAAACGCCGTTTTTTGGCCCGGACAAAAGCATATTGCCTGAAAGCGGCTCTCTCCAAAGGGAGGGAGCCGTTTTTTTGGCGGCGGGGTTTCGAGCAAAAGGCTGAGTGAAAGGGATAATCAGAAAAATTTTATTTTACCCTATTTACCTATTGACTTGGTGGGAATATTGTGATAAGATACCCTCATCCGGTTCCCAGGGAGCCGGGCTTCTACAGAAAGAAAGTGTTACAATGAAGCGTTTTTCCTTTTTCCGATGTCGGGTGTGCTGAACAGACCCTGAACGAGAAAAATTTGCATAAAATCGTGTTTTACCGCTGAAAGGAGCGTTTTCCATGGCAATTTATCACTCTGTCAC
Organism: Clostridiales bacterium; assembly: GCA_021202515.1. Classification (GTDB taxonomy): domain Bacteria; phylum Bacillota; class Clostridia; order Oscillospirales; family Oscillospiraceae; genus Onthomonas. Next base: position 7,503 of record JAJQCW010000068.1, on the reverse strand, counting down.
CGATTTGGTGGGCAACACCCCCCTGCTGGAGCTGACCAATTACGAGGCCAAAAACCATCTCCAGGCCACCCTGTTGGCTAAGCTGGAGTACTTCAACCCCGCCGGGTCCGTCAAGGACCGCATCGCCAAGGCCATGATCGAGGACGCGGAGGCCAAGGGCCTGCTGACTCCCGACTCCGTCATCATCGAGCCCACCTCCGGCAACACCGGCATCGGCCTGGCCGCCGTCGCCACCGCCAAGGGCTACCGCATCATCATCGTCATGCCGGAGACCATGAGCATCGAGCGACGGAACCTGATGAAAGCCTACGGCGCGGAGCTGGTGCTGACCGAGGGGGCCAGGGGTATGAAAGGGGCCATCGCCAAGGCCGACGAGTTGGCGAAGGAGATCCCCAACGCTTTCATCCCTGGCCAGTTCGTCAACCCCGCCAACCCCGCCACCCACAAAGCCACCACCGGCCCGGAGATTTGGGCCGATACCGAGGGCAAGGTGGACATCTTCGTGGCGGGCGTGGGTACCGGCGGCACCATCACCGGCGTGGGCGCGTACCTGAAGGAGCAGAAACCCAACGTGAAAATCGTCGCCGTGGAGCCGCTCAGCTCCCCTGTCCTGTCCCAGGGCAAGGGCGGCAGCCACAAAATCCAGGGCATCGGCGCGGGCTTTGTCCCCGACACGCTGGACACCTCCATCTACGATGAAATCATCCCCGTCTCCAACGAGGACGCGTTCCACACCGGCAACGCCGTGGCCAAGGCCGAGGGTGTGCTGGTGGGCATCTCCTCCGGCGCGGCGGTGTGGGCCGCCACCCAACTGGCCCAGCGCCCAGAGAATCAGGGCAAGGTCATCGTGGTGCTGCTGCCCGACACCGGCGACCGCTACCTGTCCACCCCTCTGTTCCAAGACGAGTAAACAGACGAATAAAGGAGTTTTTCCTATGAACGTTTCCTTCCCCCGGCTGCTGCGGCACAACTTCCGCTTTGGGCGAATGTGTACCAGATAATTGTTTCTTACCATCCAATTATCCTAAAACATCAGAAAGAGGTACACATCATGGCAAAAATTACGGATACTTCCAAATGGGCCTTCGAGACCAAGCAGCTCCACATCGGCCAGGAGGACTATGACCACACCTCCGATGCCCGGGCTGTCCCCATCTACCAGACCACCTCCTATGTGTTCCGGGACTGCGACCACGCCGCCGCCCGTTTCAACCTGACCGACTCCGGCAACATCTACGGGCGGCTGACCAACTCCACCCAGGGGGTGTTTGAGGAACGCATTGCCGCCCTGGAGGGCGGCGTGGCGGGACTGGCGGTGGCCTCCGGCGCAGCCGCCATCACCTACAGCATCCAGGCCCTGGCCAAGGCGGGAGAGCACATCGTTGCCCAAAAGACCATTTACGGCGGCAGCTACAACCTGCTGGACCACACCCTGCCCCTGTACGGCATCTCCGCCACCTTCGTGGACGCCCACGACCTGGTGGAGCTGGAGAACGCCATTCAGCCCAACACCAAGGCGGTCTACATCGAGACCCTGGGCAACCCCAATTCCGACATCCCGGACATCGACGCCATCGCGGACATCGCCCATAAGCACGGCCTGCCCCTGGTCATCGACAACACCTTCGGCACTCCCTATCTCATCCGCCCCATCGAGCACGGCGCGGACATCGTGGTCCACTCCGCCACCAAGTTCATCGGCGGACACGGCATCACCCTGGGCGGCGTCATCGTGGACGGCGGCACCTTCGACTGGGCCGCCAGCGGGCGCTACCCCTGGATCTCCGAGCCCAACCCCAGTTACCATGGTGTCAAATTCACCGACGCGGCAGGTCCCGCCGCCTTCGCCACCTACATCCGGGCCATCCTCCTGCGGGACACGGGAGCCACCATCTCCCCCTTCGCCGCGTTCCTGTTGCTCCAGGGCACCGAGACCCTGTCCCTGCGGCTGGAGCGCCACGCGGAGAACACCAAAAAGGTAGTGGAGTACCTGGTCAACCACCCCAAGGTGGAACGGGTCAACCACCCATCCCTGCCCGACCACCCCGACCACGCCCTGTATGAGAAATATTTCCCCAACGGCGGCGCGTCCATCTTCACCTTTGAGATCAAGGGCGGCCAGAAAGAGGCGTTTGAGTTCATTGACCGGCTCCAGATCTTCTCCCTGCTGGCAAACGTAGCCGACGTGAAGAGCCTGGTCATCCACCCGGCCACCACCACCCACTCCCAGCTCAGCCCGGAGGAGCTGTTGGACCAGGGCATCAAACCCAACACCATCCGCCTCTCTATCGGCACCGAGAACATCAACGACATCCTCGCCGATTTGGAACAGGCATTCGGCGACTGAAAAAGAGCCAAAACAGTGCAAAAAGCCCGAACCTGGCTGCAAAGCCGGGTTCGGGCAGTTTCATTATTGTATACGTAGCTTATTCCAGAGGTGGTTCGATTTTCTGCACTGAACCCCGCAAAATCACCTTCCCCGCCACATAGGTATGCTCCGGAGGCGGGGCGCTCTCGGCGGAGAGGGCGGCCAGCGCGATTTCTCCGGCCCGGCAGCCCAGGTCGTGGAGGGGCAGCTCCACGGTGGTCAGGGGCGGGTCCAGGTACTGGCTCAGCAGCCGGTTGTCGTAGCCCATAACGCCCACATCCCTGCCCACAACCAGGCCCAGTTCTTTCAGGCGGGCGTAGACGCCGCCGGCCATCAGGTCGTTCATGCAGAAGATTGTCGTGGCTCCCTGTTCCAGCAGCCGGTCGGTACAGCGGATGCCGCTCTCCCGCTCCCAGTCCCCTTCGCAAATCAGGCCGGGGTCGTAAGGGATGCCGTTCTGAGCCAGGGCCTGCCGGTAGGCCAGCAGGCGCTGCTGGGTGTGGACGCTGTCCTGCTTGCCGGTGATGACGCCAATGCGCCGGTGCCCCATGTCGATGGCGGATTGGATCAGCTCTTTTGTCGGTGTGGTCTCATCGATCAAGAGGGAGGGAACGCCTGGGGTCGCGCTGTAGGCATAGCACATGACCAGGGGAATGGGGAAGTGGTCTGGCAGACAGTGGATGGTCCGCTCGTGAGCGGAGATGTAGATGACCGCCTCCACCTGGTCGGCCAGCAGCAGCCGAAGCACCTCATGAAGCTGCTCCCGGTAGACGTCCTGATGATAGTACGCATCATCAAACTTCTGAAACAGGCGCAGATTGCTGAGCATGACCCGGTAGTTGTTCACCTCGCAGCACTCGGTAATGCCGTCCACCAGGTCGGGGATAGAGAAGATGGTGATGTCCTCCACGATGATGCCCAGGGTACGGGTCTTTTTGGTTTTCAGGTTTTTGGCGACGGAGTTGGGGGTGTAGTTCATCTCCCGCACTTTTTCCATGACCCGTGTACGCATTTCGGCGGAAACATTTTTCTTCCCGTTCAGCACATTGGACACAGTGGCGATGGACACACCGCACGCCTGGGCGATGTCTCGGATGGTCACCATAGCGATCCCTCCAATTGACTTGTATCTTATAATAAGATATTTGTTACTATAACACATTGTTGTTCGTATGTCAAAGGAAACCCTGCCGCAAAAGTGGAATTTATTCTCGACATTTTCCCAGCGCTGTGCTATGATAATGTCTGCTGGATAAACCGCTGTGCGGGAGGTGATTTTCCATGAGTATCCCCAACGACCCGGTGATTTTGCTGAGCTATCTCAACACCCAACTGCGGGACAACTACAGTTCCCTGGGGGAGTTCTGCAAGGCCAACTGCGTGGACGAAGGACAGATCCGGCAGAAGCTGTCTCTCATCAACTACGAATACAGCCCGGAGCGCAACCAGTTCGTGTGACCTGCGAGATGCACGTAAAAAAGAAGTGACCCGATCCATTCAACCTCTGGATCAGGTCACTTCTGTTCTATTTTGAAATCTAAACGCATACCGCTTATCCCTCGCTTTCTTTTTGTATTTTTGTGGACCCCATTGTCCACGCATCGCTGAAATGCCAATCTCAATATCGTTATCATCCGAATGTCCTGCGGATGCAGAATAGGGGGAAGGCTGAGGTGACGGATCAGCTACCGGGCCTCCACGAATGGGTGGTGGCTATCGTTCGGTTTTGATTTTGGCTTTTCTTTTTGTTGAATATACTATACCACGGCGACACTGAATTGTCAAGCACTTTTTGAAATAAATTTAAAAAACTTTTCGAGGCAACAGCCGCGTCCCAAGGGAGCACAAGTAGGCCAATTGGAGGGGCGAGGGAACAAAGCCGGGTTTGCCCGTTCGTTCGCGCCGGATGCTTTCGCCTTCGCAGCGTTCCTTGACAGCAGCGGCCAAAACGGATAAAATGAGCTGACTGTTCTCTTTGAATCAGCTATGTACCGGAAACCCCTCCGCCACCGCCTAAAGGCGGCGGCCCTCCTCCCCGTTCAGGGCAGGGAGCGCAGCGCAGGGAGGCACGAAGTGCCGGAAGTGCCCCTTGAGGGCAGAAGTGCCGCTTGACGGCGGAGGCAAGGGGTATGGTGCTTATCGCCTGGTGCCGGTTTTGTTCAACAGAGGTAGGATTTTCAATAGAGATTCCCTCTTTCTAACTACTAACCACTAAAAATGCGGTTGATTCAAAGGGATACATTTTAGAAAACCTGCGCGGCATCGCGCCGCTGTGAAAGGATATGTGAAGCAGCTTATGGCAAGAAAGACGGCCAGAACCTATGACAACGAATCCATCGCCTCCCTGAAAGGGGCAGACCGGGTCCGCAAGCGCCCTGGGGTCATCTTTGGCTCCGACTCGCTGGAGGGCTGCGAACACGCGGTGTTTGAGATCCTCTCCAACGCCATCGACGAGGCCAAGGAGGGTCACGGCAACGTCATCATCGTCACCCGCTACGCCGACCATTCGGTGGAGGTGGAGGACTTTGGCCGGGGCTGCCCGGTGGACTGGAACAAGGCCGAGAACCGCTACAACTGGGAGCTGGTGTTCTGCGAGCTTTACGCCGGAGGCAAGTACAGCGCCGGGGCGGAGAACTACGAGTACTCCCTGGGCCTCAACGGTCTGGGAAGCTGCGCCACCCAATACGCCTCCGAATACTTTGACGCCACCATCTACCGGGACGGCTATCAGTACACCCTCCACTTCGAGAAGGGGGAAAACGTAGGCGGCCTGCACAAAAAGCCCATGAAGCACAAGACCGGCTCCAAATTCCGCTGGAAGCCCGACCTGGAGGTCTTTACCGAGATCGACATCCCCGTGGACTACTACCTGGACGTGATGAAGCGGCAGGCGGTGGTCAACGCCGGGGTCACGTTCCGGTTCCGCAACCAGGTGGGGAACAAGTTCGAGGTGACGGAGTTCTGTTACCAGAACGGCATCGTGGACTATGTGACCGAGCTGGCGGGGGAGAACCCCCTGACCACGCCGGTCTTTTACCAGACCGAGCGGGTGGGCCGGGACCGGGCCGACCGGGAGGATTACAAGGTCAAGCTGTCGGTGGCCTTTTGTTTCTCCAACACGGAGACCCGCATCGAGCACTACCACAACTCCAGTTGGCTGGAGCACGGGGGCAGCCCGGAGAAGGCCATGCGCCTGGCGTTTGTGGCGGGCATCGACGCCTACCTGAAAAAGCAGAACAAATACAACAAAAACGAGAGCAAAATCACCTGGAACGACATTCAGGACTGCCTGATTCTCGTCTCCAACAACTTCTCTACCCAGACCAGCTACGAAAACCAGACCAAAAAGGCCATCAACAACCGCTTTGTCCAGGAGGCCATGCAGGACTTCCTGCGCAGCCAGTTAGAGGTCTACTTCATCGAGAACCCCATCGAGGCGGAGAAGATCGCCGGACAGGTGCTGGTGAACAAACGCAGCCGGGAGACGGCGGAGAAGGCCCGGCTGAACCTGAAAAAGAAGCTCTCCGGCAACGTGGATTTGTCCAACCGGGTGCAGAAGTTCGTGGACTGCCGCACCAAGGACCTGAGCCGCCGGGAGCTGTATATCGTGGAGGGCGACTCCGCGCTGGGCGCGTGTAAGCTCAGCCGGGACGCGGAGTTTCAGGGCATTATGCCCGTCCGGGGCAAGATTTTGAACTGCCTGAAAGCCGATTACAACCGCATTTTCAAGAGCGAGATCATCACCGACCTGGTGAAGGTCATGGGCTGCGGCGTGGATTTGGTGGGGGTGAAAAAGGCCAAGGACATGGCGGACTTCGACATCGCCAACCTGCGCTGGAGCAAAATCATCATCTGCACTGACGCCGACGTGGACGGTTACCAAATTCGGACGCTGATTCTGACCATGCTCTACCGGCTGACCCCCAGGCTTATCACCGAGGGCTATGTCTATATCGCGGAGTCCCCCCTGTATGAGATTACCTGGAAGGACAAAACCTGGTTTGCCTACTCCGACAAAGAGAAATCCGACCTGCTGGCCGGGGAGCTGAGCGGCAAGAAGTGCTCCATCCAGCGCTCCAAGGGCCTGGGCGAGAACGAGCCGGACATGATGTGGCTGACCACCATGAACCCCGCCACCCGGCGGCTCATCAAGGTCATGCCGGAGGACGTGGAGCGGACGGCCACGGTGTTCGACCTGCTGCTGGGGGACAACCTCCAGGGCCGGAAGGACCACATCTCCGAGAACGGGTATAAGTATCTGGATTTGGCGGATATTTCGTGAGGAAAATGAGGCCCTCCGCAGGAGTTTTGTTGCGCAAGCAACAAAATAAAATGAAATTCGTGCTTTTAGCCGGGCGTGTACCGGCAAAAGCACACAGGGAGGCCCCAAACGTGCGCGCTTGCGCGTGCGCTGCCGGGGCCGCATGTTCGACCAAAATCCGTGATTTTGGTCGAGAGCCTGTCTTTGACAGGCTCAGAACAGGCGCCGGAACCCACTCCGGCGCCTGTTTCGGTTTTGCCCATAGTTGACCCTAAATCATAAAAAAACAACGGTATTCCGTGACAAATTGCCACGAAACGCCGTTGTTTCGCGTTGTATGAAAATATATGCTATGTGCTGTTACAGCAGCGGGATGCCCGCCTCCTCGCAGGCCCGCCGGGTCTCGTCGTCCCAAACCGTCACCTGCACCTCGCCGATGTGGGCGCTGCCCATCAGCAGCATACACAGGCGGCTCTGGCCGATGCCGCCGCCGATGGAGAGGGGCAGTTCCCCGCTGAGCACGCCCTGATGGAAGGGCAGCGCCCGCCGGTCGTCGCAGCCCGCCTCGGTGAGCTGGCGGTCCATGGCCTCGGCGTCCACACGGATGCCCATGGAGGACAGCTCATAAGCCTGGTGCAGAGGGTAGTTCCAGAACAGCAGGTCGCCGTTCAGCGTCCAGTCGTCGTAGTCGGGGGCGCGTCCGTCGTGCTTGATGCCGCTCTTGAGCTTGCCGCCGATCTGCATCAGGAAAGTGGTGGGATGCTTTTCCACGAAGGCGTTCTCCCGCTCCTTGGGGGTCAGGTCAGGGTACAGGTCCTCCAGCTCCTGGGTGGTGATGAAGGTGATCTCCGGCTCGGTGACGTGGTGGGTGTTC
>JAJQCW010000067.1 GCA_021202515.1 Clostridiales bacterium | reverse complement strand
GGGGGAATCAGGGCGAAGTTCTCCTCAGCAAGCTGAGACAGCTCGATGCTCTCAGCGCCGCAGAGGGGATGGTCCGGGGGCAGGACCACCAGCAGCCGGTCACGGGCGAAGGGCAGTTTGACCAGCCGCCGCTCCTTCTCCGGGTCGTGTTCCATATAGTTTTTGCTCTCCCGGTAGATTGCCAGCTCACAGGTGCGATTCAGCAGCATCTCACGGGCCACCAGGGTATCCGCCTCGTGGATGTTCACCTGCACCGTGGGGTGGTCCTGCTTGAACTGCATCAGCGCGTCGATGAGGCCGTAGTGGGCCATCACCGGAATGGTAGCCAGCTCTAGGGGCGCGGTCTCCCGGTTGCAGAAGTTGAAGGCCGCCTCCTCGTACTCGTATTGCAGGTTGGCGATGGACTGGGCGTAGGGCAACATCACCTCACTGGAGGGGTCAGTTCCACCTTCCGGGAGGTGCGGACGAACAGGGGCTGCCCCAACTGTCCCTCCAGGGTCTTGATGTGCTTGGACAGGCAGGGAGGGGCGAAGCCCCGCAGGGAGAAGCGCAGCTTCGGAAGTGCTGCTTGACAGCGGAAGTGCCGCTTGACGGCGGAGGACTGGCCAATGAACAGCCGGTCCGCCGCGGCCCGGAAGTTTTTGGTTTCCGCCAAAACAGCAAATTCCCGAAAATACGATATTTCCATGTGCAGAGCCTCCTTGGTTGGGTAATGCTGGATGTTTTTCTCACCGGCGCAGCCCTGCGGCAGTAGTGCCAAACGAAAAAAGAAAGGATACGCGACAGGAATAATTGGAAAGGACTTTAATAATGTTCGATTCTTTCCTGGAATCAATGATAGTACAAAAAAGAATTGTTTGTCAATTCTTTTTAAAATATAACGCAATCACAGCCCAGATTTGGGCAAAAAAACGGAACAGGACGCGCACTGTCCCCAGAAAGAAAGAATAAAGAGGTTTCTTAAATGAACAACACCAAAAAAGTACCGCTATGGCGCAAAACGGTCTACGGCCTGGGCACCGGCGGCGGTAACATCTTCAGTCAGATCGGCTCGGCCTTTCTGCTGAGCTACTACACCGACACCGCCCTGATGGGCGCGGCGGCCATCGGCACCATGTTCGTGGTCTGCCGTGTCTTTGACGGCGTCAGCGACCTGCTGATGGGCGCGGTGGTGGACTCCACCCACACCAAATGGGGCAAAGCGCGGCCCTGGCTCATCCTCTCCGGCCCGCTGACCTTCCTGGGCATCGTGTTGCTGATGCACGTTCCCATTTCGATGGGGGCCAGCGCCAAGCTGATTTACGCCTACGCCACCTACATCTTCATGTCAGTGGTCGTCTACACCATCTTCGGCATCGCCAACACCGCCATGCTGCCCCTGATGACCTGCGACCCCCAGGACAGCACCCTGCTGGCCACCTTCTCCGCCGTGGGCAACAACGTCATCGGCCTCATCGCCGGCGTCCTGATTCTGATCTCCGGTTTGGTCAACAAGGAAATCGCTGACGACGACGGCGAAATGGAAGGCGGCCCCAAGGCCAACGAGCCGACCCTCGCCCAGCAGTTCCCCTCCGTTATGAAGAACCGTTACTTCTGGCTGCTCCTGCTCATCGGCGTGTTCTCCCTGCTGATGAACGCCAACGCCATCGCCGCTCAGACCTACTACTGCAGCGTGGTGCTGGGCAAGGCTATGTTCATGTCCGTCCTGATGGTGGCTGGCCAGTTCCCTGGCATTATCATCCTGCTGCTGATGCCCGTCATCTCTGAACGCTGGTCCAAGCAGGTCTTCCTGGGCATCGGCGCGGTGCTGCTGATCATCGGCTTCGTCATCTGCGGCCTGGCCGGAACAAATACGACCCTCGTCACTGTCGGTGTTGTGATTCGTTCCCTGGGCGCCGGCCCGCTGTTGAGCGCAGTGTTTGCCCTGGTTCCCGACGTGGTGGAATACGGCAACTGGAAGTATGGCATCCGGTCTGAGGGCCTGATTTCCTCTGCCCAGTCCATCGGCTCCAAGATCGGCATGGGCTTCGGCTCCGGCATGGCCGCCTGGATTCTGGCTGCCGCCGGTTATGACGCCACCCTGGAGGTTCAGAGCGCCGCTACCGCCAGCGCCATTCAGTTCGACTACACCTATATGGGCGCGATCTTCGGCGTCATCATCCTGGTGCTGGTGCTGCTGACCAACGTGGAAAAGTACCGCCCGCAGATCGAGGCGGACATGGCCGCGAAGCAGTAATCTCCACTCGGTAAGCTCCATTCGTCAGTCATTGGCCGCGCCGCCTCGCAATGCAAGAGCAGCGTCACACGGCGCGGCCCGATTTCTCTCCCCTTTGCCGGGACAGCAAAACGGATTTTCCCGGCTGTCCCGGCCATTTTTTATAACTTATTCTTTGATATCCCTTTGAATCAGCTACAGTTTTAGAACAGCTAGAGGTTGGAAAGAAGAATTTTTGCCAAAATTCCACATCTATTGAAGAAAAGCAGTACCAATCGACACGCACTCTCCCTCTTGCCTCCCCTGAAAGGGGAGGAGGGCCGCCGCCTTCAGGCGGTGGCGGAGGGGTTTGTGGTATAGAGCTGAGCAAAGAGATAACCAGCATTTATTTTACACGAGAAGTTCGAATTTCTAACAGAAAGGATGAATCACAATGAGCGAAGAAAAGAAGGGCTTCGGCCTGGAGGATTACGACAAGCTGGAAGGCTCCCTCCGGTTCGACGCCCCCGCGGAGGGCGGCGCGCCCGCCATGGAGATGAAAATGGCGGACATCAGCTGGGTCAAGCGCAAGTTCCTGGATGTCCCCTATGCGACGGAGTCCTACGCCCAGCGGCTGGACCTGTACCTGCCGGAGGAGGGCGAAGGTCCCTTCCCCCTGGTGGTGCATATGCACGGCGGCGGCTTCGGCATGGGCGACAAGCGGGACGACCACATAGACACCTACCTCAAGGGCCTGGCCCACGGCTACGCCATCGCCTCGGTGGAGTACCGGCTCAGCAGCGAGGCCATTTTCCCCGCCGCCGTGCTGGACTGCCGGGAGGCGTTCCGGTTCCTGCGGCGGAACGCGGCGGAGTATTCCATCGACCCTGACCGCATCTGCGCCCTGGGCGGCAGCGCCGGGGGCAACCTGGCGGCCATTCTGGGCATGAACATCCCCAACGGCCAGTTCCCCGGCGAGGAAAACCTGACCCTGGACGGCGACTGCTCCGTGCAGGCGGCAGTGGACCAGTTCGGCCCCATGGACGACCAGGCGCGGGCCAATGGCGTCAGCTTTGCGGACCACGACGAGGCGGCATCCGCCGAAAGCTCCTACATGGGCGGCGCGCTGCCCACCCTCTCCGACGAGTGGCTGGACAAGGCCAACCCCGCCACCTACATCAGCGACGCCATGGCCCCCATGCTGGTGGAACACGGCTGCATGGACCGGCTGGTGCCCTTCATGCAGAGCGTCAACTTCGTCAATGCCATCTACCAGAAGCTGGGCGACGGTCGGGTGGAGTTCGTTCCCCTGCCCAACGCCGACCACGAGGACAAGGAGTATTCCAGTGAATGGAATATGAACGTCCTGTGGGGCTGGCTGGACAAACACCTAAAATAAAACCAAGCAAAGGAGATTATTACCATGAAAAAAGCACTTGCTCTGTTACTTGCCCTGGCCCTGTGCCTGAGCCTGGCCGCCTGCGGCTCCTCTACCACCAGCACCGACGACACCGCAGATACCTCTGCTGCGGCAGACACTTCCGCGGCGGATGTCTCTATGGACGAGGCGGACGCCAGCGCCGAGGCCGAAGAGGTCGAGAGCGGTCTCACCAGCGACGTTCTCCCGGAGGACGTGGTGGGGAACACCTACACCTATACCGAGGTCATCGAGGCGTTCGATTTCTCTACTGAGTGGGAGCTGACTTTCACCAGCGACACCGAGGGCACCCTGTTTGAGCCGAACGACATGCTGGGCGACACCACCTATACCACCTCCTGGACCTACGCAGATGGCCTGTACACCGTCACCCCTGGTGGAGTCCGACACCGGTGATATGACCGGGCCTAAAATGTTTGACGAAAACTATACCTGCGACTTCGTCGTGATGAGCGACGGCACCTTCGCCCCTGCCAACGCCAGCACCGATGACACCGCAATGGCTGAGACCACCAATACCGGCTCCGAGAACGCGGACTACCCCGCCGTCTCCTACGCCTCCAACTCCGACGCCCAGGTGATGGACATCTACCTGCCGGAGAACGCCACCGGCTCTGACCCCGTCATCGTCGTGGTGCATGGCGGCGGCTTCATGTTCGGCGACCAGACCATGGACATCATTCAGCCCGTCATCGAGGCCGGTGTTGCCAACGGCTATGTGGTGGCCTCTGTGGACTACCGGAAGTCCAGCGAAGCCTCCTTCCCCGGCGCTCTGTCTGACGTGAAGGCGGCGGTGCGCTACCTGCGGGCCAACGCCGAGACCTACGGCATCAATGCCGACAAGGTGGCGATCTGGGGCGAGAGCGCAGGGGCCTACCTCTCCCTGATGACCGCTCTGACCCCGGAGGTGGAAGATTTGAACGGCGACGTGACCGACAACCTGGAGCAGTCCTCTGCGGTCACCGCTCTGGTGGACTTCTACGGCCCGGTGGAGTTCTACACCATGGACGCGGAATATGAGGCCCTGGGCATCGAGGGCACCACCTATTCCTCTGAGGACAGCTTCGAGAGCGCCTTTGTGGGGCAGGCCATCGGGGAGGACGAGGAAACCACTTATACGACCTGGTGGTACACCTATGTGGACCAGTTGCCGGACGACTTCACCCTCTCCGCCTGGATTCAGGTGGGTGATTCCGATACCAGCGTCCCCTACACCCAGTCCCAGAACTTCGCAGAGAAGCTGGCTGAGGTGCTGGGCGAGGACAGCGTGACTTTCGGCATCATCGAGGGCGCGGAGCACGAGGACGACCTGTTCTATACCGACGACAACCTGGCTCAGGTGTTCGCGTTCCTGGCGGAAGCCCTGAATTAAAGGGAGGCCGGTATGGACATGACAAAACTCCGGGAAAACCCCTTTTATCTCAATGAAACCGAGCGGGAGTGGGTACAAAACACCCTTGGCCTCCCTGACCACCGAGGAAAAGGCGGGGCAGCTCTTCTGCGTGCTGGGGGATGCCAACACCCCTGCGACTCGCATGGCCCCAGGGGGCCATAGCTCCGCCGTCAAGCGGCACTTCCGCTGCGCTCCCTGCCTGCATTTGCGCAAAAGCGGAAATGGCCATTCGGCCTGCGCTTCAGAGGGCCTCATCGACCTGGTGGAGAACTATCACGTCTCCGGCGTGCTGTTCCGGCCCAACCCTCAGCAGGAGGTCAAAGCCAAGTATGACAGTCTGGACCAGTACGCCAAGGTCCCCCTTACCCTCAAGGGGTACTTCCGAAGCTGCGCTTCTCCCTGGCTGAAAGCCGCCAACCTGGAGGAAGGCGGCGCGGGTGTCCTTTCTGACGGCACTTATTTTGGCTCCGAGCTGCAAGTGGCGGCGGCGAATGACCTGACCTGCACGGAAGCCTTCGCCAAGACCTGCGCCCTGGAGGGCCGTAGCGTGGGGGTCAACTGGACTTTCTCGCCGGTGGTGGACATCGACGTAAACTTCCGCAACCCCATCTACCCTCAAGGGGTACTTCCGGCACTTCGTGCCTCCCTGACCAACGTGCGGACCTTCGGCAGTGACCCGGACAAGGTGCTGGCCAACGCCTCCACCTTCGTCCGCACCATCCAGAAGTATGGAGTGGCGGCCTCCTGCAAGCACTTCCCCGGCGACGGCGTGGACTACCGGGACCAGCACCTGCACCCCACCTACTGCGATTCGCATGGCCCCAGGGGGCCATCGCTCCGCCGTCAAGCGGCACTTCCGCTGCGCTCCCTGCCTGCATTTGCGCTAAAGAGGAAATGGCCATTCGGCCAGCGCTTCAACGACCTCTCAGCCGAGGAATGGTACGCCACCTACGGCAAGGTCTACCAGACGCTCATCGACGAGGGGCTGATGAGCGTTATGGTGGGGCACATCGTCCAGCCCAACGTGATTCGAGCGTATAATCCTCACGCGACGGAGGCCGACCTGCTGCCCGGCAGCCAGTCCAAAGAGCTACTCACCGGCGTGCTGCGGAATCAGTTTGGGTTCAACGGGGTCATTATCACCGACGCCACTGCGACTCGCATGGCCCCAAAGGGGCCATCGCTCCGCCGTCAAGCGGCACTTCCGCTGCGCTCCCTGCCTGCATTTGCGCAAAAGCGGAAATGGCCATTCGGCCAGCGCTTCCATCATGGGCGGCTATACCATGACCATGC
>JAJQCW010000061.1 GCA_021202515.1 Clostridiales bacterium | reverse complement strand
CTGCTCGCCAAAACCCGGAATTTTTTAGATACCGTTTTCACAAAAGAAATTAGAAAAAATTCAAAAAAGCCCTTGAAATTGTAAATATGACCGTATATAATACAGATGGTTGGCAGAAAGAAACCTGTTTCTTTTACGTTCGTTTTAATGGTCGTTTATTCGTTCGTTTTTATGTTCGCTTTTCGTTAAAATACACAAAATCGACTGTTTTCACTGGATTTCCCGGCTTTTCTGCCACTTTACCCGCAATAATGTCACTTTTACCGGTCAAAACATCAGGACAAAATCACGAGAAGGAAGGATGATCGCTTATGAAACCATACGCTATCGGACTGTACGAGAAGGCCATGCCCAAGACCATGGACTGGCGCGCCAAGCTGGAGTGCGCCAAGGAGTGCGGCTACGATTTCGTCGAGATCAGCATTGACGAGACCGACGACAAGCTGGCCCGGCTGGAGTGGACCGCTCAGGAGCGGCTGGACCTGGTCAAGACTATGCACGAAGTGGGCGTGCCCATCCGCAGCATGTGTCTCTCCGGCCACCGGAAGTACCCCTTCGGCTCCTCTGACCCCGCTGTCCGGGCCAGAAGCATGGATATCATGGAGAAAGCCATTCAGTTGGCCGACGACCTGGGCATCCGCATCATCCAACTGGCCGGTTACGACGTCTATTATGAGGAAGGCACCGCCGAGAGCGAGCGGCTGTTCCGGGAGAACCTGGCCAAAGCTACCCTGATGGCCTCCGCCAAGGGCATCCTGATGGGCTTTGAGACCATGGAGACCCCCTTCATGAACACCACCGAGAAAGCCATGAAGTACGTCAACCTCATCGACAACCCCTATCTGGGCGTGTACCCCGACTCCGGAAACCTGACCAACGCCGCCAAGACCTACGGCACCGACGTGCTGGACGACCTGGAGACCGGGCGGGACCACATCGTGGCCCTTCATTTAAAGGAGACCGTTCCTGGCAAGTTCCGTGAGATCCCCTTCCTGACCGGCCACGTGGACTTCGAGGCGGTCATCGCCAAAGCCTGGAGCATGGGCATCCGCCGCTACGTCACCGAGATGTGGGACGTGGGCAGCCCCGCCTGGAAGGACGACATCAAGTTCGCCTGCTCCAGCATGAGCGCCATTCTCGACAAACAGCCCTGACGGTACGTATATTATTTTAACTGACTATCCCTTTTACTCAGCCATGCGCTGAAACCCCTCCGCCACCGCCTAAAGGCGGCGGCCCTCCTCCCCTTTGCGACTCGCATGGCCCAAAAGGGCCATAGCTCCCTGCATTTGCGCGAAAGAGGAATTGGCCATTGCCGTCAAGGGCACTTCCGGGGCTTCGCCCCTCCCTGTCGGCCCGCGCTTCACAGGGGAGGCAAGAGGGGTGGTCAATCTCCGAACAGTAATTCTCCATAGGAAACTTGTACTATTCTGAGCAAAAGGGGCAACCATATTCATTTTAGTGCTTTGTTTCTTGTTTGCAGCACCTGACTAACAGCTAACGGCTAACAGCTTCATTTTACAGGAGGTACATTATGAAGGTCGAAAAGAAAGTCATCGCCAACCTGACCAAATGTTACGCCACCACCCGCCTGAACTACCACGGCAAGTCCTGCTTCCTGGTGGCCGCCGAAAAACAGGACCCCTGCTACCTCTTCGCTGAGGACGGCACCAAACTGGAGACCGTCTGGGAGGGTCCTGGCGGCGTTATGACCATGCTCCAGGTCCCCGGCTCTGACGGGCAGTTCCTGGCCACCCGCAAGTTCTACGGCCCCAACGACGGCGCGGACGCCAGCATCGTCATCGCCACCCCCAAGGCGGAGAACGACTGGGAAATTCGCACCCTGCTCCATATCCCCTTTGTGCATCGCTTTGGCATCCTGAACCGGGCTGGGGTCAACTACCTCATCGCCTGCTGTCTGAAATCCGGCCATGAGTACAAGAACGACTTCCGCTTCCCCGGCGAGGTCTACGGCGCGGTGCTGCCCAAGGATCTCTCCGCCTTTAACGACGACAACCAGCTTGAAATGACCCTGCTCCAGGACGAAATGCTGAAAAACCACGGCTTCTCCGTGTTCCAGCACGGCGGCCACGACGCGGCGCTGGTGGGCTGCGAAGAAGGCTCCTTCATCTTCGATCCCCCCATGGTCCCCGGCGGCGACTGGGTCATCACCAAGGTGCTGGACATCCCCACCAGCGACTCCGTGCTGGTGGACTTCGACGGCGACGGTAAGCCGGAGCTGGGCGTCATCAGCGGCTTCCACGGCAACAGCCTGACCATCTACCATCTGAACGAGCATGACCACTACATCCCCCAGTGGAAGTATCCCGCGCCGGAGGCCGACACTGAAATGCTTCACGCCACCTGGGCCGACACTATTCTGGGCAAGCCCACCTGGATCGTCGGCTGGCGCAAGGGCACCAAGGACACCATCGCCATCACCTGGGACGCCGAGGCCGGCACCTACAAGACCGAGTACATCGACCGGAACACCGGCTGCGCCAACGCCATGCACTTCGTCAACGCCGCCGGGCAGGACGTGATCGTCGGCACCAACCGGGAGATCAACGAGGTGGCCCTGTATACCATCACGGAGTGAGAAATACATTTCACTGCATCGCCCTGCAATTTGTGCCTTCAATTTGTATGGTTTCCTTTAAATTTGTATTGGATTGATATTGTGATAACCTCCGAAATTACAGACATCTCAAAAGTGCCTGTTGATTTTAGGGCAATCCTTTGCTAAACTAGATTCATAAGCTCAGGGAGCGTTGGGGCGCTCCCTCCACCGAACGACAGACAGGAGGAAGCTATTTATGCTGGAAGAACTGAAAATTCAAGTTTACGAGGCAAACATGGAGCTGCCGAAACGCAACTTGGTCACTTACACCTGGGGCAATGTCAGCGGCATCGACCGGGAAAAGGGCCTGTTCGTCATCAAGCCCTCCGGTGTGGAGTATGACGAGCTGAAGCCCGAGGACCTGGTGGTCATGGACCTCCAGGGCAACAAGGTGGAGGGTGAGATGAACCCCTCTTCCGACACCAAGACCCACTTGATCCTCTACAACGCATTCCCGGAGATCGGCGGCATCGTCCACACCCACAGCCCCCACGCAGTCGCCTGGGCACAGGCCGGTCGGGACATCCCCGCCTACGGCACCACCCACGCCGACTACTTCTATGGCCCCATCCCCTGCGCCCGGAACCTGACGCCGGAGGAGATCGAAGAGGACTACGAGACCAACACCGGCAACGTTATTGTGGAGACCTTCCGCGCCCGCAACATCAACCCCGCCTATGTCCCGGCGGTCATCTGCCGCAACCACGGCCCCTTCACCTGGGGCAAGGACGCTGCCCAGGCCGTTTACCACTCCGTGGTGCTGGAGGAAGTGGCCAAGATGAGCATGTTCACTGAGATGATCAACCCCAAGGTGGGTCCCGCCCCTCAGTGCATCCAGGACAAGCACTTTATGCGTAAGCATGGCCCCAACGCCTACTACGGCCAGGCTAAGAAATAAGGAGGTTCACCCAACATGACTTCTGCTGAAAAGAAAGCCCTGAAGCTGAATGCTGTCAGTGTGCGGGAAGGCATCCTCACCAGCACCCACGGCGCCAAGGCCGGCCACCCCGGCGGCAGCCTCTCCGCCGCCGACGTGTTCACCTATCTGTATTTCAAGGAAATGCGCATCGACCCCAAGGACCCCAAGAACCCTGACCGGGACCGCTTCGTCCTCTCCAAGGGCCACACCGCCCCCGGCCTGTACAGCGCGCTGGCGCTGCGGGGCTACTTCCCCGTGGAGGACCTGCCCACCCTGCGGCACATCGACTCTTACCTCCAGGGCCACCCCAACATGAACACCGTCCCCGGCGTGGATATGTCCACCGGCTCTCTGGGCCAGGGCCTCTCCGCTGCTGCGGGCATGGCCAAGGGCGCCAAGTTCCTGGGCAAGGACGTCAACGTCTACTCCCTGCTGGGCGACGGCGAGCTGGCCGAGGGCCAGATCTGGGAGGCCACCATGTTTGCCGCCCACTATAAGCTGGACAACCTGTGCATCATCGTGGACCTGAACGGTTTGCAGATCGACGGCCGCACCTGCGACGTCATGAACACCGCCCCCGTGGACGAGAAATTCGCCTCCTTCGGCTGCGACGTGGTGCAGATCAACGGCCACTGCTTCGACGACATCGAGCGCGCCTTCGACCAGTTCCACGCCAACAAGGGTTCCGGCAAGCCCACCGCGATCCTGATGAAAACCACCAAGGGCAAGGGCGTCTCCTATATGGAGGACAAGGCCGGCTGGCACGGCAAGGCCCCCAACGACGAAGAGTACGCACAGGGCATGGCCGAACTGGAAGCCGCCCGCAAGGAAATCGAGGAGGCGTAAATCATGGCTGATATCAAGAAAGTCGCTACCCGTGACAGCTACGGCAACGCCCTGAAAGAGCTGGGCGCCACCGCCGAGAACCTGGTCGTGCTGGACGCAGACCTGGCCGGAGCTACGAAAACCGGCATTTTCCAGAAAGTCTATCCTGACCGCCATTTTGACTGCGGCATCGCCGAGGCCAACATGATCAACGTGGCCGCGGGCCTGTCCACCATGGGCCTGGTCCCCTTCGCCTCCACCTTCGCCATGTTCGCCGCTGGCCGCGCCTA
Source organism: Clostridiales bacterium (assembly GCA_021202515.1). Taxonomy (GTDB): domain Bacteria; phylum Bacillota; class Clostridia; order Oscillospirales; family Oscillospiraceae; genus Onthomonas. The sequence goes on along the minus strand of JAJQCW010000061.1, from coordinate 1,857 downwards.
TGAGCAGGTCCGCAACACCATCGGCTATCCCCACCTGAACGTGAAGATCGGCGCTACCCACGGCGGCATCTCCGTGGGCGAGGACGGTGCTTCCCACCAGTGCTGTGAGGACTTTGCCCTCATGCGCACCATCCCCGGCATGACCGTCATGTGCCCCTCCGACGACGTGGAGGCCCGCGCCATGGTCAAGGCCGCTTATGAGATGACCGGTCCCGTCTACATGCGCTTTGGCCGCGCCGCCACCCCCGTGTTCCACGAGGAAGGCTTCAACTTCCAGATCGGCAAGGCCGAGGTCCTCCAGGACGGCACCGACGTGGCTATCATCGCCACCGGCATCATGGTCCCCGAAGCCATCGAAGCGGGCAAGGCTCTGGCCGCGGAGGGCATCTCCGCCCGGGTCATCAACATGGCCACCATCAAGCCCCTGGATGAGGCCTGTGTGCTGGCTGCCGCCAAGGAGTGCGGCAAGATCGTCACCGTCGAGGAGCACAGCATCATCGGCGGTCTGGGCGAGGCCGTGTGCAGCCTGCTCTCCGAGCAGTGCCCCACCCCCGTCAAGCGCATCGGCGTCAACGACGAGTTCGGTCACTCCGGCCCCGCCGCCGCCCTGCTGAAGGCCTTCGGCCTCTGCGCGGACAACATCGTGGCCCAGGCTAAGGCCATGCTGGGCAAGTAAGGTTCCCGTAAGGATACAAAATCCCCCTCCGCCGTCTCTGGGGAGGGGGATATTTTTAAAGATGGTTATCTTTATAAAACAGCCATACCTTGAGTGGTTAGTGGACAATGTTTGACATTTCTCCAGCAATTTTGCCCAATCCAGTATAGTACAGTTTTTTCATTAAAAACTACTGTCTTGCAACTGACCACCCCTCTTGCCTCCCCTGAAAGGGCAGGGAGGGGCAAAGCCCCGGAAGTGCCGCTTGACGGCGGAGGAGGGCCGCCGCCCTTGGGCGGTGGCAGAGGGGTTTCTGGCATATGGCTGCGAAAAGGGACAATCATTTTTCAAACATTTGAGAAAAAAGAGGAGGCGGCTCCCCATGACAAAAGTTAGCCCTTCCGTCCTGTCGGCGGACTTCGCCCGGCTGGGCGCTGACTGCAAAGAGGTGCTGGACGCAGGCGCGGATATGATCCACTTCGACGTGATGGACGGCCATTTTGTGGACAATCTCAGCTTCGGTCTGCCGGTGCTGGAGGGCCTGCGGAAGGCCCTGCCTGACGCCTATTTTGACGTGCATCTGATGATCACCAACCCCCTGACCTACGTCAAGGACTTTGTGGACGCAGGCGCCAACTGCATCACCTTCCACATCGAGGCCAGCGACAACACCCGCGCCACCATCGCGGCGATCCGGGCCTACGGCTGCGGGGCGGGGCTGGCCATCAACCCCAACACCCCCGCCGAGGCGGTGTTCCCCTACCTGGACGACCTCTCCCTGGTGCTGGTGATGGGCGTGACCCCCGGCCACGGCGGGCAGTCCTTCCAGACCAGCGCCCTGGACAAGCTGCGCAAGCTCCGGGCGGAGTGCCAGCGCCGGGGCCTGAACCCCATCCTCTCCGTGGACGGCGGCGTGAAGGCCGCTACCACCGGTCCCCAATGCGTGGAGGCCGGGGCCACCATGCTGGTGGCAGGCAGCGCGGTGTTCTGCGCGGAGGACAAGGCGGCGGCGGTGCAGGCGTTTAAGGCGCTGTAACTGTCCTGAAACATACGTGAAAAACAACTCCCTCTGCGGTTTTCGGGCCGCGGAGGGAGTTTTCGATTGTCAAAAACATCTCTTTGGAAATGAATAACAGAAAAGGCTGTAAAAGCCCTCCGCAGGAGTTTTGTTGCGCAAGCAACAAAATAAAATGAAATCCGTG
>JAJQCW010000006.1 GCA_021202515.1 Clostridiales bacterium | reverse complement strand
AGCGCACTCGCTGCGCTCGCACGTTTGGGGCCTCCGCCGTCAAGCGGCACTTCCGCTGCGCTCCCTGCCTGTGTGCTTTTGCCGGTACACGCCCGGCTAAAAGCACGAATTTCAATTTATTTTGTTGCTTTCGCAACAAAACTCCTGCGGAGGGCTTCTATATCTCTTCGCGTTAGTTTATTTCCTTGAAAGCGACCATTTTGACAAACTGGCCCCCGCCGGAAACCCGGCGGGGGTGATTTTTTTGTGATTCGATTATGGTTTGCGCCACCTGGCTAACAGCTAAAAGCTCATAGCTAATAGCTATTATCCGTCAATGACCATTTTCGCGCCGCCGTAGATGCCCGCGTCGTTGCCCAACTGGGCGATGACCACGTCGGTCTTTTCGGAGACGTGGAAGGCGTAGCGGTGGTAATATTGCAGCACAGAGTTGGTGATGATCTTCCCGGCCCGGCTCATGCCGCCGCCGATGACGTAGATCTCCGGGTCCAGGGTGCAGGAGACGTAGCTCATGGCCCGGCCCAGGTAGTTGCCGCAGCGGTCCACGATGTCCATCGCCATCTCCTCGCCGTTCCGGGCCAGGTCGCAAATGTCCTTGGAGGTGAAGTTGTCCATCTCCCGCAGAGCGGAATATTTGTCGCTGGCGGCCAGCATGACCTTTGCCATGCGGACGATGCCGTTGGCGGAGGCGTACTGCTCCAGGCAGCCGCACTTGCCGCAGCCGCAGGGCACCGACTCATAGGGGTTGACGGTCATATGGCCCACCTCACCGGCGCCGCCGTTGGCTCCGGCCACGATTTTCTCGTTCAGCACCACGCCGCCGCCGACGCCGGTGCCCAGGGTGAACATGACGGCGCTCTTGTGGTCCTTCGCGCCCCCCTGCCACAGCTCGCCCAGGGCAGCTACGTTGGCGTCGTTGGCCGCCGCCACGTTGGGGATTTGCGGCAGCAGCTCGTTCATGCGCTCCTTGATGTTGAACTGGCCCCAACCCAGGTTGACGCAGCGGTAAACGGTGTTGTTGTCATCCACAGGGCCGGGAACGCCGATGCCGACGCCTTCCACGTCTTCGGTGGAGATGTCCTCCTCGATGAGCTTGCTGACGATCGCCTTAGCCACGTCCGGCAGAATGTTGCCGCCGTCCCGCTCGGTGCGGGTGGGGATCTCCCACTTGTCCAGCAGCTTCCCCTTGGTTGTGAACAGGCCCATTTTGACCGTGGTTCCCCCGATGTCCACTCCAAATGCGTAAGGTTTCATGTGATCCTCTCCTTTTGTGCGTTGCTGACCCGGCGCGAGCGTGGGCCAAAAGACGGTTGATGCCAACTTCCCCGATTTTCCCTTTCACGGCGCAGACAGCGCCGCCGCTTTTCTATTTTATTCTATCGGAATTTTCGCTGTTGTCAAGCCGCGCCTGATGGAAATCACTTGAAACGTAATAAGGCAACCCTGCGCAGTTAAATCTTCGGCGGCTTGCCGAATTGTGCAGGGTTGCCTGAAAGCTCTATTCGGACGTTATGCCCCGTCAGTCCGGTTTCTCACCGCTTACCGTGGAGCAGCGGAGACAGGGGTTTATAGATGAAGTAGCACAGCAGCGCGTCCAGCAGCCCCTTGGCGAAGGTAAAGGGCAGGTTGAAGATGACCAGGCACTTGAGCAGGCTGTCGGCGCTGGGCAGGATGGCCTGGTACATGCCAATGATGGCGTCCATGGGCATCCCGTAACAGACCACATAGGCGGGGTAAACCACGAAGAAGTTCATGGGGACGCTGATAATGGCCATGACCAGCGCGCCCGCCACGGAGCCGATGATGGCGCCGGTCCGGGTCTTTTTGAGCTGGTAGATGACGCCGGCGGTGAAGGCGAACACCGCGCCCATGGTGAAGTTGAAAATCTCCCCGGCCCCGGCGGAGGAGGTACCCTTGATGAGCAGGTGCAGCAGGTTCTTCATCAGCTCGATGACCACGCCGTACACCGGCCCCAGGGCGAAGGTGCCCAGCAGGGCGGGCAGGTCGGAGACGTCCATCTTCACAAAGCTGGGGATGAGCATGGGGATAGGGAACTCGATGAACATCAGCACAAAGGCCACGGCGGAGAGCATGGCAGCTACGGTGATGTCTCTGGTGGTGCTGCGCTGGTGAGCGGCGGTGGCATGGGCGGTTGTTGCGGTTTTCATAATACGGTCACTCCCTGAAAAAAGATGACGCCTGAAAGATTGTCTTTCAGGCGCCGCCAGGGACAGGGCCAAAGCCCTGTGCGATGGAATAACGATCTTCTTTCATCCAGACTTTCACTGTCGGTACCGGAGTTCCACCGGTTCATGCGTTACGCGCGCGGACTTTACCGCCGATCGGGAATTTCACCCTGCCCTGAAGACATATGATTCAGTTGTTATGTCTATTATACCACCACATGGATGGATTGCAAGAGGGGAAACGGCAGAATCGAAAAGTTTTCTTGACAGCGGGAACGGCAGTCCGTATAATGGAGAGCAGGACTAGAACTTATGTTTGAAAGGCGAGGTGGAACCGGGATGGAACCTGTGAAAACCTGCTGCTTTACCGGCCACCGGCCCAACCACCTGCCCTGGGGAAAGGACGAAACAAAATTCCTGTGCGTTGCCTGTAAGGAGCATCTGGCCATTGAAATCGAGCGGGCATATCAGGCAGGGTTCCGCCGGTTCCTGTGCGGCATGGCGATGGGCGGCGACCTGCTGTTCGCAGAGGCAGTGTTGGCCTGCGGGGAACTGCATCCCGACCTGCGCCTGGAGGCTGTGATCCCCTGCCTGGACCAGACCAAAGGCTGGCCCCAGGCCCAGGCAGAGCGCTACCAGCACATCCTGGAGCAGATCCCCACTGACCGGCAGATCCTCATCCAGCCTGAACGCACCCGAAGCTGTATGCTCCGCCGGGACCGATACATGGTGAACCAGGCCCAGCGCATCATCGCCCTCTATGACGGCAAGAGCAACGGCGGCACCCGGTACACCCTGAGCTATGCGCTGAAAAAGGAGCTGGAAGCCGTCATCATTGACCCCTATACAATGGAAACGATCCGATAACGGCAAAAGGGCCGCAGCGACTGCTGCGACCCTTTTGCTATGCGGACAAACGCTGTGTTCAGCGAATCTGCCCATCCCCTTGAATGATATATTTATAGGTGCAAAGCTCGCCCAGGCCCAGCGGCCCTCTGGCGTGGAGCTTCTGGGTGGAAATGCCCATTTCGCAGCCCAGCCCGAACTCGCCCCCGTCGGTGAAGCGGGTGGAGGCGTTGACATAGACGGCGGCGCTGTCCACCCCGGCGGTGAACCGGGCGGCGGCCTGGTCGTCGTCAGTGATAATGGCGTCGCTATGGCCGGTGGAGTGGGCAGAGATGTGGGCGATGGCCTCCTCCACGCTGTCCACCACCTTCACGGCCAGGATGTAGTCCAAAAACTCCGTGTCGAAGTCGTTCTCCCCCGCCGGGACGCCGGGAATGATGGCCGCGGCCCGCTCATCCAGCCGCAGCTCCACCGGGTCCTCCGGCCGGTCGTCCACCAGCCGCTTTTTCAGCAACGGCAGGAATTGCTCCGCCACGGCGGAGTGGACCACGCAGACCTCCTCGGCGTTGCAGACGGAGGGGCGGCTGGTCTTGGCGTTTTCGATGATGTTCAGCGCCATGTCCAAATCTGCGGCGGCGTCCACATAGACGTGGCAAATACCGGTGCCGGTCTGGATGCAGGGGACCTTTGCGTTGGCGACACAGGCGGAGATGAGGCCCTTGCCGCCACGGGGGATCAGCAGGTCCACCAGCCCCACGGCGGTCATCAGCTCGTTGGACGAGGCGCGGGAGGTGTCCTCCACCAGGGAGACGGCGGCCTCCGGCAGGCCCACGGCCCGCAGACCGGCGCGCATGGCGTCCACAATGGCTGCGGCGCTGCGGTGGGCCTCCTTGCCGCCCCGGAGGACGCAGACGTTGCCGCTTTTCAGCGCCAGGGCCGCGGCGTCGCTGGTGACGTTGGGGCGGCTCTCGTAGATAATGGCGATGACGCCCATGGGCACCGCCGTCCGGCGGATGATCAGGCCGTTGGGCCGTCGCACCTCGGTCAGCACCTGCCCCACCGGGTCAGGCAGTTCGACCACGTCCCGGATGCCCTTTGCCATGTCCCGGATGCGCCCAGAGGACAGCGCCAACCGGTCCAGCATCACCGTGCTGATGGTGCCTTTCGCGGCGTCCAAGTCCAGTTGGTTGGCGGCCAGGATGTCGCCCTCCGCGGCCTCCAGCGCGTCGGCCATGGCGCTGAGGGCGCGGTTTTTCGTCTCGGTGTCCGCCGCGTTGACGGCGGGTTTGGCGGCCTGGGCAGCCTGTAACAGTTCTAAAGTAGTCATTGCGCAGCTCCTTTTGGGTGGTTTCCCTGGGTTCAGTTTCAGCTCTGTTTCAGTTATATATGATTTAATCTTTTTTGTCAAGTCACCGCCTCCGGTTGCTTCGCGCCGCCTAAGCATTTTCCACAAAAAAAGAATGGTTTTCTTGTACAAAACAGAGAACGCGCCTGGTTTGGGTTGACTTTTCCCGCGCTTTATGGTAATACATCTGTATGTCAGACAATATACAAGGCAATTTCCGTGCTGTCTCCACCTTCCTGCGACGCGAAACTGGTTTAGCCAATCTGTAACAATTTCCAACTGTTTTTTCAGATGAAGGTTGACATTTTCGCCATTTTTTTTATAATAAGACAAAGGTGATATTTTTCACAAACTGCCTCGTAACACGAAATGAACATCGCCCTGCGGGGCGTAAAAAGAGGGAGCTGCTTATGAGCTATACCATTCCCATTGGACCTTACCATCCTGCTCTGGAGGAGCCGATCCACGTCCGCCTGACCGTGGACGGCGAACAAATCACCGATGCCAAAACCTTTGTGGGCTACAACCACCGGGGCATCGAAAAGCTGGCCCAGGAGCGGAACTTCATCCAGACCATCGTGCTGGTGGAGCGGGTGTGCGGCATCTGTTCCCACTCCCACGCCATGACCTACGCCACCTGCGTGGAGAACATCGCCGGAATGGAAGTCCCCAAGCGGGGCCAGTACATCCGGGTCATCATCAGCGAGCTGGAGCGCATCCACTCCCATCTGCTGTGGCTGGGCATTGCCTGCCACATCGTGGGCCACGACAGCATGTTCATGCAGTGCTGGAACGACCGTGAGCGGACCATGGACACCCTGGAGGCCATCACCGGCAACCGGGTCAACTACGCCATGAACACCATCGGCGGCGCCCGGCGGGACATCGACGACGAGAAGCGGAAAATCATTCTCGCCGCCATGGATGACCTGGAGGAAAAAATGGGTCCCATCACCCATTACCTGACCACCGACAAGACCCTCGCCATGCGCACCAAGGGGGTGGGCATACTGACCACTGAGGACGCCATCCGCATCGGGGCCGCGGGCCCCCACGCCCGGGCCTCCGGGGTGGACATGGACCTGCGCCGGGATTCCCCCTACTCCTCCTACGAGGACTTCGATTTCGCCGTGCCGGTGCAGCAGAGCTGCGACGTGTACGCCCGGGTGGTCATCCGCGTGCTGGAGATCTACGAGAGCATCAAAATCATCCGCCAGGCGGTGGACAACCTGCCGGAAGGCCCCATCAATCTGGGCAACAAAATGCCCAAAGTTCCCGCCGGGGAGTTCGTGGCCCGGTATGAGGCCCCCCGCGGCCCCCTGGTCTACCAGGTCGTTACCGACGGCGGCCAGACCAACGCCCGGCTGAGCCTCCACGTCCCCACCTTTAAAAACGCCCCCACCGTGGCCACCATGCTGCGGGGCAACACCGTGGCGGACGCGGGCCTGATCGTGGCCTCCATCGACCCCTGCTTCTCCTGTCTGGACCGATAAGATGCACGAGTTGGCCATCACCCAGAGCATCCTGAAGATCGCCCAGCAGGCGGCCCAGGAAAACGGCGTCCGCCGGGTGCTGGAAATTCGCCTGAAAATCGGCGACTACTCCGGCGTCGTCCCCCAGTGCGTTCAGGACTACTTCGACATCATCAGCAAAGGCACCGTGGCCGAGGGCGCAGCGCTGAAGCTGGAGCGGCTGCCCATCCTCATGCGCTGCCAGCGCTGCGGCTGGGAGGGCCAGGTGGACAAGCTCCACATCTGCTGCCCCCAGTGCGGCGGCACCGACCTCAAGCTGCTCCAGGGCCGGGAGTTCTACTTGGACAGCCTGGAAGTCGAATAGCAGTATGATTCGGGAAAAATAAAACTGGTCATCCCTTTGAATCAACCTTATTTATAATTCCAGCCGTGGAAAACCCTCCGGCACGGCGCAAGCCGTGACGGAGGGGTTGCGGTTGGCAGTATGATTCGGTAAAAACAGAACCCGTTATTTCAGAGAACTTTTGAGCCAAACAACGGCGCGGCACGCGCCCAGTGCGGAAAGGAAGGGAAAAACGTGCAGAAACCATCAAAATTCGCCTGCTGGCTGTCCACCTTCATCTTATGTATGCTGTTCTGGCTGCTGCTGACCCTGTCGCTGGACCCCATGGAGTTGATTTTGGGCGCGGTGGTCAGCGGCATCGTGGCGGCCTTCGCAGGGCACTTCTTCATTCACTACCGGGCCTTCTACCTCTATAATCCGGTGCGGCTGGTGGCGCTCGTGTTTTACTGCTGCGTCATCTTCCTGTGGGAGATGATCAAAGCCAACGTATCCATGGCCCGCATCGTCCTCAGCCCCAACCTGAAAAACTACCAGGCGGGCATCATCCGCATCCCCGGCTCGCCCAACATCAAAAGCGAGTACGGCATGGCGATGGTCAGCGACTGCATCACCCTGACCCCCGGCACCATCACCATGGACGTGGCCGAGGACGAGGAGGAAAACACCTATTACTACGTCCACTGGATCGACGTGACCGAGACCGACCGGGAAAAGGCCGGCGAGGTCATCAAGGGCCGGATGGAACGGTGGATCGGGAGGATTTGGCAATGATTGAATTTCTCATCGCATCGCTGCTCTTTGTGGTGCTGGCCCTGAGTCTGCTCTACCGGGTGTTCAAAGGCCCCACCGCCGCCGACCGCCTCTGTGCGGCGGACAGCCTGGATCTGGTCTGTGCCACCGCCCTGGTCCTCTACGCCCTCTATTCGGGCCGGAGCATCTACATGGACATCGCGCTGGTGGTGGCGCTGCTGGGCTTCGTCAGCACCGTGTTCGTGGCCCGTTACCTGGAAAGGAGGCTGTAATGGTTCGTATCGTCATTGATATCTTCCTGGCCGTGGGCGTGATCTTCACCTTCATTGGGGTGCTGGGCGTCCAGCGGTTCCCCGACGTGTTCGGACGGCTCCAGGCCAGCACCTGCATCGCCACCCTGGGCAACATCGGCGTGGCTCTGGCGGGCATCGTCTACACCGTGTCCAACCACGGCGAGGTCATGGCCTACATCCGGCTGGGCATCATCCTGCTGCTGATTCTGTGTACCAACCCCATCTCCAACCACGCCCTTTGCAAAGCGGCCTACCGCACCGGCGTCAAGCCCGCCAAGGACCTGGTGATCGACGATTATAAGGAGGATGATCCGGCATGAACTTTGAGGGCGTTCTGGTATTCATCCTGAATACACTGGCCATCGTGGGCGCGGTGGCCGCAGCTTGCGTGACGGTGCACGCCAAGCGGCTCATCGACTCCTGTATCGCCCTGGCCGCCACCGGCTCCTTCGTGGCGCTGGAGTTTCTGTTGCTCCAGGCCCCCGACGTGGCAATCGCGGAGGCCAGCGTGGGCGCGGTGCTGTCCACCATCCTGTACATCATCGCCATCCGCAAGGTGCGCGCTGCTGAGGAGGAGGAAGAGAACCTATGAAGCTGAAAAAGATCCTGCTGCCCGCCGCGCTCATCATCCTGCTGGTCTGCGGCGTGTACACCGCCATTCTGATGGCGTCCAGCGAACCCACCTACAACGGCGAGGACGTGGATTTGGTGGCGCTCTATGAGGACCCCAGTTCCTACGACAACAGCGACGCCGACGGCGCTGCCGCCATCATCATCAACGAGAACCTGGAAAAGACCGCCGCTGAGAACGTGGTGTTCAGCGTGGTCTACAACTTCCGTGGCTACGACACCATGGGTGAGAGCTTCATCCTCATCGCCGCCATCGCCGGTTCGCTGGTGATCTTGCGCAAGGCGGTGCGGTACGATGAGAACGGTATGCCCATCGAGGACGAGGAGGATGAACTATGAAGCGTACCTATCGCAGAAAAAACGTCATCGTCCGGTGCGGCGCGGACCTGTTCCTGCCCCTGGGCTGTGTGTTCGGCTGCTACGTCATCTTCCACGGCAACACCAGTCCCGGCGGCGGCTTCCAGGGCGGCGTGCTGGTGGCCAGCGCCATCCTGATGGTGTTCCTGGGCCACGGCGGACCCGGTGTGAAGAACTCCTTCCGGGCCAGGCTGCTCCACAGCAGCGAGACCATCGCGGAGATCATGTATGTGCTCATCGCCCTGCTGGGCGTCTTTACCGGGCTGAACTTCTGTATGAACTTCGTCTTTGCGGGGCATGAATTGGAGACAAGTATCCTGATGAACGACGTGGTGGGCTACCACGTTATGGCAGGTATCATCTGTCTGCTCATCGTCATGCTCAACACCCTGGACGAGGACGACGTGCGCAAGGACGAAAACCGTCGGTTGCGCAGCGAGAGCGAGGAGGAGGTCGAGGAAGAATGATGGTCACAAATTACATCGGCTGTTTTGTCCTCATTGTGTTGGGGCTTTACTGCATGGTGGTCAAGCATAACCTCATTAAAATCATGATGGGCATGGGCCTGGTGGACTACGGCGTCAACCTGCTGCTGGTCACGGTTGGCTTCCACTACGGCGGCACCGCCCCCATCTTCAACATCGCGGAGCTGACCCGCGCCAGCTTCTTCGTGGACCCCATCCCCCAGGCGTTGACGCTGACCAGCGTGGTCATCGGCGCCTGTACCACCGCCATGAGTTTGGCCCTGGGCATCAAGCTGAAAGAGCAGTACGGTACCCTGGACACCCGTAAGATCAGGAGGTTGAACGGCTGATGAGTGCCTTTATGAACAACTTCCCCGTCCTGGCGGTCATGACCCTGTTCGTGGGAGGTTTCCTGAACTCTCTGGTGGGCCGCCGCCATGCGGTCCTGCAAAAAATCGTCGTGCTGGTGGCTGTCACCGGCGCACTGGCCATGATGCTGGCGCTGATCAAACCGGTGCTGGTGGACGGCGAGATCATCACCTACTGGCTGGGCAACTGGGAGCCTGTAGAGGGCTGGGCCATCGGCATCGCCCTGGAAGTGGACGCCCTGAGCCTGTTCTTCGGCCTCATCGTCGTGGTGGCGGTGTTCGTGTCGGGGGTCTACTCCTTCACCTACATGAGCCGGGACGACAGCCTGGTGAACTACTACACCCTGTTTATGATGCTGGGCGGCTCGGTGCTGGGCCTGGTGCTCTCCGGCGACCTGTTCAACATCTTCGTCATGGTGGAGATCATGACCTTCACCGCCGTGGCCCTGACCGCCTTCCGCAGCCACTATGAGGGCGCGCTGGAGGGCGCGATGAAGTACCTGGTAGTCGGCTCTCTGGGTTCCACCTTCCTGCTGGTGGGCATCGCCATTCTGTACTCCCAGCTCCACACCCTGAACCTGGCGCAAATCGCGGCCCTGCTGCCGGAGCAGAGCGACAACCCGCTGGCGGGCGTAGCCTTCGCCTTCCTGTTCATCGGCTTCGCCTCCAAAGCGTTCCTGTTCCCCTTCCAGCCTCTGGCGGCGGACGCCCACGCTGTGGCTCCGGCCTCCATCTCCCTGATGATCTCCGGCGTGCTGACCAAGTGCGGCGTCTACGGCATCATCCGGCTGTGCTACATCCTCTACCAGAACATGGACCTGGCTGTGGTGCAATACCTGGTCACGGGCTTCGGCGCGGTGACGATGTTTATCTGCGTTACCATGGCCTTCCAGCAGCACAACTTCAAGCGTCTGCTGGCCTTCCACTCCATCTCTCAGGTGGGGTACGTCATCACCGCTGTGGGCCTGGGCACCGCCCTGGGCGTCAGCGCGGGCCTGTACCACGCCATGAACCACACCATCTTCAAGGGTCTCCTGTTCCTGACCGCCGGCGCGGTGCAGCACCAGACCGGCAGCCTGGACCTGGATGGGCTGGGCGGCCTGGCCAAGAAGATGCCCCGCACCACGGCCCTGTTCCTCATCGGCGCGGCCTCCATCAGCGGCCTGCCCCCCTTCAACGGCTTCGCCTCCAAGTGGATGATTTATCAGGCCACCTTCCAGAAGGGCGTGGAGACAAACAACTTCTTCTTTATCATCGTCTGCGTGCTGGCGCTGCTGACCAGCGTCCTGACCTTGGCCTCCTTCATCAAGGTGACCCAGAGCGTGTTCTTCGGTCAGTTGCCGGAGAAGTACAAAGACGTGAAGGAAGTCCCGCTGCTCATGCGCATCCCCATGTGGATTCTGGCGGTGCTGTGTATCGTCACCGGCCTGTTCCCCACCCAGGTGCAGAACTGGGTGCTGCTGCCCGCCACCAACGCCGTCTACAGCGCCGCGGGCTACATCGACGCGGCCATGGGCGAGGGCTACGCCGCCCTGCACAACATCGTTTCCAGCGGCGTGACCTCTCTGGGCGTGTCCACCTGCTGGAGCCCCTTGTCCTGGCTGGCGCTGCTGTTCTGCGTCACCTGCGCAGTGACCATCGTGGCCCTGCTGGGCAGCCCGGACAGCAAGGAGGATTCCCACGTCTCCACTGCGGACGAGACTGCGGAGGAACTGGACCCCAAATACGAGCCGTTCTTCTCCGGCGAGGAGAGCGTCTACTCCCAGGTGGGCGGCAGCGACCTGTTCTGGGGCTTCAAGCATAGCTGGCGGAAGTATTTCACCTTCTGGACCAACTGGCACAGCGGCGTCGTCAACGACTACACCCTCTACGGCGTGGTAGTGACCGCCTTCGTGCTGCTGGCCTGCATCATCGTGCTGTAAAGGAGGCGGAATTATGACTGATTTGCTTTTCAACCTGATTTATGTGCTGCTGTTCCCCGGCCTGCTGTTCTGCGTGGTCATGGGGGTACTGCTGGCGGGTCTGGACCGCATTTGGGTGGCCCGGATGCAACGGCGCGTGGGGCCTCCCCTGCTCCAGGGCTGGTATGACTTCCTGAAGTGCTGCGGCAAGGAGACCATCATTCCCCGCCACGGCAAAAAAGCCATTTATTACGGCGCGCCCCTGCTGGGCTTCGTGGCGCTGATCACCATTTCCCTGTTCCTGCCCGTGGTGAACGGTCAGGCCGCCTTCTCCGGCACGGCGGACCTGGTGGTCATCCTGTACCTGCTGACCCTGGTCAGTGTGTGCATGATCGTCGGCGCCTCGGCCACCGGCTCCCCCTTCGCCGGGGTGGGCCTGAGCCGGGAGATGGTAGCTATGATCTCCTATGAGCTGCCCTTCGTGCTGGTCATCCTGACGGTCAGCAAGGCCGTCCTCGCCGCCGGAGACGGCGCATCCTACACCTTCTCCCTCCAGGCCATCGCGGACTATCAGGCCGCCAACGGCCCCCTCATCACCCACTGGGCGCTGATCCCCGCCGCCATCGCCATGCTCTTCGTCATCCCCTGCGAGGTGGGGATGCACCCCTTCGACGTGTCCGAGGCGGAGACCGAGATCTGCGAGGGCACTCTGGCGGAGTACAGCGGCCCTCCCCTGGCTCTGTACCGGCTGACCCATATGGTGAAAATGTTCATCATGACCGCCCTGTTCTGCGTCCTGTTCCTGGGCGGCATCAGCACCGGCTTTGTGGTGCTGGACACGCTGATTCTGATCGTGTTCTGCCTGGTGCTGACCTTCCTGACCATGAGCCTGCCCCACGCTGTCTGCGCCCGGTTCAAGACCGAGCAGGTGTTCCAGTTCTACTGGACCGTGGTGGCTGGACTGGCGGCAGTCAGCCTGATTCTGGTCTGGCTGGGATTCTAAGGAAATCGGCCCGCCGCCCGCCTATGTCGCTGGGCGGCAGAAGGGAGAAGCTTCATGTTTGATAAACTGATTGACAACAGCATGGCGAAAAGCCCCTGGATCTTCCACATCAACGCCGGTTCCTGCAACGGCTGCGACATCGAGCTGGTCAGTGTGCTGACCCCCCGGTACGACGCGGAGCGGCTGGGTTTCCGGCTGACCGGCACCCCCCGCCAGGCGGACATCGTGGTGGTCAGCGGCCCCATCACCCTCCAGACCCGTGACCGGCTGGTGCGGACGCTGGCCCAGGTGCCGGAACCCCGGGTGGTGGTGAGCCTTGGCTCCTGCCCCCGTTCGGGCAACGTGTTCAAGGGCAGCTATGCCATCGACGGGCCGCTGGACAAGTACACTCACGTGGACGTGTCCGTTGGCGGCTGCACCCCTAAGCCGGAGGCCATCGTGGCTGCTCTGGCTCAGGCCGCAGAAATTCTGCGGGAAAAGAGGAAGGAGATGCACAAGTAATGCTTCCTTATCTCACCAAAGCGCTGACCAACCTGGTCAAAAAGCCCGTCACCGAGAAGTTCCCTGCCGGGGACCCGCCCAAGGCGGCGGAGGGCTACCGGGGCCGCATCCAGTATGACCCGGAAAAGTGCATCAACTGCGGCATGTGTATGCGGGTCTGCGCCCCCCAGTGTATGCACCGGGACATCGAAAAGCTGGAAAACGGCGACCAGAAGATCACCTTCACCTTTGACCTGACGAGCTGCACCTTCTGCTCCATGTGTGCGGACTTCTGCGCCCGCCACGCCATCACGCTGACCGACGACTATATGATCGTGGGCACCCAGCCGGAGGACTTCCTGGTGACCGGCACCTTTGTCAAGAAGGCGCCGCCACCCAAGCCCAAGTTCACACCAGAGCAGATCGCCGCGATGAAAGCCAAGGCCGAGGCGGCAAAAGCCGCCAAAGCCGCCGCAGGCGGCGCCGCCCCCAAGCCTAAGCTGACGCCGGAAGAGATCGCCGAGCGGAAGGCCAAAGCAGAAGCTGCAAAGGCCGCCAAGGCTGCCGCCGCCCAGCAGGGGGAAGCCTGATATGTGCCTTGCGATCCCCATGCGCCTGACGGACATCGACGGCAACGATGCCGTTGCCGAAGTGGACGGCGTTAAGCGGAAGATTCGCGTGGATTTCATCAGGGAGCCGAAGGTGGGCGACTATGTCATCGCCCACGCGGGTTTCGCCATTGAGCGGCTCCAGGAGCAGCAGGCGCTGGACAACCTGGAGGCCATCCGGGAGGTCGCAGATGCTCTCTGAGGCCGCCTTTGCCCGGTTGCCGGAGGGCAAAAAGCTGCTTCGGGGCATCCAGTCCATGGAGCTTCCCGGCCCGGTCTGTCTGATGGAGGTTTGCGGCACCCACACCATGGCCATCGCCAAAGCGGGGCTGCGGCAGCTTCTGCCGAAGGGCGTGGAGTTGCGCTCCGGGCCGGGCTGCCCGGTGTGCGTCACCCCGGCGGGGGTGATGGACGGGGTGCTGGCCCTCAGCGAAACGCCGGGGCTGATTTTGACCACCTACGGCGACCTGATGCGGGTCCCCGGCTCCACGCCGGGGGACGACCTCCAACGCCGCCGGGCCATGGGCGCGGATGTGCGCTGGGTCTACTCCCCCATGGACGCGCTGGAGCTGGCCCAGGCGGAGCCGGACAAACAGGTGGTGTTCCTGGGCGTGGGGTTCGAGACCACCGCGCCGGGCACCGCCCTGGCAGTGCTGGAGGCCCAGCGGCGAGGCATCAAGAACTTTTCTCTGCTGTGCCTGTTGAAACGGACGGAACCGGCCCTTCGCGCTCTGATTTCCCGCCCGGACTTCCGGGTGAACGGCTTCCTCTGCCCCGGCCACGTGGCCGCCATCACAGGGGCGGAGGCGTTTCGATTTTTGCCGGAGGAATACGGCCTTCCGGCGGTGGTCTCCGGCTTTGAGACCGGCGACCTGCTGGCGGCGGTTTACGCGCTGCTGGCCCAGATTCGGGATGGTTCCCCTCGCCTGGAGAACGAATACACCCGCGTGGTGTCCCCCCAGGGCAACCCGGCGGCTCTGGCCCTGATGGAACAGGTGCTGGAGCCGGTGGACAGCGTCTGGCGGGGGCTGGGGGAGATCCCCGGTAGCGGTCTGGGGCTGCGAAAGGAATTTCGGGCCTTCGACGCGGCGGAGCGGTTTTCGTTCCGCCCCGGTCAGCGGGTGGAGAACGCCGGTTGCCGCTGTGGAGCCATTATCTGCGGCCAGTTGAATCCCCAGGACTGCCCGCTGTTCGGCACTGCCTGTCAGCCGGAGCATCCCGTGGGGCCGTGTATGGTGTCCTCCGAGGGGGCCTGCGCCGCAGCGTATAAGTATCAGGGGGTAGAACTGTGAACGAGGAAATCATCACCCTGGACCACGGCGGCGGCGGTCAGCGCACCGCCCAGCTTATCGAAGAATTACTGCTGCCCGCCTACGGCAACCCGGCGCTGAACGCGCTGGGAGACGGGGCGGTGCTGGACCTGGAAGGCCCGCTGGCCTTCTCCACCGACAGCTTCGTGGTCAGCCCGCTGTTTTTCCCCGGCGGGGACATCGGCAAGTTGGCGGTCTGCGGCACCGTGAACGACCTTGCCATGTGCGGCAGCGTGCCCAAATACCTCAGCCTCTCCATGGTGCTGGAGGAGGGTCTACCGCTGGCCGACCTGCGGAAAATCGTCACCTCCGTGGCGGAGACCGCCAAACGCGCCGGGGTGCAAATCGTCACCGGCGACACCAAGGTGGTGGAGCGGGGCAAGGGCGACGGCATCTATCTGAACACCGCCGGCATCGGCGTTCTGCGCTGGCCGGGCCTGACCCCTGACGCCATCCGTCCGGGGGACGTGGTCATTCTCTCCGGCACCATGGGCGACCACGGCGTCACTGTTATGCTGGCCCGCAGCGGGTTGCTGGAGGGCAGTACCCTCCGCTCCGACTGCCAGCCCCTGCACCGGTTGGCACAGGCGGCGCTGGACTGCGGCGGCGTGCGGGTGCTGCGGGACCCCACCAGGGGCGGCGTAGCCACCACGTTGAACGAGTTCACGGAAAACCGCCCCTTCTCCATCTGTCTGGAGGAGGACGCGCTGCCCGTCAGAGCGTCCGTACAGGCGGCCTGCGACCTGCTGGGGCTGGACCCCCTGTACTGCGCCAACGAGGGCAAGCTGCTGGCCGTGGTCGCGCCGGAAAAGGCCGAGGCGGTGCTTTCCGCGCTGAAAAGCACCCCCGGCGGCGAGAACGCGGCGGTCATCGGCCACGTCTCGGAGCGGCATCCCGGCCGGGTGCTGCTGCGCACCGGACTGGGCGGTAGCCGTATCCTGACCCGGCTCAGCGGGACGCAACTGCCCCGTATTTGTTAGTGAAATCGACTTAAAACACCGAAAGGCGGCGTCGTTATGCAGACCAACAAGAAAATTTCCATCACAAAGGACGAAATCGTCCCCACCGCCCAGGCCATGCGGGAGGCGGGTCACGTGCTGGTGATGATCCACGGCCACCGGAACAAGGACGGCCAGCCGGTCATCAGCTACCACTACGACAACGGCCCGGAGACCGTCGGCTACGAGGTGGTAGGAGAGGAAGAGGTCCCCTCCATCGCGCCCATCTATGACGCCGCCGCCGAGTGGCCGGAGCGGGAGCTGAACGAGCTGCTGGGCTTCACCTTCACCGGGCTGGACACCAGCGAGCGGCTGTTCCTGCCGGATAACATGCTGGACGGCAAGGGGCAGATCATCGTCACCCCCATCAACGTGTTGAAAGAGAAAAACGGCCTGCTGTGAGCAGGCGGCAAAAAGGGACGCATCCGCGTCCCTTTTTTTGTGGTTTTATCCGGTTTTGCCCGGCTATCGGTCAGGAAATCGTCACCCTGCCGTTTTCAAAGCTGTTGGCGTCGCTGCTAAAGTGTTCGATGGAGAAGCAGTACACCCCGTTCACCTGGATGGAGAAGGTGTAGCTGTGCTGTTGGGCGGAAACCGTCTCCGCTCCGGCGAAGACCCCGTCCTGGAACACGCCAAAGGCCAGGCTGCACATGCCGTTGGCCTCCAGCGTCACTGTCACCGTCTCCCCGGCGGTCAGGGTATAGCCCTCCTCCCCTTCCGGGTAGAGCAGCACCATACTGCCGTTGTCCATGGCGAAGGCCGGGAACTGGCCGTTTTCGTCTGTCGCCAGCTCGTTCAGACTGTTGGGCAGCGTCCCGCTGGGGATGGTGCTCATGTCCACCAGTGTGGTGCTGTCGATGACCACCTGCTCCTGTTCCTCCAACAAGGCACGCTCATAGGCGATGGCCTCCTCTTTGGTCAGGGTCATGACCTCGTTGCCGTCCTCGTCATAGTAGTGGGTGGTCCCGTCCGCGTCCTCGCTCATTCCGGCCACGGCCACCGACGCCTGCTCCAGCAGGGCAGATTTTTCCCAATCGCTCATGCCGTCTGTCAGGGCAAAGCCCGTCCACTGGGCCACGGCCACGCCCGCCGCCGTCAGGCACAGCAGTCCGGCCAGCACCGCCGCCACGAGGCCGATTTTTGTCACGCGGCGGGTCATGCGCCCACGTCTGGGTGCGTTTTTGATTTTTTTCATGGTTCCCTCCTGAATCCTGTCGGCGGAGACCTGCTCCCGCTCCTGCAATTCCACGGGAACCCCCTCCACGTGGTCCATCAGGTCAGAAATCCGCGTCTTCAACGGTATAGCCTCCTTTTGTCAGTTGTTCTTTCAGCTTCTTCCGGCCCCGGCGGAGCTTGGTTTTGACGGTGGAGACGTTCAATCCCAGCTCCTCCGCGATGACCGCCACCGGCTGGTAGTAGTAATAGTGCCGGAAGAAAATCTCCCGTTCGGGGGACTGCATGGAGGAAATGGCCCGGCGCAGGCAGGCGGCCAGCTCTTTGGTTTCCAGCTTTTTCTCCGGCCCGTCCACCGTAATTTGCAGTACGTCCTCCTCCAGTGGCAGGTCGAGGCCCTGCTTGCGGGCGAACTCCCTGGCCTTGTTGCGGGCCACGCCCCCCAAGTACGCCTTCACCTTGTCCGGCGCTACCTGTTTGGCATTGACCCAAAGGATATAAAACACATCTGCGGTCACTTCCTCCAGGTCGGCGCGAGACAGGGACGCTCCGCCGATGTTGGCGACGATGGTGCTGACATAGCCGGTGTACCGCTGAATGAACCACGCCAGCGCCGTCTCGTCGCCCCGCCGCAGTCGTTTCAGCGCTTCACGCTCCTCCATGGCATCACCCCTCTTCTATCTCTGAACGGCCCGTTCACCTATCATATGGCAAAAATGCGCCCTTTGGTTTCACCGGCTCGAAAATTTTTGACAGAAAAACGGCGGATTCCCGCGAAGGAATCCGCCGCCGTTTATTCGTTTGAGAGCTGTTCTCACCCGACCTGATTGTAGAACCAGGTGGTGGTGACTTCGTAATTCTCCTCCACCTCGTCATACCAGTCGTCGAAAGCATCGGACTGGAGGCTGGACTGGGCGATGGTCTGCCAATAATACAAGTCATCGAAGCCCACGAAGTAGAGCAACTGATAGCCGATGTTGGTCTCGTCCTTGAGGATGGTGTAGTCGCCGCTGGCCCGGCTCTCGTCCAGCACCCACGCCTCCAGGGTGGCGTCCAACACGCCCTTGTACACAGTGGAGTTCAGTCCGCCGTCCTCGTTGGTGCTGGTGTCGGCGCTGTTGTCCGCCACCAGGTCGATGAAGTCGTCCTCGGTGCCGCCGTTGTCCAGCCAGGTCTGCTGAAGCTCCTCAGCGGTGGCCAGCGCGTCGTCGTAGAGATAGGTGGTCTCCTCGGATTCCTCGTCCTCCTCGTCCTCTTCGGCCTCGATGAGGATATTGCGGACGTTGGCGGCATAGTAGTCGTCGCGGTAGCGGTCAGAGAAGTAGACCACATAGTAGCCCTCGATGGTGGTGACCGTCTGGGTGGTGACGGTCTCCGCGCTGCTGTCGCCCTCGGCGCTGGCGTCCGCAGGGTCAGTGCTGGCGTCCGCCGCCGCGCTGGTGTCAGCGGGGTCGGTGCTGCTGTCGGCGGAGTCGGCGTCATCGGTCTCTACCTCTACCTCGGTCTCGGTGGTGTCCTCAATGACGGTGCTGTCGCCCGCTGCCCGGCTCTCGTCCACCAGCCAGTCGCCGAAGGTATAGCTGGAGAAGCTGCTGGGGGAAGTGTCGGAGTAATCCGTGGCGCCGCTCTCGGTGACAACGGACGCAATGGCGTCCTCATCGCCGTTCTCCAGTGCCTGTTGCAGCTCCTCGGCCAGAGCCTTGGCAGCGGCTGCGGCCTCCTCGATCTCCTCATCGGTGGCGTCGATCTCGTTGCCATCGTCATCGTACTGGGCCTCCGGCTCGGCGTCGATGTAGTAGCAGGCGTAATCGTAGGTGTCCAGGGTGTCCTTATTCTCCTCGTAGTACTCCGCCATCTCGTCCTCGGTGACTTCAAAGCTGGAGGTCTTGTACTCCTGGTAGTCCATCGCGTAGTAATACTCGGTGATGAGGATCGTGAAGCGGTCCAGAGTCATATACCGACCGTACATCTGCTTGAGATAATAACTGGTCGTAATATCGTAGTCGTCGCAGGTCTCCTCTATATCGGCCAGGGTCTCGTCGATGTTCGCCTGTCCGTCCTCGGACAGCTCGTAACCGGCGGCCTCGCCCTCCTGGGCCAGAATGCTGACAGAGGTCAGCACGGACTCAGCGTAGTCCCGGATGTAGGCGTACCAGGTCTTGCCCTCGTAAGCCTCCTGCTTTTTCAGGCTGACGGAGGTATCCAGTCCGTAATAGCTGGCGTAGGTGGAGATGGAATTGTACTGGAGGTAATAGTAGTAGCTCACATCCACTGAGGTGTAGCTCTTCTCCCCGATGGTGAGGGCAGTGCTCCGCTTCTGGATGGTGCCGGAGTCCCAGAACAGCAGGGCCACCACCAGCACCGCAATGACGACAGCCAGCGCGCCGTACAGCTTCCACCGGCGCTGTTCCTTCTTCTTGGCCTCCGCCTGGCTGCGCTGACCGCCGGAGAGGTTTCTCAGGCTGGCCTCCAGCTTTCGGTCTGCGGCTGACTTCTTTTTCTTTTTTTCATCGCTCATATTGTTACGTCCTTCCGTGTATCTGAATCCGTGATACAGATGTTTTTGCAATCAAAAGATATTATACTTGACCCGGGAAGAAAAAACAAGGTGTAAGCGCAAAAAAATTGGAGCCAGTGCCCCAATTTCCCCACAAAACACAGGATTATTTCCGCATCGAATGATTCCGGCGGTTTTCTGGTCGGTTGCCCGTCATCCCAGCCGCCGCCTCGTCGTCGCAAGCTCCATATCGCTCCCTGCGCACCGCGCCACGGGGGACGGGCCAGCAGAGAGACGGCGGGGGACCTTGGCCCCCGCCGCCCCAAAGCAATCCGCACCTTTCAAATCGCGCAGCGCCGCCCTTATTGCAAGGGAGCGAACTCCCTCAGCATACCAGTTTATGACGGCCTGTCCGTTTTATGCCAGCGCCCAGACAGCCGCCTGCCAGGGGGCCAGGGCCAGCTCTCGGGTCAGATCGGCCTGGGGAACGTTCCCCGCTACCAGCTCCGCGCTGTCCCACTGCACTTCCGCAGGGACCGGGAACGTCCGGGCCTGGGCGGAGAGGTTGCAGACCACCAGCAGCGTCACGCCGTCCCTGTGCCGGGTGTAGGCAAACACCGCCTCGTCGTCGTCGCAAGCTCCATATCCTTCGCTTCCGGCTGAAGCCGAAAGCTCGTCCATTTCGCTGCTCCTCCTCTCCCCACCGAACCCGCTTCTGCTGTGACCGCAGGAAATCCCCGGAGGGGAGGCTTCGGCGGGGGCCCCATATTCTGCGACCAGCAGGTCATAGCTGCCGTAGACGATGACATCAGACCACTTGCTGTCCTGCCGCAGAGCGATGAGATTTTTATAGTAATAGAACACGGAATTTGGGTCCGCCAGTTCCGCTGCCGCGTTGATGGTGGTATAATTGGGGTTGACCATGATCCAGGGCTGGCCGGTGGTAAACCCGGCGTTGGGGGTGTCGTCCCACTGCATGGGGGTCCGGGCGTTGTCCCGGCTCTTGTAGGCGATGCACTCCAGCAGTTCTTTCGGTTCCCGCAGCCCCGCCCCGGTCAGCTCCCGGTAGGCGTTGATGCTCTCGATGTCCCGGTAGTCCTCGATGGAGCGGAAGGGGCAGTTGGTCATGCCCAGCTCCTCGCCCTGGTAGACGTAGGGGGTGCCCTGCATAAAGTGCAGCACCGTGGCGATGCACTTGGCGGACTGAGGGGAGTTGTCCCCCAGCCGGGAGACGACGCGGGGTTGGTCGTGGTTGCAGAAGAACAAGGAGTTCCACGCTACGCCATCCAGCTCCTTCTGCCACTTGGTCAGGTTTTCCTTCAGAGCAGGGATGGAGATCGGGTCGGTATGCCACTTCCCGTCGGGGCCTTCATCCAGGCCCACATGCTCAAACTGAAAGACCATATTCAACTCGGTGCCGTCGGTGTTGGCGTACTTTTTGGCCTCCTCCACGGTGACGCCCGCAGTCTCGCCCACGGTCATCAGGTCGTACTTGGAGAGGACCTGGCGGTTCATCTCCTGGAGGTACTCGTGGACGTGGGGGCCGTTGCAGGTGCCGTACATACAGGGGCTGTAGAGGCCCTCCACCGGGCCGTCGGGCAGGCCCTCCTTTTTGGAGATCATGGAGATCACGTCCATGCGGAAGCCGTCGATGCCCTTGTCGCACCACCAGGTCATCATGTCAAAGACCTCGTCCCGGACTTTCGGGTTCTCCCAGTTCAGGTCGGGCTGTTTTTTGGAGAAGCAGTGGAGGTAGTACATGCCGGTGGTCTCGTCCCACTCCCAGGCCGAGCCAGAGAAACAGCTCCCCCAGTTGTTGGGTTCGTGGCCGTCCACGGCCTCCCGCCAGATGTAATAGTCCCGCTTTTCGTTGTCGCGGGAGGAGCGGCTCTCCACGAACCACTGGTGCTCGTCGGATGTGTGGTTCACCACCAGGTCCATGACGATTTTGATGTCCATCTGGTGGGCCTCCGCCAGCAGCGCGTCGAAGTCCTCCATGGTGCCGAACTCGTCCATAATGGCCCGGTAGTCAGCGATATCATAGCCGTTGTCGTCGTTGGGGGACTTGTAAACCGGGCTGAGCCAAAGGATGTGGATGCCCAGCTCTTTCAGGTAACCCAGCTTGGAGCGGATGCCGTTCAGGTCGCCCACGCCGTCCCCGTTGGAATCGCAGAACGAGCGGGGGTAGATTTGATAGACAACGTTTTCTTTCCACCACCGTCGAGCGGTACTTCCGCCGTCAAGCGGCACTTCCGGCACTCCGTGCCTCCCTGCGAAGCTACGCTTCTCCTTGCAGTTGCGTGTCATGATTCATTTTCTCCTTTTTTCGTCCACCTGCCGAGCAGGTTACGCGATGACTTATGCTGTGGTTAAGGTATCACATTTTTCTTCTTCTGTAAATGAGTTATAACCAGAGCCCCGCACAATTTTTTGTCCCTTTCGTCAAATTTCCATACAAGTTGTTTGTTTGCTTCATAAAAGGCGAGGATGTTTTCTTTCATGAGAAGCACTCCCCCAAACGATCTTTCAGAACTTTCCCCTCACACGGAGTCCCGCAGCACCAGGGAAACCGGCAGCAGGTGGGAGTGCATTTGATAAGCCGGGTCCTCGATGGCCTTGACCAGTTCCTCCACCGCCAGGCGCGCCTTGGCGGGGAAGTTCTGGCGGACGGTGGTCAGCCGCAGGATGGAAAACCCGATGGCCTCGGAGTTGTCGTCAAACCCGGCGATGCCC
The DNA here is from genome assembly GCA_021202515.1 of Clostridiales bacterium. Classification (GTDB taxonomy): domain Bacteria; phylum Bacillota; class Clostridia; order Oscillospirales; family Oscillospiraceae; genus Onthomonas. Next base: position 11,988 of record JAJQCW010000006.1, on the reverse strand, counting down.
ACGTCATCCGGGATTTTCACCCCGCTGCCCAGCAAAGAATAGTAGACTTCCATCGCCAGGATGTCCGCCGTGAAGAACAGGGCCGTTTTGCTGCGGAAGGGCATTTGCCGAAAAATTTCCCGGTAGCTTTTCTCCCGCTCCTCGGCGGTGACCCCCAGCTCGATAAGTTTCAGCTTACAGCCTCCGCCCATTTCCCCGGCTTCTTCCAGGGCCTGCTGCGCCCCCTGCCAGCGCCAGGCGTCCACGCCGTAGTTCCGGTAGCCGCAGAAATATATGGATTCATATCCCAGTTTCATCAGGTGGCGGGTCATAAGATAGCCTCCCATCCGGTCGTCCAGGCCGATGTTGGGGACACTGCTCTGGTTCTGCTTGCCGGAATAAAAGCAGTCGATGGAGATAATTGGCTTTCTTGTCATCTGGTTGAGCTTTTCACAGTTCACATCGGAAAAAGAGATGGCGATCACGCCGTCCACGTTCCAGCCCATGATCGTCTTGAAGATGTTGTCCACGCTATCCGACGAGTAAAACAGCATGTAATATCCGTGCTTCTGCAATTCCTGCTCGATGACGCCGATGACCACGCCGTAAAAGGGGTCGGTCAGCAGGGAGCTTTTTACGCCGATCTGGTTTTGGACGATGACCGCCACCAGATGGGAGCCACCCTTCTGGGCGGTGTTGGGACCTTGTGCCTGGACATACCCCATCTCGTCGATGAGCCTGCGAACCTTCTCCACCGTTGCCGGGGAAACTTTTTTCAAATTTCCGTGCAGAACATTGGAGACGGTGGCTGTGCTGACGCCCGCCCGCGCAGCGATCTCTTTGATCGTGACCATACCCGGTTCCCTCCCAACAGTCGCTCAGTAATGTCCCTATTAAAAAAATAGGACAAAAATGCGTGCTTGTCAAACCTTTTCCCATGGTTATCTGCATAACCATCCTTTTTCACAAAATGGAATCGCGCAATTTGTACCATAAAGAGGTTATGCGCGTAACCTCTTTACAACCCTCCCCCGCTTTGCTATCTTATAAACAGGACAGTTTCAAAAGTAGAGAGGCTTCTGTCTGTATTTCACATTTATTGCTCTATCACAGGAGGAATTTGACTATGATTCGCAAATCGTGGCATGAAAAGGTGGCCTACCAAATCTACCCCAAGAGCTTTTGCGATTCCAACGGCGACGGCGTAGGCGACCTGCGAGGCGTTATCCGCAAGTTGGACTACCTGAAAGGGCTAGGGGTGGACATCGTGTGGCTTTCCCCCATCTACTGCTCCCCTCTGGCGGATCAGGGCTATGACATCTCCGATTACTACAGCATCGACCCCCTGTTTGGCTCTATGGACGACATGGACGAATTGCTGACCCAGGCCAAACAGCGGGACATCTCCATCGTCATGGACCTGGTGGTGAACCACTGCTCCGACGAGCACGAGTGGTTCCAAAAAGCCTGCGCCGACCCTGACGGCAGATATGGCAAATTCTTCTACATCCGGGACTGGAAGGAGGGCGACCCCCTCCCCTGCAACTGGCGCAGCTACTTCGGCGGCCCCTGCTGGGAGAAGCTGCCCGGCCACGACGACAAAATCTACTTCCATGCCTTCCACAAAAAGCAGCCCGACCTGAACTGGGAAAACCCCGACCTGCGGGAAGAGGTCTACAAGATGGTCAACTGGTGGCTGGACAAGGGGCTGGGCGGCTTCCGTCTGGACGCCATCATCAACATCAAAAAGCTGCTGCCCTTCCGGGATTTCCCTGCCGACCGGGAGGACGGTCTGTGCAGCATCCACCGGATGCTGGAGCAGGCCACCGGCATCGGCCAGTTCCTGGGCGAAATGCGGGACCGGACCTTTGCCCCTCACAACGCCTTCACCGTCGGCGAGGTGTTCAACGAGAAGCCAGAGGACATCCCCGACTTCATCGGGGCCAACGGCTACTTCTCCAGTATGTTCGACTTTGCGGAGACCATTCTGAACCACAGCGACAAGGGCTGGTATGACCAGGCGCCTGTCACGGCGGAGCAGTACAAAGCCGCCTGCTTCCAGAGCCAGGAAAAGGCCGCCGACATTGGCTTTTTGTCCAACCTCATCGAAAATCACGATGAATCCCGGGGCGTCTGCCGCTACATCCCCGAAGAGGACCTCTCCCTCACCAGCAAAAAATTGCTGGCCGGGCTGTACTTCATGCTGCGGGGTCTGCCCTGGATCTACCAGGGCCAGGAGCTGGGCATGGAGAATCCCGTCGTCCGGGACATCTCCCAGGTGAACGACATCTCCGCCCTGGACCAGTATCAGGTGGCGTTGGACGCGGGCCTCTCCCCCGCTCAGGCGCTGAAGAGCATCCAGATGCACTGCCGCGACAACGCCCGCACTCCCTTCCAATGGGACGCTACCGCCAACGCCGGTTTTACCACCGGGACTCCCTGGCTGCCCGTGAACTCCAATTACAAAACGCTGAACCTGGCCGCGCAAATCGACGACGAGGATTCCGTTTACAACTGGTATCGCAAGCTTATCCGGCTGCGGAAGGACCCTGTCTGGAAGGAAACGGTGGTCTACGGCGAGCTGATCCCCTATCTGGCGAAGCAGAAGAACCTGATGGCCTACTACCGCAAGGGCGAGAAAACCCTGCTGGTGGCGGGGAACTTCCAGCGCCAGCCCCAGACCATGGCCCTGCCCGCCCCGGTTGGGGAAGTGCTGCTGAACAACCTGGACGGTTTCCAGGTGGAGGATGGGCAGCTCTGCCTGGAAGGATATCAGTTTGTGGTATTTAGCCTGGAGGAAAAATAACAAGTAATCCTGTGCAATGTGTATCTCCCTGACTGCACATTGCACATCTGCCATGAGACGAGAGGAGGCACCCCATGAAGCGAACCGCTGGTATTTTGCTCCCCCTGGCCAGTCTGCCGGGCCGATACGGGATCGGCAGCTTTTCCCAAAGCGCCTACGACTGGGTGGACTGGCTGGCCGCCGCCGGTCAGTCCTACTGGCAGATCCTCCCCCTGGGGCCCACCAGCTACGGGGACTCCCCCTATCAGTCCTTTTCCACCTTCGCGGGGAACCCCTACTTTATCAGCCTGGACGCGCTGGTGGAGGAGGGCGTTCTGACCCAGGCGGAGTGCGACGCCGCAGACTTCGGGGCGGACGAGGGGGACATCGACTATAAAAAACTCTACGACCATCGCTATCCCCTGCTGCACAAAGCCTATGAGCGGGCCGACGTCAGTCACAACGCCGGTTATCTGCGCTTTGTGGCGGAAAACCAGTGGTGGCTGTCGGATTACGCCCTGTTTATGGCGGTAAAAGCCCGCTTCGGCGGCAAGCCCTGGACCGAGTGGGCAGAGGACATCCGCCTGCGCTGGGGCAACGCCATGGACTACTACCGGCGGGAGCTGTATTACGACATCGAGTTCCAGCAGTATCTGCAATACCTTTTTTTCAAGCAGTGGCACGCCCTGAAAGCCTACGCCAACGGCAAGCACATCCAAATCATCGGCGACATCCCCATCTATGTCGCCATGGACAGCGCGGACGCCTGGGCGCACCCGGAGCTGTTCCATCTGGACGGCGACAACACCCCCGTAGCCGTGGCGGGCTGCCCGCCGGACGGCTTCTCCGCCACCGGGCAGCTTTGGGGCAACCCCCTCTATCGCTGGGACTACCACAAACAGACCGATTATGACTGGTGGATGAGCCGCCTGTGGTTCTGCTTCCAGATGTACGACGTGGTGCGCATCGACCACTTCCGGGGGTTCGACGAGTACTTTTCCATCCCCTATGGGGAGACCACCGCCTGCAACGGCCACTGGGAAAAAGGCCCCGGCCTGGACCTGTTCTACACCATGGAGCGTCGGCTGGGCAAGCACCGGGTCATCGCGGAGGACCTGGGTTATGTGACCGACTCGGTGCGCCAGCTCGTGCGCCGCAGCGGGTTCCCCGGCATGAAGGTGCTGGAGTTCGCCTTCGACTCCCGCGACTCCGGCTCCGCCAACGACTACCTGCCCCACAACTACATCGAAAACTGCGTGGCCTACACCGGCACCCACGACAACGAGACCCTTGCGGGCTGGTTCGACAGCATCCAGGAGGAGGAACGGGTCATGGTCCGCCGCTACCTCTGCGACCAGGCCACGCCAAAAGAGGAGCTATACCGCTCCCTGATCGGCCTCATTTTGCGCTCCGCCGCCGCTATCTGCATCGTCCCCTTGCAGGACTACTTGGGATACGACAACCGCTGCCGCATCAACAAGCCCTCTACCATCGGAATCAACTGGCGCTGGCGGGTCACAGAGCCGGAACTGACAGAGGGGCTGCAAGCGGAGATTTTGCAGGCTGCCAAGCTGTTTGGCCGTATGAACTGGGACAACGAATAACAGAGAAATCGGGAGGCGGCGCGAGGCCGTCTCCTTTTTCTCTCCGTTTTTTGAAGGAAATTCAGTTTATTTTTGCATCGCGCCCGGTTCCCCGTGGAAAAAGTGCAAAAATCCTCCGATATCCCAACTGAACAAAGACGGCGGAGAAAATTTTCTGCATATTGTGTCTTTTGGCATTGCAATTTCAGCCGTTATCGTGTATACTGGATTTTGTCAATGGGGATCAGTGGTCACTGGTCCTGTTTTTTCGATTACCATAAAATCCCAAACCGAATTGAGGCGTGTGACATGGAAAAAATCAAAATGACCACCCCCCTGGTGGAGATGGACGGCGACGAGATGACCCGCATCCTCTGGCAGCAGATCAAGGACGAGCTTCTGCTCCCCTTCGTGGACCTGAACACGGAATACTATGACCTGGGCCTGGTCAAGCGGGAGGAAACGAAAGACCAGATTACGATAGACGCCGCCAACGCCAACAAGAAGTACGGCGTGGCCGTCAAGTGCGCCACCATCACCCCCAACGCCCAGCGGGTGGAGGAGTACAACCTCTCGACCATGTGGAAAAGTCCCAACGGCACCATCCGCTCCATTCTGGACGGCACCGTGTTCCGCGCTCCCATTATGGTCAAGGGCATCAACCCTGTGGTGAAGAATTGGCAAATGCCCATCACCATCGCCCGTCACGCCTATGGCGACGTGTATAAGGACACCGAAATGCGCATCCCCTGCAAGGGCAAGGCCACGCTGAGCTTTGTCTCCACCACCGGCGACGTGCAGATGAACCAGACGGTTTACGACTTCGAGTGTCCCGGCGTGGTGCAGGGCCTCTACAATAAGGACAGCTCCATCAAGTCCTTTGCCCGCTCCTGCTTCCAGTACGCCATCGGCACCAAACAGGACCTGTGGTTTTCCACCAAGGACACCATTTCCAAAAAGTACGACCACACCTTTAAGGACATCTTCGCGGAGATTTACGAGACGGAGTACAAGGAGCAGTTCGAGGCCCTGGGCCTGGAGTATTTCTACACCCTCATCGACGACGCAGTGGCCCGCGTCATCCGCTCCAAGGGCGGCTTCATCTGGGCGCTGAAGAACTACGACGGCGACGTGATGAGCGATATGGTCTCCACCGCCTTCGGCTCTCTGGCCATGATGACCTCCGTGCTGGTCTCCCCTGACGGGAATTACGAGTACGAGGCCGCCCACGGCACCGTGACCCGCCACTACTATAAATACCTGAAGGGCGAGGAGACCTCCACCAACCCGGTGGCTACCATCTTTGCCTGGACCGGCGCGCTGCGCAAGCGGGGCGAGCTGGACGGCCTGGCCGACCTGCAAGCCTTTGCTGACAAGCTGGACGCCGCCGTCATCGAAACCATCGAGTCCGGCGTGATGACCGGCGACCTGGTGGGCCTGTGGGAAGGCGACGTGCCCGCCCAGAAGGTCAACAGCATGGACTTCTTGAAGGCCATCCGCGCCCGGTTGGAGGAAAAGCTGGGCTGAGTCCCGAAAAGCAAGATACATACAACGACCCCCGGCCCTGCGCCGGGGGTTTCGTCTGTTCCACTTCTGAAATTTGACGTTTACAGAACCGGCAAAAGGAAGTATAATAATAATAGTTCCAGAACAATAAATCAGGAAGGAAGGTTTGCAGCATGAAAAAAATTCGTATCCCAGGCACCGGCGGAGAGCGCTATATCCCCTACGCTGACCGCACCGGTGGGGAATCCACGGTGTATTTCACCGCCGACCTGTCCGCCAACGGGCTGGAGGCCATCTTTGACCGGGTGGGAGCGCGGCTCTCCGGCAACATCGCGGTCAAGCTCCACACCGGCGAGAAGAACGGCCCCAACATCATCCCCCGCCCTTGGGTGAAGCAACTGATGGCGGATAAACTCCCCGGCGCGTCCATCGTGGAGACCAACACCTATTACGAGGGTGACCGGTACACCACAGAACAGCACCGGGAGACCTTGCAGGTCAACGGCTGGACCTTCTGCCCGGTGGACATCCTGGATGAGGAAGGCACCACCATGCTGCCAGTGAAGGGCGGAAAGTGGTTCACAGAGATGTCCGTGGGCGGGCATTTGGTCAACTATGACTCGTTGCTGGTGCTGACCCACTTCAAGGGCCACACCCAGGGCGGCTTCGGCGGCTCCGGCAAGAACATCGGCATCGGCTGCGCCGACGGGCGCATCGGCAAGGCCATGATTCACACCACCCCCGGCTCCGACGATATGTGGGACATCGCCAAAGAGGAGTTTATGGAGCGGATGACGGAGTCCGCCAAATCTGTGGTGGACTACTTTGGCGAGCACATCGTCTATATCAACGTGCTGCGGAACATGTCCGTGTCCTGCGACTGCGAGGGCTGCGCCGCCATGCCGGTGGTGACCCCCAACGTGGGCATTGTGGCCTCTACGGACATCCTCGCCGCAGATCAGGCGTCGGTGGATATGGTTTACGCCATGAAAGCCCACCAGCACAAGGACTTGGTGGAGCGCATGGAGAGCCGCCACGGTCTGCGCCAGCTCACCTATATGAAGGAGCTGGGCATGGGCAACGACCGGTATCAGCTCATCGACATCGACCACGAGGACCGGCGCATTTCCCCTGCGGATGCAGTGCGGGATGTGGTCCCCTTCCAACTGTAAAGCACAATAAGGCCACGCGAAGCGATGCTTTCGCGTGGCCTTATCTTGTATATTCTCAAAGATATACCGGGACTGGCGCGGAGATCTCCAGGCTGTCCGGCTCCACCCGGCACGACACCGCCAGCACATGGACGCCTGCGGCGCTGGCCCGGCGCAGGGCCTCCCCAAAGGCCGGGTGGGTGCGGTCATTGGGTTCCAGATACCGCGCCGGAGAAAGCTGCACCACGAAGCAGACCCAGGTCTCAAACCCGTCCTCCAGCGCGGCGGTCAGCCCTTCCAGATGCTTGACGCCCCGCTCTGTGGGCGCGTCCGGGAAGTGGACTACGCCGTTTTCCTCCAGCGTGACGCCCTTCACCTCGACCAGGCGTTTCTGGTCTCCCTGCTCCAGATAGAAGTCGAACCGAGAATCTTTGTACCGGTATTCCGGGCGAATTCGGGTCAAATCCGGCAGAAAGCCGCCTATTTCCGCCCACTCCCGAAACACCTGGTTGGGCGCCTGGGCGTCCATGTTAATGAGCAGCGTCCCCTTTTCCACCGCAATCAGGTCGTATGCTGTTTTTCGGTTGGGATTTTCCGCCGCCGCCAGGTAGACCGTAGCTCCTGGCGTGAGCAGTTCCCGACAGCGACCTGTGTTTTTCACGTGGACCGTTGTCTCCTCTCCGTCCAGCAACACCTGGGCGATGAAGCGGTTGGGACGGCTGAGAAAGGTGGCTTTTTTGACGTTTTTGTATCGCATATGGTTCCCTCATTTTGACGCAAAAAAGCCGCCCGAAACGGACGGCTTTCTGTGTTAGCGCTACCTATCTTCCCGGAGCGTCTCCACTCAAGTATTGTCGGCAGAAGTGAGCTTAACTGCTGTGTTCGGAATGGGAACAGGTGGACCCTCACCCTAATCAGCACTAACTTTGTTTCGCGGCTCTCACCGCTCAACGAATGGTATTGTAGCACTTCTTTCCCGGTTTGTCAACCGGTTTTTGAAGTTTTTTCGTGGTGACCCGTACCGGATTCGAACCGATGTTAAAGGCGTGAGAGGCCTCTGTCTTAACCACTTGACCAACGGGCCATTTGCTGCGTTTATCCACATTTGCGGGGTTTTCGCGCCGCAAGGCGCGCCGCCGGAAGTCCGGCGTTCAAGCGTTTTGGCACGCAGTTGCCAAAACCTTGGCGCAAGGCGGGATTCATTCCCGCCGCGCAGGTGAAATCCTGCAAGGGTTCCCATGATGGACGCACAGCGTCCATCATGGGATGGTGCGCCATCGGGGACTCGAACCCAGGGCCCACTGATTAAGAGTCAGTTGCTCTACCAACTGAGCTAATGGCGCATGTGCTCCTGCACCCTCAAAACTGAACAAATCCGAGCTTCATGTTTTTCGGTATTTCGTTGGCCAGCAACTTTGAAACCTGCTATTCTGTAGGTCAAGCCCTCGACCATTAGTACCAGTCACCTCAACGCCTCGCAGCGCTTACAGCCCTGGCCTATCATCCATGTCGTCTTCATGGTGTCTTACTCCCGAAGGATGAGAGATCTTATCTTTGGAGGGGCTTCACGCTTAGATGCTTTCAGCGTTTATCCCGTCCCCACGTAGCTACCCAGCTATGCCGTTGGCACGACAACTGGTGCACCAGAGGTGAGTCCATCCCGGTCCTCTCGTACTAAGGACAGCTTCCATCAAATCTCTTACGCCCGCAACAGATAGGGACCGAACTGTCTCACGACGTTCTGAACCCAGCTCGCGTGCCACTTTAATCGGCGAACAGCCGAACCCTTGGGACCGAATTCAGCCCCAGGATGTGACGAGCCGACATCGAGGTGCCAAACCTCCCCGTCGCTGTGGACGCTTGGGGGAGATCAGCCTGTTATCCCCAGGGTAGCTTTTATCCGTTGAGCGACGGCAATTCCACTCTCATACCGCCGGATCACTAACTCCTACTTTCGTACCTGCTCGACCCGTCGGTCTCGCAGTCAAGTTGGCTTTCGCGTTTACACTCACCGCATGATTTCCGTCCATGCTGAGCCAACCTTTGAGCGCCTCTGTTACCTTTTTGGAGGCGACCGCCCCAGTCAAACTGCCCACCTAACAGTGTCCCCCGTCCAGATTCATGGACGCAGGTTAGAAAACCAGCAAACCAAGGGTGGTATCCCAAGGGTGACTCCGCACAAGCTGACGCCTGTGTTTCCATGTCTCCCACCTATCCTGTACATGATTTACCGATCCTCAGTATTAAGCTACAGTAAAGCTCCATGGGGTCTTTCCGTCTAGTTGCGGGTAACCGGCATCTTCACCGGTACTACAATTTCGCCGGGCGGGCTGTTGAGACAGTGCCCAAATCATTACGCCTTTCGTGCGGGTCAGAACTTACCTGACAAGGAATTTCGCTACCTTAGGACCGTTATAGTTACGGCCGCCGTTTACCGGGGCTTCAATTCAGACCTTCGCGTTTCCGCTAAGCCCTCCTCTTAACCTTCCGGCACCGGGCAGGCGTCAGCCCATATACATCATCTTTCGATTTAGCATAGACCTGTGTTTTTGGTAAACAGTTGCTTGGGCCTATTCTCTGCGGCTCACTCTCGTGAGCTCCCCTTATTCCGAAGTTACGGGGTCAATTTGCCGAGTTCCTTAACAACCCTTCTCCCGCTGGCCTTAGGATTCTCTCCTCATCCACCTGTGTCGGTTTGCGGTACGGGCACCCTATCTTCGCCTTTTCTCGCCACCTGCCACTGAGGACTTCCCTACTTTGTTTCGGTCCCTTGCGCCGGGGGCTACCAACGCCCCGGTTCCTCTCGACAGATGTGTCAGCTTTTAGTCAATAAGGTGGTGACGGAATCTCAACCGTCTGTGCATCGACTACGCCTTTCGGCCTCGCCTTAGCTCCCGACTAACCCTGGGAGGACGAACCTTCCCCAGGAAACCTTAGATTTTCGGCCATTATGATTCCCACATAATTCTCGCTACTCATTCCGGCATTCTCACTCGAATACAGTCCACCGTTCTTCACAGTACGACTTCGTCCCGTATTCGACGCTCCCCTACCACTGCCCTTACGGACAATCCAAAGCTTCGGTTATACGTTTAGCCCCGTTACATTTTCCGCGCAAAATCACTCGACCAGTGAGCTATTACGCACTCTTTGAATGAATGGCTGCTTCTGAGCCAACATCCTGGTTGTTTTAGCAATCTCACATCGTTTCCCACTTAACGTATATTAGGGACCTTAGCTGTTGGTCTGGGCTGTTTCCCTTTTGACCACGAAACTTATCTCACGCAGTCTGACTGCCATGCATCAATTATCCGGTATTCTTAGTTTGATAGGGTTCAGTAAGCTATACGCCCCCTAGCCCATTCAGTGCTTTACCCCCGGTAATCTAACATGACGCTAGCCCTAAAGCTATTTCGGGGAGAACCAGCTATCTCCGAGTTCGTTTGGAATTTCACCGCTAGCCACAAATCATCGCCGGTCATTGCAACGAACGTGCGTTCGGCCCTCCATGGAGTTTTACCTCCACTTCAGCCTGTTCATGGCTAGGTCACCCGGTTTCGGGTCTATAGCATGTAACTCGACGCCCTTTTCAGACTCGCTCTCGCTTCGCCTCCGGCACGGAATGCCTTAAGCTTGCTACATACCATAACTCGCCGGACCGTTCTACAAAAAGTACCAGATCACACATTAACGTGCTCTCTGTGCTTGTAAGTGCAAGGTTTCAGGTTCTATTTCACTCCCCTCTCGGGGTCCTTTTCACCTTTCCCTCACGGTACTGCTCCACTATCGGTCATCAGGTAGTATTTAGGCTTGGAAGGTGGTCCTCCCGTGTTCCCACCGGGTTTCACGTGTCCGGCGGTACTCTGGATACCGGCCCTCGTCATTCAACTTTCGCATACGGGTCTTTCACCCTCTACGGATGGCTGTCCCAAGCCATTCTGCTAGTCGAAATCGGATTTACGCCGGTCCGAACCCCAGTCAAATTGCTTCAACTGGTTTGGCCTCCTCCGCGTTCGCTCGCCACTACTTGCGGAATCTCGGTTGATGTCTTTTCCTGGCCCTACTTAGATGTTTCAGTTCAGGCCGTTCCCCACGTACACCTATGGATTCAGTGTACGTTGACTGAGGTTTGCTCAGTCGGGTTTCCCCATTCAGAAATCTCCGGATCAATGCTTATTTGCAGCTCCCCGAAGCTTATCGCAGCTTGTCACGTCTTTCGTCGGCTCCTGATGCCAAGGCATTCCCCTTGCACTCTTTACAGCTTGACCTCGTCGGCGCGGGCTTTCGCCCTGCCTCAAAGGTTACTCTTTCTTAGAATCGACCTTGTTTTTGGTTCTCTTCATTTGAAAAAGTTAGAATTATGCAGGCTTCCTTCGCGGTATAAACTGTAGTTTGTGTTACCCATTGTTCTTACGAAAAAGAAAGTTCCACAAAATGTTTGTTTTACCTCTCTGTTGCTTGCTCTTAATACTTCAAATACTTCTTACTCGTCTTTGTTCAGTTTTCAAGGTGCAGGTTTCTGATTTCTCTCAAAATCAGATTTGAATACTCAAAAGAACCTCTTGAATATTCAAATCCGGCTTTGAATAAGTGGTGGGCCTGAGTGGACTCGAACCACCGACCTCCCGCTTATCAGGCGGACGCTCTAACCGGCTGAGCTACAGGCCCGTATGGACGTGTTCAATTCTATGGATGGGCCTGAGGTGACTCGATTGTTTAAGGTAGCGAACTTGCCACTGGCAAGTTCGGGTATCGCAATCGAACCTTCGGTTCGACACCGCCCACCCACTCATCAGGCGGACGCTCTAACCGGCTGTGCAGATGCAAACCCGCTTTTCTCTTTGGTGGAGATTAGCGGGATCGAACCGCTGACCTCCTGCTTGCAAGGCAGGCGCTCTCCCAGCTGAGCTAAACCCCCGAATCGGTTTTGTGTACCCTCTAAATTAAACAACGTGGCATCGCTCGAAACATTTGCCCAGCTAAG
>JAJQCW010000074.1 GCA_021202515.1 Clostridiales bacterium | reverse complement strand
ACCGCTGACCTCTTGAATGCCATTCAAGCGCTCTCCCAGCTGAGCTATACCCCCATATGAAATTGACGGCCAGCGGCGCGGCGAGAACCTGAAACATGGTGGAGATAAGCGGGATCGAACCGCTGACCTCTTGAATGCCATTCAAGCGCTCTCCCAGCTGAGCTATACCCCCGTGGCAGATTCCGCCGCCGGGCCGCTCGCCTCAACAAATGGTATTATACTCATCTCGAAGGGGAATGTCAAGCACTTCTTTCGCAAATTTCGTTTTTTTCCGGGAGATGAATTTTCTGGACGGGGGCGGGGCGTGTGAGCAGCGTCACGCGAAGCTGCCGCATGTAGGGCGGCCCGTAGCCGCCCGCAGATTTTGCTGTTCCTGGGTAGATTTTCAGCCGCCGGTGTCCTCCGGCAGTTGCCCCGCCAGCAGCGCCAAATTGTCCGCGAAGGAGGTGAAGAACGCCGCCAGCACTTCCAACTGCTGAGCGCTGCGCCCCTGGGCCACCTGGACGGCCAGCAGCGCCGCCGTCACCACCAGGGCGTCCCCCGACATCTCTTCCACGCCGCCGCCCCCTTTCCCTCCAGCCTATGTCGAAGGGTGGGGAAAGGTGCGGGGCAGTTTACGCAAACAGCGCCAGCAGCTCCTCTTGCAGCGCCACTACGTCCTCGCCGTCCTGGGGAGAGTACAGGTAATTGTTGTAGTCGAACCCCTCCCCGTGGAAGGTGAGGCGAAGGGGCGTTTCCCGGTCCTCTGTGTAAACGTCCAGCAGGACCGTCCAACCGCTATAGGCTTGCAGCCGTTCCCCACGGCGCAGGTCCCATCCGTTGAGCTGCTCCACAAGTGGGTCGAGTTCCGCTTCATCGGTCATCGTATAAATCTCGTCCTCATGGCGGACTTCGATGGCCGTCACGCTGCTGAATTGCAGCCGGGCGGGGTACCAAACCGAAAACGCCAGCACGCCGCACAACAGCACAAGCAGCAGCAATCCACCCAGCAGCCAGCCAAATTTGCCACGATTTGTGCGCAGCTTTTTCATTTCAATCGACCTCCTTCGGTTTAGACGCAACAGAAAACAACATCTGTATGCATTTGTATTAGTGTGTATATATCATATCACAACAGCAAACCGCTGTCAATGACAACCCGGTTACAGTTTGATACCGCGCCCCATAAGAAAACCCGGCTCCGTGTTTGGAGCCGGGCTGTTGCGCCGGAAAATCAGTTGTACGTTCCGTTCACACGATAATACCGCCGCCCACCACATAGTCCCCGTCGTACAGCACCAGGGACTGGCCGGGGGCCACCGCCCGCTGGGGCTGGTCGAAGGTGACGTGGACGCTGTCGGGGCCGGTCTGCTCCACCCAGGCGGGCTGCTCCCGGTGGTGGTAACGGATTTTGGCGTTCAGGCGGATAGGCTGGTCCAGCCGCTCCAGAGCGGTCAGGTTCAGCCGCACCGCGTCCAGCTCCCTCCGGTAGAGGTGGGATTCCTCCGCCAGGGTGACGGTGTTGGCGGCGGGGTCCTTGTCGCAGACGTACAGCCGGTGAGGTGCGGAAACCCCCAGCCCCCGGCGCTGGCCGATGGTGTAGCAGAGCTGCCCCCGGTGAGTACCCAACACCTGGCCCTCCGGGTCCACGAACGGCCCCGGCTCCGGCGTGCGTCCGGTGTGCCGCCGGAGGAACGCCGTATAATCCCCGTCGGGGACGAAACAGATGTCCTGGCTGTCGGGCTTGGCGGCGGAGGTCAGCCCCCGCTGCTGGGCCAGAGCGCGCACCTCGTCTTTCGTCAGCCCGCCCAGCGGGAACACCGTGTGGGCCAGTTGGGTCTGGGTCAGGGTGTAGAGCATATAGCTCTGGTCTTTGGCCTCGTCCCTGCCCTTTTTCAGCAGATACCGGTCCCCGCTGCGCTCCACCTGGGCGTAATGCCCCGTGGCGATGACGCTGCCCCCCAAGGTTTCCATGGTCTGGTACAGTGCGGGGAACTTGACGGAGCGGTTGCAGTCGATGCAGGGGTTGGGGGTGCGGCCCTCCTCGTAGGTCGTCACAAAGGGGTCGATGACCTCCCGCAGAAACAGGTCTTTCCGGTTCAGGGTGTAGTGGGGGCAGTCCAGCCGCCAGCAGGTGCGGCGGGCGTCCTCCACGTCGTCCAGCGAGCAGCAGGTGCGCCCCGGCTCCAGTCCGGCGGTCTCGTTGTCGTAGAGGTGGAGGGTGACGCCCACCACCTTCCAGCCCTGTTCCCGCAAAAGCAAGGCAGCGGCGGAGCTGTCCACTCCGCCGCTCATCCCCACTACAACCAGCCGGTCAGATGCCGCAGGCTTCACAGTCGTGGTCACAGGCAGACTGACAGGCTTCCGGCACCGGCAGGCCCTGCTTGGTGTAGTAGTCGGCCAGGGCCGCCTTCACCGCTTCCTCCGCCAGCACGGAGCAGTGCAGCTTGACGGGGGGCAAACCGTCCAGGGCCTCCACAACGGCCTTGTTGGTCAGTTGGAGGGCCTCGTCGATGGATTTGCCCTTGATCAGCTCAGTGGCCATGGAGCTGGTGGCGATGGCTGCGCCGCAGCCAAAGGTGTTAAATTTCACGTCGGTGATGATGTTGTCCTCGATTTTCAGGTACATCTTCATGATATCGCCGCAGACGGCGTTGCCGACCTCGCCCACACCGCTGGCGTCCTCGATTTTGCCCACGTTGCGGGGATTGGCAAAGTGATCGCGCACTTTATCGCTGTATGCCATTGCCATAGTATCAAAGTCCTTTCAAGTTTTTTTATGAGCTTTTAGCCGTTAGCTGTTAGCTGTTAGTCAGGCGCTGCCAGCCAAAGACAAAGTGCTAAAAGCCAAGCGTTTCTGTTAAGAGGGAAGAGTTGTTGTCCATTGGTCTGGCACTGCAAACCCAAAACGCAGCGCCAACCGTAAAGCACTGCCAAGCTAATAGCTAACAGCTAATTTACGCCCGGCCGTCCTTCTGCATCTGCTCCCACACGGGGGACATATCCCGGAGCAGCGCCACCACCTGGGGCACCTGCTGGAGGGTGTAGTCCACTTCCTCCTGGGTGTTCACCTCGTCCAGGGACAGGCGGAGGGAGCCGTGGGCAATTTCCTTGGGCAGACCGATGGCCAGCAGCACATGGCTGGGGTCCAGACTGCCGGAGGTGCAGGCGCTGCCGGAGGAGGCGCAGATACCAGCCAGGTCCAGCCGCAGCAGCAGGGACTCGCCCTCGATGCCCTCAAAGCACATGTTCACGTTGCCGGGGAGACGCTGTTTGGCGTCGCCGTTGAGCCGGGAGCAGGGGATCTTGGACAGGCCCTCGATGAGCTGGTCCCGGTAGGAGGCCACCCGCTGGGCGTTCTCCTCCAGGTGGTCCACCGCCTCCTGCAAGGCCGCGGCCATGCCGCAGATGCCGGGCATATTCTCGGTGCCGGCCCGGCGGTTGCGCTCCTGAGCGCCGCCCTCGATGAAGTTGGTCAGGCGGACCCCACGGCGGCAGTACAGCGCGCCCACGCCTTTCGGCCCGTGGAACTTGTGGCCGGAGAGGGAGAGCAGGTCGATGTTCTGGGCCTTCACGTCGATGGGCAGGTGGCCCACCGCCTGGACCGCGTCGGTGTGGAACAGCACGCCCTTTTCGTGGCAGATGGCCCCCAGCTCAGTGATGGGCTGGATGGTGCCGATCTCGTTGTTGGCGTACATGATGGTGACAAGAGCGGTGTCGGGCCGGATGGCGGCCTTCAGCTCCTCCGGGCGCACCAGACCGTCCTCGTGGACGTCCAGGTAGGTGACCTCATACCCCGCCTTCTCCAGCCGCTTGAGGGTGTGGAGGACGGCGTGATGCTCAAAGGTGGTGGAAATCAGGTGCTTTTTGCCCTTTTTCGCCCCCAGCTCCGCCATCTGAGTGATGGCCCAGTTGTCGGCCTCGCTGCCGCCGGAGGTGAAGTAGATCTCGTCGGGCCGGGCGTTCAGGCACTTGGCCACGGTCAGCCGGGCCTCGTCCAGAGCCTGGTTGGACTCCTGCCCCATCAGGTGGAGGCTGGAGGGGTTGCCGTAATTTTCGGTGAGACAGGGCAGCATGGCCTCCAGCGCGGTTTTGCTGACGGAGGTGGTGGCTGCGTTGTCAAAGTATATCATCAGGGAACCTTCTTTCTGTTATGGAACCTTTTGGGAGGGCAGGCGGGACAGACCCGGCCTGTCTCCCAAGCTACTATGGGTATATCACATCAATTCCTATTTGTCAAGTAGGAAATGAGAAATATGCGCCGTCGCACCCCAAGTTTTCCTCTTGCAAGGCGGGGGCAACTCTTTTATAATGTCCCTGTACGCGAAAAGTCATTCCCGAAGGAGGCGCGCCATGAACGAGAGCATTGTCAGGCTGACCCAGACCAGAGATTTGCCGGACGGGGAACTGCTGGCCCTGATTTCCGGCCCGGAGTGGGAGGCAGATCTGGCGCAGGCGGCGGACGCTCAGCGCCGGAAATGGTACGGCACAGACGTCTACGTCCGGGGCCTCATCGAGTTCACCAACTACTGCAAAAACGACTGCTATTACTGCGGCATCCGCAAAAGCAACGGCAAGGCGGACCGCTACCGGCTGACGGAGGAGCAGATTTTGGGCTGCTGCCGCCAGGGGTGGACGCTGGGGTTCCGCACCTTCGTCTTACAGGGGGGCGAGGACCCCTGGTATACGGACGAGCGCATCTGCCGCATCGTCCGGGCCATCAAGGGGGAGTTTCCCGCCTGCGCCGTCACCCTCTCCATCGGGGAGAAGGAGCGGGAGAGCTACGCCGCCTATCGCGCGGCGGGGGCGGACCGCTACCTGCTGCGCCACGAGACGGCCAGCGACGACCACTATCAAATGCTGCACCCGGCTTCCCTGTCTCTGAAACACCGGAAGAACTGCCTCTTCACCCTGAAAGAGCTGGGGTATCAGGTGGGGTCCGGGTTTATGGTGGGGTCCCCCGGCCAAAGGCCGGAACACCTGCTGGCAGACCTGCGGTTTTTGCAGCGGCTCCAGCCCGCCATGATCGGCATTGGCCCCTACATCACCCACCCGGACACGCCTTTTCATGACCGGCCCAGCGGAGATTTGCACCTGACTCTGCGGATGGTGTCGATCCTGCGGCTGATGTTCCCCTACGCCCTCCTCCCTGCCACCACCGCGCTGGGCACCATCCACCCCAGAGGGCGGGAGCTGGGCTTACAGGCCGGGGCCAACGTGGTCATGCCCAACCTCTCCCCTGTCGGTGTGCGGGAGAAGTATTCGCTGTACGAAAATAAAATCTGCACCGGCGAGGAGGCGGCGGAGTGCCGCTCCTGCTTGGAGAGCCGGGTACGGCTGGCGGGCTACGAGATCGTCACCGCCCGCGGCGACGTGAAGGAGGATATCCATGATTGAAAAAGAGGTGGCGGAGCTGCGGCGACAGCTCCGCCCGGACCGGCACAGCATTTCCCGCGTCTACGGGTGCTATGTCAACGAACAGAAGGAAATTATCTCCACCTTTGAGCAGCCGTTGGGCCTGCTCACCGAGGAGGAAAACGAACAGTACTTAACCCTGCTGAAAAAGGTGCTCTCCGGCGGGCTGGGGCGGAACCTGCTGGACATCACTTTTTCCACCCGGCAGGTGGCGGACAGCCCGGAGCACGGCCTGCTCATGCAAATGCGGGACAGCAAGCTCCGGGACGAGGAGAGCCGTCAGCAGTTTTATGAAAAAGTCATCGGTTCGGTGGAATTTGAGGGAAATTACCTGATTTTGCTGGCCCACAACGCCTACGACGTGCCCTTCCGCAGCCGGGACGGGGCCAGACAGAACGACGCCTCGGAGGAGGTGTTTTCCTACCTGCTGTGCAGCATCTGTCCGGTGAAGCGCACGAAACCCGGCCTGAGCTACGACACGTCAGAGCAGGCCTTCCACACCAACAAGGGGGACTGGCTGGTGTCCCCGCCCCAGCTGGGGTTCCTGTTCCCCGCCTTCGACGACCGCAGCACCAACCTTTACAACGCCCTGCTCTACTGCCGGAACCTGGAGGACAGCCACCCCGCCTTCGTGGATGCGATCTTCCGCACCGAGCCGCCCAAGCCCGCCGCAGAGCAGAAAAAGAGCTTCGAGGCCGTCCTCTCCAACGCCCTGGGGGACGACTGCCGGCTGGAGGTGGTGCAGACCGTTCACGAGCAGCTCACCAACCTCATCGCCGCCCACAAGGAGAGCAAGTCCCCGGAGCCGCTGGTGGTCACCCGGGACGAGGTGGGCGAAATGCTGGACGCCTGCGACATCTCCGAGGAACACCGGGCCGCCTTTAACGTCCAGTTCGACACGGAGTTTGGCACCGGGAAGGCCGTCAGCCCCGGCAACCTCATCGACAGCCGCCACTTTTCCGTCAGCACTCCCAGCGTGGTCATCCAAGTGGACCCCGCCCGCAGCGATTTGGTGCAGACGCGGGTCATCGACGGGGTGAAGTACCTGCTCATCCGGGCCGACGAGGATATCGAGGTCAACGGCGTGGACGTGTTTCTGGGGGACGAGCCATGAGCCGCCGAAAAACCGCCCGGCGGGGCCTTGCCCTGCTGCTGAGCTTTGCGCTGGTGATGAGTTTGGCCGCCTGCGGGCAGACAGCGGCGGAGGAATCCAGCCTTTCGGCGGAGGAAAGCACGGCAGTAGAATCCTCGGCGGAGCTTTCTGTGGAAACCGAACCGGAGACCGACCCCGCCGATTCCAGCGCCGCCGGGGACAACTCCGCCCAACTCATAGAAGAAATCTCCACAGAGCCGGAGCCGGAATCCCTCGAACCCGACCCGGACACCGCCTATGAGTACACCCTCTGCTTCGCCGGGGACGTGAACCTGGCGGAGGGGCAGTACACCACCGCCGCGCTGGACTCCTACGGTCTCTCCGGCTGCGTCAGCGAGACGCTGCGGAACTACATGACCGGTGCGGACATCATGTGCCTGAACAACGAATTTACCTACAGCAGCCGGGGCACGCCCCTGGAGGGCAAGACCTACACCTACCGGGCCAATCCCTCCCGCGTCTCTGTGCTGGAGGAACTGGGGGTAGACGTGGCAGTTCTCGCCAACAACCACATTTACGACTACGGGGAAGAGGCCCTGTTGGACACCCTGGACACGCTGGACGGAGCGGGCATCGCCCGCATCGGCGCGGGCGAAAATCTGGAGGAGGCCAGCGCCATCTATTATGCCCAGTTGGAGAACTGCACCGTGGCCTACCTCGCCGCCAGCCGGGTGGAGTGGTCGGCCCAGACCAAGCCCGCCACCAGCAACAGCCCCGGCACCTTCTACACCGCCTACGACACCGAATTGCTCTATCAGCGGGTGCAGGAGGCGCAGGAGCAGGCGGATTTCGTGGTGGTCTATATGCACTGGGGCATCGAAGGCACCGCCGACCTGGAGGAATACCAGACCGAGGTGGGAGACGCGCTGGTGGACGCAGGGGCCGACCTGGTCATCGGCGACCATCCCCACCAGCTCCAAGGGGTGCGGTATTACAACGGCGTCCCCATCTTCTACTCCCTGGGCAACTACTGGTTCAGCCGCAAGGAGGAGTACACCATGCTGGTCAACGTCACCCTGACCGGGGACAAAAACGGCGTGGACGAGGTCTCCTGCCAAATCGTCCCCGCCTACCAGCAGGCCAGCGCCACCGTCACCTGGCTGGAGAGCGCGGACAGCCAGCGGGCCATGTATGATTATCTCGTAAGTCTGCCCGGCTCCAATGTCACCATTGACGATGGGGGTATGGTGACGGAGAAGGGCGCGTAAGTTTTAAGTCCTTTTCCTTCCCATCCGCCTGACGAAAAATTCGTGAAATACCCGTAATTAGTTGAACGAATGAGCCTACAGTCCTCTTTTTTATCACCGTATTGTAGGGGCGGCCCTCGGCCGCCCGCAGAAACCACCTGCTTACCCTGGGCGGCCACGGGCCGCCCCTACAGGTGTGTGGGTAACAGTTCCGTGTAACGTTGCTGCGGCTGAATCAAAAGGCAATCAAACTGACAAAAAAAGGCTGACCGCCCGATTTCTCAGGTGGTCAGCCTTTTTGTATTGCTTATTGCTTGCGGTCTGTCGGCGTCCCCGGCGCGGCGGTGTGGCAGCTACTGCCGCCGCAGGCGTGGGGACAACCGGCGCATCCGCCGCCGCAGGAGTGCTTTCCCTGCTTGCGGTCGCGGAGCATCCCACGGAGGATGGCCGCGACGATGGCAAGGAGTACCAGTCCCACGACGATGGTCCCCGCGTTGGCGGTGAGCCATGCGATCATTGCACATTCCTCCTCAATGGTCGTAGTAAGGTGGGTTTTACACTCTGGCCTTGTCTCTCAGCGTCTCCGCGCTCTTGGCGGGGCGGAACAGCAGGTAGAAGAACAGCACCACAACGGCGATGGCGATCACGGTGAAGACGCCGAGGCCCTGCCCGGTGACGAGGCCACCCAACTGGTTGACCACCAGCGCCACCAGATAGGCGAAGCCGCACTGATAGCCAATGGCGATCCAGAACCACTTCATGTTGTTCATCTCCCGCTTGATGGCACCCATAGCGGCGAAGCAGGGGGCGCACAGCAGGTTAAAGGCCAGGAAGGAGTAGCCGCTGACGGCGGTGAAAGCCGCGCCCATGTTCTGGTAGACGGTGCCGTCCCCGGCGTTGTAGAGGATGCCCAGGGTGCCGACGATGTTCTCCTTGGCAACCAGGCCGGTGATGGAGGCCACGGCAGCCTGCCAGTTGCCCCAGCCCAGAGGGATGAACAGCCAGGCCAGCGCCTTGCCGATGGTGGCCAGGATGCTGTAGTCGATCTGATCTTCCTCCAGCATGGTGAACGCCCCGTCCATGAAGCCGAAGTAGGTGGTGAACCACACCAGAATGGTGGAGAGCAGGATGATGGTGCCGGCCTTCTTGATGAAGCTCCAGCCGCGCTCCCACATGCTCCGCAGCACGTTGCCCACGGTGGGCATATGGTAGGGGGGCAGTTCCATGACGAAGGGGGCCGGGTCGCCGATGAACAGCTTGGTCTTTTTCAGGATGATACCGGAGCAGATGATGGCGGCAATGCCCAGGAAGTAGGCGGAGGGGGCCACCCAGGGCGCGCCGCCGAAGATCGCGCCCGCGACCATGGCGATGAAGGGCAGCTTTGCGCCGCAGGGGATGAAGGTGGTGGTCATGATGGTCATTTTGCGGTCCCGCTCGTTCTCGATGGTACGGGAGGCCATGATACCGGGCACGCCGCAGCCGGTGCCGATGAGGATGGGGATGAAGGACTTACCGGACAGGCCGAACCGCCGGAACACCCGGTCCATGATGAAGGCGATACGGGCCATGTAGCCGCAGGCTTCCAGGAAGGCCAGGAAGATGAACAGCACCAGCATCTGAGGCACGAAGCCCAGCACCGCGCCGCAGCCAGCCACGATGCCGTCCAGGATCAGGCCCTCCAGCCAGGGAGCCACGCCGATGGAATCCAGCAGGTCGCCCAGCAGCACGGGGATACCGGGGACCCAGATGCCGTAGGCGGCGGGGTCAGGCTCTTCGCAGCCGTATTCCGCGTAAACCTCCACAGCGGCGGCCAGATCGGCCCCGGTGTAGGTGGCCTCTTCGGTTGCCAGGGTCTCCTCGTCCTCCAGCTCGATGGTGGCGGTGTCCGCCTCGGTGTACTGGGCGGCATAGGTAGTCAGGGCGGTCAGGGCCGCGTCCGCGTCAAAGCTCTCGGACTCCGCGTCCAGCGCGTCGGCCAGGGCTTCGCCGTCCTCGCCGCCCAGCTCGATGAAGGCGTCGATGGCGTTGGTGGCCTCGCCGTACTCGTCCGCCGCGTCGCAGTAAGCGCTATTGCCGATCCAGGCGAAGTGCCAGCCGTCGCCAAACACGCCGTCGTTGGCCCAGTCGGTGGCCCAGGTGCCCACGGTGGTGACGGAGACGTAGTACACCAGGAACATGACCAGCGCGAAGATGGGCAGGGCCAAAATCCGGTTGGTGACGATTTTGTCGATTTTGTCGGAGGTGCTGAGCTTTTCCTTGCTGCTCTTTTTCAGGCTGTCGTCGATGATAGAGCCGATGTAATTGTACCGCTCGGCGGTGATGATGGACTCCGCGTCGTCGTCCAGCTCCTCCTCGCAGGACTGGATGTCCTTCTCGATGTGGGCCAGGTTCGCCTCGGAGACCCCCAGCTTTTCGATGACCTTCTCGTCCCGCTCAAAGAGCTTGATGGCGAACCACCGCTGCTGCTCGGCGGGCAGGTTGTGGAGCAGCAGCTCCTCGATGTGGGCCAGGGCGTGTTCCACGCTGCCGCTGAAGCGGTGCTTCGGCTCGGTCTTGACGCCGGACTCCGCCACCTTGACGGCGGCTTCTGCGGCCTCCATGACGTTGGTGCCCTTCAGGGCGGAAATTTCGATGACCTGCACGCCCAGGTCTTTTGCCAGGCGCTTGCTGTTGATGGCGTCGCCGGATTTCTCCACCATGTCCATCATGTTGACGGCCACCACTACGGGGATGCCCAGCTCCACCAACTGGGTGGTCAGGTACAGGTTCCGCTCCAGGTTGGTGCCGTCGATGATGTTCAAAATGGCGTCGGGCCGCTCGTCGATCAGGTAGTTCCGGGCCACGACCTCTTCCAGGGTGTAGGGCGAAAGGGAGTAGATGCCGGGCAGGTCCATGATGGCCACGTCCTTATGGCCTTTCAGGGTGCCTTCCTTCTTCTCCACGGTAACGCCGGGCCAGTTGCCCACGAACTGGTTGGAGCCGGTCAGCGCGTTAAACAGTGTGGTCTTGCCGCAGTTGGGGTTACCGGCAAGGGCGATCTTGATACTCATAGTTGCTTCCCTCTTTTCCAGGTTTGAACGATAATTTTGTTCGTTTTTGCTAACCCTCGTTAGCATTTCCTAACACACGGTCTTTTTTTACGGCCTTTCGGCCGTATGGGGTATTGCTCACTGGACCTGGATCATCTCCGCGTCCTCTTTCCGCAGGGAAAGCTCATAGCCCCGGACGGTGATCTCCACCGGGTCGCCCAGCGGGGCCACCTTGCGGACGTAAATTTCCACGCCCTTGGTGATGCCCATGTCCATAATGCGGCGCTTGACCGCGCCCGCGCCGTTGATCTTGGTCACTTTCAGGGTCTCCCCTACCTTTGCCTCTTTCATGGTTTTCATTGTGTTCATCCCCCTAAACAATAATTTTCATCGCCATTTCCCGGCTGATGGCCACCCGGGACTCCTTGATTTTGACGATCAGGTTGCCGCCCAGCTCAGAGACCACGGTGACCAGCGCACCGGGGACAAACCCCAGGTTCTCCAGAAACTGTCTGGTCTCTGCCTTTCCGCCAACCCGCCGGATGAGCTTTTCCTGGCCCGTCTCTGCCATTGTCAACGGCATAAGCGATTCATCTCCTTGTCTCTTTTGTCGCTGTCGGGTTTGGGTGCTTCTCCAACAGGAAAAGGGCCGTTAGGCTCGCCTAACTTCCACCCGATATGTTAGCATTAACTAACGTCAATGTCAACCACCTTTTTCACAATTTACAAACTCTGTCCAAATTCACAAGGGACCCCTCCCCCGCCCCGGCCTTTTTTGGGCGCTTGTACACGCCGTTTTTTCGCCGCCGGGCAAATTTCCTCTTGACATTCTATTGCGGTTAGTGTATGCTAACTCTTGCCGGGGACGTTCCGGGGGTTTCCTCTCTCCCCCACTCTTTGGCGGGATACTTTTTCTTTGTTCTCCTGCGTGGGCTGCGGCCTCCTTCTCGCCGCCGCCCATCTCCGGGGAACCAGAACCTCCTGCACCGCCAGTCCCCCAACAATTACCGCTGCAAAACGCGGTTTCTTTTCTCCCGTTTGGTTATCCTATGCTAACTGGAGTGTGCCTTGCTCCGGCCTATCGCATGGAAAGGATGATGATGCACGATGCCTGAACAATTCAAGTGGTGCCTGTACCAGCACTGTTCCCCCACCCTGCGCCGGGTGAAGCCCTCGAATATTTTCACCCTGCACAAGGAAAAATATCCAAACTGGCAGCAGGACCTGGAGGAATGTCGGGCCACCCTCCGCCGCCACGGGTATGATCTGGTGCTCTTGCAGGAAAACGAGCGCTTTCTGGTGGTGATGGTCTACTGCCCCGACGCGCTGGGGCGGTGCCTGAGCCAGACGGAGCTGCGGCGGTACCTCCAGGGCATGGGCTACCAGGAGGCGCTGCCCCTGGAGGCCAAACTGACCCTGCTGGGCCAGCGGTTCCAGCGGGACAGTTTTCCCCACGAAATTGGGCTGTTTTTGGGCTATCCCCTGGACGACGTGACTGGGTTCATCGCCAACAAGGGGGAGAACTGCAAGTACACCGGAGAGTGGAAGGTCTACGGGGACGTGAACCGGGCCAAACAGCTCTTTCGGGCCTACCGGGACAGCCGCAGCAGCGTCATCGACCAGGCCAGCCACGGCATGGAGCTGGAGGACATCCTCCGCGCCTGCTGAGATAAGCTATTAGCCATTAGCTGTTAGCCATTAGCCAAGCACTACCGACGGAAAGCGAAGCGCGTAAAACGAAAAGTGAAAAGAACCGTTCGTAAAGCGCGACCAGCGACAAGTCAGATACTAAAAGCTAAGAGCTAATAGCTAAAAGCTAAAATAAAAAACCGAGGTGTATTTATTATGAAAGCAGCCGTTATTTACTGGTCCATGACCGGCAACACAGAAGCCATGGCCCAGGCCGTCCAGAAGGGCCTGACCGACGCCGGGGTGGACACCGACCTGCTCCAGGTCAGCGAGACCGACGCCGCCTCCGCCCTGGGCTACGACCTGCTGGCCCTGGGCTGCCCCGCTATGGGCAGCGAGCAGTTGGAGGAGAGCGAGTTCGAGCCGTTCTTCTCCGAGCTGGAAGGCAGCCTCAGCGGGCGCAAGATCGCCCTCTTCGGCAGCTACGCCTGGGCCGAGGGCCAGTGGATGCTGGACTGGGCCGAGCGCGCCGAGGGCGCTGGCGCGGTTCTGGCCACCGGTCAGGGCCTGGCCGTCTTTGAGACCCCCGACGACGAGGGCGTTGCGCAGTGCGAAGCCCTGGGCAAGGCCCTGGCCGCCCTGTAAAACTCCCCTGCCCCAAGCACCCAACGCAAGCGCCGGTCAGCTCACCAACGGGCTGACCGGCGCTGTTTGTGTATAAACCTATATTTATTGGGTCGGCGTTACTCCCCCACCACGATGCGGATCTGACCGTCCTGGGCGATTTTCAGCCGCATGGTTTTCAGGTGCCGGTTGTAAAAATTCTCCTTTTCCCTGTCGCTCATCTGCACCCACGTGCTGCGGAACGCCTCCTCCAGCATGGTTTTTGCGTTGAGGTTCACCGCCTCGTCCAGCCGGTTTTGCACCTCCGACAGGATCGTTTTGGTTTTGATGGCGTAGGTGGCCCCGGTGCAGAAGTCGTCGATGAAGCAGTAGGGGCGGCCCTGGCTCTCCAGGGCGTTTCGGATTTGCAGGCCGCTTTTGGCCTTTTCCAGCATGACCAGGAAGCGGATACCGGGCAGCGACTGAATGAGCGCCCAATAGTCGCTGTCGCTGGAGACCAAAATCACCGAATCCACCTGGTTCAGGTAGACCTCCCGGCAGGTGTTGGCCGCCAGGGTCATGTCCACCTGGGATTTGTGCTCGTAAATCCTGCCCACCACGATGTGTTCCGTGTTGTACTCCGCAGGCAGGCCCATCTGACAGAGGGTCGTCCACGCCGCCGTGGTGTAATCGGAATCGAAGAGCATGATTTTGTGGATGGAGTTTTTCTGGGCGGCGTTGAGGCTGGACAGCACCGCCGCCAGCTTGACCGGGTCGCTGTTTTCGCAGTCCACCACGATGAGGGTCTTTTCGCTGCGGCTGATGAAGTCGTACAGGTCGTCCATCTTCTGGTCGCCTGCTCCACGGACCAGGCTTTTGTCCTCGAAGCTGTCGCCGTACTTCTCATAGAGCAGCCGGACAAATTTGTAATCGGAGTTCAGGATGTTCCCGCAGCCGTCCCGGTCCCAGTTCATATAACACTGGTAGGGGTAGCGGTTTCGATTGGTGTTGTAGTAGTCCCCTGCGGCCTTGATTCCTTCCTTTTTGAAGCCGTTGGGCATGAGGAACAGCGGGCGGATGTACTCCCAGCGCACCCACTCCGGGAACAGGTCTTTGACGTTGTTGATGCGGTTGGATAGCTCCCGGTTGATGGTCATGATGTACTGGTTGACGTCCGGCTTGGTGCTTTGCAGGTCGACGCCGTCCGCCAGCAGGCCGTTCACGGCTTCCGTGGGGATGAGCTTGGGCAGGGAGGACAGGTTTTTCAGGTCGTACAGAAACGCCGAACGGATTTGGGAGTACCCCTGCTCCAGCGCCGTCCGTATTCTGCACAGGTTGCGGATGATGCGGGCGTTTTTGTTTTGGTCGTGCTTTTGGAAGTTCTCGGTGAGCTGCGGGTCGTGGGCCTCGAAGTGGCGGTACTCCACCCCCACCAGATACATCATCAGGGCGACCAGATTGTATGTGTTTTTGTGGTCGTAGACAGGCAGCGGTTCGGCCTCCTCTGTGGGGAGCAGGTTTCCCAGTTCTTCCAGCGATGTCAATGTTTTTCGCTTTTCCTCTGCGCCGGGCGGCGCTTGTTGTGTACTCATATGATCGTTCCTCCTGTTCTGTGTGCGTTTTAGCGGTCGCGGCGATTCCGCCGGGGCCTCTTTTTATAGTATACCACACTTTGCAAGTGTTTGGGGGACTTTGTTTTATGTTTTTTCGAAGCCGCGAAAAAAACGCCGCCGCCGCGCTTGACAGCCGGACCGTTTTGTGATATCTTACAGGACAGTGAACGCAAAAAGCGTCACGAAGGGGCACACCACCTATCGGGTGTGATCTTTCGTGGCGCTTTTTTTGCGCATAAGGAGGTGGAAGTGCTGTGGTGACTATCAACGGAGAACCTGTCGCCGCCGCCGGGGAGAGCGTCGCCCACTACCTGGAACGGGCGGGCTACCGCGCCCAATACGTGGCGGTGGAGCGGAACCTGGAAATCATCCCCAAGTCCAACTATGAGACCGAACTGCTCCAGGACGGCGACACGGTGGAGATCGTGCAATTCGTAGGAGGTGGCTGACGTGGTCCCCACGAAGGAAGAACTGGACCGGGCCTTTGACCAACGCTTTCCCCCCTCGTTCCACCAGGCGGCGTCCGCCGCGCGGGTGGCGGTGGCGGGGCTGGGGGGCCTCGGCTCCAACCTGGCGGTCATGCTGGCCCGCTCCGGGGTGGGACATATGCTGCTGGTGGACTTTGACCGGGTGGATATCACCAACCTGAACCGGCAGGCTTACCGCATCCCCCATCTGGGCCAGTACAAGACCGAAGCTCTCCCCTCCATCCTGCGGGAGATCAATCCCTATCTGGACATCCAGACCTGGCAGGGCCGGGTGACGGAGGACAACGCCGCCGCCCTCTTTGGCGCGTACCCCATCGTCTGCGAAGCCTTTGACCGGCCGGAGGAGAAGGCCATGCTGGTGAACACCCTCTTGCAGGAGTGTCCCAACACCGTCATCGTCTCCGGCAACGGCATGGCGGGCTACGGGGACGCAAACCTCATCCGCACCCGGCGGGTGCTGTCCCGGCTCTACGTCTGTGGGGACGGTACCTCCGACGTGGGGGAGGGGCTGGGCCTGATGGCCCCCCGTGTGGCGGTGTGCGCCGGGATGCAGGCCAATCAGGTGATCCGGCTCATTGCTTCGCAATGTGCAATTAGCAATTAGCAATTAGCAATGTGCAATGTGCAATGACCGGGGGTTACAGGCGTTGTTTCATGGTTGGGACGCTGCCGAAAAAGGAAACCTCTGGAATCTGCATCAGAAAGCAGTTTCAAAACATAGAAAAACAAACTGGAGGAAAACATACATGAACAACAAAGACGACAAGCTGATTCTGGGCGGCAGGGAGTTTACCAGCCGCTTCATCCTGGGGTCTGGGAAGTACAACCTGAACCTCATCAAGGCCGCCGTGGAGCAGGGCGGCGCGGAGATCATCACCCTGGCCCTGCGCCGGGCCAACACCAAAAAGGAGGAGAACATCCTGGACTTCATCCCCAAGGGGGTCACCCTCCTGCCCAACACCTCCGGGGCGCGCAACGCCCAGGAGGCCGTGCGCATCGCCCGGCTGAGCCGGGAAATGGGCTGCGGCGACTTCGTCAAGGTGGAGATCATGCACGACTCCAAGTACCTGCTGCCCGACAACTACGAGACCGTGAAATGCACCGAGATTTTGGCGAAAGAGGGCTTTGTGGTGCTGCCCTACATGTACCCCGACCTGAACGTGGCCCGCGACCTGCAAAGCGCCGGAGCCGCCGCCGTCATGCCTCTGGCCTCCCCCATCGGCAGCAACAAGGGCCTCGCCACCAAAGAGTTCATTCAAATCCTCATCGACGAAATTGACCTGCCCATCATCGTGGACGCGGGCATTGGCAAGCCCTCCCAGGCGTGCGAGGCCATGGAGATGGGAGCCGCGGCGGTCATGGCCAACACCGCCATCGCCACCGCCGGGGACGTGCCCGCCATGGCTTACGCCTTCCGCCAGGCCATCGAAGCGGGCCGCGCCGCCTATATCACCGGCATGGGTCCCGTGCTGGCCCGGGGCGGCAGCGCTTCCGACCCGCTGACCGGGTTCCTGCGGTAAGGAGGGGCAAGAGATGATCGACGAAGAAAGCCAGGTTTATTTTATCGACAGCGACCAACTGCCCCCGGAGGCCCTGAAGCGCAAGCACCAGTTGGAAAACGACCCCTCTGCCCGCTCCGACCACATGCAGTATCTGCCGGGCATGGAGGTGCTGGACTCCGACGTGAAGGACGTCGTGCTGCGGGAGTTCGCCGCCTACGACTATGACCGCTACACCGCCGCCGATGTGCGGCGGGCGCTGAGCCATGACCGGGTCAGCGTGGAGGACTTCAAGGCGCTGCTCTCCCCTGCCGCCGCCCCCTTCCTGGAGGAAATGGCCCGGAAAGCCGAGGACGAGACCCGCAAGCACTTCGGCAACACGGTGTACATCTTCACGCCCCTGTACATCGCCAACTACTGCCAGAACTATTGCATTTACTGCGGCTTCAACTGCTACAACAACATCCGCCGGAAGAAGCTGACCTTCGAGGAGATCGAGCGGGAGATGCAGGTCATCGCCTCCACCGGCATGGAAGAAATCCTCATGCTCACCGGGGAGAGCCGCAGGTACTCCGACCTGACCTACATCGGGGAGGCGGTGAAGATCGCCAGGAAGTACTTCCGCAACATCGGCATTGAAATTTACCCCGTCAACACCGACGAGTACTGCTACCTCCACGAGTGCGGCGTGGACTACGTCACCGTGTTCCAGGAGACCTACAACCCCGACCACTACGAAAAGCTCCACCTGCTGGGCCACAAGCGGGTGTGGCCCTACCGCTTCGACGCCCAGGAGCGGGCGCTTCGCGCCGGGATGCGGGGGGCCGGGTTCTCCGCCCTGCTGGGGCTGGACGACTTCCGCAAGGACGCCCTTGCCAGCGCCCTCCACGTCTACCTGCTCCAGCGGCGCTATCCCCACGCGGAGCTGAGCCTGAGCTGTCCCCGGCTGCGGCCCATCATCAACAACGACAAAATCAACCCCAGAGACGTGGGGGAACGGGAGCTGTGCCAGGTGCTGTGCGCCTACCGGCTGTTCCTGCCCTATGTGGGCATCACGGTGTCCAGCCGGGAATCCCTCTCCTTCCGCAACGGCATCACGAAGATTTGCGCCACAAAGGTGTCCGCCGGGGTGTCCACCGGCATTGGCGACCACGAGGCCAAGTACAGCGGCCAGCAGGACGCCGACGTAGGGGACGAGCAGTTTGAGATCAACGACAACCGCAGCTTTGAGCGGATGTACCACGACATGGAAGAGGGCGGCTTGCAGCCCGTCCTGAACGACTACCTCTATGTATGACCGCCTGATCGCCGTCACCAACCGCGCCCTGTGCCAGCGGGACTATCTGGAGCAAATGGGGCGGGTCTGCGCGGCTCAGCCCAGGGCGGTGCTGCTGCGGGAAAAAGACCTGTCCCCAGCCGACTACCTCGCCCTTGCCCGGCAGGTGCAGGAGGTTTGCCAGAGGGCAGACGTGCCCCTCATCCTCCACGGCCACCCAGAGGCGGCGCAGGCGCTGGGTATCCGCTGTCTCCATCTGCCCCTGCCCCGGCTCCGGGCGCTTCCAAATCCCGGCGATTGGGAACAACTGGGGACCTCCTGCCACAGCCTGGCGCAGGTGGAGGAGGCGCTGTCCCTGGGGGTGACGTACCTCTTCCTCGGCAACATCTACGAGACCGGCTGCAAACCGGGTCTCCCCGGCAAGGGGCTGGAACTGCTGCGGGCGGTCTGCGACCGCTCGACTGTCCCGGTCTGGGCCATCGGCGGGGTGACGCGGGACCGGCTGCCGGAGCTGCTGGCCTGCGGCGCGGCGGGGGGCTGCATGATGTCCGGGTTTATGAGGCTGTGAGCAATTAGCAATGTGCAATGTGCAATTATGGAATTTGTTGGGTAATCCTTTGAACCGGCGTGGTCGCTGGTTGCAGGGGAACCCCACCGCCACCGCCCTGGCCCAAACACCACTGAGGGCAGCAAAAAGCAAGCCCTCAGAAAAGGCTTGACACAAGCCCCGCCGGGGCCGTATAATAAACATAGAAACAGGCGCTGCCCGACAACGGTCAGCTCCCGGAGTTAAGTTACGAGAAGTAACCGCCCGCTCGGAAGGCTGGGGCGGTTACTTCTTTTTGTTATTGTAATAGATTGTCAGAAACAA
The DNA here is from genome assembly GCA_021202515.1 of Clostridiales bacterium. GTDB lineage: Bacteria > Bacillota > Clostridia > Oscillospirales > Oscillospiraceae > Onthomonas. The sequence continues at coordinate 15,044 of JAJQCW010000074.1, read as the reverse complement.
CCCACACAAGCCGATGATTACCAAACAGAATTGATAAAATTCCGAAGTCGTCATAAGCAGCGCCCCCTTTCTTGCGAACGGGGGCAAAGAAGCTGCCCCCGATGAAGGGAGCAAACCGCCGCCGTATAATGGACAGCGCCCTGGCCCACAAGGGGCCATTGACAGAATACCACAGGAAACGACAAAAAGCAAGCCCTCAGAAAAGGCTTGACGGCGGCTCACATGGGCCGTATAATAAAGCATGGCAAGGGCGTTGTCTGACAACGGTTTGCGCCCGGAGTTAAGTTACGAGAAGTAACCGCCCGCTCGGAAGGCTGGGGCGGTTACTTCTTTTTATTGTAATAAATCGTCAAAAACAACCCACACAAGCCGATGCGTACCAAACAAAGCATCAGACAGAGATGAGGTGCCGGATGTGCGCCAGGTTTGCAGACTTGACCCGGAGCTGTACCAATGTGTTACGACCGACATTGCCACAGATGAAGTCGTTATCACGGAAAAACAGATAGAGCATATTAAAGAGCGACACCCGGACGATTATGAAATTTGTGAGCGATGGGCGGCAGCTATCATTCATGACCCGGATTATATTATCCGCTCCGAAAAACCGAATACCGCCATCGTTCTAAGGCAAATCGAAGAAAATGGAAAGAACCACCGTTTGATTCTTCGTCTAAAAACATCAAAAGACCCCGAAAACTACAAAAACTCGATCATTACATTCCAAAAAGTGAAAGAAAAGGAATGGCGGCGTCTGTTGAGGAACAAAGAAACGCTTTACAAGCGGGAATAACCGTAGTATAATGACCATAACATAGAAGAGGCTATTTGAGGTGGTAGATTTCGTCCCAACCACACGCCGATGGTACTGACAAGGGAAACCTGAGAGATGCAGGAGCACCGGGACGCCTGCCAAATAGCCTTTCTATCGGGGGGCCGCTTTTCGGCGGTCCCTTTGCTTTGCAGCATTGTTAGCGAACCAAAGCAGGCACCCTCGGAGAATGTTCCGGGGGTGCTTTTTTGCTTCCCCGGCAGGCACAGCCTTCTCCTGCGTTTCTTTTGGCCCGTGGGGGCGCGTGGTTGCTGCGAACGCCATTGCCTCAGAGAACCAGGTTGCGGTACACAGTCGGCGGAATTTGCAATCCCCTTGCGCTCCGAAGGCTCACAGGTCCAGCCGCTCTGCCAGCAGGCGGCAAAGGGTCCCCCGCTCCCCCGGAGGGACCAGGGGAAGCAGCCGCTTCTTTTCCCGCTCGTACTGCTGCCACCGCTCCCGCGTGGACCCCGTGACCGGTTCCACTTGCTGGATCAAAGCCAGGATCTCACGTCCCATGTTTGCCTCCTTTTTACTGCCAGGAATTGACGTTCAAATCGTGTGGATCGGTTCCGTTGGGGTCAACGAAGCGGTTGACATTCCGGTAATAGGTCAACGTCATTGTACCGGTTCGCCCGTGGCGGTTTTTGGCAATGTTCAGCGTGAGGTCTTGCGGCTCCCCTGGCCGGGGCGGGTTGTCCATGTTCCGGCTGAGCAAAACGCAAACGTCCGCGTCCTGTTCCAGCGCGCCGGTCCCCCTCAGTTGGTGGAGACCGGGGTTGTCCGACAGTGCCGCCGTTCGGTTGAACTGGGACTGCACGATGATGGGAACGTGAAGCACACGGGCCAGCCGTTTCAGCTCCACGGAGATGGCGGTCAGCCGCTCATATTCGCTCTTTCCGGCCCCCTCCAGCAGTCCCACATGGTCCACAAAGACGCACTCAGCGCCGCATTGACGCGCCCACACGCCGATTTTTGCCACGTCAATTTTCGCCGTCCGGTTGATGGTCAATTGCAACCCCTGCACCTGCGTTGAAGCCGCCGCCAATTCCCCCGTCTGTTGGTCAGTGACTCCCCCGCCGCCCAGCAGCCGCGCATAGGGGACCCCGGTGTAGCTGGAGAAGATCCGCGCTGTGATTTCCTCCGGGGACATTTCGGCGGAAACGTAGAGCACCCGGCGCTTTTTGGCCAGCATCTGGGCCAGGGCGACCCCCAAGGCGCTTTTTCCCACGCCGGGGCGGGCCGCAAAGATGTACATCCGGCCAGGCTGAAACCCGCCTGTGAACCGGTCCAGCATGGGGAACGTCCGAAAGGCCGCCCCCTCCTTCTGTCGCTCCTCAAACTCGGTAAAAAAGCTATAAACCAGTTCGTCCCCGCTGAGCAGCGCCCCGCTCCGCTTCTCAACGGTCAGCTCATCCAGCCGCCGGGCCATTTCGGTCAGCAGTTGGAGCGGGTCGGTGCTTTCCGCCATCGCCGCCTGGGTCAGCTCCTCCCCGATCTCCCGCGCCTTGCGCCTTAGGCTCTCTTTCCGCACCAATTCCGCATAGCTGCGAATGTTGGCCGCTGTGGGGGCCAGGTCTACAAGCTCCTTGACGACCTCCAGGCTGGCCCCCGCTTTGGCCCGCACCGTGGCGGCGTTGACCGCCTCCCCCGCGTCCAGCAGCGCACAGGCCGCCAAAAACAGGGCCTTGCAGTCCTCGGAGAGGAAGTCGTCCCCGTCTATGACCTCCCGTATCTCCGGCCAGAATCGGCCCTTTTCATCGTACAGAATGGCGGATATCACATACCGCTCGTTGAAATAGGCGTTTTCATACACGGGCCTAGTCCTCCCAGTTGGCCGCAGTCAAAATCTCCTGCTGTGGCGGTGGCGCGCTCTGGTTGGCCCGGCCCTCCTGCCGCTGCGTCCAGGTGCGAACGCAGGCTTTCCAGCTCTTGATCTTGGTGTTCCCCCGCATCCACCCGCCAGCCTCGTAGTGGTCAACGAACAGTTGTGCGTTCACTTGGTAGCCCTTTTCCCTGCAATAAGCCGCCACCTCCTCCACCGTGGGAGGAATGAATTTCGTTTGCCGCCGGGGGGTTGGCGCGTCAGCGCCCCCTACAGAATTGGTTTGTTTTGGTTTGGTTTGTATTGGTTTGGTTTGTATTGTATTGGCATCGTTTGCATCCGTTTGGATACATTCGCATTCATCCGATGCATTTGCATCCAAACGCATCGGATGCTTTTCTTCCGTGCTTTTTGCTCCCCAACGTGCCTCTGCTGCTTCCCGGTTCTTCTCGCATCGGGACGAATACCGCCCCTTGTCCTGGTCCATATCCCGCTTGACAAACAGCCAGGCCATGTAAAGCATACCGGAAAAGGAGGCGGGTTCTTCCCCTGCGCTCCCATACTTCAAAAGCGCAGTGAAGAGCTTGCCCCGCTCTTCCATGCTCAGGGCCTCCAGCGGCCCCAAAAGGTTAAAATAGACCATTGTGCCAGGACGTTTTTTATCCGCCACAAGGCTCGCCTCCTCTCTTTTTCGTCAGCAAAACTCGTACATTTGTTCTAGTAAAGTGCAAAAAAAGCCTCCTTATTCCCGTCCTGACCGCCACAGGACGGGTTTTTCCAGGCGTTCGCCCCGCCAATGGGACGCCCTCTCCTGTTTTCTGTCTCTATTATACCACAAAATCGTCCAAATTGCAAGCGTAACTTTTATAACGTGGTATTACGTCTTGTATTCCCTGAGATATCCGCCGTTTTGCGACAAAGCGAAACGTCTTATTTCTTCTTGACATTTTTCGTTTTATGTGGTATAATAGCATCGTAGAACAACGCCGGTTGGTTCAACAGAGCTGGGATTCACACGCAATCCCCACTCTCCCGCCACGGACCACCGGCCACGCAAAACGGAGGAAACAGCCATGTTTGACAAGGCGCTTTTGCGCAGCTTACGGAAGGAACAGGGGCTTTCCCAGGCGGACGTCGCCGCCGCAGTGGGGTTGACCCCCTCCGCCATCGGGAACTATGAACGGGGGGTCCACGAGCCTTCCCGGCCCACGGCCAAGAAACTGGCGGACTATTTCGGCGTGGACGCAACCGCTTTTTGGACCGACCTGGCCCGGCCCGCCCCGCAAGCGGAAACCGCCTGCCGCCCCGCCACCCAGGGGGACGTCCTCCGGGCCATGCGCACCCTGGCCGACGCAGGGGCGCGGTTCAGCGTTCACAAAGCCGACGAGCCGCTGACCATCACCGCCGCCTTCACCCCCGCAGGCGAACAGATGGAACAGGCGGCGGCGCAGCTTGCCATGCTGCTCACCATGCAGCGGCAAAACGCGGCCCTGGGCGCGGACGCTTTGGCCGCCATGCGCAGCAGCATCGACGCATGGATGGAGAAGACCCTGCCCGAACTGGACAAGCTCTCCCTGACCGGGGCAGAGCCGCCCGGCGAAGGGGAATGACGGGCTTTTTGGCCTGCTGATTTCGGCATTTGCCTTTTTTCTGTTGCGGGGAGGGGTTCTCCCGCAGCCAACCTTCTTAGACAAGCAGCCGCCGCATTTCGGGACGCTATGGGCGAAAAACAGGCTTGCTTGTCGGTGACGGTTTATGTGACGGTTCCAGCAAAAAGCGCCGGTTTCACCACAGCGGCAAAACCGGCGCAAACGTCCAAAAAGCAAAAAGAAAAGCACCTGAAACCGAAGTTTCAAGTGCTTTTTGTTGGAGCTGCTAGGCAGATTCGGACTGCCGACCTCATCCTTACCAACTAAATTATACTTGATTTTATTTGTTATGACTTTTTGCACATTGACGTAATTTCCCCTTGTGCCACAAGCCTTTTTCCCTTTTGGCTTTTGCAGCTTGTTACAAGTTGTTATTTCCCGATGTTACCCCTTTTAACCTGCATGTTACCCCTTTGTTACCCCTTTTTTCGGTCTGCCTCGTTTTCGGTTTTGGCTCAAAAAGTTCATACCATGAAAAAGAGGCTCCCCGGTATTTCTCCGGGGGCCTCTTTTGGGTCTGCCTCCCCTCCCCTACCGCTCCGGGTGGCGGTTGTGTCGTTTTTCGCTCTGGAGCGGGCCTGTGGCCCTCTGTGGGGTGGTTTCGGACAGCCCTCGGACAGCATCAGCCAGTTTCAGGCGGCCTCTCAGACAGGTTCAGACAGCCCTCAGACACTTTCGGACAGCCGCCGGACAGCCCTCAGACAGTCTCTTTTGCAATCTTCTCCACGGCGTATTTGCTCAGGCCGAATTGTGCCGCCGCCTCGCGGTAACTGTGACCCTGTTCCAGGTAGGCCAGCACCGCCGCCTCTTTGCCGCCCTCTGCTTCCTCCGGCCTCCAGATCTCGGCCTCTTGCCGGTATTGTTTGGCCTCAGATCTGGCAACGCTCAGGGCCTCTTGCGTTTCCTGTAACCGGCGCTTGGTGTAGTCCAATTCCGCCGCCGTATCCTCTCGCAGAATCGCCTTGTCCCTCCACTTTTCGGCGGCGGCCTCTGCCTTGCTCAAATCCTTTTTCAGCCGCTCCACCTCTGACTGTCTGCCCTCCATGCCGCACAGATAGGCCAGCAGATACACGGCCTTATAAGCCCTCGACAGCTCAGCCTCGTTGCACTCCATATCAAGTGCTTGATGGAGCATGGCGCGGGTTTGACGGCATCCGTCCCGCTCCCAGGCGGTCCCCGGCTCCCACTCCCCGCCTTTGTCTAGGTGGGCTAATACCTTGTCAACCTCCGGGGACTGCTTGGTTTGCCAGGCCAGCAGCCACGCCTTACGCCGCCACAGGGCCACAGCGCAGCTTGCAACGGCCAGAACAACCAGCACCACCGCCACCACCGGCGCGTCCATAACGGCCATCACAGCGGCCAGGGCCACAAGCAGGATGGACAATAGCAGCAGCGTCCGGGACAGCGGGGCCAGGCAGCGATTCAGGCAGCCCCACGGGTCAAACCACAGGACACAGGCCAGCTCCCCCACAAGACAGGCAGCGACGATAACGGGGTGAACGCTCTCCGGCTGACACCCAGCCACCACCAGGGCCAGCAACGGGACGCCACAGGCGATTATATCAGCGCGGGCGTGGAGCATCCCGGCCAGATACTCCACCCGCCGGTCAAAGTCCTCTTGCGTGTTGATAGGCCCTCTCATGGCCTCACCACGTCCCGAAGGCCAGCCCCAAACAGCCCATTGCCAGGGCCAGCAGCCCCACGCCGACCATAGCGGGGCTTTCGTGGAGGGCTAGACAGGCAGCGCCCACGGCCAGGGCTACCAGAGACAGCACCCGGTCAATGGGCAAGGCGCTATCAAATGGCCCACGTTCCTTGTTTTTCTTCATCGTCAAAACCTCCATTCACAGGTTGGTGAGCGCACCGCCCCACAGGGCCAGCACTCCCAAAAAGCCGATTGCAACTTGCACACCCGCCGACCAACGGGGAGGGAGTATCACCCCCACCACGCAGACGGCCAACAGCAGCAGGGCGATCACCTGCGCGAACGGCAGCCACGGCTCTGACAAACTCCACAGCCAGTCGATTTTCCAGGCCATAAAGCCAAACCAGGCGGCCAGGGCCACAGCCCACACAGCGCGGCTCATGCTATCGCCTCCCCGTCAAGATGGTTCTCCACTGCCTCCGGGTCATGCAGCCCCAGCGATTTCCATTCCTCCAGGATGGTAAACACATACCCCGCCGTCTTTGCCCCGTGAATCATGGCGCGGTCAACGGCTATCACCACCACGTCAAAGCCAACTTCCCGCACCCAACGGGCCAAAATGCGCCGGTTTCCCCGGCTCAGGGAGAGGCCGCACTTGTCGAAATAGGCCACGCAGTCCAAAAAATCCCGTGTGTTTTCGCTGTCCGGCGTCCCCGTCTCGGTCTGCGTCCCCCCTGAAACCCCCATAGACTGGGTGACAGGGACAGGGACACTATCAGGAACAGGTTCAGGATCAGGTTCAGGGACAGGGACACTATCAGGGTTTTCGGAAAACCTTTTGCTTTCCGGGTTAAAAAATGGGGTTTCCTCAGAAACCATTTGCTTTTTTTGCTTTTGCGGGCGGCCTCCCTTTGCACCGGCGGCCTTGCGCTTCTCGCAGGTGGCCTCATACCTTGCCCGGTCCCGCTCCATGTTCCCCCTGACAAAGCCAAAGGCCAGACCCACCAACGGGTCAGCGGGGGACGGCTCCACGCCCCGGTTAAACTCGAACATGGCCCGGAGCAACTGCCCCACCTGCGCGTCTGTCAGGCTTGCCACCTGTTGCTCCAGGTCGCCATAGATCATAAACCCTTTCATGGTGTTACCTCCCCTCGGTCTTGCGCCGCTTCTGCTCAGCGTCCAGCAACTTCTCCAGCCTGTCGGCCTCTTCCTCCAGCTTGCACACGGTGAAATACAGGCCATCCATCCAGCTTGACGGGTCTGCCCCGCCCTCAACCATCGCTTGATGGAGTCCCTGAATGGCGTTCAACCCGGCCTTGATTTTATAAATTGAATCGCAGGTGTCAATAAAAAACATTTCTTGAATCCTTTCTTGACGAACGGGGAGAACGGCGGTACAATAACACCGTCCTCCCCTGTGTGGGTAGGTGTGGGCCTCTTGTGCTTGGTTTGGTCGCCGTGTAGCACAAGGGGCTTTTTTCATCCGATCAGGAACCGGGTGAGGGTGGTCTGCTTCATGTACTGAGCGGCCAGCGTGGGGTTCTCCCGGCGGAAAGCGGCGGCGTCAAAGCGGGTCTGCTTGACGTTCTTCCAGCTTGCGCTCCAGCCGTCCCCGGCCAGTTCTTCCCGGCCAGCCTCGACCATGGCCCCCTTGAGAGCGTCGGTCAGGGCCTCAGCCTCTTCCTGGAGGCGGGCGATTTCAGACTTGACGGCCAGCAGCTCCATGGCGGTCTCTTCAATGCTCATCGTGTTCACCTCCCATCAGTTAAGAAACGGGCAGTCGGGGTATGTGCTCTGCATCCACGCCTCCAGCGCGTCAAAATAGCGGTGGACGGCCTTGGTGTGGTTATCCACGACATAAGGCGGATAGTTGGTGATACTGCCCTCCAGTGGAGCGGGGCGCATGGCCAAAATCTCAGCGGGAATATCCATGATGTTCTCCTTTCGGTCTTTGGTGGGTGGTTCAGGTTGAGCGCCGGGGGGCTTTTCAGAGCTACCGTCTTTGAGGGCCTATTCCGAATCCCGTTCCGGTCTTGCCTCGCGTTCTTGCTGTTACCCGTCCGCTTTGGCTCAACCGTGTTCAATTTTCAGGTCAGGCGGCGGGAGGCGTTGCGCTGTGATTTTCCTTTGTGTCTCGTGCGTATCCTGTTCCGCTCTTGTCATGTTCTCTTAACCTTTGTCTGACCTGTTCCCCTTCCCTTGAACTGATTATATTTTACACCCTTTTCTGAGTATTTGCAACTGGCATAATACACAAATAATAGCCCTTTATTTTGTGTATTTTGCTCTTGAATCTGTGCAAGATTTGTTGTATACTCAATGAAAGGACTTTTTACTCTGAAAATGGGAGATGAAAAAATGGGCCTGCGATACAAAATCGACGTGTTACAGTCGCTGAAAATGGCCGGGTACAATACCACACGGTTGCGCCGGGAACGGCTCTTGTCAGAGGGTACAATACAGCGCATACGGAGCGGGGAAGTGGTAGGGACGGACAACCTGTCTCGCATTTGCGCTATGCTCCAGTGCCAGCCGGGGGAAGTGCTGGAGTATGTTTCGGACGAAAAAGCAGACGACAACCAGCCTGAGACAGCCCCCACGATGGAAACCCCGTATAAAGAGCGTGTCAATACCGCCTTTGACGCCATGAACCCCACAGGACAGAAAGAAACCGCTCGAACTGTGGAGGTGTTGGCTGCCTCTCCGATCTACCGCCGGAAACGGGAACCGTCGGAGGAAGGGCAAAAAGAAAAGCCCCCGGAGGGGACTTGACAGAAGGGCCACCGGGGCCGTATAATAAGCATAGAAACAGGCGCTGCCCGACAACGGTTAGCCCTGATTATGAGTAATTTCTATTCCTAGAAACCGTCACTTGCCAGAGTGGCGGTTTCTGCGTTTCACGATGATCGTAACCGTGTAGGCCCCGATATGTAACGTAATGCGCATAGCAACACCCCCTTTGTCAGGGAGTAGCAAACCGCCGCCGTATAATGGACAGCGCCCTGGCCCACATGGGGCCACCGACAGAATAACACAGCTATCGACAAAAAGCAAGCGCCCCTCAGGTGGTGCAAAATAAAAATTGAATCTCCAAAAAAACGTGCCAAAAGTGCCAAAAGCCCCCCATCCGACTTTTGGCACATTTGGCACACTTTTTCTACAGATTGAAAAGCCCCCTCCGGTGTGGAGAGGGCTTTATTCATGCCAGGTGTTCCCGGATAGACTGTTGAACACCCCGAATCCGTTCTGCATCCTCCGGCGAATATCTCTCCGGGTCCAGAGACAGGATTTGGTTTAGTTCCACTTGTGAAAACGCCGGTACACATTCCTCAGCGCCAAGAATCTCCAACCAGGCGATACGGATACCAAAGGCCACGCTATCCACAGGCGGCAAAAAGTCGCCGTTGTCGTAGATGTCCACGGTCTTTTTCGCGTCATCAAGGCGCTTTTTGATGTTCTCGAACATTAGTTCTCACCTCCATCCAGGTTCTTAACACGCCGCTCCAGTTCCTCCATCTGCGACTTCAACTCGGTGAACTCCACCAACCTCAAGGCAAATTCCAGCAGCGAACGGGCCGCCGTTATCCTCGTTTGGGCATTGATCGTGCCATCGCCCATGACCTCACTGAAAACTCCCATAGCCTCAGCAGAGCGAACTTGTCCCACGCGGGACGCATCCTCCAGCATCGTCCTCAACTGCGTATTATACGCCTCGACAAACTCAGTATCTTCCCGCAGCCATCGCCTCAGTGTGGTCTCAGAGGTCCCGGAGACTTTCGCGGCCTCCGCGATGGAGTTGGAGGACAGCAGCGCCGCCAAACCACGAGCTTGCTTTATATTCATGGTGTCACCCCCCCATTTTTGTGACTATTTCCGTAAAGTTCCAGCCAATCCCGGAGGTTCATTGTCACCCTCCATCCTTCCCAGCTTCTCCGGTGAAATACGGCGGGGAGACCGTCTTGGAATCGCTCAGAATCGCGTTCTGCTTGCTCCAGGGCGGCGGTCAGGTCCAGCCGCTCCACCCTCTTACACTCGATATGGACACCGGGGAGGCCGGTTAAATCCGGCTCTGCCCCGTAGCTCATCGCCCGGCCAGGGTGGACATCATACCCATATTCGTCGGAAAGAATCCGGCTCAACTCCAACTCCCCATTTCTCCCCTTCCTCTGCGACTTACCGCCCATTTTTTGCCTCCCATTTGCTGTTGTCGGGAAAATACGCCATCGCCGCATCAATGCGTCTCTTGACCGCCGGGGAAGGTTCCCCGTGGAGCCGGTCACAAGACTTGCCAGTCCAGGCCATGCACCCGTCACCGGCACAGTGGAAGTCCTTGGTCTTGCCGCCCAGGGAAAAAGGACACAGGGGCATCTTGCTAATTTGCGCGCTTGTCATAATATCACCTCCAAAAAATGAATTTTGATTCTCCAAAAAAACGTGCCAAAAGGGTCTAAAGTCCCCTCTGTCGGCCTTTTGGCACTTTTGGCACACTATTTCTACGTCAGCAAAAACGGATTTACGCGGATTGTCTCGGAAGGTCGGCCACCTGTTGATGTCCGTTCCATCCTGATATAATCTCGTTCCTCCAGCATCTTCAGCGCCGGGGTCATCTCATCCGCTCGCTTGAATTTGCGGCATATCCGGCGCAGTTCCCGCTTGCTCAGCTCCGGCTCCCCCTCAGCTTCCAGCCGTTTGAGGACGTATTTTGCATCTTCCACGTCCGGGTCTGCCCCGGCCTCCGTAAAAATGCTCTTGGTATGTTGGGCCAGACACCACCCCACGGCCTCAGCCGCTCGCAGCCATTCCACCTCGACCCTGCCTTTCGGGTCCCGCCCATCGGCCAGCGCCGCGCACAGGTGGAACGACGCTGCTATCCTGAACACGAAACCGGGGAATTTGTTGCCCCAACTTCTGTCAAAATCCAGCCGCCCACCGTCCAGCAGTTCCCGCTCCGCCTCGTTTCCGAATCGCTCCGCTTCCCGTTGGGCCGCATCGGTGAAGTACAGCATTGTCGGGTCTCCATCTTCCATCTGCAAGGCTCTGTAAACCATCGCGTCATAGTCCAAAAGCACGTTGTCGGGGATGTCCTTCACCTTCCACCGCCGATTGCCAGCAGAACTCTTACAGTTGGCGTAGAGGAATCTCTGTACCAGGCCGCGCCCGGCAAAGGTGGGGTTATTTATGAAGTCCAAAATGGCCGAAGGCTGCGCTCCAAGCGCCATGCTCAGGTGTGGAGTTTGGATAATGTTGGATGGTCTACCAATTCTGTCAACCCGGATAGAACTTCCATCAATGCCTTTCAGGTAAACGTCGATGGAACTGTTACTGTCATAGCGGCCCCGGAGGGTGGCAAACATCCCCGCCTCATCGCTGGCAACCAGCATCGAACCATGCTTGTCCAGCAGGTCAATCAATTTCTCGTTTGTGGTATCATCGGCCAACACCCGAAATTCTACCATGTCCTCGAAGTCGTCAAGTTCCCGGTTCAGGCTCTCCAGTTCTAGCTCCAACCCGGAGCGGTCAAACCCCTTGCCGCCGCCTTTTGTCAGTTGGGTTTCTACGGCTTTTCTACGCCCTTCCAACAGCCGCCGCTCTTGCTGGTTACGTTGGATGTCAGCGCCGTCACTCTCAAGCCTAGACCGCTCGTAGTCGTTCAGAGGGGCGGTCAGGCGTTGGAACACGGGGGACTTTCTCTCGCCGGGGGCGGCCACCGCGCAGGTGTACAGGCTCAGTTCCACAGTGAAACCCGGCTTGACGTACATCTTGAATTTCCCCTGAAACAGACCGGCCAGCACTCCCAAAACCAGCACCCCCGGCATGGCGGCGTCAACTTGGTAACATTCCGCCACAGCCGCCACAAATGAGGACAGCGGCGGGGGCAACATGGCCACCGGAAAAGGGGGAAGCTCCACAGTATCGAAGGGGACAGGCTCAGGCCAGGGGCCTCCGGGCGGGTCAGGCTCGAAGCTCTCACCTCGTTCCTGTATCCGGGTCACGCTTTCGTGAATTTCCTCCAGGGGAATCCCGCTGTCTCTCAGCCGTTTGTATTCATCCGTGCTGATATTCGCCAGCACCTCAGACAACAGCCGGTTTTCCCGCTCCATCGTGGCGTCACTCATCTACGGTAACACCCAGCTTTCGGTATAAGGCCGGGAGGTTTACCAGGTACTTGTCGCCGGACTTGACACAGGGGACTTCACCGCTTTTGCAGCCGCGCCGGAGATAATACTGTGACAGCCCGGTGGCCTTGCTTGCCTCGACAATCGAAGCGAACGGCGGGCCGTCGTAAGTCCAGTTGATATATTGCTTTTCCATGAAAATCAGCACCTCCAAAAAAGTATTGACATTGAAGTTGCACTTGCTTATAATGAGTTCCAACAAGTTACGCTTCACAATGAGAGTATACGTCTCACCACAGAAAATTGCAAGTACTAATTTCTCTTAATCTATAATCGAAAGTAATACTTTCTGGAGGTAAAAACATGGGCCGTAAAAAAAGTGACATTTCAACAATGGACGTTGCGGGGAAAATGAATCAGCCACTTGCGCGGCGGCTGAATGAGCTTATCACGGACACAGGGGAACTTGCCGCCGTTTTGGGATGTTCGATACAAGCGGTAAATCAATACCGCACCGGCATCTCTAGGCCATCATTGGAAAATGTTTGTAAAATCGCGGACTACTACAACGTTACAACCGACTACCTGTTAGGCCGGAGCGACTTCAAACACCGGGACACCGAACAGGCCGCAGCCGCTGAGTTGGGAATTTCGGAATTTTCCGTTGCTATCCTCCGTAGACAGGCGCATATTGACAAGAGTGCCGCGCGGGTGATAGACCTACTGGCCGCAGATATGGAATATTCCGTTGACGGCAACCGCAGCCTCATCGACCTGATAAACTTCTTCATGGAATTTGAGTATGGCGGGGGAGATCAGGCAATTAGCCCAACGGGAAAAGTTTTTACCCCTGAAAAAAAGTTTACCCCCTCGCGGTCAATCCGTCTTGACCAGCATCTTGTCGAAGAGGCCGTATTGGTGGAGCTTAACGCCGCCTTGCGTGGCCTGAAAGAGGTACAAGGGGCGGCCCAAAAGCAGGGGCAAACGCTACAGGAATATTTTGATGGGGAGGCGGGACAGCATGGCCGTCGTTGAGAAAAGCATAAATAAGAGCGGGGAAACGGTCTACAAGGTCTCTGTTACCAATGGCCGGGGCCGACGGGTCAAAAGGACGTGGAGGCCAGAACCAGGATGGTCAGCCCGGACAACGCAGCGGGAACTCCAAAAATTCGCCGCCGAACTTGAGAACTCCCTTGCCGCCGGGGAACTCTTGACGAAGCAGGAGCGGGACGCCAAAAAGAAAGCCGCTGCCCTCGAAGCCGCTAAAATGAAAACGCTGGCCCAATATGTCAGCGGGGTCTATATGCCAACAAAGGAACTCTCTTTTTCGGAAAATTCGCGGACTAACTACTGGCAATTTTTGAACTCCCATATCCTCCCCGCCCTGGGTGAATACTGCATAGCGGACATAACCCCCGCCATGATACAGAAATTCCTTGTCAGCTTCCAGAGGAAGGGGTACGCCATTGCAACGTGCGTCAAATGCCACAACATCCTCGGTGGAATCTTCCAAATGGCTTTTTTGGACGATACAATCAGCATGAACCCAATGCTAAAGGTTTCGCGCCCGAAGCCTACCAGCGCGGACAAAGCCGCCGCCGCAAATCAACAACAGGCGTACACCGTCGAAGAGCTACGTTATATTTTCCAGTGTCTCGAACACGAAAGCCTCAAATGGCGCTGCTATGTCCACCTTCTGGCCGATACGGGCCTGAGAAAAGGTGAGGCTTGCGCTCTCAGGTGGGCAGACGTTGACCTTTCCACCGGAATGGTCACAGTGAAGGGGAACCTCCAGTATACGGCGGCCAAAGGGGTCTATTTGACTGTCCCCAAAAACGGGAAGGTTCGCTGTGTCGATATAGGCCCCGATGTCACCGGCCTACTAAAAGAGCTGAAACAGGCACAGGCTCAAACCTGTATGAGTGAATTTGTTTTCACGCAAGACAGTTCGCCGCTGCCCATGAATCCGCAAAGCCCAACGCGCTATTTCAAGAATTTCGGAAAGAGATATAATATTCCAGACTTCCACCCGCACAAGATGAGGCACACCGCCGCCTCTGTCGCCATCACATTCGGGGCGGACATTGCCAGTGTCAGCGCCCGGTTAGGCCACAGCGACGTTTCGACCACCCTCCGGCTATACACCCACGCCAATGAAGAAAGCATCCGCCGCGCCGGTCAGGTTGCCAGGGACGCTATCAAAGAGGCAAAATAAAAGCCCTCAATCACAGCTTTCCAGACCATGACTGAGGGCAATGTTACCCCTTTTGTTACCCCTTTTTCAAATCCGTCGTTTTTTCGGCCTTTCGTCAACTTGACTAATCGCCTCAAAATGTTGACAAATGCAAAAGAAAAGCACCTGAAACGCATTGTTTCAAGTGCTTTTTGTTGGAGCTGCTAGGCAGATTCGGACTGCCGACCTCATCCTTACCAAGGATGCGCTCTACCGGCTGAGCTATAGCAGCAAATTGGCGACCCGGAACGGGCTCGAACCGTCGACCTCCAGCGTGACAGGCTGGCGTTCTAACCAACTGAACTACCGGGCCATTTGCAATTTTATTTGAACAGCAAAGCTGTTTCTATCGTGGCAGGGGCAGAAGGAATCGAACCCTCGGCACGCGGTTTTGGAGACCGCTGCTCTACCTGCTGAGCTATACCCCTATGGAAAAGGGACGGTCACATCGCTACCCTGAATCAACTCTGGTGGGCCTTCAGGGGCTCGAACCCGGGACCATCCGGTTATGAGCCGGAGGCTCTAACCAACTGAGCTAAAGGCCCAAATTTTCAGAAGAATTGCCGCCACACGAACGCGCTGCCGCGTGGCGGCATCTTCATGGCTCCCCAAGTAGGACTCGAACCTACGACAGCGCGGTTAACAGCCGCGTGCTCTACCGACTGAGCTATTGAGGAATGTGGAGAAGGCCAAGGGGTTGACCTTCTGGATGTTAGCGCTACCTATCTTCCCGGAGCGTCTCCACTCAAGTATTGTCGGCAGAAG
>JAJQCW010000066.1 GCA_021202515.1 Clostridiales bacterium | reverse complement strand
AAGGTTTTAAATTCGTCGATCCAGGATGGTTTTTTCATTGGTTTTCTCTCCTTTGTTTGTTATCAGTAAGGTGGATACATACTATTTCTCAGGAGAGAGCTTGCGGCGGTCTCCCGGAAGACGGGGTCAGTCCTGGGGCGGGATATAGGTCTTGGCCTTCTCCAGCTTGGCTTTGCCGCCCATGTAGGGCCGCAGGGCTTCGGGGATGTTTACAGAGCCGTCGGCGTTCAGGTTGTTCTCCAGGAAGGCGATGAGCATACGGGGAGGCGCGACGCAGGTGTTGTTGAGGGTGTGGGCCAGCTTGGTGACGTTCTTGACCTTTTTGCGGCCCTTCTTGTCCATCGTCTCCACCTTTTCGCTGTAGCGGATGCCCAGCCGCCGGGCCTGGGCGTCGCCCAGGTTGGAGCAGGAGCAGACCTCAAAGTATTTCTTCTGCCGGGGGGACCAGGCTTCGATGTCGCAGCTCTTGACCTTCAAATCCGCCAAGTCGCCGGAGCAGCACTCCAACTGACGAACGGGGATGTCCAGGCTGCGGAACAGGTCCACGGAGTTCTTCCACAGTACATCATACCACTTCATGGAGTCCTCCGGGCGGCAGATGACGATCATCTCCTGCTTCTCGAACTGGTGGATGCGGTAGACACCCCGCTCCTCCAGACCGTGGGAGCCTTTCTCCTTGCGGAAGCAGGGGGAATAAGAGGTCAGGGTCAGGGGCAGCTCCTGTTCAGGGATGATTTGCCCGTTGAACCGGGCAATCATGGAGTGTTCGGAAGTGCCGATGAGGTACAGGTTGTTCTTGGGGTCAGTGACGGTGGGGTCGTCGATTTTGTACATCATGGCGTCCATCTCCGGGAAGGACATGACGCCCTCCACCATCTCGCCGCGGATCATATAGGGCGGGATGACGTAGGTGAAGCCCCGGTCGATCATGAAGTCACGGGCGTAGGCCAGCACCGCCTCGTGGAGCCGGGCGATGTCGCCCAGCAGGTAATAGAACCCGGTGCCGGACACCCGGCGGGCGCTGGTCAGGTCGATGCCGTTGTAGGCCCCCATGATGTCGGTGTGGTAAGGGATGTCGAAGTCGGGCACCACCGGCTCTCCGAACCGCTGAACCTCCACGTTGCAGGAGTCATCCGGCCCGATGGGGACGGAGGGGTCGATGATGTTGGGGATGACCAGCATGATTTCCCGCACCTTGCCGTCCAGCTCGGCCTGCTTCGCCAGCAGAGCCTCCCGCTCTTCGGATTCAGAAGTGACCTGTGCGGTGAGCTGGGCGATTTTCGCCTCGTTCTCCTCCGCCAGGGCGGGATTCTTCTTGGCCTGGCCCTTCAACATGCCGATCTGCTTGGAGAGGGTGTTGCGGTTGGCCTGGAGCGCTTCGGCCTTCTGCTTGGCGTCCAGCGCCTGGGCGTAGAGGTCGATGACCTGGTCCACCAGGGGCAGCTTTTCATCCTGGAATTTGTTTTTGATATTCTGCTTGACAACCTCCGGGTTGTCGCGGACAAATTTAATGTCTAACATAACATCCACCTTGTTTGGTTATTGGCGGGACAGAAGTCCCCGTAACAGTTATTTTAGTCTTACAGACTGCGCTGTGTCAATACGGAACAGGAAAAATTACGCTTTTTCCCGTTTGGGCAGTCTTTGCAGCGCGTCCAGCAGGTCGTTCAGGTCGTCCACGCCGTAGTATTCCAGCTCCAACCGGCCCTTGCGCTTGCCGGAGATGATTTTGACCTTGCGGCCCAGTTTGTCGCCCAAATCCTTGGCGGCCAGCGCCGCGTAATCCACTGCAAGGGGGTCGGGCGCGGGCTTGGGCGGTTCTTCCGGTTGAGGGGCGGAGAGCTTTTTCGCCAGCTCCTCTGCCTGACGGACGGAGAGGGAGTCTGCGATGATTTTCTCCGCCAGGGCGTATCGGGCATCCTCGTCTGCTACGGAGAGGATGGCTCTGGCGTGACCGGCGGTGAGCTTGTCCTCCTCCACCAGGGCTTTCAAATCCTCTGGCAGAGATAATAACCGCACGGCGTTGGCAACTGCGCTGCGGCTCTTTCCAACCCGCTGGGAGACGGCCTCCTGGGTCATGCCGTAGTCCTGCATTAGAGTCAGATAGCCCTGGGCTTCTTCCATGGCGTTCAGGTCCTCCCGCTGGAGGTTCTCAATGAGGCTCAGTTCCATGGCCTTGCGGTCGTCCGCTTCGATGACGATGACCGGCACCTGTTCCAAGCCCGCCTCCCGTGCGGCCCGCCACCGGCGCTCGCCTGAGATGATTTGGTAGTACCCGCTGGCCAGCAGCCGGACGCAGATGGGCTGTATCATTCCGTGTTGGCGGATGGAATCGGCCAGATCGGAGAGCGCTTCCGGTTCAAAGAACTTCCGAGGCTGTGCGGTGTTGGGCTGGACCTTTTCGATGGGTAGTTTGGTGACGCCCTCCTGCTCTGGTTCCAGGGCGGCTTCGCCCAGCAGAGCGCCAAGGCCCCGGCCCAACCCGGAGGACGTGGTTCGTTTTGCCATTGCACTGCTCCTCTCTATTTCTTGGTTTGGATTTTCCATGTTTCACGTGAAACATCACTTGCTCTTTGAGATGATCTCCCGCGCCAGCGCCAAATATGCCTCCGCGCCTCTGGACCAGCGGTCATAGGCCATGATGGGCTTGCCGTGGCTGGGGGCCTCCGACAGGCGGACGTTCCGGGGAATCAGGGTATAGTAGACCTTCTTTTTGAAGTGCCGCTTGACCTCCTCCCCCACTTGAATGGAGAGGTTGGTGCGCCCGTCGTACATGGTCAGCAGCACGCCCTCAATGTCGATGTCCGGGTTGAGCTGGCGCTTGACGATGCGGATGGTGGACAGCAGGTCGCTGAGACCCTCCAGGGCGTAGTATTCACATTGAACGGGAATCAACACGCTTTTGGCGGCGCACAGGCCGTTCAGCGTCAGCAGCTCCAGGGAGGGCGGGCAGTCGATGAGGATGTAATCATAATCCGGCTCCAGCACATCCAGCGCTTTTTTCAGCAGGTGCTCCCGGTCAGGGAACCCGATCAGTTCCACCCCGGCTCCGGCCAGAGACTTATGAGAGGGCAATACGTCGCACCAAGGGGTGTGGGCCACCGCCCGCCTGGGGTCGGCTCCGTTGACCAGCACGTCATAGATGTTGGGAGAAACGGCGTTTTTATCCACGCCCAGACCGGAGGTGGCGTTGGCCTGTGGGTCAAAGTCCACCATCAGCGTCCGCTGGCCCTGCTGCTGGAGGGCGGCGGCCAGGTTGACGGCGGTGGTGGTTTTGCCCACGCCGCCCTTTTGGTTTGCGATGACAATGCGTTTTGCCATATACAGCCATGTCCTTTCTGTGTTTCACGGTACGTCTCTATTATAGTTGCTCTCTGATTTTTTTTCAACTGTTTTGCAGCAAAAATCGCAAAAAATATGTTTCACGGAAAAATGGAGATAAAAAAGCCGATGTTTCACGTGAAACAACCGCCAAAACCAACGCAAATGGCTCCGATTCACGAAGGAAAACAAGAAATTTTTCCATTTCCCGGCTTTCGACGGTATTTCCCCGCGTCACCTGTTACACTATTCAAAAGAGTAATTTGGAGGTGAGTGATTTTGTCTTTCACACGAAAGAGAGGACTGTTTGAGAGCAACCGTGTGTTGTTCCTCCCGGTGGAGAGCATCGTACCCAATCCCAACCAGCCCCGGACCCACTTCAACCCGGAGGGGCTGAACGAGTTGGCCGCGTCGATTCAGGAACACGGGGTCCTCCAGCCTCTGTCCGTCCGGCGGCTGCCCGGCGGAAAGTATGAGCTGATCTCAGGGGAGCGGCGGCTGCGGGCGTCCCGGCTGGCAGGGCTGGGTCAGGTGCCTTGCATCCTGGTCAATGCCGACGACCTGGAGTCGTCCCTCCTGGCGCTGATCGAGAATTTGCAGCGGCGGGATTTGGATTTCGTGGAGGAGGCCACGGCGCTGCAAACGTTGATCTCCACCTACCACCTCTCCCAGGAGGAGGCGGCAAAACGGGTGGGGAAAAGTCAGAGCGCCGTAGCCAATAAGCTGCGGCTGTTAAAACTGTCCCCTGCCCTGCTGGACCGATTGCGGCGGGAGCAGTTGACGGAACGGCATGGCCGCGCTTTGCTGCGCCTGCCGGAGGAACAGCGAGAAGAGACACTGGAATATATTGTAAAAGAAGGGCTGAACGTGGCCCAGACAGACGCTTACATCGACAGCCTGCTCTCCGACCAGCCGGAGGCGCCCAAGCCACGGGCCAAACCCACCATTTACATCCGGGACATCCGTCTTTTCCTGAACACCCTCCGACGGGGGCTGGATACCATGCAGCGCAGCGGTCTGGACGCCACCTGTGGCAAATCGGAGACGGAACAGGACATCACCCTGACCATCACCATTCCAAAGCGCAAGGTTAAGTCCAAGTAGAAGCCAAATGCAGGAAATAATGCAGGACGCATCGCCAAAAGAAAGAGGCGGTGCTTTTTTCTTTTGATGTCTGAAAAAAATAATTCATTGAATGATGAATTTGTGTGGAAAAGTCTCAGGATAGGTGTTATAATAATTTTATCTATAAATATTTGTCTGACCGGCCTTCCTCATGCATCGTTGCGCCGGAGACGCTCTCTCTGGAGGAAACGCAATGCAGGAACTGATCGAGGCTGGGCTGCGGGAAATGGACCTGTCCCCCGCCCCGGGCGCGGCTTTGGCCCGGTACGGGCAACTGTTGCTGGAACAAAATCGGGTCATGAACCTGACCGCCATCACCGAACCCGAAGCGGTGGCCCAGCTTCATATGCTGGACTGCGCCGCCCTGCTCCACGCGGCGGACTTCGCCCAAAAAGCCGTGCTGGACGTGGGCACCGGCGCGGGTTTCCCCGGCCTGGTGCTGAAGCTGTGCCAGCCGGACATCCGGCTGACTCTGCTGGATTCGCTCGATAAGCGCGTTCAGTGGCTGGCTCAAACAGCTCCTGCGCTGGGGGCAGAGGACGTGACCTGCGTCCACGGACGAGCAGAGGAGCTGGCGCTGCAAAGCGCTTACCGGGAGCAATATGACATCGTCACCTCAAGGGCGGTGGCGGACCTGCGGGTGTTGGCGGAGCTGTGTCTCCCCTTCCTGCGGGTGGGGGGTGTGTTCCTGGCCATGAAGGGGCCTGACAGCGGCCCGGAAGTGGACCGGGCAGGTCGGGCCATCTCCGTGCTGGGAGGGCGTCTCCAGACGGCGTATACCTACCAAATTCCCGGTACTGATGTCACTCATAAAGTCATCCGCGTAGAAAAGGTGCGTCCTACACCGGAGCGTTACCCCCGGCGGTTTGCAAAAATCAAAAAGGACCCTTTGTAGGGAACAGATATGAGTTTTGCAAAAAGGACGCAAAACGGGCGGGTGCAGCTTGATATTTATGCCCAAAGAGAAAAGATTTTTTGGAAATTTAACAAATTGCTATTGCTATCGCAGAGTTTTTTTGTTAAACTAGTACACATAAGAGGTTGACAATGGGTGTTACAATCGTAGTTACCTCCGGCAAGGGAGGGACCGGAAAAACCTCTGTCCTAGGCGGCGTGGCCTCTTGCCTGGCTGCGATGGGTCATCGGGTGCTGTGCCTGGATATGGACATCGGCCTGCGCAACCTGGATATGACGCTGGGTATGAGCGACCTGGTGCTGATGGATTTTTCTGATGTGATCTATCAGCGGTGTTCCCTGTCCCAGGCGGCTGTGGAGCACCCAAAAATCAAAAATCTCTTCCTGCTGACAGCCCCCTTCAATAGCCGCGCCTCCCACTTTGACCAATTGGATCTGATGACCCTGTTAGCCCAGGCCAGGCAGCAATATGACTACTGCTTGATCGACAGCCCTGCCGGCATCGACGTGGGGTTTCAGCTTGCAGCTTGCGGCGCAGACCGGGCCATCGTGGTCTCCACCACCGAACCCGCCGCCCTGCGGGACGCGCAGCAGGCCATTGCCCAACTTCGAAAACAGGATATTCCCATCCATCTGGTGGTCAATAAGGTCTCCCGTAAGCTGCTGCGGAAGCTCCACACCACCATCGACGACGCCATGGACACCGCAGGGCTTCCCCTGCTGGGGGTCATCCCGGAGGACAGCCAGGTGCCTGTCTGCGGCGGCAAGGGCCAGCCGCTCATCCTCTGCCAGCGTCGGGGCGCCTGCGCAGGGTATTATAACATCGCCCGGCGTCTGACCGGTGAGCAGGTCCCCCTGCACCGGTTCTGACCCGTTTCCCTTTTCCCTTGATAAATCAAACAGACCGGCGACGGCAGCATGACATGAAAGGAGCGCTATCATCATGAACATTGCACTTTTGGCTGACGAAAACAAGCAGGAGCTGATGGTTCAGTTCTGCATCGCCTATTGCGGCATTTTGGCTAAGCACACCATATGCGCCACTAACACCACAGGACGTATGGTGGCGGAGGCCACCGGCCTGGATATCAAGCTGTGCCTCTCCCACGAGCACGGCGGCAGCCAGCAAATCGGCGCCCGCATCTCCTACAACGAGATCGACATGGTGCTGTTCTTCACCGGTCCCAAGAACGATGATTATGTGGACGATTTGAAGTATATCTGCCACCTGTGCGACATTGGCAACGTCCCTGTGGCCACCAATATCGCCACCGCTGAAATGCTCATTATGGGCCTGAACCGGGGCGACCTGGATTACCGGGAGATTCTGTACCCCCGGAAGAAGCAGGTCATTGTCTGAGTCTTGGCGCAAAAACGACAAACAGAAACAGGAGGAACCTTTCGCCGGAGGTTTCTCCTGTTTCTGTGCTTTCTGCCTCTTTTGACGCAAAAAAAGCTGCCTGTTCGTTAGAACAGACAGCTCTCTTTATGTGAGCGTTACCTATCTTCCCGGAGCGTCTCCACCCAAGTATTGTCGGCGCAAATGAGCTTAACTTCTGTGTTCGGAATGGGAACAGGTG
>JAJQCW010000053.1 GCA_021202515.1 Clostridiales bacterium | reverse complement strand
CACTAAAACACCGGTTGATTTTCCGGCTCTTGCCTATTTTTTCGCCATCAATCCAGGAAAGGAAGGCTGCGAATGGCAAGTTCCAAGCAGAAAATCACCGCATTGGCTATAAACCGGACGCCCATAAAGGGGAATATCTTTTCCAGATACCGCCCGGAGTCGATGTAATTTCGTGCGAACCGGGAAAGGTCTTTGCAGATCACGCAGTTGATGCGCTTGGCCTTGATGTCAGCCAGCATCTGCTGAAAGTCCGGGCGGTCAAAGTTGACCCCGGAATAGCCGTCATCAACGTATTCCTTCACAATGACCATATCGTCACGGTCTCGCACGAAAGCTCTGATTATCTCCTTCTGGCTGCCGATGGAATCACTTTCTGCTTTGTCGCCGTCGTCACGGGACAGACGGGTATAGGCAGCTACGTTCCACATTTTATCTGCCACAGAAAATCCTCCTCCTTTCACCAGATAGGATACATTTGACTTCACTAAAAAGCGAGGATGTCACCGAAGCGGCGGCATCCTTGACAAATCAGCAGCTCCTGACATATGCCAGGAGCCGATCTTCCAGTGTGTCCTTCACGTCAGAAAAGGACACCTTTACCACAACACCATCGTCCAGATAGCAGTAAGGGTTTTTGATGTCTCTGGCATACTGCCGGACGCGCTGCTCCCTGGGTAATTTCTCATTCACATGGACGGTCTTCCGATCCACCAGCGTCTGCGGGTCTACTGTCATAATGTCCACATCCCGCATCTGCTCCAACTGTGCCTGCGTCATTCTCTGTAGCGCCTCCTGCCGCTCTGTCACATCTTTTCTCTGGGGCGTCGCTGCCCAGTGCCATCTCCACTTGGATACACCGGCTGATCTCCGCCATATGCTTGTCCGACAGGTGCGCCATATAGCGGATGATGTCCGACTTATTGATAGTGTCCGGCTGTTCAGCTAAAACCTGTGAGGGGTACGGGATACCTCTCACATTTTTCAGCGTGTAGTGGGTAGGCTGGTTGGGTTTCTTGTTCACCTTCGAGGTCAGCTTCACCACGCTGAGCGTAGGGCTGTGCCGGTTGCCGGTGTTGTTTTGCATGACAACCACCGGTCGGATGCCGCCCTGAATGGAGCCGCGCCATGTGCCGCAGTCAGCAAGGTACACGTCTCCACGGCGGTAGACCCAGTTTTCTCTCATAGCAGGACACCTCAGAATTTCAACGGCAGCGCATACTTTTTGCTGTTCCCGTTGTAAATGCGGTAAACTTGGTAAAGGTACTTCTTGTATCCGGTCAGGCTGTTGCCGATGGCCCGGCCCTCCCGGTAGATGGTCAACGGGTCCACCTTGCGGAGCTGCGTCACCATGCGTTTGGGGTTGTACTCGCCGTGATACAGCGCCACGAAGCGACACATCCCTCTGACGTTCGCCGCCCGCAGGGAATCCGGGTCGCCGTTCCACGCCGCCAGCAGCAGCCCCAGCGCTTCTTTGTACTTGTCCTCGCCGATGGTCTGGAACTCCTCGAACGCCGTCTTGATGCAGGCGATGCGCTTGTAACCTTGTTTCTGGTCGTAGTCCAGTGTCAGGCCCAAACTCTCGTTGACACGGAGAAACCACATCTCCACCTCTTCGCCGCCGAAGATATTGGCGCGGATTTTCTCGCCGGGGGTCAGCCGGGCAGAAGCGCCGGTCTGTTTGGCAAACAGCAGTGCCTCGTCGCTCTCCGTCATTCCGTAATAGACCTTGCACCGGATGGGCAGGGGACGGCCTCCGTTCTTGGCGACGCGGGCATCGATGGTGTGCTGACCGTCGAACACATAGTAGCGTCCGTTACGGCAACTCACCTTCGGCTCGTTGGCGATGCGCTCATCGAAGTCGGAGACGATGGCGTCCACGCGATTGGGACGCAAACGGCGCTGGTAATCCTTCGGGATAATCAGCTGCTGCGAGTTCAGCAGCATGATCTCATACGGACATTCCACAGGTTTCATTTTTCCCTCCTAAAATTTCTGTAAGTAGTAGATACCTTCTTTTGCGATTTGGCTGATACGGGTGAGGAAGGTCTTTTCCTTTGCAATTTCCGGGTTCAATTCCAGGCATTTGTTCCAGCGGAAAATCAGGGTGTCAACAGCGTCCTGCATATCCAGAACCACGTCGTCCTCGGTGGTGATACCCTCGGAGTTCAACATACTGTTGTAAATCTCCATAATTTGCTTGCGACTGACCTTCGTTACCGGGGCGGCTTCTTCCTCATCATCGAACGGTTCTGACGGGTCGGGTTCTTCCGGCTGTCTCTCCGTTTGTGTCCGTTTTATCTCTGACCGGGGTTTGCCCCGCCGCTGTACCTCCGGGTCTCGGAGATGGTTGGCGAGCGTTACCCGTTCTTCGGGCGGGGCCTGGGCCACGGCCTGCACCGCCGCATCAACCGGGCAGATTTTGCCGGAGAGGATGTCCTGACGGGTGCCGGGGACAGCTTCTTCAGCAGCGTCTACACCGTTGGCATAGTGACCAGCGTCAATTACATAACTCTTACCGACATGATTTTCCTTGGCGATTCTCTCGCAGGTTTTCATGCCAGAAATCAAGTTCTGGTTTTCGGAACTTGATTTTACATCCGCACTTTTACGGTCTCCTCCGTGGAGTGCCTTTTCCGAATCATACTGTTTTCCAATCAGGTACTTTCGCTGTGCTGGTGTCAGGTTCCGTCGGCCAAGCTGGTTCTTGCAGATCCAGGCCACCACTTCGCCGCGGTCCGAAAACTGCTTCTCGAAGGTCTTATACGGAACCTCCGGGTGCAGTTCCAGAACACGAAAGCGGTTGTGGCCGTCCACGATCACACCGTTCCAGACGAGGATGGGGTTGATGACCTCGCCGTCGCTCAGAATGTTGGCCTCCAGTTGCCGGAACTCATCCTCCGTCAAAGGCGGAATCTGGTCGGCAAATTCCGGGTCGATTTTTAACATTTTTCTCATCTCATTTCTGTTTATGATTCATCGGTTTCCAATGTAAAAGAGGACTGCCAGACCATTGCCGGTGCAGCAGTCCTCCCAATTTTTTATGACGAACTCTTATTTGTCCACGACACCCCAGAGTCTGCGGGAGTAACACAGGCGGCTGTTCGCGCAGCTCCATGGGCTTCACCCCTTCTCAATTAAGCTGCCCCCATTGCTTGATCCCGGCTGTCGGGCCAGGGCTGTGGCTGGGCAGAAGTATCATTATCCCTGCTGCGAGTCATGGCCGAGTCGGTTGCGAGGCGACTGTCACAGGCGGTAGGAATCGCTGCCGGATAGAATCCGGGTCACGGCGTACCGCTGTTATGGCTCACCACAGCAGGAACGTACCTGTGTACTGATATTCAGTTGAAAAGGTGCAGTTCCAGCCTTTTTTCTGGCTATAAGTAAATTGTAAAACGGTCCCTGTTACTTTAGAAGGACCACAAACGACCATTATCCGTTCACTTTGGTCCAGTTGAGTTAAATTTTCATTTGCACATCCTGCAAAAGAGAGAGTGCTAAATCAAGCTGCTCTCGCAACTTTGCGTTTAGGCCAGAGCGACCAAGGAGCAGATAATCCAAAGACACGTTGAAATACTCAGCCAGCATAATAATCACATCAATATTGCCAACACGATTTCCGCGTTCTATATTGCTTAGATGATGAACGGATATGCCAATCTTCTCACACAATTCTTCCTGCGTAAGGCCCTGGTTTTCCCGCAAGTCCTTGATACGTTTTCCATAGTTTTTCTGATTAAAATACATAAAAACCTCCATTCAGATTTGCGGATATGCAATCCTGAATGGAGGCAGCAAATTGGCAGGCATACCGTCGGACTGTATGCGAGTGCAAAAAAAGAGACCGGCAGAAGGCGCAATTCTCCCGTGGAATTGCATTCCGTCTGCCGGTCTCGTCCTGCTCATGGACAGATACAGCCTTTACTAACAAACTTTTGACTTCTGATTTACGTCCTTGAGGGTGCTTGCCCAATTCGACGATGCTCACAGTATGTCTCAATCTATTCAGTTTTTACAGTGGCACTCCCTTAAAGAGCAATCATCCTGTGATACCCCTTCGGTGCCTGTTTCACATGTACGTCGCCTTCGCTTATCTCAATCACCCAGAAGTTTTTGCACCTGGCGCACTGTTGCAGACCCTTTTTGACGGCCTCGCCACAGATGAGCCTTGTACCGCACACCGGGCAGAATGAGATAAACAAAGAAACTGGCTCCTTTGCTTCCTGCACTGGTCTAACCTCCCTGTTTTTTCTATGGGAGCCAGCCCTGTGCTGTACAGTGGTTTTCCCATGTCGTATATTTATTATACGCCAGTGGGGAAAACTTGTCGATACCACAAAAGCCTCACGAAAGCCTCTTTTTAGCCTCACGAGAAAAAGGAGTTTTATGGCATTTCTACACCCAGCAATTCAGCTAATTCGTGTTGTTGAGACGCTGAAAATTTTTCCTGATTGATTTGATATTGCTCATAAGCAAAACTGTGTTTTCCAAGCCCTTCAAGTGCCTTGATGTCCCAGTAGGCCAGTTCTATATCCCCGCTCCGGGTAATGGAGAGCGAATTGATAAAGCTGTGCATTTCCTCATACAATTTCAACTGACACATCAGTTCCAGTACTGTGTTCTGCACATCCTTCTTTTTCTCATCATACCCATGTACAATGTGCTCAATTCCTGTGTGCTTCTGCCTGGGAAGAATCGTGACAGAAAGTCTGTCTAACAACTCCAAATATTTTTTCAATCTCAGTTCATCATCGCCCATACCCTCGATGTCACGGATTTCATAAGAGATGGCGTCCAACTCCGTTGTAATTTTGTAGTTACGATCTATGAAATAATGATATTTGTCTTTCTCCAGGAAATTTTTAGAGGGGAAAAGTCCCTTGATACTTTTGGCGGCCCTATAACCCACGTCATTCAACGTCCGTGTTTTATGAGACAGCAGGTTTTCTTCTCCCCATATCTTATCAATTATGGTTTTCTTGCTGAGCATATGATCTTCCTGGAATAAGAGCAGCGTAAGAAATGTGATTACTCGCCCACTTGTAAGTTCCTGTTCTGTGATGGTTCCATATTTAGTGCGTAACTCGAACCCATTTAACAATCCTATATAAGCCTCATTTTCCGCCAGTTCACCTTTGCCAAAAGAAATCCTGTCCGGAAAATGAATACCATGTTTCTCGATTTCTGTGGTCAGAACATAGCTCATCACCCGCAAAACTTCCCCTTGATCGGTATGCTTCTGCGGATTGACAACGACGATAAAATCTCTGCAATCATTGTATGCAATGCCGAGCAATGACCGAAGCCCTATTTGATTCATACGGCGGGATTCCTTTGATTTTGCAGGAAGCAGTGACGACAAATCGGGGAAGAAAATAAACTCCTTTTTTGCGGCAATTCCCGTAAGTACATCTACCATCATGGCTAAAAGCCCCGGATACTCATCCAAGTACATTGGTCCAGTTCCGCAAATCGGGGGAAAATTTGCTCGATGCGTTTCATAAGTACACTGTGCCGGTTTCATCCCCTTTGCGTTGCTGATTACCGGAACTAATCACAGTGTTAAAGTAGTGTACCAGTTAAGGCCGCCCCTCCTGTTCGCAGGCGAGCCACACATCACTTCGTAATTGACCCGGCGAGATTGCAAGCGGTTGTTCTGTTCCCATCGTCAACAAATGAGAATCTGTCAAATAACTGAATCAAAAAAATGCAATGGCAATAAAAAAGACGTGTTTCCGATAACACCCGGTTCTGCGTTTCTGGTACAATAACAATATCACAAAACGCAAAGAACTTCTGAGGGGGAGAGTATGAAACAATATGCAATGTGTGAGCTTGTTCTTGCTGGACCTGTTCTGATGGATGACTATGCTGCAATCAATCTGACGGCAACGCTCTCCTGTGGTGCGGAAACGGTTACGGTTCGTGGCTTCTATGCAGGTGACGGCGTTTACAAGGTTCGGTTCTTGCCAAAACAAGCAGGCGTTTACCGCTACACCATCACCGGATGTCTGTTCGCATCCGGCACCATTGAAATAGAGGCTGGGGACGGGCATGGTCTGGTCATCGCTCAGGGACAGCACTTTACTTTTGAGGACGGAACGCCCTATTTTCCATTCGGAACCACCGTATACGCTCTGGCACACCAGCCCCAGCACCTGATCGATGAAACGCTGGCTACGCTGTCAGCCTCCCCCTTCAACAAAATACGCACCTGTGTATTTCTGAAGGACTATGCCTACAATCACAACGAACCGCTCTATTATCCATTTGAGAAAAATGCGGACAGCTCATGGGATGTGAACCGTCCTTGTCTTGCCTTTTGGGACCATTTGGAGCAGACGCTGTGCGCTATCGGGCGCATGGAGATTCAAGTGGACCTGATTTTATTCCATCCCTATGACAGATGGGGCTTTTCTGCCTTTACACAGGAAGAAAACCTGATCTATCTGGACTATTTGCTGCGCCGCTTTGCCGCATATCCCTTCCTGTGGTGGAGCCTTGCCAACGAATACGACCTGTGTATTGAACACAAGACGGTGCAGGACTTTGAGGCGCTGGAGGAATTTGTCGCCGCCAACGACCCCTATCACCATCTGCTCTCCAACCACAACTGCTTTGCGCCCTGGGATTTCAGCCGCAGCAATATCACCCACGTCAGCTATCAGACCAAGTCTGTCACCCATGTGGCAGAGTGGTATCGAACCTATCAGAAGCCCGTGGTCGTGGACGAGTGCTGTTACGAGGGGAATCTTCCTTACCTGTGGGGCTGTATTTCCGGGCAGGAAATGACGGCTCGATTCTGGGGAAGCGTGGTTTCCGGTGGATACTGCACCCACGGTGAAACATTCCTGGACGAAAATGAGATCATTTGGTGGTCAAAGGGCGGCAAGCTCAGGGGAGAAAGCCCGGCTCGCATCGCCTTTTTGAAGTCGTTTGTGGAAACCCTGCCCGGCCCCATCGAACCGCTGCCCGGTCAGTACGACAGTGTTTTCCAAATGCAGCCGGAGCAACTGCCTCAGTTGCTGGAGACCGTACCTCCCTCCGCCAAGGGCTTCGCCATGGCTGTACGCATGAACCTTGTGGAGCGTGAGGTCATGGCGTCCGGCGAATACGTCTATCGGGGCAAGGTGGGCAGCCAGGTTCATCTGGTGTACCTGGAACGTTTTTGCCCCGCTGCGTTTGAAATTGACTTGCCCGAATGTCAAACCTATCGAGTCGAAGTGATCGACACCTGGGAGATGACCCGAAAGACCGTTCTGACGGGAGCCAGCGGTAAAACCACTGTCCCTCTGCCTGGCAAGCCCTATATGGCCATCGCCGCCTTTGCGGAGTGACCTGGCTATTATTCCTCTCCGCTGACAATCCGGGAAACGTAGCTACTTTGCTGCGGTTCCCGGTTTGCCTTTCTCTCGAATCCGTGTTTTTTCTAAAAAACCCGTCATGATTCACAATGACGGCGTAAAAGCGGCAATAACGGCGTTTTTGCGATAACAGGTACTGAGACATTCCTGCTACAATACCAACATCATAAGAGCAAGACAATCACCCTTACAAACAGGTATTGAGGAGGAATCATTATGAAACACATCATCCCAGCCGTTTCCGGCGGCGTCAGGATGGGCGAGGGACACTGTACGCTCCCGGCACAGCTCGGCGTAGTACTGGGCGATTTTGCGCCCTGGTGCGTGAGCGCTTTTGTCCAGCGCACCGGCTGCGGGCTGGTCGAAGGGCAGTTCATAAAGCTGGAACGGGACGCCGCCTTGCCCCAGGAGGGCTACCGGCTGACCGTGACGCAGGAGGGAATTTCTGTCGCTGCTTCCACCGAGCGGGGCGTGATTTGGGCGCTGACCACGGCGACGGAACTGGCGGAGGACGGCGTTCTTCCCTGCTGCACCATCGAGGACGCGCCCAAGTACCCTCATCGGGGCGTTTTGATGGACTGCGCCCGGCACTTTTTCCCCGCCTCCGAGGTCAAGAAGGTCATTGAGGAAAGCTCCTTGGCCAAGCTGAACGTGTTCCACTGGCATCTGGTGGACGACCAGGGCTGGCGCATTGAGAGCAAGAAGTTCCCGCTGCTCCAGGAGACCAGCGGCGACTACTATACCCAGGAGGAAATCGCCGAAGTCTGCGCCTACGCAAAAGAACGCGGCGTAGAGGTCGTGCCGGAGATCGATATGCCCGGCCACGTCACCAGCCTGCTGGCGGCGTACCCCCAGTATAGCTGCTCCGGTAAGAAGGTTCAGGTGGCCAAGGGCGGCGGTATCTTCCCCATCATCCTCTGCCCCGGCCAGGACGCAACCTTCACCTTCCTGGAGGAACTGCTGGACGAGCTGCTGCCGCTGTTCCCCGGCCCCCGTGTGCATCTGGGCGGCGATGAGGCCCCCAAAAACGAGTGGAAGAAATGCCCCCACTGCCGCGCCCGGATGGAGCAGACGGGATTGGACAGCTACGAGGCGCTCCAGGGGTGGTTTACCGGTAAGGTCAACGACATCCTGAAGAAACACGGCAAGACGGCTGTCTGCTGGAATGAATCTCTCAGAGGCGGCACCTGCCCCAAGGACGTGCAGATCGAATACTGGACACTCCAGCACAGGGACACCATGCAGCCCTTCGCGGAGCAGGGCGGCAAGTGGATCTACGCCGATATGTTCGAGTGCTATCTGGATTACCCCTACAGCATGACGCCGGTGAAGAAGCTCTACGACACCGTTCCCCACTTTGGCGACCAGGACGTGAGCGAAATGGACAGCCTGCTGGGGATGGAGGGCTGCCTTTGGAGCGAACACATCACCGAGTGCGGGCGCGTGGAAGAGCTGCTGTTCCCCAGAATCTACGCTTTGGCGGAGCTGTGCTGGAGCGGAAAAGGCGACTACGAAGACTTCTGCCAGCGGCTGACCGCCACCATGAGCGGAGCCAATCACAGTCAAATCAAATACACCCCCAGCGACTGGTGGGACCCCCAGGGCCAGGAGCGACAAAAGGAAGCCTTCGGGTATCTGGCCTCCATCCACTCCAATATGTCCGACGATGTGATGGAACAGACCGTAGAGGCCACCGACCCCGGCCCGGAGTTCGGAAGGGCGTTTATGACGAAGTTCTTCCAGTCGGAGGATATGCCCATTTTGATGAAAGGGATGGGGATGTAGATCAATGCGCATTGTTCCTTAAGAGCCGCAGTCTCGCTTTTTATTTTCCTGGTTGACAGAACATCCGGCTGCGATTACGATGGAATAAATAATGCAAATTAAGTGGGTGTTTTGCACCCAATCAAAACGAAAGATGGGATTTGACGATGTATCATTCCTTTCATCCCGGCCAGGTTTGGCTGGACACCACCGGAAAGCGTATCCAGGCACATGGCGGCAGCATTTTCTGTGAAAACGGCGTCTACTACTGGTACGGGGAGAACAAGGAGTTCACCGACCCGAACGCCCACATCTGGCACTGGGGGGTCCGCTGCTACGCCTCCCGTGACCTCTATAACTGGGAGGACATGGGGCTGATCATCCCGCCGGAGCCGGATGACCCCGCCTCTCCGCTGCACCCCTCCGCCTGCATGGATCGGCCTCACATTCTCTACAACGAGGCAACGAAAAAATACGTCTGCTGGCTGAAGATCATGCACCCGGACGGGACGCAATCGGAAACCGTGCTGACCGCAGATCGCCTGCTGGGGCCTTACACCAAGGTCAGGGTGGGCCTGCGGCCCTTGGGGATGGATGCCGGGGACTTCGACCTGGCGGTTTCGCCGGAGGGGAAAGCCTATTACTTCTTCGAGCGGGTACACAGCGAGCTGATTTGCGCCGAGCTGACGGAGGATTACACCGATGTCACCGGTGTATACTCCGCCCACTTTCCCCGGCGCTGCCCGCCCTATGTGCGAGAGGCTCCGGCCCACTTCCAGCGGGAAGGTAAGCATTACCTCATCACCAGCGGCACCACCAGCTATCTCCCCAACCCTTCGGAGGCGGCGGCAGCCACGGACTGGCACGGCCCCTACTGGGAGCTGGGCGACCCCCATGTAGGAGATGACAGCCAAACCTCTTTCCATAGTCAAATCTCCTCCGTGTTTCAGGTGCCTGGACGGAAGGACCTGTACATCGCTCTGGCGGACCGCTGGCTGCCCAACGACATGGGCCTTTCCTACCCGGAGTATGCGGCGGCGTTTGAGAGCCGGTTCGACCCCACATCCACCGATGCTGCGGCGTGGGATGCCTTCATGAAGAAATACCCCATTGAAAATACCTCGATTGCCAACTATGTCTGGCTCCCCATCCGGTTTGAGGGCGACAGGCCCCGTATCGAATGGCTGGACGAGTGGCGCTGGGAGGACGAAGCAGGGAGGCACGAAGTGCCGCTTCGGAAGTGCCCCTTGAGGGCAGAAGTACCCCTTGAGGGTAGAGGAGCGACCTCATGCGAATCGTAAACGCGAAGCTGTTCCATCGTGGCGAGTTCCTTCCCGGTGGCGTGGAGTTTGGGGAGACCATCACCCGTGTCGGCCCCGCCGTCACCGGCGAGGGGCTGGACGCAGGCGGTTGTTACCTCATCCCCGGCCTCGTTGACATTCACACCCACGGGGCGGTGGGGGTGGACGCCAGCGACGGAGACGGGGCCGGTCTGGAGCGGCTGTCCCGCTATTACGCCGTCGGCGGCGTCACCTCCTGGTGTCCCACCACCATGACCTTGCAGGAGCCAGAGCTGCGGCGGGCCATGCAAGCCATCAGAGATTTCCGTCGCCCGGCGGACGGGGCGAGGCTGGCAGGCGTCAACCTGGAAGGTCCCTTCCTCTGCGCCGCCAAACGGGGCGCCCAGGCGCTGGAGAATCTGCACACCCCCGACCTAGATTTGTTCCTCCGGCTGAACGACGCCTCCGGCGGTCAGATTCGGCTGGTCACGGTGGCCCCGGAGGTGGAGGGTGCGCTGGACTTCATTCGAGGGGCCAGCCAGCTCTGCACCGTGTCGCTGGGCCACACGGCGGCGGACTACGACACGGCGCTGTGGGCTTACGACGCCGGAGCCAGCCACACCACCCACCTGTTCAACGCCATGCCGCCCCTGCACCACCGCACTCCGGGAGTGATTGCCGCCGCCGCAGACGCGGGGGCCACCGCCGAGCTGATTACGGACGGATTGCACGTCCACCCCGCGATGGTTCGCCTGGCCCACCGGCTTTTCCGGGAGAAGCTGGTCCTCATCTCTGACTCCCTCCGGTGCGCCGGAATGCCAGACGGGGATTACACCCTGGGAGGCCAGCCCATCACCATGACGGGCGGAAAGGCCACCCTGTCGGGGACCGACACCCTGGCCGGGTCCTCCATCCACCTGCTGGACGGCCTGCGGCGGGCGGTGGACTTTGGCGTTCCTCTGGAGGATGCAGTCGCTGCGGCGACAGTGACCCCGGCCAAAATCATTCGCCGGGAGCATGAAATTGGCTCGCTGGAGCCGGGACGGTACGCGGACTTCCTGCTGCTGGACCAACAGCTTGACCTGAAAGCTGTCTACATCGGCGGCAGACAACTCCATTCCAACTGACAAGGAGGGGCGCAGCCCCGCAGGGAGAAGCCCCGCAGGGAGAAGCGCAGCTTCGGAAGTGCCGCTTGACGGCAGAAGTACCCCTTGAGGGTAGAAGTGCCGCTTGACGGCAAAGGAAAGGTTGATTTTTATGAAAATTATTCGTGCAAAAGATTATGACCATATGAGCCGTCAGGCGGCGAATATCATCTCCGCGCAGGTGATCCTCAAACCGGACTGTGTGCTGGGTCTGGCCACCGGTTCCAGCCCCATCGGGACCTATGAGCAGCTCATCAAGTGGTATGAGAAGGGCGACTTGGATTTCAGCCAGGTGCGCACCGTCAACCTGGACGAGTATGTGGGGCTGGACAGCAGCCATGAGCAGAGCTACGCCTGGTTTATGCACAGCCACTTCTTTGACCGGGTCAACATCGACCCCTCCAACACCAACATTCCCTGCGGGATCGCCCCGGACGAGGCGGCGGAGTGCCAGCGCTACGACAGCGTGCTGGGCGGCCTGGGCAAGCTGGATTTGCAGCTTCTGGGCATCGGCCCCAACGGACACATCGGCTTCAACGAGCCGGACACCTGCTTCACCAAAGGCACCCATAAGGTGGCCCTGACCGAGACCACCATCCAGGCCAACAAGCGGTTCTTCCAGCGGGAAGAGGACGTTCCCCGGTTCGCCTACACGATGGGCATTTGCGACATTATGAACGCCCGCCGGGTGGTGCTGGTGGCAAGCGGCGTGGAAAAGGCGGACGCCGTCAAAGCGGCCTTTTTCGGCCCCATCACCCCGCTGGTCTCCGGCTCCATTCTCCAACTGCACCCGGACTTCACGCTGGTGGCGGACGAGGCCGCCCTATCCAAGGTGTAACAACTCTGTCCCGTTTGCCGGAAACCGGCACGAAATAAAAAATAGCTGATGCTCCACGAAAAGAGGTCGGCAGCGAAAGGAAGGAACAAAATGTCACAGGAACTGTACACAGCCATAGGCGACCCCTACTTTGCGGAGCCTTACATCGACGAGGAGGAGTGGCGGGATACACCGGTGCGCCACTACTACGTCCACGGCGGCTTCCGCAACACGGAGGTGCAGGGGCAGGAGGTCAAATTCTGCTTCTACTTCCCGGAAAAGGATAAGTATGAAGGCCGCTTCTTCCAGTATCTCTCCCCCGCGCCGGAGAACGAGCGGGAGAGCGAAAAGCTCACCGGAGAGGACGACAAAATCACCTGTTTCCTGACTCACGGCGGCTACTATGTGGTCTCTAACCAGGGCGGCTTCGTGATGGGAGACTGCGAACGGCTTTACAAATCCAGCGCCAACGCCGCTCAGTTCAGCCGGACGGTGGCCCAGCGAGTCTACGGCTATGAGCACCGGCCTTATGGCTATGTGTTTGGCGGCAGCGGCGGCAGCTTCAAGACCATGAGCTGCATCGAGGCCACCACCGGCGTGTGGGACGGTGGCTGCCCCTATGTGCTGGCCAACCCGATGGCGACCCCCAATGTGTTCTGCGCCCGTCTGCGGGTCATGCGGATGCTGGGGACGAAGGGCCTGGACAAGCTGGTGGATGTCATGCAGCCCGGTGGCAGCGGAGACATCCTGGAAGGGCTGGAAGGCGACCAGCGGGACGCCGTGATCGAAGCCTGCAAAATGGGCTTCCCCAAGCGGGCCTGGTTCTGCCATCCCTATATGGGCGACGGCTCCCTGATGGTGCTGGCCCCCACGGTCAAGCAAATCGCGCCCTCCTATTTTGAGGACTTCTGGACCAAGGAGGGGTACGCCGGAGCCGACCCCAACAGCAGCGAGTACCGTGACCGCGTCCAGTTCGTCACCAAGGTCCGGGGCCTGCTGGAAAAGAACAAGTCCACCCCGGACGGAGATTTCAGCAGCGTGGACACGAGCTGGATCAACACAATGGTGGGCAACCAGACCACCCCGGATATTGTCCTGGAGGAGGAGCCGCCGGAGGGAAGTTATCTGTTCCGGTGCAAAATCAAAGTACTGACCGGCAAAGCCGCCGGGAAGGAGCAGCCGGTGGAGAGCCTGGAACACGGCGTGATCGTGGTCTCCTCCGCCTTTGACGGCCAGAACAGCGGCAATGCTCTGGAGGGGCTGGCCGTGGGCGACAAGGTCATGATCGACAACAGCGACTATCTGGCCATGCAGACCCTCCAGCGCCATCAGGTGCCGGACGAGACTTATTATGTCTACGACCAGTACCGCAACGAGGACGGAACTCCGAAATACCCCCAGATCCCCATGCTCATCGCCCCGCTGATTGCCCAGAACGGCGGCGGAACGGTTCCCAACGGCAAGATCAACAGCAAGATCATTGTGAATTGCAGCCTGTTGGACGAGAGCGCCCTGCCCTGGCACGGCGACTGGTATCGCAGCCGGGTGCGGGAGGCCAAGGGCGACGACAAGGACTGGATGCGGCTCTATTACAACGACAACTGCATCCACGACGACCGGGCCGGGTATCTGGACGATGCCCAATTCACTGTGGATTACCTGGGAATGCTGCACCAGTCCCTGTTTGACTTGGCGGACTGGGTGGAAAAGGGCATCGAGCCGCCCGCCAATACTCAGTACCGCGTCAACGACGGACAGGTGGAAATGGACAACAGCCCCGCCCGTCAGGGCCTCCAGCCGGTGGTCCACTCCTGGGCCAACGGACAGGAATGTGTCCGCGTCAAGGTGGGCGAGACGGTCCACTTTACTGCCGAAATTGAGGCGACCCCCGGCGGCGGAGCGGTAACTTACGCAGCCTGGGACTTTGAAAAGACCAACGATTTCAGCAACAGCGTGGAACTGCACCCCGTTACTGCCGACGGCAGCAAGGCCACGGTGTCCGCCGACCACGCCTTCCAGACCCCCGGCACCTGGTTCCCGGTCCTCAAGGTCCAGTCCAGCCGCAGCGGAAGCGCCGAGGACATCTTTACCCAGTGTAAAAACCTGAGCAAGGTGCGTGTTATCGTAGAAAATTAACCCCCCTTCCGTAAAGTGCGGGAATCGTAAGCGTGTACTGTTTGGGATTCCCGCACTTATTTTATATGACATATTCCATTCACAGAGGTGCAAGACACATGAAGTATTTAGACGCTGGTCTCCCCCCGGAGGAGCGGGCGCAGGATTTGCTGAACCGCATGAGCTTTGACGAAAAATTTGCCCAGCTCCAGTGTTATTTTCCAGAGCAGATCAACCAGCAGACCGCGCCCTATGGAGCAGGCGCCTTCTCCTGCCTGTTTGCCAGCGTGACGGAGCGCCGGGCAGACGCTGTCCAACGGATTTGCAAAACACAGGAGACAGTGATGGCCTGTAGCCCTCACCATATCCCGGCGCTGGCACACATTGAGACTGCCACCGGCGTACTGATGCCGGAGGCCACTCAGTTCCCCAACGAACTGGCCCAGGCGTCCACCTGGAACCCGGATTTGGAACGGGAGATGACAACGGTGATCGGTCGTCAGGCCAGAGCTTGCGGCATTGCCCACGGTCTCGCTCCTGTACTGGACATCAGCCGGGACGCCCGCATGGGCCGTCAGGGAGAGTCCTTCGGTGAGGACCCCACTCTGGCCGCCGCGATGGGTGTGGCCTATGTGCAGGGGTTACAGGGAAACGGCAAACCGGAGAAGGGTGTTCTGGCCTGCGCCAAGCACTTCCTGGGGTTCATGTCCGGCATGGGTGGCGTCCACACCGCCCAGGTCACCGCCTCCCCCCGGCAACTGCGGGAGCAGTACGCCAAGCCCTTCCAGGCCGCCATCACCGAGGGCGGTCTGCGCAGCCTGATGAATTGCTACTCCTCCGTTGACGGGGTCCCTGCGGCGGCGAACCGCGCCCTTCTCACCGGGCTGCTCCGGGAGGAGATGGGCTTTCAGGGGTTCGTCTTTGCCGATTACAGCTCGGTAGAGCAGGTTTTCTCCGTACACCGGCTGACGGAGAACCGGGCAGAGGCCGGAGCGCTGGCGCTCCAGGCTGGGATGGACTTGGAGGCCCCGGAGCCGTTGATCTTTAATGAGGACTGCAAGGCCATTCTCCAGAAAAGTGAAGCCGGGCAGACACTGGTGGAGGAGGCGGCACTGCGGATTTTGACAGAAAAATTCAGGCTGGGTCTGTTTGAGAACCCCTATCCTGCGGAGGAAGTGGAAATCACCCGCACCCTGCACGACCCCAATGCAAAAGCAATCAACCGCAGAATGGCGGAGGAATCCGCCGTCCTGCTGAAAAACGATGGTCTGTTGCCCTTGGGCAACCTGCGGGGCAAACGGGTGGCAGTCATCGGCTGGCACGGGGGGACCACCCGGAACCTGTTCGGATGCTATATGAACCTGACCCGGCAGGAGACCCGTCTGGGCGGCGTGGCGACAATGGCGGGCGTGGAAGGCGCTGGCCAGCGGCAGACAGAAGCACCCCACGAAACCTATCCCGGTTCCTCCGTTCTGGTAGAGCATCCTGATACAGACCGGTTGGCCCGGCATTTCTATCCCGGCCTGCGCAGTCTGCTGGAGGCATTACAGGCCCGCTGCCCGGATACGGAGTGGGTATACGCCTACGGCTATCCCTTTACAGGCAACGATACCTCGCACTTTGCCGAGGCACTGGAGGCAGCCCGCAGCGCCGATTTGGTGCTGGTGACGCTGGGGGGCAAATACGGCTGGAACACCAGTTGTACCACCGGCGAAGGGTTGGACAGCATGAACATCGGTCTGCCAGAGTGCCAGGAACGGTTTCTGGAGGAACTGGAAAAGCTGGACAAGCCCACCGTCGCCGTTCACTTTGACGGGCGGCCCATCAGCAGCGACAACGCGGACCGGGTCTGCAACGCCATCCTGGAGGCATGGACCCCCGGCGAGGAGGGAAACGAGGCCCTGGCAGACCTGCTGCTGGGGCGAGCCACGCCCAGTGGCAAATTGCCGGTGAGTATTGCCCACAACGCCGGGCAAATCCCCATCTATTACAGCGTGGAGCGCGGCTCCGGCTTTATGCAATCCCCCAGCGTGGGGTTCCGGGACTATGTGGACGGTCCCCACCGTCCCCGGTACGCCTTTGGACACGGTCTCTCCTACACCACCTTCCGGCTGGAACACTTCAACGCAGACCGGGCGGAATACGGCCCGGAGGACACCATCATCGTCACCGGTACGGTGGAAAACACCGGCTCCCGCCGGGGCGCGGAGACGGTACAGCTCTACGTCACCGACGAATACGCCACCGTAGACCGGCCCAACAAGGAGCTGGCCGGATTCTGCAAGGTGTGGCTGGAGGCCGGGGAACGGAAAACAGTGGCGTTCCGCCTTTCGGTCAGTCAGTTGGCCCTATTGGATATAGAAGGGCATTGGAAGGTGGAAAAGGGTGCCTTTACTCTTATAGTCGGTACTGCCTCAGACGATGTTCAGTGGACGCAGACTGTTCGGGTGACGGAGGATCAGTGGATAGAGGGCAAAAACCGGGCATTTTATGCCCAGGTACAAGTGGAAGAAGGAGCGTGAATCAGTATGAAGATCACCCACTGTAAGGTCAACCACATGACCTCACCTGTTGGCTTCGCCCTGGGAGAACCCACGTTTTCCTGGCTGGTGGAGGAGTCTCAGGGCAAAGAGCAAGTCGCCGCCCGCCTGACTGTCTGGCGGGAGCAGGATGCAGTCCCCTTGTACGACAGTGGAAAGCGTACCGACCTCTCCTTTACCGGCTTTGCCCCGTCCCTGACGCTGACACCCCGCACCAGATACCGGTGGCAGGTGCAGGCGTGGACGGATGCCGGGGAAACTGCCGTCAGCGACCTGAACTGGTTTGAAATGGGAAAAATGGAGGAACCCTGGACGGGACGGTGGCTGACCTGTCCCCGTGGGGAGCGGATGCCGGTTTTTCAGAAGAAGCTCCCCCTCACGGGAAACGTGCGCCGGGCGCGGCTCTACATCTGCGGCCTGGGGTTGTACGAAGCCCATCTGACCGCCGGGGAAGTCCGGGACAGCCGCCAGCTTACAGAGGAGACCCGCATTGGAAACGAGGTTTTGACCCCCTACTGCAACAACTACAACCGCTGGCTCCAGGCCCAGACCTACGATGTGACAGAGGTGCTGCGCACACGGCCTGTCCTCAACGTCTGGCTGGGAGTGGGGTGGTACATGGGGCGGTTCGGGTTCTTCGGAACCAGCGACGAGGACGCCTACTACGGCCACGACTTTCACCTGATTGCCGAGGTTCATGTGGAATACGAGGACGGCGAGACCGCTGTATTTGGTACAGACGAGAGCTGGGAAGTGTGGCGCAGTAACATCACCTTCTGCAACATCTATGACGGGGAATGGCGGGACGATACACTGCCTCCCGCCCCAGTAGAGCGGGCAACATTGGATAAAAAACCGCCCCTCCTGCCTACAGACCGTTACAGTCTGCCGGTGCACACCCAGGAGCGGCGGAAACCGTTGGAACTCATTCACACGCCAGCCGGGGAACAGGTGTTGGATTTGGGCCAGAATCTGGCGGGCGGCTTCTGCCTCCGGGTTCGAGCAGCAGCGGGGACTGCTATCCGCCTCCAGTTCGGGGAAGTTTTACAGGATGGTTGCTTCTACAACGGCAACCTCCGCACCGCCAAAGCGGAATACCGATATGTCAGTGACGGCACAGAGCGGCAGGGAGCGCAGCGGAAGTGCCGCTTGACGGCGGAGATTTGCCCTCATTTCACCTATTACGGCTACCGTTATGTGAAAATTGAGGGCATTGACGACCTGAAAATAGATGACTTCACGGCGCTGGTCTGGTATTCCGATATGGAGGAGACCGGCACAATCACCACCGGCCACGAAAAGGTGAACCGGCTCATCTCCAACGCCCATTGGGGATTGAAGGGCAACTTCCTGGATGTTCCCACCGACTGCCCCCAGCGGGATGAGCGGATGGGCTGGACGGGGGACGCCCAGGTGTTTTCTGCCACGGCCTGTTACTTCCGGGATACCTACGCCTTTTACCGGAAATACCTCCACGACATGGCTGCGGAGCAGGCGGATTTGGAGGGGAAGGTTCCCAATGTTGTTCCATCCTTTGGATTTCATGACACCGCCTGCGTCTGGGGCGACGCCGCCGTCCTCATCCCATGGAACCTCTACCTCTTTTATGGTGATCAGCGCATCTTACAGGAGCAGTACGACAGTATGAAAGGCTGGGTGGAGTACATCCGCAGGACGGACGGCGACAACCAGCACTGGAAAGAGGTGTTCCACTTCGGCGACTGGCTGGCGCTGGATCATCCAACCCCCAAGCCGGAACAGTGCATGGGCGGCACCGACGAGGGGTATATCGCCTATGTCTATTACGCCCGCAGCGCCGGGCTGGTTGCAAAAGCCGCCGCCGTTCTGGGTTACGATGAGGACGCGGAGCGCTACGCCGCCCTGTCCCGCCGCATCCGGGAGGACATTCAGCAGGAATATTTCTCCTCCCGTGGCAAATGCTGCGTCAACACCCAGACCGGGATGGTCCTGGCGCTGCAAAACGATCTGTCTCCCCGCCCGGAGGTGGTGGTGCAGGACCTGAAAAAACGCTTCGACCAGACCGAGGGCAAGCTGCAAACCGGTTTTGTGGGGACGCCGCTGCTGTGTCCCACCCTGACCCAATGCGGCCTGGAGCGGCTGGCCTTTGACCTGCTGCTCCGGGAGGAGTACCCCGGCTGGCTCTACGAGGTCAACCACGGAGCCACCACGGTTTGGGAGCGCTGGAACAGCGTTGAACCGGACGGACACATCTCCTCCACCGGCATGAACAGCCTGAACCACTACGCCTACGGCTCTATTGTAGAGTGGCTGTTCCGGGACGTGGCGGGGCTGGAGCCGGTGGAGGCGGAACCGGGATTCCGACGGGTGCGGCTGCATCCGATTTATGACCTTCGCCTGGGGAAGCTGGAAATGCAATACCGCTCTCCTGCGGGACTGTACCGGGTTCGGTGGGAGATTCAGGGCCGCCGCACCGTCACGTTGGAGGTATCCGTTCCCTTTGGCTGTCAGGCAGACCTGACCCTCTATGCGGCGGAGCCGGAGGTCTGCGAGGATCGGCAAAACCCGATGTTTTTCAACACAGAAAACGGCGTTTGTCACCTGCCCGCAGGCAGTTACCGGGTGACTTATCGGGCCAACCGTCCCCTGGGCTGCGCTCTGACCGCCCACAGCAAGGTCTGGGAGCTGTTTGCGAACGAGGAGACCGCCAATGTGCTTCGCGCTGCGGGAGTCAATCAATCCGACATCGCCGCCCAGCACTGGAACGACCCCTTTGACACGCTGGTAGAGACAAAGGAATGTAACCTGACGCCGGAGACCATTGCGCGGGTTGCGCAGGAGCTTGGCAAATTGTAAAAGCAGGGCAGCCCGGAACGGAAAGAAACTCGTTTCGGACTGCCCTGTCTTTGATTCTTGATTGTTTTACTCTGGCCGCTTGCTCCGGTACTCCATCGGCGTCATGCCCGTGGCTTTACGGAACTGCTCACCAAAATAGCTCTGACTGCCGAAGCCCAAATTCTCGCAAATCTCCTGTACGGAGTCCTTGCTGGAGATGAGCATTTGTTTGGCCCGCTCGATGCGGCAGGTCATGGTGTATTCCTTGATGGTCTGGCCGGTCTCCGCCCGGAACTTTTTCCCCAGGTGGCTTTTGGAATATCCCGCCCAGTTTGCCAGCTCGTCCATCGGAATTGTTCTGGACAGGTTCAGTTGGATATAATCGCAGCATTTCTGGATTTGAGGAGAGACGCCGCCCTCTGTCCGGCAGCGGTGGACCCGATGGACGAAATCGTCCTGCATGGCATCGTTGACCTCAGCAATGTCTGACATGACCCGGCAAGCCTCGATGCTGTTGATATAGTGGTCGCTGAGGGTATAGGCAATTTCCGGGGAAAGCCCGCCCCGGATGGCCGCACGGGTGCAGAGCGCCGTGTGAACAATCGTGACATTTTTCACTTGCCGGATGGTACTGCTGCTGTTGCCGAGGATGCCTGCGTCCATCAGGCCGCTGGCAAAACGCTTGTAGTCCAGGTTCCCCTCCTCCATCAGTTTGAGCATCTGCTGTTCCTCCGCCCAGGACGCATGAGCCGTTGCGCTGCTCTCAAACGATTTGCGGGCAGCGGAGACATAGTGAAACTCGCTGATGGAGCATTTTTCTTCTGTGACGCAATAGTGCATCATCTGTCCGTATTCCAGGAAGCGGGGGAAGGAGATCACCGGCAGCTTCTCCAGCAAGGCGGAGAAACTCTGCCAGGACGCGGGAGAGAGCCGCATTTGAATCAGTGCAGCCTCAATGTTCTGCGCTGTGACATCCTCCACAAAGGCCGGACCCATCAGGTGAGTATAGAGGAGTTCCCCCATCGGGTCCAGCTCGAAACAGGCGATCCACGCCATGCCCAGGGGATTGTTCAAAACCACAGGCTTGTTTTCCCGCATCTCCTCTCGCAGGGCGTCGAAGCGCTCCCGCTCAAAGGCAAAGAAGAATTGCAGCTCCTTGGGCGTTTCACTGGTGGAGTGGATCAAATTCATATGGGAATCATAGGCCCAGAAGGTCAGGTCGTAACAGCAGGTCACCATATCTCGGAACAGGCGCAGGTGCTCTTCGGTTCGCTCAGCCATTCTCATCCTCCCCCATCAGATAGGCGTTCAACACGGTGGCGTCCGACGGTTCCGTGCAAACGATCTGTCCCGTT
Organism: Clostridiales bacterium; assembly: GCA_021202515.1. Lineage (GTDB taxonomy): Bacteria > Bacillota > Clostridia > Oscillospirales > Oscillospiraceae > Onthomonas. Next base: position 13,274 of record JAJQCW010000053.1, on the reverse strand, counting down.
TCCAGCAGCTCCGGCTTGGCGGTAATCACGGCGAACACATACTGGGACAGTGTCGAGCTGAGATTCAGCAAATCTCCCTCCTGTGTGGAAAAGAAAACCTGCCCCTTACAGGTGGAAACGTCCTGTAGGAACGCGACTACGTTGACATTTGGGTTTAATTTCATATTCTGCTTCTCCTTCTCCGTTTGGTTAAGGCAAGCATAACACATTCTTCCTTCCATTTCTATAACAAATCAACTTTTTTTCTCGGAAAAATGCGATAAAGTGTCATGTGAGCGAATTTGCGAGAAAAAACACAGAAATCAGATAACAAACTCTGCGCTATATCTGTTAGAATGACATCAACAAAAGCAAGGACATCAAACCCAAGCGAAAGAAGGAATGGCAACGATGAAAAAGGAACGATTTTGTGATGGCTGGCAATTTGTTCTGGACGGCGGAGAAGCCAGACCCGTCACACTTCCCCACGACGCCATGTTGGAGCAGGGCAGAGACCCCGACGCCCCCTCCGGGCGGGGCGAGGCGTTCTTCCTGGGCGGCAAGTACACCTATGAAAAAGAATTTGCCGCACCGGAAAGCTGGGAAGGGCAGGAGGTTCAGCTCTGCTTTGAAGGCGTCATGCCTAACGCCGAGGTCTACCTGAACGGCGCACCCATCGGTGGCTGTCAGTACGGATACTCCCAATTCTATGTTTCCCTGGACAACTTGAACCACGGCGAGGTCAACCGTCTGCGGGTGGAAGTGGACAACACCCGTCAGCCCAACAGCCGCTGGTACGCAGGCGGCGGCATTTACCGCCCGGTGTGGCTGTTGACTGCACCCAAGGCTCACATCCAGCCGGACGGGGTGCGCGTCACCACACTGAGCTATGACCCGGCGGAGATCCTGGTGGAGGTGGCCCATACGGGCGGCGCGGACGCCGTCGTTCAGGTGGCTATCCGGCGGGAGGGCCAGACCGTGGCCGCCGCTACCGGCGAAAAGAACACCTTCCACATCCCCAACGCCGCCCTGTGGGACGCAGAACATCCCAACCTCTACCAGTGCGATGTCACGCTGGAACAGGGTGAGGCCGTGCTGGACAGCGAAACAGTCTCCTTCGGCATCCGCGAGTTGGCGTGGGACGCAGAGCAGGGACTGACCGTCAACGGAAAGACGGTTCTGCTGAAGGGCGGCTGCATCCACCACGACAACGGCATTTTGGGCGCGAAAAGCTATGACCGCTCCGAGTGGCGGCGCATCCGTCGGATGAAGGAGTTCGGCTTCAACGCCGTTCGCTCCTCCCACAATCCCCTCTGCCGGGCCGCGCTGGAAGCCTGCGACACCCTGGGCATGTACGTGATGGACGAAGCCTGGGACACCTGGACCAAAGCCAAAACCGCCCACGATTGCAGCAACGGCTTTGAGGAACGGTATCCCACCGACCTGGCGCAGATGGTGGCCAAGGACTACAACCACCCCTCCGTCGTCCTCTACTCCATCGGCAACGAGGTGACGGAACCAGCCACACCGGAAGGCGTGGAGCTGGGCGGTCAAATCGTCGAGACGCTGACAGGGCTGGACGCCACCCGGCCCGTCACGGCGGGCATCAACCTGACCCTGCTGCTGCTGGCCACGATGGAGAACAATCCTCTGGAATCCGGCGACACCCCCGGTTCGCCCCAGATGGACAGCACCGCCTTCAACAAGATGGTCATGGAGATGGGCAAGCACATGACGATGGCTGCCGCCACGCCCCCTGCCGACCAGCTCTCCACCCCCATTCTGGACAAGCTGGACATCTCCGGTTACAACTACGCCGTCAGCCGCTACGCCAACGAGGGGAACCTTCACCCCGGCCGCGTGGTGGTGGGCAGCGAGACCTACCCCATCGACCTGGCGGAGACCTGGCCGCTGGTGGAAAAGTATCCCTATGTGATCGGCGACTTTATGTGGACGGCATGGGATTATCTGGGCGAGGTCGGCGTCGGCGGCTGGTCCTATGAGCAGGACGGGGCCGGGTTCGACAAGAACTACCCATGGCTGCTGGCGGACACCGGCGCGCTGGACATCCTGGGCAACGACAATGCGGAAGCCGGGCTTGCCTCCGTGGTGTGGGGCACGAGAACAACGCCCTACATCGGCGTCCGCCCGGTGAACCACCCCGGCGTGGTGCCGGTCATGTCCATCTGGCGGGGCAGCAACGCCCTTCCCTCCTGGGCATGGAGCGGCTGCGACGGAAATAACGCCGAGGTGGAGGTCTATTCCGCCGCTCCAGAGGTAGAGCTGCTGCTGAACGGGATTTCCCTGGGCCGAAAGGCCACCGAACAGTGCAAGGCAGTGTTCGAGACGAAATACGCCCCCGGTGAGCTGAAAGCTGTAGCCTACTACGCCGATGGCACTCAGACAGAGAGCATTCTCCGCTCCACCGCCGGTGAGACCCGTATCCGCATCACCCCGGAGGACAGCGCGGTGCAGGGAGACATCCTCTATCTGGACATCGACCTGACCGGCGAAAACGGCGAGGTGGAGTGCAACCGGGATACAAAGCTGTCTGTTGCCGTCACCGGCGGTGAGCTGCTGGCCTTCGGCTCCGCCAATCCCCGCACCGAGGAGAGCTACCTCACCGGCACCTACCGCACCTATTATGGCCGCGCCCAGGCCGTCGTCCGGGTGCTGGACAGCGCACTGACCGTCACCGTTTCCGGCGAGGGGCTGGAACCCGCTGTGCTGGAGATGCAGGTATGAGCCGCCAGATTTTCAACCCATATTTGCCGCTGGACACCTACATCCCGGACGGAGAACCCCATGTGTTCGGGGATCGGCTGTATCTGTTCGGCTCCCACGACAAAGAGGGCGGCGAAGCCTTTTGTATGCTGCCCTACGAGTGCTGGAGCGCTCCGGTAGACGACCTGACCGCCTGGCGCTGCGAGGGAACCATCTACCGGCCAGAGCAAGACCCCAACTATGGCCCCGCCAACCGGTATCTCTACGCCCCCGATGTGGTTCAGGGACCGGACGGACGCTACTACCTGTACTACGCCATGTCGGGTGAGGGCTGCTTCACCGGCCCCATCCATGTGGCTGTGTGTGACAGCCCCGCCGGACAATATGAGTATTACGGTGCGGTGCGCACCCCAGACGGCGGGGAGTTGGATCGGTACATTACCTTCGACCCAGCGGTGTTTAACGACGACGGGAAGATTTGGTTGTACTACGGCTGGAGTTTGGAGAAAGCCGGAATCACGGAGAACATTCCGCAGGAAAACCTGATTCCCGTAGAGATGATGCTCTTCGGCAAGACGGAGGAATCCATCCGAGCCTGTCCCCATGAACTGATGGGGGCCAACGCCGTCCAACTGGCGGAGGATATGTTGACGGTGCTGGGAGAGCCAAACCGTATTGTGCCGGGGCAGTTCGCCTCCTTCGGCACCAGCTTTGAGGGCCACGCCTTTTTTGAGGCCAGCTCCATGCGGAAAATCGGGGAAACCTACTACTTCATCTACTCCTCTCAGAATCAGCATGAGCTGTGCTATGCCACCAGCGCCTTTCCCGACCGGGACTTCACCTATGGCGGGGTGCTCGTCTCCAACGGAGACATTGGCTATCAGGGGCGGAGCGCAGCAGAACGGCTGGCCACCACCGGCAATAACCACGGGAGCTTAGAGCAGGTAAACGGACAGTGGTATATTTTCTACCACCGGCAGACCCACAAAACCTCATTCAGTCGGCAGGGCTGTGCCGAACCGGTGGCTGTCCTGCCGGACGGCAGCATCCCCCAGGTGGAGATGACAAGCTGCGGTCTGAACGGTAGGCCGCTGGCAGCCGAAGGGGTCTATCCCGCTTCCATCTGCTGCAACCTGACGAATGGGCAAATGCCCCATCAACCCGGCGAACCCATTAACACCCCGCTGCCCCATGTGACCCACCGGGACGGGGAGCGGTTTGTTGCAGAAATTGAGGACGGAACCCTCATCGGGTACAAGTACTTTGCCTTTTCCGGCAAAACGGTTCTGACCCTCCAGGTCCGGGGCACAGGAGCAGGAATCTTCGAGATTTTGGCAGATAACCGACATCTTGGAGACGTTCCGGTGTTCCCCGCTGACGGATGGGTCGAGACGGGGGCCATCATTGAAGCCAACGGCACCCATGCACTCTCCTTCCGCTATCGTGGTACAGGAACTATAGAACTGAAACAGTTCCTGCTAACCCTCTGTTAAATCGTATCATTCCGCACGATGGAAATGCGTCGTCTGCGGTTGGTAAATATCCATTTTGTTCGTCAAAAGGAGGAAAATCATGTTCAAAAAGAAAGAAAAAAAGGCCGAAGATCCTAACAAGATCGGCGCAGGAAACCTTATTCTCTGGAGCTGCAACGGCGTCTCCGTTCAGATTCAGGTCCTGGTCCTCGGCTATCTGACCGTCTACTGCACCAATGCGCTGGGGCTGGACGCTGCCCTGGTCGGTACGCTGCTGATGGCCAGTAAAATCATCGACAGTATCTCCGACATCCTGGCCGGTTACGTTGTGGACCGGACCAACACCCGCTGGGGCCGTGGCCGTCCTTATGACTTCATGATCATCGGCCTGTGGTTCACCACCTGGCTGCTCTACTCCGTCCCCACCCAATTCAGCTTGGTGGTCAAGTGCGTCTGGATCGTGGTCTGCTACGCCCTGTGCCAGTCCTTCTTCAAGACCTTCCTGACCGCCGCCGGCAACCCCTACATGGTGCGTGCCTTCAACAACAACCAGAAGTACATCAAGCTCGGTTCCTGGGGCGCCATGTTCTGCGTCGTGTTCATCATGATTTTCAACGTGACCTTCCCCATGCTCTATGCCCCCATCATCAACGATGCCTCCGGTTGGAGCCGCATGGTCGGTTATCTGGCCGTGCCTCTGGCCATCATCGGCCTGCTGCGCTTCTTCTTCATCAAGGAGAAGTACGACGTGGACACCGGCGGTGGCGAAAAAGCCTCCCTCAAGGATGTGGCCACTGTCTTTAGAACCAACAAAAACATCTTCCCCATCGCTATGGTTCAACTGGTGGTTGGCATGGGCGGCATCTTCAGCAGCACCGTTCTCTCCTACTACTTCCTGTACATCGTGGGCAACGTCTCCATCAGCGGTATGATCAGTATGTTCCAGGTCATTGCCATGCTGAGTCTGGCGTTTTATCCCGTAATTCTGAGGAAAATTTCCGTAAAGCACCTGATTCAGTGGTCCCTCTACGGTGCAATCGCCTACGGTTTGCTGAACTTCTTTGCCGTGGATAACTTCCCCATGCTGTGTGTGGCTGGCGTCATTGTGGGCTTTGTGTCTCTGCCCGCCTCCTATATGTTCAATATGCTCATCATTGACTGCGCTGATTACAACGAATGGAAGCTCGGCCCCCGTCTGGAGGGTTCCATGACTGCCATCACCGGCTTTGCCAACAAACTGGGGTCTGCTCTGGGTACCTTCGTGGTTGGCGTCCTGCTGAGCTGGGCCGGGTTCAACGGTACTTTGGATGTTCAGCCCGATTCCGCCATTATGATGATCCGTCTGTGCTACTCCCTGGTTCCCATGGCCTTCTACCTGATTGCCGGTCTCAGCCTGAACTTCTTCAAGCTGGACAAGATCCGTCCTGAGATGAACGCTGCTCTGGCGGAAAAACGCGCCAAGTACGCCAAGACCGCCGACACTGAGGAATAACAGAACCTCTTAAACTTGCCCCTTTCCCATTTTTCTCAACCCTCCCTTTCAACCCTACCTTACGAAAGCCCCTGGCCTGCACGGGTCCGGGGCTTTCGTCCTAAAACGAAACAATTCTGCGAGGTGCTGTTTTATGGAAAAACTGACCTGTTGTCCTCTGACTAACATCCCTAATCTGCGGGTGCTGGGCCGATGCCCGGATACCAACCCGCTGACCCTGTTCTGGACCGCCAGCGGCCTGGAACTGTGCTTCACCGGCAGCGAGCTTTGGGTGGACCTGTACGCGGACTGGGAAGGATATGAACCGTGGGTCTCCATTGAACTGAACGGGGCGTGGCTGAGCCGGTTCCCGGCCTCGCTGGGAGAGAGCAGGGTTTGTGTTTTTCGCGGCATGACCGCTGGCGTTCCGAAGCGGGTGCGTATCCTCAAGGAGACCCAGGCCATGCACGACGACCCGCAAAACCTGCTGCAAATCCGAAGCCTCGCCTGGCGAGACGGAGCGTTTCTCCCTCTGCCGGAACCGGCATATCGGCTGGAGTTCGTGGGAGACAGTATCACCAGCGGGGAGGGGGCCGTCGGCGCGACATTGGAGACAGATTGGATCTCTGCCTTTCTCTCGGCGGAAAACAGCTACTCCCGCATGACCGCCGCAGCGCTGGACGCAGAATACCGTGTCGTCTCCCAGAGCGGCTGGGGTCTTATGACGGACTTCGCCAACGACCCCGCCAATATCATCCCGCCCATTTACACGCAAGTTTGCGGTCTGCTGGAGGGGGAGCGGAACGAGGCGCTGGGTGCAAAGAAGCCGTATGACTTTAGCGCCTGGCAGCCTGACGCTGTTATCATCAACCTGGGCACCAACGACGACTGCGCATTGGATGCCATTGGCGCAGTTGACGGGACGGGAACCATAGATGCAGAACGTGCGGCAGCCCTCCAATGTGCGGCAAAGCGGTTTTTAACGCTGGTTCGTACCAACGATCCCGCCGCGCTCATCGTCTGGGCATACGGCATGATGGGCAACCGTCTGGCCCCCGTGCTGCAAGCTGCTGTGGAGCAATATGCCGCCGAAACGGGAGATCATCGGGCAATCTTTCTGGCGCTGCCCTCTTTGACAGAACAGACCATTGGCGCACACGGGCATCCGGGCGCAGCTTGTCATCGGCAGGCCGCCGAAGTTCTCGCCGCCTTTTTGAAGAAAAACTTGTGATTTACTCACCACAGAGCAGAAAGGAGCTTACAATGAACGTAGAAGAAATCTTGTCCAGTCTTACTCTGGAAGAAAAAGCTAGCCTAACAAGCGGCAGCGCCTTCTGGTACACTCAGAGCGTAGAGGGTAAGGTGCCTGCTATTATGCTGACCGACGGCCCTCACGGGCTGCGCAAGCAGGAAAAAGACACCGATATGCTGGGCATCAACGAAAGCGTCCCCGCCACCTGCTTCCCCTCCAGCGCCACCCTCTGCAACAGTTGGGATACCGGGCTGATTGAACGGGTGGGACAGGCCCTGGGCGAAGAATGTCAGGCAAATAACGTGCAGGTGCTGCTTGGCCCCGGTGTGAACATCAAACGCAGCCCTCTCTGTGGCCGGAACTTTGAGTATTTCTCCGAGGACCCGCTTCTGTCCTCCCGCATGGCGGCGGGCCACATCAAGGGCGTTCAGAGCCAGGGAGTTGGGGCCTGCATCAAGCACTTTGCGGTAAACAACCAGGAGACCTGCCGCTACTCCCTGAACGCGGTGGTGGATGAGCGCACCCTCCGGGAGATCTACCTGTCCAGCTTCGAGGAGGCCATTCGGGAGGCTAAGCCCTGGATGGTGATGACTGCTTACAACAAGGTCAACGGGGACTATTGCTCGGAGCATCCCCATCTGCTGGAGCAGATACTGCGGCAGGAGTGGGGCTATGACGGCGTGGTGGTGTCCGACTGGGGCGCGGCCAACGACCCCGTCAAGGGCGTTTCCACCAGCTTCGACCTGCGGATGCCCGGCCCGCTGGACTGTGCAGACGAAAGGATCGTCAAGGCTGTGGAAAGCGGCGAGCTGTCGATGGAAAAGCTGGACGCCACGGTTCGGCGGTTGCTGACCCTGGTGAAAAAGGGCATCGAGGGCCGCTCGTCGGCGCGGACTTCACATCCCTCGCTTCCGGCTGAAGCCGAAAGCTCGTCCGTTCCGTCGCGCCTCCTCCCCCCACCAAACCCGCCTTGCGGGTTCGGCGGGGACCCCATCGGCTTCACCTGCGACATGGAGGCTCATCACGCCCTGGCACGGGACGCTGCGGCGGAGAGCGCGGTTCTGCTGAAAAATGAGGACAATCTTTTGCCGCTGCATAAGGACACGAAAGTCGCCGTTATCGGCGGATTTGCGAAAAATATCCGCTATCAGGGCGGCGGCAGCAGCAACGTCAACGCCACGAAGGTTCCCAGCCTGTTGGATGCGCTGGCGGCAGAGGGGATCTCTTACACCTTCGCCCGTGGGTTCCGCATCAAACGGGACGATGTAGACGAGCAGTATGTGGCCGAGGCCCTCGCCGCCTGTGAAGGTGCGGAGGTAATTCTGCTGAACCTGGGTCTGCCCTTCCGCATCGAAAGCGAGGGCTTTGACCGGAAGGACATGAAGCTCCCGGCCAACCAAATCGACCTGTTGAACCGTTTGGCAGACCTGGGCAAGCCCATTGTGGTGCTGCTGAGCCTGGGCGCGCCGGTGGAGACCCCCTGGCTGGAACAGGCCAACGCGGTAATGGCTTTGTACACCGGCGGGCAGGCGGTGGCAGAGGCCACAGTCCGCCTGCTCTACGGTGACGCCTGTCCCAGTGGCAAACTGGCGGAGACCTGGCCGGTTCAGTTAGGTGACAACCCCTCAGCCCTGAATTACCCCCAGAAGGAGACCGCCGTCTATGAGGAAGGGGTATTCGTGGGCTACCGCTACTATGAAAAGAAAAACATGGCCGTCCGTTTCCCCTTCGGCTACGGCCTGAGCTACACCAGCTTCGCCTACAGCAACCTGCGGCTGGACAAAAACGCGGTGGAGGACACCGAAACGCTGACGGTTTCCCTGGACGTGACCAACACCGGCAGCGTGGCCGGGAAGGAGATCGTGCAGGTGTATGTGCAGCCGGTCAGCTCTGCGGTGTCCCGCCCTGTGAAGGAGCTGAAAGGCTTCGCAAAAGTCGCCCTCCTGCCCGGAGAAATCAAGACAGTGTCGATTTCCCTGTCCGGGCGCAGCTTTGCCTACTACAATACAGAGATTTCCGACTGGTTTGTGGAGAGCGGCGCTTATCGCATTCTGGCAGGTGCGTCTTCTGTGGACATTCGGGCAGAGGCGACGGTTCAAGTGACCGGCACGAAGCAGGTCAAGCGGAAATTCACCGGGGAAAGCAGCATGTTTGAGCTGCTCTCCGACCCCACGTCCGCGCCTGTCATTCAGATGATGATGGGCAGCCAGCACAGCATCCCCGACGAGGACAAGGCCAACGCACTGGAGGATGAGGACGCGCCTGACGCAGCGATGGATAACCAGGCCATCGGGATGGATATGCCCATCGGCAAGATGGTCAATTTCAGCTCCGGCAGACTGTCCTTTGAAAAGCTGGATCAACTGCTGGCGATGCTGAACGCTGACCGCTGAGCCACAGAAAGAGGTCACACCATGAAAAAGTTTAACTCCAGCTTTCTCCTGGGGGCGGCTACCGCCGCCCATCAGGTGGAGGGCAACAACATCTACAGTGACTGCTGGGCACAGGAACAGATGAAGCACTCCGCCTTTGTCGAACCCAGCGGCAACTGCTGCGGCCACTACGAACACTATACCGAGGATATTCAGATGCTGGCCCAGGCAGGGCTGAACGCCTATCGCTTCTCCATCGAGTGGGCCAGGGTGGAGCCGGAGGAAGGCCAGTTCTGCGAGGAGGCCATCGACCACTACCGGGATGTCATCGCCTGCTGCGTTGCAAACGGCGTGGAACCGGTGGTGACGCTCCACCATTTCTCCAGCCCCAAATGGCTTATCACCAAAGGCGGCTGGGAAGCGGACACCGTAGTAGAGGATTTCGCCAGGTACGTTCGCTATGTGATGGAACATCTGGGCGCGGACCTCTATTATGTTTGCACCATCAACGAGGCCAACATGGGCATTGCGCTGGCTGGGTTTGCGGAACAATTCATTCGCCAGCTACAGGCGCAGACCGCCGGGAACGCAGAGGGCGGCGTACAGGTGGGCATCAACATTGAGGAGCTTTTAGCAGGGCAGAAAGAAGCCGCCCGCGAAACGCTGGAGGTGTTCGGCGTTGACAACCCGCAGACCTTCCTGTCCCCCCGCACCCAGCACGGCGATGAGCTGATTATGCAGGCGCATCAGGCCGCTGTAAAGGTGATCCGCGAGGTCGCTCCTCACGTCAAAGTAGGACTGACGCTGAGCCTTCACGACATCCAGGCCGCACCCGGCGGCGAAGGCAACGCCGCCAGAGAATGGGACAAGGAGTTCCTCCATTATCTGCCCGCCATTGCCGGGGACGACTTTATCGGCGTTCAGAACTATACCCGCTCCCTGATCGGCCCGGAGGGGACCCTGCCGGAGCCGGAGGGTGCAGAGATGACTCAGTCCGGTTATGCGTTTTACCCCCAGGCGTTGGAACATGTCATTCGAGCTGTATACAAAGACTTCCACGGAGATATTCTCGTGACCGAAAACGGCATTGGAACCGCTGATGATAGCCGCCGCGTCGCTTTTATTCAGGCGGCTACCGACGGTGTGTGCCGCTGTCTGGCGGATGGCCTGCCGGTGAAAGGGTATTTCCACTGGAGTTTACTGGATAACTTTGAGTGGCAAAAGGGCTTTTCCATCACCTTTGGTTTGGTGGCCGTGGATCGAAAGACGCAAAAGCGGATGCCAAAGGAGAGCCTGAGCGTACTGGGCAGTCTGCGATAAAAGGGAGGGCATAATGCTCTACATTGGGATCGACCTGGGCACCTCGGCGGCCAAGCTGCTGCTGATGGACGAAACGGGTCAAATCTTGCACATCGTCTCCAGGGAATACCCGCTGGAGTTCCCCCGCCCCGGCTGGAGCCAGCAAAACCCGGAGGACTGGCTTTCCGCCGTGGTGGAGGGGATACCGGAGCTGCTGGCGGGCTTCGACGCCGCCCAGGTGGCAGGCATCGGGGCGGGCGGTCAGATGCACGGCCTGGTGGTGCTGGATAAGGGTGACAACGTCATCCGTCCCGCCATCCTCTGGAACGACGGGCGCACCGCGAAGCAGGTGGATTACCTGAACAACGTGGTGGGGAAAGAGAAACTTTCTCAGTACACCGCAAACATCGCGTTTGCAGGCTTCACCGCTCCAAAACTGCTGTGGATGCGGGAAAACGAGCCGGATTTGTTCGCTAAAATCGACAAAATCATGCTCCCAAAGGATTTTATCAACTACAAGCTCACCGGTGTTCACTGCACCGACGTGTCCGACGCCTCTGGGATGCTGCTCTTTGACGTGGAACACAAGCGCTGGTCGAAAGAGATGCTGGACCTCTGCGGGGTACAGGAATCCCAAATGGCGCAGATTTTCGAGTCTTATCAGCCGGTGGGGACCCTCCTGCCGGAAATGGCCCGCAAGCTGGGCCTCCCGGAGACAGTGGTTGTCGCCGCCGGAGCCGGGGACAACGCCGCCGCCGCAGTGGGCACCGGCACCGTGGGCGAAGGGGCCTGCAACATCTCCCTGGGGACTTCGGGAACGATTTTTATTTCCAGTGAGAAATTTGGCGTAGACCCGCAGAACGCTCTCCACTCCTTCGCCCACGCGGATGGGAATTATCACCTGATGGGCTGTATGCTCTCCGCCGCAAGCTGCAACAAGTGGCTGATGGAGGACATTTTCCAGACGGAGGACTACGCCGGGGAGCAGGCCCCCATCACGGAGGACAAGCTGGGCAAAAAACACGTCTTTTTCCTGCCCTATCTGATGGGGGAGCGCAGCCCCATCAACGACACCAACGCCCGGGGCACCTTCATCGGCATGACGATGGATACCACCCGCGCTGACCTGACCCAGGCGGTACTGGAGGGCGTGGCCTTCGGCATCCGGGACAGCCTGGAGGTGGCGCGTTCTCAGGGAATCGTCATCGAACGCAGCAAAATCTGCGGCGGCGGCGCAAAAAGTCCCCTGTGGAAAACCATCTGTGCCAATGTGCTGAACGTCACGCTGGAAATTGTGGAATCGGAACAAGGACCCGGCATGGGCGGCGCGATGCTGGCGATGGTGGCGGACGGCACCTATCCCACCGTCAAGGCGGCCTGCGACAGCCTTGTCCATGTGGTGGACACGGTGGAGCCGGACCCGGAACTGGCGGCACTGTACGAGGAGCGTTATCAGCAATTCCGGAAAATCTATCCGGCCTGTAAAGCGCTATTCCCCCAACTGCTGTAACTGAGAAACACGACTTAATTTAAAACTGAGGAGGAATTTCAAATGGTAAGCAACAACATTCCAACCGTCAAGCTGGGCATCATCGCCGTCAGCCGTGACTGCTTCCCCATTGCCCTGTCCACCCAGCGGCGGAAAAACATCGTGGCCGCCTACGGCGAGGACCTCTATGAGTGCCCCATCACTGTGGAAAACGAGCTGGATATGCTCAAGGCCGTGGACGACGTGAACGCGGCGGGCTGCAACACTCTGGTGGTGTTTTTGGGCAACTTCGGCCCGGAGACCCCGGAGACGGAGATCGCCCAGCGGTTCGACGGCCCCTGTATGTTCGTGGCCGCCGCCGAGGGGGACGGCGACATGATCAATGGCCGGGGCGATGCGTACTGCGGGATGCTAAACTGCTCCTACAACCTGGGGATGCGCCATTTGAAAGGCTATATCCCGGAGTACCCCGTGGGTACCGCCGAGGAAGTGGCGGACATGATCCGGGAGTTCGTACCTGTGGCCCGTGCCATCATCGGCGTGAAAAATTTGAAGATCATCACCTTCGGCCCCCGTCCCCAGGACTTCTTCGCCTGCAACGCCCCCATTAAGGGCCTGTATGAAATTGGCGTGGAAATTGAGGAGAACTCCGAACTGGACCTGTTGGTCGCCTACAAGGAACACACGGGGGACGAGCGCATCCCCGCCGTCTGCGCGGACATGGCCGCCGAGATGGGCGAGGGCTGCTATTACCCCGAACTGAACAAGCGCATGGCGCAGTTCGAGTTGACCCTGCTGGATTGGGCCGAGGCCCACAAGGGCAGCAAAAAATACGTGGCCTTTGCGGACAAGTGCTGGCCCGCCTTCCCCTCTCAGTTCGGGTTTGAGCCGTGCTATGTCAACTCCCGTCTGGTCAGCCAGGGCATCCCCGTCTCCTGCGAGGTGGACATCTATGGCGCGCTCAGCGAGTACATCGGCATGTGCGTCTCCGATGACACCGTCACCTTGCTGGACATCAACAACTCCGTCCCCAAGTACATCTACGATGAGGACATCAAGGGTAAGTACGACTACAAGCTCACCGACACCTTCATGGGCTTCCACTGCGGAAACACCCCGGAGTGCAAGCTCTGCTCTGACCGGGCGGTGAAGTACCAGCTTATCCAGCACCGCCTGCTGGAACCCCAGGACAGCGAGCCGGACTTCACCCGCGGCA
>JAJQCW010000008.1 GCA_021202515.1 Clostridiales bacterium | reverse complement strand
ACGATGTGCGCTGCCGGGGCCGCATTTTCGACCAAAATCCGTGATTTTGGTCGAGCGCCTGTCGGAGACAGGCTCAAAAAAACAGAGCTGCTTCCGCAGCCCTGTCTTTGCTTCTCTCAGTCCACAATGTCCACTGTGACCCGTGTGTTGTTCCGCTGCGCCAGGGAGCGGACGACGGCGCGAATTTCCTTAGCGATTCGGCCCTGCCGTCCAATCACCTTTCCCATGTCCTCCGGGGCGACGCGCAGCTCCAGAACGATCTCACCATCGCAGTCGATCTCCTTGACGCTGACCTGGTCGGGCTGCGACACGAGATTCTGTGCGATATAAGTCAAGAGCTCTTTCATGCAGTATTCCTCCTGCGATTACAGGACGTTGGCCTGCTTGAGCAGACGCTTGACGGTATCGGTGGGCTGTGCGCCGGTCTTGATCCAGGCCAGGGTGCGCTCGGCGTCCACCTTGACCTCTGCCGGCTCGGTCAGGGGGTTATAGGTGCCAAGCTGCTCGATGAAACGGCCGTCACGGGGATACCGGGAGTCGGCCACCACGATGCGATAGAAAGGGGCCTTCTTTGCACCCATGCGGCGCAGTCTGATTTTAACCATTTATCATTCACCTCCAAAGATTCTTCATAATGATCTATGATAAGCGGAAAATGCTCCGCGAATCAGCGTTTTTTCTTTTTGCGCTTCATATTTTTGCGCTGACGGCCACCGCTGTGGGCGCCCATGCCGGGTCCCCGCCCGCCATTGAGGAAGCTGCTCATGTCGGGCATGGAGGAGGGGTCGTCACCGCCCATAATGCCCCGCAGCGCCCGGGGGATACGTCCGCGGGTCATCTGCTTGGTCAGGGACTGCATCATCTCATACTGTTTGATGAGCTTGTTGATGTCCTGGACAGTGGTGCCGGAACCGGCGGCGATGCGCCGCTTGCGGCTGGCGTTCAGGATGGAGGGATTCTCCCGCTCTGCCTTGGTCATGGAGAGAATCATGGCCTCGGTACGGTCCAAAACCTTCTCGTCGATCTGGGATTCGTCCACCTTGCCCGCCATACCGGGCATCTTCTGGAGGATGTCCGCCATGGAACCCATCTTGCGGGTCTCCTTGAGCTGGTCGTAGTAGTCCTGCAAGGTGAACCGGTTGGCCCGGATCTTCTGGGACATCTGCTCGGCCTTCTGCTCGTCCAGACGCTCCTGGGCGTTCTCAATGAGGGTCAGCACGTCGCCCATGCCCAAAATACGGCTGGCCATGCGGTCCGGGTGGAACACTTCGATGGCGTCCAGCTTTTCGCCCACGCCGCAGAACTTGATAGGCTTACCGGTGGTGGCCCGGATGGAGAGGGCCGCACCGCCGCGGGCGTCGCCGTCCAGCTTGGTCAGCATGACGCCGGTGATGTCCAGCGCCTCATCGAAGGCCACAGCCGCGTTCACCGCGTCCTGGCCGATCATGGCGTCCACCACCAGCAGGATCTCATCCGGGTCAACGGCGGCCTTGATGTTTTTCAGCTCGTCCATCAGGACGTTGTCCACGTGGAGCCGTCCGGCGGTGTCCAGCAGGACGATGTCGTTGCCGTGCTGCCGGGCGTGGTCGATAGAGGCTTTGGCGATTTCCACCGGGTCCCCCTGGCCCATCTGGAACACGGGGACGCCCACCTGCTCGCCCACCACTTCCAACTGCTTGATGGCAGCGGGACGGTACACGTCGCAGGCCACCAGCAGGGGGCGGCGGCCCGTCTTGCTGCGCAGGTAAGCCGCCAGCTTGGCGGCGTTGGTGGTTTTGCCTGCCCCCTGGAGGCCCACCATCATGATGACCGTGGGCGGTTTGGGGTTCAGGGTGATGGTGGCGGCCTCGCCGCCCATCAGGGCGGTCAGTTCCTCGTTGACGATTTTGACCACCATTTGGCCCGGCGTCAGCGATTCCATCACGTCCTGGCCGATGGCCCGCTCCGTCACCTTGTTGACGAAGTCTTTGACCACCTTATAACTGACATCGGCCTCCAGCAGGGCCAGGCGGATCTCCCGCATGGCCTCCTTCACATCGGCCTCGGTCAGACGGCCTTTGCTGCGGAGTTTATTGAATACCGATGTCAGGCGTTCTGTCAAGCCTTCAAACGCCATCGAATTACTCCTTTGTGTTCTCTGTTCTCTATTTCTGCATCTCCGCGGCCCTGTCCTGAATGTCCCTGGCCAGTTGCTCCAGCTCGGGACTGTGGAACCGGGTGCGGTTCAGGGCGGAAATCTGCTCCGCGCTGCGGCGGATATCGTTCAGCCCCTCCCGCACCTCCAGGAAACGGGCTACGATGCCGGTTTTTTCTTCCATTTCGTTGAGGATGGCCTCGGCCCGAACAATGACGTCCCGGACACCCTGCCGGGTGATACCGGCGTTCTCCGCGATCTCGGCCAGGGAGAAATCCTCGTTGTGGTAGAGGTCGTAAAACTCCCGCTGCCGGTCGGTGAGCAGCTCGCCGTAGAAATCGTAGAGCATGGTCATGCGGAACGCGGAATGTTTGTCGTTCATGTCTGCCACCGTCGCGCCTCCTCCGCATTTGTAAAGCGTCCGCGCTTTACAACGCTCAATTACTATACTATACTTTTCCGCCGCTGTCAAGCCTCTTTTTTCGTATTCAGGACGAAAAGTGCTGGCCGTGCCGCCCTCCCGGAGGGTCACTCTTTACAAAAACTTTTCTGGCATATGCTAAAAATAGTTCTTGACATATGCCACAAATGTGTGTATGATAAGGATAGAGAAAGACGAGAGGTGATGAGATGTCGCGCCCCACCAAATGCAGAACGATTTGCCGCTTCCCGCCGGCGCTGGAGTTTCATCCGGCGGCGGGAGAAGAGGGGAATGAGCCGGTGGTCCTGACCCTGGACGAATACGAGACCATCCGCCTGATCGACCGGGAGGGGCTGTCCCAGGAGCAGTGCAGCCAGCGGATGCAGGTGGCCCGGACCACCGCCCAGAAGATCTACGACTCCGCCCGGAGAAAGCTGGCGGACGTGCTGGTGGAAGGGCGACCCCTGAAAATCGAAGGCGGGGAATACCGGCTCTGCCCCGGCGGGAGCCAGTTCTGCGGCGTGGGCTGCTTTAAGCGGCAGATTCATCAGACCTTTTATCAGCCGAAGGGAGACAACATTATGCGAATCGCAGTCACCTATGAAAACGGCCGGGTGTTCCAGCACTTTGGCCACACCGAGCAGTTTAAAGTCTACGACGTGGAGGACGGCAAAGTCGTCTCCTCCCAGGTGGTCAGCACCAACGGCCAGGGCCACGGCGCGCTGGCAGAAGTCCTGCACGCATTGCAGGCAGACACCCTGATTTGCGGCGGCATCGGCGGCGGCGCACAGGTTGCCCTCGCCTCTGCGGGTATCCGGCTGTACGGCGGCGTCACCGGCCAGGCGGATGCGGCGGTGGAGGCGCTGCTGGCGGGAAATCTGGCCTATGACCCCGACGTCCGGTGCAGCCACCACGAGGGACAGCACCACGAGGGAGGCTGCGGCGGCCACCACCACGGAGAAGGCCACGAGTGCCGCCACGGGCACTGCAACGACTGATTGAATGGAACGAAACACCAACGCATACAACCAAAATCTAAAAAAACGGAGGAATCAACTATGGAAAAATGGAAATGCACCGTTTGTGGTTACATCTACGAAGGCCCCCTGCCGGAGAGCTTCCGCTGCCCGCTGTGCAAGGCTCCCGCCAGCAAGTTCGAGAAGATTCAGGAGGCCGCCCCCGCCAAGAACCCCTATGCCGGGACCAAGACCGAGAAGAACCTGTGGGAGGCGTTCGCCGGGGAGTCCCAGGCCCGCAACAAGTACACCTTCTTCGCCAGCGTCGCCAAGAAGGCCGGCTTTGAGCAGATCGCGGACATCTTCCTGAAAACCGCCGCCAACGAGAAGGAACACGCCGAGCTGTGGTTCAAGGCGCTGGGCGAGGTGGGCGACACCGCCGAGAACCTGCTCCACGCCGCCGAGGGCGAAAACTACGAGTGGACAGACATGTACGACCGGATGGCCAAGGACGCGGACGCGGAAGGGTTCCATGCCTTGGCCGAGCAGTTCCGGGGCGTGGCCGCCATCGAGAAATCCCACGAGGAGCGTTACCGCAAGCTGCTCCACAACGTGGAGGCCAAAGAAGTGTTCGAGAAGAGCGGCGTGACCCTGTGGGAGTGCCGCAACTGCGGCCATATGGTGCTGGCGGTCAGCGCCCCCGAAGTGTGCCCGGTGTGCAAGCATCCTCAGTCCTTCTTCGAGGTCCGGGCGGAAAATTACTGAGTTCGCGCAGCCCTCTGATGAGTGGTTCGTAAGGTCCCGCTGACCAAAAGCGAACAGCGAAGGACGAGCGTGGCGTGGCGGTCTGCGGCTGCTGCAACCTCCACGGCCTCTGGAAAGCGTCAAACGAAACAAAAAAACCGGTCAGGTTAATTCCTGGCCGGTTTTTGTCGTGATTTCGTCCGAAAAAAAAATCGGTTTCTCCAACGCCCAGACGGCACTTCGGCAAAACGCAAAGCCTCGCCCACTTTTCGGTCCGTTCTGGGGTTGACCTGGGGTCGGTCTTTTCTGTCATTCCCTTTCTGGCTACCCCAGCACTTAAAAAATCAATTGCTGCCCGAAACAGTCTCGCATCGTCACAAAATGGCCCAGAGGGGACCCCCCTGGGCCATTTATTGTTTGTTAGTTGGAAGAAGTGGTAACAGTCAGCGTTGCGGCATCGGAGTACACAACGTTACCGGCCACGTCCGTGACCATTTTAAACGATTCCGCAGCGATAAACCCCATCGCATCGCAGATGCCTGGCGACTTCTGCCCCTTACCGCCGCCGAAATCATCTTCACGCCTGTTCGAGGTTTTGTTCTTCAGCATTTCACTCACCTCTTAGACCGCTTTCTGGCAACATCTCATTTCCTCTTGCCATAACCGTCATATCCATACCCTTTTTGTCCTGAAAAGTTCATCTCCACTAGCAGTAAAGGAAGCACTCTGCTTTTTTGACCCATTCTGAGCGGATTTCCCAGATGGTCGCTTGCGTTGTTTTCTCGTCCGGACAGTAATCTGTTGCCTCAGCATCATAACAGAATATCGTTTCCCAACTGTGAATCTTTTCAGCTTCGGTATACTGTTCCTTATCGTCTTCTTCTCGCAGTGCAAGCTCATGTAACTCAACTCATCCAAAATCAGCAAATCGGTCTTGTCCAGTTGACACTCAATGCGGCCTAACTGGTAGGCGTCTCTGGCTTCCGCCAGTTCAGTGGACAGAGAATCTGCATTTTTGAAAAGCACTCTGTATCCCTGGAGACAGGCTTTCAGGCCAATCGAAATCGACAGATGTGTTTTCCCTCGGCCCGGATTTCCAATCATGGCAATGTTTTTGCGTTCCTGAATGAACTGGCAGGAGGCCATCTCCTGGAGGAACACAGGAGAAACACTGGGGTCTGGCTGAGAGCAGTCAAATTCCTCCAGGGTTTTCTGGAATAGGAAAGCTGCGGCTTTTAGCCTGCGCCGGTTCTGGTTTTCCTGTCTTGCAGTGGCTTCAGCCATGAGCAAGTCCAACAGCAGTTCGCTGAAATCGGCACTGGGCTGGCTCTGGCGAATCACATCCATGTAATTCGCAAAGGTCGGTATTTTGAGCTGCTTTGCCAGAAGCCGGATTTGTTCTTCTCTCGTGTCGATCACGATGCAGCAGCCCCCTTCCCACACAGGGCGTCATATGCCCCAAGGTCAACGGCAGGGACTGTAACCGGCTTCTTTAACCAGGGACGTATCCTGGATTGGAACGGCACCACACATAACAGCAGCGTAGCTTTCGTCTGCACACAGCTCCAATAATTCCACCATCTGTTTGGCCTTCAGGTTCTGGCTGTCAAGCCAATTCAGGAACTCAACCGGAACAGCGCTTTGGACAGGGCGGGCATAGCGAATTGCACGTCCTCTCTGTGCCAGGATGGGCAGATAATGCTGTAAATCCAGGTGTTCCTCTCTGCGCCCAAACAGCCGGTCATGGCGGGCAACCAGCTTGTTGCCGATCCAAACCTCTATGTGATTCGGAAAGGCTTTTACCACAGCCTGCTTTCCGCAGTAGCAGCAGGGAACAGAATAACGGTTTGTTTCCACTGTCACCGTAGAATACCGGCTCACAACCGGATACAGCTTTTTGGAAACGTCCGGAACATACCTCGGTATGGGTTGCAGGCATTTGCGGTCTTCAGTCAGCATAACACCAACCTTATTCGGGCGTCCTTCCACCTGATGCTCCAGATATTGTGTGCACTTTTCCAGCAGCTTGCCATTCAGCTCATCCAGATCCTTGACTCTGGGCAAAGGGACGCAGACATTGCGCCGGATATATCCCACCAAATTCTCGACCAATCCCTTTTCGTTCCCTGATGAGGGATTGCAGAATACCGGCTCAAAACCGTAGTGGGCAGAGAGCCGCTTGTAATCATCCTGTGCAGCAGCATGAACGCCAAACCCGCTTTTCACAGCGACCCTTGCATTGTCGAAGATAAGCCGCCTTGGTACCCCGCCAAAATACTGAAACGTATGGATAATGGCATCCAGAAAACTCTCAAGGTTTTGCCTGTAGTAAGCAATCACATAGGGCGCACAGCTATGGCACATCCTGGCGCAAAACAGGTTGACCTTAACCTTTTCTCCGTTCATGTATACAGTCGCTTCGCCCCAGTCGATCTGAATAGAATCGCCGGGCGCAAATCTGAGAGGAACATATACTTGAGTCGCTTTGCGCGTGGCTCGCATGTCATGTACTATTCTTCTTACAGACGATTCACTACCTGTAAAACCGCATTCCTCTTTCAGCCGCTGGTAAATACGACGGGCCGTATGCCGCTGCTTCTTGATTTTTTCCTGCTCATCTTCATCCAAACAAGCGTTGATGAACGCAATTACCTCCGGCGTCATGACCGCAGACACCCGTTCATAACTTTGGTGTTCCCACGGGACTGCATTGCTGTTCCAGTATTTTTTGACTGTGTTTCTGGAAATTCCCAGCAGCCTCGCTGCTTGGCGCTGACTGGTTACGCCACCAAGCTGAAGCCGTCGTATTTCCTTGTATACTTCCACGGAAGTTACCACCTTTCATTCCCCCTACAATAGCTCTGTCACTATTGTAGAGCATTTGATTAGGTGGCTCAAATGTTCATTGTCATTTTTCCTTTAATGGCTCAAGTCCATTTTAGCATTCACACCGCGAAAAGCTTTAATAGAGCCCGGCTAAAGCCGGACTCTATTAAAGCTTTTAGCGGAAGTGTTACACTTGCTCTTGCATTT
>JAJQCW010000076.1 GCA_021202515.1 Clostridiales bacterium | reverse complement strand
AAAATGCCTCTCGTGCATCGAACGGGATTCCGAATGGGCTGCAATAGTGCGCCTGCAGGAACATTCCGGGGACGGTCTCGCCGTCCGCCAGTTCCACGTCCCCGAAGTGAACGACATCGAAAGGCCATTCGTAGGTTTTCCCGGCAACGGAATCTGTCCAGTTGACGTTGATCTGGTCGCCGATGGTGAAGGCGGAGGATGCCAGGCCCTGACGGACAACCTTTCTGATTGCGGAGTAATCCGTAGCCATGGCAGCAACGCTGTTCGCTGCAATGGCTGCCAGGTAACCGTTGGTGACGTTCTGTGCTTCGACGAGTGCCTGGACGGTGGTGTCGCGTGGAAAGTTGATGTCCCCAATTTCTATCATGTTTCTTCCTCCTCTGCCCAAATGGTGGCGTCAAGTCCCATGTCATCAGCATTGACGCTCAATTTGACGTACCCAGTCAAAAGCGCCAATTTTTCGACTGTCTCGTTCATTTCCCCGCCTTCCACGTTGTATGGCATTTTAACTACTTTCCCGCCATATTCGCCGTAGACGCTGGCGCTAGTTCCAGATTCCGGTGTAACCGAATCCAGCTCTGTCAGTTTCTTGATTGCCATTGTGTTCACTCCTTTAAGCGGATTCTGTAGCTGTTTTCATCCATGGCCCCCATTCAGAGCTATTCATTGCGCGGAAATATAGCGCTACTGTGCTATAGATTTTTGATGGGAGTAGCATCTGGAAGCAGACAGTCGATGTCGGTCTGAAAACCAGCAAAGTGAAATTCGTATCTGTGTAGGGGCAGTTTGACAGCGTAGAAGCAGTGGTAGAACCGGCACACCAGTATGTTCCTCCCGCTGTGTAATCATCCAGATTACCTCCAGACGCAATGCGGTAAGTTGAACTAACTGTTCCTGCGTAAATTGCCTCGATAGAATGTGCTGCTCCCTCCGCTGATGTTGCTCCTGTGCCACCGCGCGCAAGTCCCAGCGTGCCGCTGGTAATGTCCGTTGTGCTGTGCGTATGGCTTGCTGCTGCTTTGCTGTTCCATGCCGTCCGCTCGCTGGAAGTGATATGGATGGTGGAGTCTGCAAAGTGGGTAATCAGTTGTTTTATCGCGAGCGCCAGTTTCCCAAGTTGGGTTGACAGGGTCGCGCCGCTGGCAAGATTGTTCAGCGTTGTTGGCAAGGAAAACGTCGGTGTCTGATTGTTGGTGGTAACGTTCGGTACGTTGCCGAGGCCAACCTGTTCCTTGGTAACATCGTGTGGGTTTTGGTCATCTTCAATGTGCTCTTTTAGCGCTGCTTGCGTGGCATATTCACTGCTTTCCGCCAGGGCGGCCGCAACATTTTCTGTGGAGCCGACATAGACGTACATTTTGATGACCAGGTCAACAACGTCGCTTCCGAACTGTGGGATATATATCCCACCGCTTTCACCGTCCATCTGGTAGTGTCCGTAGGCGTAAAGAATATCATCGCCCCCGTCAGGATTGGTACAGAAAACGCCTATTTCTGTCCAATTGAATCCATCTTCTACATCCGAATTGGCAAGGGTGCCCTTCAGCAAAACGTAAGCGTCCTCTTTTTCATAACTGTCCAGTCCTATTTCTGCCAGGGGGTTCACCAGATTCGTCAGTATCGAATAATCATCCGGCAATTCTCCGTTGCCTAACGCCATTTTGCTGAATGTGATTCCTTCTCCGTCCAGAGCGCGAATCATCAGGCTGATACCGCCGCCCGTAATTTTTGGTGTCACTTGTCATGCCTCCTCATAGAGAATAACCATTCCCGTTTCATCCGTCAGGGTGTTGCCTTCTTCGTCTGCAATCCAGGTGTATGACGTTTCTACATCCTCCACGGTCTCAGAAGTATACGTGCAATTCAGCTCTGTCTTTTTTGCCATCCCCACGCCGGCGGTTATCCCGATTGTCTGCAAGATGTCAATCCCGTCAAGAACTGCTGATGCTTTTTTTGTTTTTTCCAGCATGGTGATGAACTGGTCCAAGTTTGCGTAGACCAGTTCCATGCTTTCTGTACTCACGCGGAAATGATAAGGCTCTCCCTCGTAGTCAAACCATTCACTGATTGCCCCTCCACCAAAGTTGTCATCCAACAGCCGCTGGACTGCCGACGGTGTTCCCATCTTCCTGTGGACGAAGACACTGGACGCAATGACGCTCCGTTTTTCTTCCAGTGTCGCGTTGGCGTCATACCAGTCCACATGAAGGTCTGTCGCCAGGATGTCCAGCATAGTCTCCGGAAGCTCGTCTATTCTGTAGTAGATTCCAGCTTCCTTTGCCAACTGTGCGGCCTCCTGAAGCCCAACCGCCAGTGCTTTTGCAAGGGCAACAGATGCTTCATCGTAGGTCAGTGCCAGAGGGAGGGTTTGCGTCAGGTCAACCTTCTGGATCAATCCCGTTTCGCTCATGCGTCTGTTCCTCCGTAGGAAATTGCCGTTCCGTTGCACTGCCCAACCGCGCACTCGCCTACCGCTGTCGCTACCGGTTGTGTTACGTCAACGGCCCCCGCTCCGGCTTCAATGACCAGAGCAACCAGCTTTGATGGGTTGATGCGCCGCCCCATCTTTCTGGTTTGCCACGTGATATAGCTTTCTACTGCGGCTTCCACCGCCGCCTGGATTGTCTCCTGGCTTTCCGTGCTGTCCGCCTCCGTGTACCAGGTGATGTCCACGGAGAAATCCACTGCTGTCGGTGCGCTCACAGTGACGTAGTCCGTCAGTGGGCGGATTTCGTCAGAGCGCAAATACTCTTGCATTTCCTCCAGCGTGCTTTCGTCCGGGATCACGCCGCCCTCCAACAGGATAGCGACATCCACACACCCGGCGCTTGGTGTTGTCACTACCACGTCCTCGATCTCCGAGTTGTATGACATGGCGTGGTATTTGTAGGCTCCCACCGTTCCCGCTGTGGAGTACGCTTCCAGGCTTTCCTTCATCCTGGCGTAGAGGGAGGAATCGTCCTCCTCGTCGGTGCCAGACCCGCTCGCTTCTGCGTTGGTCACTTTGGATACATAGGCTATCGGGTCAATGATGGTGCCCAGCATCCCGGCTGCATAATCGTTGCCCACTGTTCCATCTTCTGTGCATTCGGCTGTAACTGTCCCTGTTGTTTCTCCTGCTGCAATCACCAGCTCCTCTGTGGTCGCAAATACGATCTCCCCGCTCTCCGTTGTTACTTCTGTTCCTTCTGGAACAGTGATGTCAAACTCCTGTGCTTCGGAAAGCGTGAATGTCAGGTCCACAGTGGCTGGTGTAGCTGCCAGTCGCTCCACGCCGTAGAAAAGTTCCGCCAGACTGTCCAGGTATTCCCCCTCGGCGTATCGCGGCAGGTTCCGCTTTGCCGCAATGTTAATCATGCTCCTGGTTTGTGAAGTGATGGCGAGATACCACAGCATCCGCAGTTTCTCCGGGTCCGCCGGATAGAGCGTCCGCCCGAACTGCGCTTCATATTCTGTCAGAGCTTCAGAAACGAGCGTTTCTGTGTCTGTCTCCACAAATTCCACGTCAGGAAAATCCCGCTCGTCAGCCACTGAATCTCACCTCCGCTGTGATTCCCATGTTTCCGTCCTCGTCCGTCTTTGCTGTCGTGCTGAGAAGTGTAGCTCGTGGCTCGTAGTCATCCAGTGTATCAGCAAGCTCAGCCTCGAACTTAACTTGCGCCACCGCCGGAGGGCTGTCCAGATAGTCCTTTCGCAGCCCCATCCCCCGTTCCAGCGGAACATTGCCCGCTGGCGTGTTCATCAGCACGGCGACGTTCTGGGCGATTTCCTCTGCCTCGTCCGTCGGCCCAAAGTTCAGGCTTTCCACGATGTCGTCTGTTGCCAAAACATTCATGCGCTCACCCCTTCTTTTCGATGCTGATTAGGGAGACCGACACCTCCGCGCTGGTCCAGTTTCCGTCTCCGTCTGTCGTGCTACCTTTCAGCACAAGTTTTTCAATGCACCATCGGTAGTTGCCATAGGTCTTGTCCCCGATTTTTAAGGGGACGGCAATCCCTTTGTCCATATAGGTTTCCAGTTTGTTGTAGTCCGACCACACATCCGCTCCCAGATAGGCTGACAGAATCAGTGTGAACGTGATCGTCGATGCGTCAATTCCTGTGAACTCCAACCTCGGCGTTGTCAGGTGCCTGTCGTGCTGCACATAGCTTACCGATGAAGTCAGCGTAAAATCGTCCAATGTCTTGACCATTGAGGCGGACACCGCAAACACCACCAGCCCCAAATATCCGATTTGGCCGGTCAGGGTCGTTGTCGGCGTAACGTCCGTGGCTTCAACCACATTCACCACTGTTGTGCTGGTGGATGTGGTGGTCGATGATGTAGTGCTTGTCGTTGTCTTTGTGGTGGTCGTGGAACTACTGGAGCTGCTGCTGGACGACTTCGTGCTTCCCGTCGATGATGTGCTTGTGCTTTTCACTGCGCTGGTCTTCACCCAACAGGTCACATATTTGCTGGCCGGGGTTTTCCCCGCGTAGCTTTTCTTGGTCGTGATTCGGATGCGCCCGTTTCTGGTCGCCGCAGACCAGATGTAGTAAGTGCCGGTCCTTCTCTTACTGATTTTTGATGTCGTGGAGGATTCGTAGGACGCGGCGTTTTTCAGTTTGATTTTCTGGCCTTTTTTGTATCCCATTTACTTACAGACCTCCCAGTACAAACCCGCCGCCGTCTTTCCGCTTAACGCAGAGGACGCTTTGCCCAACAGACGGCATCCATCCGTCCCCCCGCTGGACTACGTTCAGTTTCTCAGAGACCGCAGCCGGTGCGGACCACTTCACCCTCGCCATGTGCTCTGACGCGTAGATGGTGGACACCGTTCCAACGCAGAGCAGTTCTTTCAGCGGCGTGAGCTGTTCGCTGATCTCGTTGATTTGTTCCTGTGGGTTCTTCCCGTTCATGCTCAGTACCCCTCATGCTCAGTACCCCGTAATGACCTGCCGCAGGTCAATGGTGGTTTTGAAGCCGCCACTCTTGCCGATGGTGTGTTTCGCCTGCTCGATGATGTATTTTCCATCGTAGTCGCCGTACCCGCTGATTTCCACGGTCAGCCCGGCGCAAAGCGTCAAGTCTCCCGGCATGGTGAATGAGCCTTCCGTTTCCCCCTTGTTCGCCTCCCGGAGCCTTGCCTTTGCCAACGTCTTTGCTTCGGCCACAGTGGTCACCGGTTCGTCGGTGACCTCCAGCATATTGTCCTCGTCCTTCGTGAAACCGCTGGGGGTGTAGGTGTACTCGATCACCTTCCCGGTGCTGGTCGTCCAGCTCACATGACAGCAGGAATAGCTTGTGTCAGATAGGGAGGTCTTGAAGCTGTAGGAACTGTAGCTTCCGTCCCCGCGTTTGATGGTTCTTGTCGTTGTTTTGGATTCATATTCGCTTTGGTCAAAGATGACCAAAGTGGAGCTTGTCACTTTCAGCGACAGCCCCGCCGCCGTGCACAGGCTTTGCAGGAAGGTGATGTAAGTCTGGCTGGATTGCTGCTTCCTGGTGTACTTCACCGTCTTGTCCGTCAGGTAAAGCACGGAGTAGTCAGCGATTTTTGCGATAGCCTTTGCAATTCCGAAAAGCGTCGTGTTTTCCCATGCTCTGGTCTTTTTCGTTTTTCGCAGTGCGGAACCGTAGGGGAGCGCCGTCCCCCGCAGCGTGACCACCTGGGGTGGCCCCTTGATCGCCACCTCGTCCAGTTCAAAGGAGCCGCAGTTCAGTCGCAGATCTTTCCCGTCGCTGTTTGTATTCGTTTGCTTGATTGACACCGACATGCGGGCGGTTTTTTGTGCCGTCTTTGTGGTGGCGTTTGTAGCTTCCAGGTCCGCTTTCAGCTTTGCCCGGAGGGTGCTGTTCACCTGGCCTGTCTGCTTTACACCCTTCTTCTTCTGGTACTTCTTCACGGCGGTTCGGGTTTTCGTCCCGAACGTGCCGTTGACGCTCAGTCCCGCTCCGTTCACCTTGTTCAGGTGCCATTGTAGCCACTTGACCCCGGTTCCGTCGTCTCCTTTTTTCAGAGTGTCGCTGGGTTCAGAGTAGGGGCAGGTATAGACATAAGCCGATTCCCCCCGCTTGTTCAGCTCTGTGGAGAGCCAGCCGGACACAATTTCGTTGTCCCGGTCCTCCAGCGTAATTTCCATGTCGTCTGCGCTTCCGTCCTCCAGGTCGGTGAAGGTCGCTGTCAGCAGGTGGTCGTTGATGCTGGTGGAGATGTCCACGTTGTTGATGGACACGGAGAGTTTTGTCCTTCTCGCGCTGTCAATATCGCTCACGGTTCACGCCCCCCTTATTGATGCCATGGCGGGAGGCTGCTGCTGGTCGTCTCTTCGATTTCCGGCAGCTTCAATTTGATGCCTGCTGGAAACACAAAGTAGTCCGAATATTGTGGGTTCTCCGCAATGAGCAGGTCCATGTAGTACCCGCTCCCCAGCTTCTTGTATGCAATGCCGTCCCAGGTGTCGCCGCTGATGGTTGTATACACTTCTGCCATTTAGTAGCTCCTCCTCCTCTGGCTTGCCTCCCGCTCGTTGAGGTATCCCTCCAGCAGGTCCAGCAATTCCTGATTGTGGCCGGAGAGCGCCGCTTTCAGTGTCTCGCTGTCTGCGTTGCCATTGATGGTGATATTGGGCGCATAGGTCAGTTGGATGGTTCCTCCCCCGCTGGCGCTTATGCTGCTTCCCTCGTTGGTCGCCCCCATGATCTTTGTGGTTTCCCGGTTGGTGTAGACGGTCTCGCCGCCGGAGAAGTCCACCAGCTCCGGGCCGTTTTCGCCCACCATCTTCAACCCGGCCTCGGCGTTGTCGGTGCCGGATGCGTACCCCGTCAGGCTGACGGTGGTGCCGGATTGCACAGCGCTGGAGAATGCGTCCGCTGACCCTGCCGCCGCGTCTGCCGCAGCCTGTTCCAGCTTGTACTGGTTGGCGTTCCAGCCCTGTACGCCGCCCGCCACGTCCATTTCGCTGTAGTAGTAATACAGTCTGGACGGGCTGCCAATTTGCGATTCATCGTGGTATGCCTGGTTCGCCGCCGCCGCTGCCGCTTTTGCCGCCGCCACCAGTGCGGATCGCTTGCTGTTGATGCCGTTGATGGCGCCCTGAATGGCGTTGGCGCCGTAGGTATAAAACGTGCTCTGAGAAAGTTCCGCCTGAAACGCGCTTGCCGTGGCGGAGGCTACCTCTGTGGCCTTTGCCTCTGCTGCCGCCTCCTTCGCGGTCATGCCGTTGATGAGGCCCTGGTCTACGTCCTGTCCTGCGGACGTTGTGATGGTGGATGGGCTGTTCACCCCCAGCGCCGCTTTGAGGGTGTCAATCAGGTTCCCCCCAATGAGATTGGCAGCGCCCAGGACGGCGGAATCGTCTGACATTCCGTCCGCGAGACCCTGCGCGACGTTTCCTCCGGTGTCTTCCGCTGCGGAGACAACGTCAGTCGTGCCAAAAGTAAAACCGTCGATGTATCCCTGCACAACCTGTTCAGCCGCAGATTTCGCAGCCTGTTCCGCAGTTTCGTCTGAAAGGTTTACACCGTCAAGCATATTGTTGTATGCTTCCTGCACTTCCGGCATAGCGTCGGTAATTGCGCTTTTGGTTTCCTCAACTATCGTTTCAGCGGCTGTGCGGGTGTCAATCAGCTCTGACAAATTGGTAACGCCATTTGTCTCTATGTCGCTTGCCATTGCATTGACTAGCTCCATAGCATCTGTAGAGCCGCTTGTTATATCATCATAAATCGAACTAATGTCGATTCCGTATTGCTCTGCTGCGTCAAAGATCGTCTGTAAGTTGTCTTTGTATTCTGTGAGTGCGGCGAGCTGGTCCTCTGTGTTTCCCATGATGTCACTCATGGTTGTCGGGTCTTCGATCTCTTCAACTTCCTTCATCAGGCCAAGTTGATTTTCCAGAGAACTCGCCGCTTCATCATAGGCGCTTGACCATGCCTCGCCATATGCTGTGGCGTATTCAGTCACTTCCTCCAGCATAGAAGAAGTGAAGCTAGTGGCGTTTGCCGCGTCTTCCTGGTCTTCCGTGTATCCGTTTAATTCGTTTTCAAGCTCTTTGATTGCTTCTGCTACGGCCTCGTACTGTTCTTTCAGCCCGGCCAGTGTTTGCGCATCAGTAGAAGCATCTGCAACGCCTGCAACGATGGAATAGCCTATCGGGATTGTTATTCCGTCCGAATAACTGGAAGCCATCTCCTGCATCTGTGCCGCATATTCCGCCTGGGATTCCGCCGCTTTCTGCTCCGCGAGGGTGATTGCTTCTTCTAACTGTGCCTGTTGTGTCTCCAGTTCAGTCAGCGTTTCTACTTTGCTTTCAATCTCATCATCGCTTATGACGTTGGCAAATTCCCGCATTTCATCAGTCGTGCTACTGAGAGTGCCGGACAGCGCGTCATATTCCAGGTTGAGTTCTGGCAGGACTTCGTTTAAGTCCTCAACCGCGCTCTCGATCCGCCGCTGGGTCAGCTCGTCTGTGTCCCCGGTGGAGGTCAGTTCTTCAATGGTGTCTATGAGCGCATTTGCTTCGGTACGCTGGTCTTCATAGGCGTTGGAGGTTTCTTCGTAACTGTCAAGGGTGCTTTGCGTTGTTTCTGCCAGAGATTCCGCTTCGCTTTGCAGTTCCGCCGATTCCTCTGACGCGGAATCAAGCGCTGTTGCGTATGCTGCAACCGCTCCCGCTGTAAGCCCTATGGCAGCGGCAGCGGCTCCCGCAACTACCGCGATTCCTCCAAATCCCGGCATAAATACCGACAGAGCATATTTGGCAAACTGGAGTGCTGTCGCCACGCCGCTGATCCCAACTGCCGCAATTCCAGCCGCAGACGCAGCGGCGCTCAGGCTTACAATTAGCGTCTGGTTCTCTCCTGCAAAGTCATTCGCCACATTTGCCAGGTCGGTCAGCACCCCCGCCGCGTCTGTTGCCACAGGGAGGAACGCCTCGCCCACGGTGGTTTTCAGCGCGTCCCAGGCGGATTCCAGCAGGTAGATTTGGCCCTGGTAGTTGTCCAGGCGGATGTCAGAGACGGATTCTGCGGCGCCCTCGTAGTCGTAGATGCTCTCCACCATCGACTGCCACTCTTCGTCCGTGGTGTTCACGATGGACAGCAGACCGCGCATACCCCGCTGGCCTGCCAGCTTGTAGGCGGCGATCTGGGCGGACTGACTGTCATCCCCGAATTGCTTAAAGGCGTCCCGCAGCTCGTTCAGGAAGGTCAGCAGGTCTTTGGCAGTTCCATCCGTGTTATACATGGAGATGTTTAGATCGTCCATCTGACCGGCTGCGTTGTTGTTTGCGCCGGACATCCGGGTGAGCATGGTGTTCAGGGCAGAACCGGAAACGCTGCCTTTCAGGGCGTTGTTGGCCATGACCGCCAGGGCAACGGAAACGTCCTCGATGCTATAGTCCAGGTTCGCCGCCGTTGATTCCACGTAGGAGAGAGATTCGCCCATCAGGGAGACGGTGGTGTTTGCGCTGGTCGCTGCGGTGGTCAGCACATCCGCGAATTTCGTTACCGCCGCTTCACCCGAAAGGCCGAAGGCGCTCAGGCTGTCGGAGATGATGCTGGTCATCTCGGTCAGGCTCTCGCCGGAGGCCGCCGCCATGTTGACGACTGCCGGGAGGCCCGCCAGCATTTCCTCCACGGACCAACCGGCCAGGGCCTCGGTTTGCAGGGCCTCGGCGCACTCGCTTGCTGTGTAAACGGTGGTTGCGCCCATCTCTTTTGCCAAGGCAGTCAACTGCTCCGTTTCCTCTGCTGTTGCCCCGGAGACCGCCTCCACTGCGCTCATGGTGTATTCCAGTTCTGCCGCGCAGTCGATGCACTCCTTTACCGCGTCATACAGGGCGCTGGATGCGTTGGCCGCTGCGTCTGCCGCCACCTTGATAGCGCTGAACGCATTGGCCATGTCCGTGATGCTGTTTTGCAGCGCCACGAACTCCTGCATTTGCTGTTTGGCTTCTTCTACCTTCGCCTTCAGCTCAGCTTCGGATTCCGCCAGGTTGTTGACGCTGACCTTGTCCTGTTCCAGAGCCTGTTTGTCCTGCTCCAGCGTTTGCTCCTGGGACTTGATTTTTTCGTTCAGGGTGTTGATGGCCTTTTCATGCTTTTGCTTTTCCGCCGTTAGCTCTTTGGTGGCCTTGCCCTCGGATTTGATTTTCTCCTCCGTGTCAGCCAGAGCTTTTTTCTCAACATCCAGCTTGCCTTTCAAGGTCTCCAGCGCCTGGGTGTGCTTCTGGTAGGCGGAAATGTCCCGCAGGATGGAGTTGTATTGTTTCACCTCCCCCTGTATCTGGGAGAGGTACGTGCGCGCTGAATTGAAGCCTGTTCCAAACGCAGAGTCCATATATGCTTTCAGCGTGAAAAGAATCTCATATTCCTTTGCGGTTGCCATTTCTTTTCCTCCTGAAAATGCAGTGCCTCTTTCTCTCCGTCTGCGCAGCCCATTTTGTTGGTATCAGCAAAATGGGCGCAGGCGTTTGCCTGCGCCCATTCAGCGATCCTTTGTTTTCATCACGTTGTTGTGCGCCCGAATCCAGTCAAAGAGCCTTCGGAGGGGCAGGTTCTCCCAGTAGTAGACCGGCGTATTGGTCTGCCTTGCCAGGATGATGTATTGCTCCCGCAGCCACTCCGTCAGGCCCTCTTTCTGCATCAGGCCGTTGCCAGCAAAAAACGGCGCACCGCGTTTGTGACCTTCTGGTAGTCCCGCAGGGGCAAGTGTTCCAGCATATCAGAGGGAACGCCTGCGGCACGGGCTGCGAGGATTCTTTGGTACTTGTGGCTCAGGGTGGGATTGGCAATAATGACGCCCAGCGCCTGAAGCTCGTCATCGATGGCCTCCATGTCCCGGCCCGTCATGCCGTTGAAGTCCAGTTCCAGCTTGGTGTAGGTTTTCCCCTCGTAATTCATCGGCTTCGACAGCCGAACCGTCACGTCGCTGGCCCGTTTGATTTCGGCATCCATATCCAGTTCGGTTTCCATCTCTTCGATGGCGGCGCCAAGCTCTTTCTTTTCGCTCATGGTGTTTGTCCTCCTTTTTTGATTGTGGGTTTCCCCTCTATATTGTATTGTAGGACAGCAAACCGGCAATGACCGGCAATCTTGCGCTCCTAAAATAGAGAAGCACCCCAGCGATTGCCGGGGTGCTTGTATGTGGTTACTTGCCCAGCGCGGAGCGCACGGAGGCAAGGTAGTCGGTGCCGTTGATAAAACAGATATTGTTCAACGGGTCCAGTTCCATTACCTTCTCCCCGTCCCGGTACTCCGCCCAGTAGAGGACAGAGGCCACGGTGCTTGGATCGGAGGTGGACTGCGGCTTTAGGGTGCCGCCCTCCATCTGTTTGGGAAGCACTTTGAAAATGTGCTTCACGCCGGTTGGGGTCAGCACGCCTCCTGCGGTCAGGGACTGTTGGACCTCCCGCAGCTCCCATGTGTGGGTCTCCGGGGTGGAAAGGTTAATGGCCTGCGCCGTCAGGACCGTGTGTTTTAACGTGATCTCCATCGCCTTCATCTGGCCGATGAGAATCACCTCAAACTCGCCCGCAATGCCTGCGCCGGTCACAGTGGCGGTCATAAACTCCAGAGAGGGCAGGTCCGCTTCTGTGATGCCCACATATTCCGTGGAACCCTCAAACAGTTGATAGTTGATTACGCCAACATCAATTTTTGCCATGATTCACTCGCCCCCTTATTCGCTGTCGGTGCTGAACGCAGTGGCCACGTAGTCCACATCGTATTCCACATAGGCGTCGATCTCCTGGGCGGGGGTGGGCGGGGTCATGTAGATATGGACCCGGACAATGCCCGCCAGCAAATCCTCTGTTGGGTTCTCGTCGCTGTTCAGGGCGCACCTGGCGCCCAGCAGGTGCTCGCTGCTCGCCAGAGAGTTCAACCAGATGTTGATTTCATCGACGATACTCTCCGCATAGCGCGGGGTCAGATTCTCGTCGATCCTGCTCCAGAATGTCAGGATGATGCTGTTCGCCACGTAGTTGAACATGCGGACGATGTTGATGAAGACGTCCTTCGGGTCGGTGCTCTCTGTGACCATCGCCGTGTATACGCCCCAGGCCGTGAAGCCGTTCACAAAGTTGTAGGCAGTCACGATGCCGTTGGCCCGGAGGTAGTTGCTCTGGGTCAGGTCCAGCAGGACCTCTGTGCCGTCGGCCAGAATCGTGCTGTCCGCCTGCATGACCTGGTTGCTTGCCGCACGGGAGGGAACATCGTCGTTGTTGCTGTCCACCTGGCTCATCAGGCTGGCGAGCTGTGTGGACATGTGATATTTCTGGTCGTTCAGCGCCACCATGGGCCAGCAGAGGATTTGTTTCTCGTTCAGGAAGCTGGCGTCCGCCGCCTTTGACTCCACTGCCTGCTGATAGCTCAGGTTGGTGGTGGTATCCAGGTCGCAGATGCACACGCACCGGAACACGGTGGAGAAGGTGGCCTTCGCCGCCATGACCGCTGCCACCTCACTGTACTGGGAGAAACCAGGGGCGATCATGATGTCCGGCAGGACGCGGCCCTTGAAGTAAGCCATGTCCATCAGCTCCATACCGGTG
Source organism: Clostridiales bacterium (assembly GCA_021202515.1). Lineage (GTDB taxonomy): Bacteria > Bacillota > Clostridia > Oscillospirales > Oscillospiraceae > Onthomonas. Next base: position 23,240 of record JAJQCW010000076.1, on the reverse strand, counting down.
CTCTTGCCGGTGTTCACGTCGTAGCCGCCGATGATGTCACTGACCAGGTCTTCTGCCTCGAAGTCCACCGCAGAGTAGGAGACGGTGATTTCGGCCAGGCTGTCGTTCTTGATGGCCCCGCCGGTCAGCGCTTCGATGTAGCAGTTCCCGTCTTCGTAGAACACGTCGTAGTCAGTGCCAGCCGTCAGTGTCGCACCGCCGCCTTTGACCACGATGGTGTCAGCAATCGCGTCGCCGGAAAGCTCCACCTTGTCGTTGGTCAGGGTGTACGTCTGTTCCTCCACTGCGGTGCAGTGTGCCGCCGGGTCGAGCACATTCACCAGCAGCAGCGGGGACATGCTGTAAAGCCGGAAGTGACAGTAGATCGCCTCGCAGAGCGTGTACTTGTCCCAGTCGTCGCTGTAGCCCAGTGCAGAGACCGCTTCGTCGTAGCTGTTGGCCACCACGATTTCGTTGGCTGTGCCGTCCACCTGCTGGATGGGCGCTGTGCCGAAAGCAATCACAATGCCGCTTGCCGCCGTGGTGGGCGAACCCGCGCTGGTTGCCTCCTCAATGACTCGCACGCCATAAAAAGAAGAAGCCATGATGTCTTACCCCCTTCTGCTCGTTCTGCTCGCTTTGGATTTGACCGCCGCGTCTTGATAGTATTTGTGAAGGATGTTGCCCTTCGTCTTGACCTTTTTCATTGCCTCGTTCAGGTCGGCCAGGTCAACGACCAGATATTTGAGTTCCGGGAACCGCTCGGTGTATTTACCGATGAAGGAGGCGATGTCCGCCTCTGTCCCCGTCAGGATTTGTGCGGTCCGCAGACCGCAGCGTGGGATGGATGGGCCGATGTAGACCTTCTGAACGATCTCGGAGGTTTCCTCCTCGGTGGTGGTTTCTTCCTCGGCCACGGTGGTTTCGTCTGCCATTTTCCATTACCTTCTTTCTACCATTTCATTGGGTATCCATCCAGCGCAGGGACGACTCGTTCAACGGTTCCAATTCTCCATGTGGTGGAGAGTTCCGCCACGTGATATGGGATCGTGTCCTCGGGGTAGAACAGATACTCAAAGGGTTCCAGGATTTCATATGCCCCGCCGATCACGCCCGTTCTCAGCAGGTCCATCCGCAGCTTCTCAACGATGTTGATGAGCGCCAGCGCGCCCTCTGACGGGTCTCGCTCGTAGATGGCGATGATTGCCCGCACGGTTACGGATGCTTCCGGTTCCCTTGTGTTGGAATCCCTTGTGTCTTCCCCGTTCAGGATTTGCAGCAGGATGTACGGGATTTTTTCTCTCGCGTTGGTCGGGTCGTCCAGCCGCTGTTTGTAGACTTCAATGGGCCTTGTCATCGGATCGTCTCCCGGTCCTTCCTGGCTGACCGGCAACTGCATCTCTTTCAGGCTGTCTTTGACAAAAATTTGCAGCGCGTCCAGCAAACCACGCAGGCTGCTCATGTGCTCACCTCGTTAGAATCCGTTCAGGACGCGGTAAAGCTCCTGATCCAGTCGCTTCGACACTGTCTCCGCCGCTTCGTCCAGAACGTTTTCCCGCGCTTCCTTGTAGTCCAGCATGTCTGCTACGGAAAAGCCGTAGAACTCCCGCAGTTTTGTTTTACCGGTGCTTGTCGTCCCGCCGGTTCGTTTGAAAATTCCGGTGTGGCCGCTCTTGAAGGTTGCGATAAAGGCCGTCTCCCGGCGGACCATGCCGGTCTCTTTCAGGTCCTCTGCGCTGACTCTTGTGGTGATTCGCCATCCGCAGCGTCCATTGACATAGCGGTTGGTGTACCGTCTACCCGATGGTCGAACCTTGTATTTGTACAGCGGGATTTTGCCACCCGCGAAGTGCAGCTCGCCCACTATGTCGGAGCCGGTGTATTCTGCGCCCCGGAGTTGAATCCGCTCGTATGAGTTCAGATTACTGCTGCTGATGGCGTACCGTTCTTTGATTTCCTTCTTCGCCTGGGTCCTGGCGGATACCAGCGCCCGGTTGATGGAGTTTCGGAATACGGCCCGGCTTTTCTCCGGCATCGTGTAGAGAATTTTGTTGACATGCTCGACCTGCGCCTGGTCGATTTCCACCCTGATGTCCGGCATTGCTATTCCTCCAGTCGCCGCAGCTTGACCTTTAGGATTCCCGCCTCAACCGTCACGGCAGTGATTTGATACATGAGATCGCCCGCCTGTAAGTACCGTCTCCGTTTCGGGACCTCTCCAAAATCCGCCAGCGCGACGAACAGGGTGTAGGTTTTTTGAACCGTCACCTGCTCGTCGCTGGAAATTTGGTAGGATTCCTGCTTGTTCCAGGTCTTTAGCGTGTCGCCGTTCTCCTCGATGACCGCAGGAATGTGCAGTTCTTTTGGCGGTTCTCTCTGTCCGTCGCAAAAGTACAGAATGTCATGCGTTGTCGCAAATTCATTCAGGTTGAGAAACACCCGCTTTGCGTTCTGCTCAATCTGTGCTTTCAGGCTCCGCTCGGTAGGCATCAGCCGGTGGTGGTCGCGTTCAGCACGTCCCGGCAGGCCCGCCAGGGGGACTTGTAGATCGGGGCGGCGATGGGCCGCGAGGTCAGCATGGTCTCTTTGGTGTTGTGTTTCACGTCTGCCGTGTACTTGGGGACGCGGGTTCCGGTGCGGGTGTGGAACATCTCGTCCCGTTCCATCTGGTTCACTGCGCCGTAGAGCAGTTTTCCGGTGCCGGGGGCGGCCAGCATAGCGGCGGTAGATGGGAAGTAGTCCACGCTGGTCAGCTTACGGGTCTTCACGTCCCGCTCCTCGTAGGTCCCCTCGTAGCAGAAGATGTCCAGGTTCTTTCCGCCAAAGTTCAGGTTGCCCAGTCTGGTCACACCCGCGGACTGCCAGCGGGGGTCGATCTCGCCCAACTGTGCCCGGCGGTTGTCCAGCATCTTCCACGCCCAGGGGTCGGTCAGGATCATCTGGGCGACTTCGCTGCCGACCACCATCTCTGTGGCGTCTCTGCCTGCTTTCCGCATGTCGGAGAGAACGTCGCATGTGCCTGTGTACCAGGTGCCGGGGGTGTATTCGTCCTTGCCTACGTCCCACGGCTCGTCCACAGTGAACACGCCGGGGTTCTCGTCGTCGTAATACTGGGCGATCAGGTCCTTGCCGGTGTCGTCCCCGTTGTTGCCGATATGGTGCATGGTGCAGGCGTTATCCAGCATGGTGTTGACACACATCCACTCCTCCCGACGGGTAATGGCGTGGTCCAGGGTGTCCATGTCGCTGATGAGGTAGTGGCGCTCCCGCTGCTCAGGGGTCATGGTGGAGACAATGCTCTCACCTGCCAGCCGGGTCACCAGATTGGTGATAGTCAAGGGCATACTCACGCTGATGTAGGGAGGGATCAGCTCCCTGGTTTCGTAGCCGTCCCTTGTCAGTGGCACAGGGCCGACAGCGGGCAGCACATAGGGGGCCAGGATGCGTCCCGCGCCGTCGTCGTAGTCCACGAACACTTTTTCAGTCTTGAACGTGGAAGTGTCGTGGGCGAAGTAGCGATCCCGGATGAAGGTGTACTCCGGCCTCATCTCTTTGATGGCGGCCAGCATATATTCCGGGCTGTAAATATCATAAGCCATGGTTCATTTCACCTCGCTCTCAGATTCCGTCGGCCAGCAGGATGCCCGCCAGCCGCAGGTTGAACTCGTCTTCTTCGGTCAGGGTGTCCTCCGGCAGCAGGAGGTTCCGGTAGAAGCAGCCGGAGACATAAGCCTCCACGACAGTGTCGTCTTCCTCTGTGGTCACTGCCACAATGGCCGCTGCTGTGCCGCTGCCAGCGCCCAGTACCGCATAGGTGCCGTCAGATTCCCTCGTCAGGACGGTGCCGCGCTGAATCTCTGCGCTGGTGGTCAGGGTCAGTGCCCTGGCGACCAGACCAGGGTAGTCGCTGGCGACCAGGTTGTCAGCCGCCAGGGAATCCATGATTCCGCCTGTGATTTTGCTCATTATCTGTCACCGCCTTTCCGCTTCTTCCAGGCCGCCACGTCCGCCGCGGCGTCCGCTTCCGGGTTGTCCTCGTTGTCCTCCGGGCCTTCCGCCGCAGGGACATGGTTTGGGCCGCCCTCGCCGTCGTCGCCGTTGGCGTCGTTCCGTGCGCCGGTCAGGTAGTTCTCTCCCTGTTTCTTCTGTGCCGCGATGATCTGCATCGCCACATTCCCGGCGGTCTGTTCCGGGTCCGCTTTTGCCGCCGTGATGATGCCCTCATAGCCCGGCATAGCCACCTCGTCGATTGCCTGGATTCTCTCCCGCTCCGCAGTCTGCGCGGCGGTCCGAACCTGTGCGACCAGTTCCGGCAGCGCCTTGGTCAGGTCCTCCACGGTCTTGATTTCTGTTACGTCCATTGTCTTTTCACGTCCTTCCCTTTGATTCCGCTCGTCACCTGTGGTTCCCTCGGTGCGTTGCATTTCCTGTTCTCGTTGTAGCAAATCCTCGATTGGAGGAAGTGTACACATCACATGGGCCAGCTCCTCCGGCCCATAAGTTGACGCGGCAAAGGTCATTGGGTCAACGCCTTCCTGCTGTTCTCCCAGCATCCCGTCAGCCAGGCCACAGTCGATGGCCTGTTGCGCAGTCATGAAGGTTTCTCGCCGCATCATAGCCGCAAACTCTGTCCGGCTGGTTTTCCCGCCTGCCTTGCCTTCGTAGGCGTTCAGGATACTGGCGTCGATGGTCTCCAACATCTGTTTTGCCTGGCGGTGCGTTTCGGAGTTGCCGGTGGTCGAGGTAGACGCCCTGTGGATCATGACGTTTGCCACTGGTGACATAAGGACGGTGTCACATGCCGCCATGACGACGCTCATGGCGGACCCCGCAATGCTCTGCACTTCCGCCATGATGGTTCTCCCGCTGTTGCGGATCAGGGTGTACATTTCGAATCCCGCATACACGCTGCCGCCGCCAGAGTTCAGTTCCAGGACCAGTTCTTCCTCCGGCGGGCAGTTTTCCAGCGCAGACCGGACATCGTCCGGGCAGCACATCTCGCCGTATCCCCAGCGGCGGTAGACTTTGGCTGCGCTATTGCTCGTTACCTGACCGTTCAGTTGGATTCTCATTACCCGTCGCCTCCTTCCACAGTTTTGTTTCCACCTTCGCCGTCCTCACGTTGTCCATGAAGTCAGTTCCGGTCAGCTCTGCTGCCTCTTTCGCTCTGGTGGAGAAACCGCTTTGAATCCGCAGCTCCGCCGCCTCTACTTCCTTCACCGGGTCAAGCTGGCCCTGTGTGGGACCGTACCATTGGGCAAAAGAATAAGCCTGCCTGATGGCCGGATCGCTGAAAAAGCCAGGCGCGTTTACTCGGCCTTTTGCCGCGGCCTCTGCCAGCCATTCTTCGTAAATCGGCTGGCAGAACTTTCCCACCATCCAGTCTCGCCACATGGAAAAGCTCTTCCACGCTTCCAGCAGCGCGGCGCGGCTTGCGCTGTAATTGTTTGTGAACTGCTTCATCAACACTTCATAGGGCAATTCCAGCGAGGCCCCGATTTGCTTGGCGATAGCCTCTACAAACCCCGAAAAGTTTGCGTTTGGTCGCCCCGGTGTGACGGCGTTGGCGGTCTCTCCGGGTGCCAGGTCGATGATGGAACCTGGCCCAAGCTCCACGGAGTTTTTGTCTCCAGCGTCTACCAGCGCCTCTTGTGGCTTGTCCAGCTCTCCCAGCGGGGCTACGCTCTGCTGGGTTTCCGTCTGGATGAACACGGAGAAGTATCCGTTCACAACGGCGGCTGTCAATTCTGCGTCAGTGTATCGCCCAATTTGTTTCAGGCTCTCGATGACCGGGGCCAGAATCGGGACGCCGCGCCGCTGGCCGATCCGTTCTCCGGCCATGACATGGAGGATGTTGCGCCGTCCGGTCTGCTTGCCGAATGCCTCCACCCTCGTCCACTCTTGCCGTTCCCGGAACCTCGCCCGGTAGGAGAGGGGGTGCTGCTTGGCGATGTGATAGGCCACCACCTCGCCGTGGCTGTCTACCTCCACGCCGCCGATGATTTTGGGGTCTACTTCCAGTCCGATTCCGGTGTAGTCTCCCGGTGTGCAGACCCGGTCTGCTTCAATGAGCTGGATGCACAGTTCGTAGGGGGTGCCCGCTCGCTGTTTCATGGGCAGTGTTGCGAAAACGTCCCCACTCATCAGCCAGTTCAGAAACGCGATCTGTTGGATGTCGTAGAAGTTGGACAGCCGCTCTGCGTCGCAGTTGACGCTGTCCGCCCAAAGGTTAAACTCTCTGGAGATTTCTGTTTCCAGTTTTCCAGCTTGCTCCTCCGTCAGGCCAAGCGCCCCGCCGTCAATCGTCGGTTTTGGTGTCAGGCCGCTGCCAATGACGTTTGTGCGGTAGGTTTTGACTGCGCCGTTGGCAAGAGGGACGCCCATATACAAATCCCTGCTTCTTTGCCGCAGAGTGCTCATATGGTCGTGGATATCCTCAACGGCGCTTCCGCCGTCGGCTTTCCACCCTTTGAGTGATTTCTTGGACCGGCTGGCTCCGTAGTTGCCGTAGCCGCTGTTCTTGACTTCCTCCAGAGCTTTGAGTTTGCTCCTGGCGTATTCCCGCTCAAGGGCTTTCTCCGGGCTGATATAGCCAATGATTTTGTCCAGCGCACTCGCCAATTCCTCACCCCCTGTCTTTCAGGATTATTTTAGGACGGTAAACCGGCAATGACCGGCAATCTTTTCTTCTTTCCTACCAGTCGCGGGGGACCGCCAGGTATACCCTGTTTCGTCCGCCGCTCTCCTCCTGCACTTCCAGCTCAGCTACTTTCCCGCTCCAGTATTCGATTCTGTTGCCGATCATGTCCAGGTCTGCCATGGTCAGGCTCTGGCTGCCCAGCGTGTAGGACTGGTGCGTTGTGACTTCCAGTTCTGCTTCCAACCATTCGTCCAGATGCTTCTGCGCGACTTTCAGTGTGATGCCGCGTGGTCGTTTTTTCTCTTTCATCCCTTAGTCCTCCTCAATACCTCGGTTCAGCTGCCGCCTCCCACGCTTTGCGGGCAGCATGGCGACAGTAGGCTCCAGCGGCAGGTGTGCTATTTCCATCGCGGCCTGCGCATAATTTCGGATGTCCAGCGGCTCGTTTCGCCGGAATCCCTGGTCTTTCAGCACCCACGCCCAGGTCGCCCGGCCTTTCTTGTATGTGACAATATGCTTCTCTGCCGTCAGACCTTTGAAGTACAGTTCGTCGTATCCGTGGTCTCCGGCAGGGAAGTGACAGTATCCCGGTCCCGGATGCTCCACGTTCAGCCGGTCGTAAATCAGGCACTTTCCCGTATCCACGCCCAGCAGGAACAGCGGCACCTTGACGCGGTTGTTCTTCGTCGGGTTTGAGATATATGGAACGTCCATGCCCTTGTTGCTTCCCTTGATGGCCCATACATTCCGGTTCCACCGGTTGAGGCAGAACCGATAGACTTCGTTGGTGAAGTGTCCGCCTGTGTCCACACAAGAGGCGGTGAGCGCCATTGTTGTTCCATTTTTCTTTTTCCAGGTTTTCAACAGCACCTGGTCCAGCCGTTCCCAAACGTCCTTCTGTTTCAGGTCGCCATATATCGCGCCCTTCTCAATGCCCCAGCTTTCTTTGCCGAGGCCCCAGCCAACGACCTCATACTCAAACCGGTCATCCTGTACATCCACCCCGGCGGTCAAATACAGCACCATGTCCGGCACGTCCGCGCCGTAGTCCTCCAGGCGCTGCATCAGCTCGTTGTCGCTGACCTGTGTTCCGGCCTCGTCCCACGTCTCCGCCATTACCGTGTTGGTCCATGACTTCAACGGGTTCATGTTCCCCCGCCTGCTCTCATCCACGGCGGTGATGAAGTCATCGACGATTTCCCGCCAGGTGGTGAACAGGCTGGCCAGAGCGTTGACATAAAAGCCACGTACCCGGCGTTTTGGGTGTGTTGGGATGTACTTCCCTTGTTGGCACATGGACTTCCATTCCGCTTCTGTGGAAACGACGCTGCAGTGTTCGCACTCCATGAAAACGTCCTGTGTCCGGCCTTCCCGAAAGCCGTCCTTGTCGAACTTGATTTTCGCCCAGGTCAGCGGCTGGTACTGCCCACAGGCGGGGCATGGGACATTCCAGACCTCCATCGTGGAGTGTTCATACTCCGTCTCCACCCGGCTCTGTCCCTTGATGGTCGGTGTGGACGTGACAATCTCCTTCGCGTTCCAGAACGCCGTCATACGCTTTTGCGCCAGGAACAGCGGGTCTCCCTCGTTTCCTGCGGACGGCGGGTAGCGGTCAATCTCGTCCGCGCACAAAATTCTGATAGGCCGGGAGGCCAGCGCCGCCGGGCTGTTTGCCCCCTGTAGCGTGATGTACCCGCCAGGGAACTGTTTCTCCTGGATGGTATTCGCCTTATCCCGGCTCTTATTTCTCGCCAGCTCGGCCAGAACCGGCGTGTCTCGCAGCATGGGAGACAATCTGTTTTTACTGACCGTCTCTGCCATTTCGACCGTGGGCTGCAAAATCATGATGGGGGCCGGGTCATAGTGCATGAAATAACCGACAGTGTTCAGAATTGCGCTGTCCGTTTTCCCAAGCTGGGAGGCCCACATCAGGATAATTTTCCGGTTGTGTGGGTCTGTGATGGCGTTCATCGGTTCCCGCTGATAGGGTGCTCTGTCGGTTCGCCAGCGTCCCGGCTCTGATGCCGATTCACTGGACAGATAGCGGTATTTGTCCGCCCATTGAGAAAGCGTGATGTCCGGCGGCGGCTCTAGCTTCTTGAATACTTTTTGAAACAGTTCCTTTGCCTCCGGGCTGAGTTCCTGTTTTTCTTCTCTCTGGTCATCCATCCGTTTTGTCCTCGAATATGGAATCAAAGTCAGACAGTTCTTCCAGCGCCTCGTTGATTCTCTCTTTCAGCAGGTCCATAATGTCCACGCTGTCTGTCATCCTCGCCACCTGCGGAGCCACGCGGGACGGGATGGCAGACAACCTCGACTTGAACGACACCAACATCTTGGTCAGCACAAGCTCAACTTCTTCCGCTCGAATCAACTCTTTCTTCCGCAGGTCCAGGCTGTATTGCTCGTTCATCCGTTTAATTCGCATTAGCTTTGCCCGCTCGGTCACGTAGTCCACATTTTCCCGCTCGTCCTCCGGCTTCCGGTAATTCGCTATGATCTCCCGCGCCGTATCCTCCAGGGTGTAAAGTCCCCGCTCGGTGTAGCCTTTTTTTATAACGCCCGATTTCGTCAGGGCGATAACTTCCTTCTCTGTGATTCCCAGTGTCCGGGCAATCGCCGCGCTGGTGTATAACTTCATGCGCCGCCCCTCCCGTCGCTGGAAATGGGGGAGAGGCCGGAGCTTCCCCGGCCTTAGAAGGGTAGGAGTTCCAGGAACCGTTCTTGCTCGTTTAGCCTCCCCTGTTTTCATCTTACGATAGCAAACCAGCAACGAACGGCAATCTTTCACTCCCCGCATGGCGTTTCCGTTGTTTTTTTGGGGACCCCCATATGAAAAAAATCCGGGCGCAGGCCCGGTTTTTTTACTTATAATCTAGGCAACCTTTGGGCTGCTCTGTGCCCGCAACCGCCCTCGCGGGCTTACAGTACCTTCCAGCCTCTCACGAATCGAAAAAGACGAGATTTTTAGACATCAAGGGCGCGTCGCCGCCCTGGTGTCCTTGTTCGGCCCGTCTCCGGCCCTGGCCCTGGCCTGCCTGCCCTGGCTACTGCCTGGCGGTGGCGTGGCGTGGCGCTGCTGACCTGGCTGCTGTGTGGCGGTGTGTCCGTGTGGGCGCGGTGCTGCTGGCCCCGGCCTGCCTGCCCTTGCCCTGCCCTGGCTACTGTCTGGCGGCGTGGGCCTGGCCCGGCTGCTGTGTGTCCGTGTGGGCGCTGTGTGGCCTGCTGCTGTGTGGCTGCGTGGGCGTGTGGGCGCTGCTGGCCCGTGAGATCGGGGGGAAATCGCCGCAGATTTTTGACACCCAAAACCGCCGGGAAGGACTTGATGCGCGCGCGGCGGTTGGTTTATAGCTTTATATAATATCTTATCCCCCCTAAGTCCCCCCTTAGCACTTGTACGCCTCGCTCTGGAGCTTCCATTTTTTGTGCGGACAAATCTTTTGTGCAACTTGCCAAAGCGCAAAAAAAAGCGGCGCGGCCTGCAATGGGCCGCGCCGTGCGCTGCTTATTGATCCTGTTCTTCTTTCCCGTCGCCGCCGGGCGGTGACGGGGCCGGGCCGCGCCGCTCCAGTGGGCGGCCCAGGCATTGGGCCACGTATCCCCGGAGCAGGCTGTTGACTGTTTCCCCGTGGGCGGCTGCGTAGGCGCGGAATGCTTCCGCGTCCGCTTTGTACAGCTTGCAGCCGATCCTATCAAAATTTTTTGCTTGCCATTTTGCGTCTGTTATCCGCTTTTTTGGCGTCATTGTCAACTTTTTCACCTCGCTTTTATGTATTTTATCAAGTTTATTATAGCACACCTTTAGCGTGGTGTCCCACGTCAAATTGCACAAAAACTGCCCAAGCTTTTTTGTGCAATCATCCAAAATCGAAAAAAACACTTGACATGGGACACCACGTAATGCTAAGATACGGCCATGCAAGCAAGACGTGGGACACCACGTAAGCAACAGCGGCCCGGCTGGAAGGGCCTAGAGTTTCCCGGCGGCGACGGTTGGCGGCCAAATACCAATCGGGTTGAAAAGCCGAAAAGAAAAGCCCTTGCCTGAAAGCGCAGGCAAGGGCGGGGAGGTGAAACGCGGTGTTCACTCTCAAGCGGGAGGACGGCACGTGGTACTTGAACGGTATCGTGTTCCCAGACCTCCATGAGGCGTTGACCACAGCTTTCAAGGCTAGGTAAACGCCCGCCGGGGCCGCTGTTGACGCGGCGGCTCCGGTTGTTGAGAGTATACCACGGTTTCCCCCTTCCTGTCAAGCAATCCGCAAGGCCCGCGCCGCTGGCGTGGCTGGTGCAAGTCCAGCGCCCCGCAAGGGGCGGCGCTCATGGATCACATCCACACATGCCCGGCGCCGCCGGGACACACAGAGAGGAGATAGCATTATGAAAATCACCCACACACTGGCCGCCGTTGGCGCGGCCCTGACCATCGGCGCAGCCGCTTTTGCTGCCGGACACGGCGCAGGCTACCAGGCAGGCACCCAGGCCGCCACGCAGACCGCCGCCCAGGAGATCGCCGCCGCCTACTCCGACGGATATGATGACGGTTGCTGTGATACGATTTACGGCTTGCACGTCTACGCCAGCGAGGATGGCACCGAAAACGCCGTTGACTTTGAGATCAGCTACGGCGACGGCACCGGCCTGGAGCGCTACGGCGTCCAGGTGGAGACCTGGGGCGAGTAATCCGCTCCGTCAGGAATTCGGCTGACCTTGACCCCGCTCGTCAGTACATGGCGGGCGGGAGTGAGGGCCAGAGGCCCACAAAACCACCACCAACACCCGAAAGGAGTTTTTATCATGACGAACTATTTTGCTAACTGCACCACCGCCGACGAACTGAAGAAGGAGTTTTTCCGGCTCTCCAAGCTCCACCACCCGGACCGGGGCGGCGACCAGGAAACCATGAAGGAGATCAACCGGCAGTATGCCGCCGCCTGCGACGCCATGAACCAGGGCGAAACCACCGCCGAAACCGCCGAAGCTACCGCCGAATATATGCGGGCCGTTGACGTGGCGATCCGCTGCCAGGGCGTCACCGTCGAGCTGTGCGGGCGCTGGCTGTGGGTCTCCGGCGACACTCGCCCCGTCAAAGACAGTTTGAAGGCTGTCGGTTTCCGCTGGGCTGCCAAAAAGAAACAGTGGTATTGGCACCCCAGCGATGAACCCCGCAAACCCCGCCGCCGCTCCGCTTCTATGCAAGAAATCCGCTCCCGGTACGGCTCCCGCGTCCTCTCCGCCGATGACAATGCCCCTGTTCCGGCGTGATCCGCTCCGCCGGGAAACCGGCTGACCTTGACCCTACCCGCCGAAACCGGCGGGCGGGAGTGAGGGCCAGAAGCCCCGAAATCACAAGGTGAAACAGGAGGAACCCCCATGAAAACCCTTACGAAATTTTGCGTTTCTAAGTTGTCTCTCCCCGTGGACGGCAACCGCTGGTTTAATGTCCAGGTTTTCCGCTCTGTGGACGGCGGGCGGACCTGGTGGTATTGTGGCACCGGGCGGCATTGTACCGACCTTGACGCTTGCCGTCAGTACATCGCCACCCAGACGCCCCGCGAAACCGCCGTTGTCGGCGTCGAGTGGCCGGAAACGGCATAGGAAACCCGCTGACCTTGACCCTGTCCGTCGAAACCGGCGGGCGGGAGTGAGGGCCAGAGGCCCACGAAACCAGAAACCACCCCGTGAAATGGAGGAAACACCATGACAAACGAAACCATGTTGAAAACTATTGCGGCCATGCTCTACGAGCACGACCGCGCCACCGGCGCCAGCGGCGCCGCCGATGTCCTGGCGAATCCGGGGAGTTGGGCGGAGGACGAAAAGGCCGCTTTGTTTCTGCCCTTCTACTGGAACGCCGCCCGGCTGATCACCGAAATTCAAGGCCGCATGGATTCTGCCGGGAAACCCGCCGGAACGCTGGCCGCCTTGAAGCGAATCAACAAGGACGCCTTCACCAATAGCAAGGGGAGGCCCTGGCATCAGGGCATGTTCCTCCAGCAGGGGAAGTGGTGCATCTGCGACGGCTTCCGCGCCGTCCGGCTGAATGACGATGTTCCCAGTCTGTCTCACGCTGACAACAGCCCGGATAACGTTTCCCGGCGGATCAACCTTGACGAGATTTTCCCCGATCCCACCGCCGGGGAGCTAGTGGACCTGCCCGCCGTCCCGGAACTGAAAACGTGGATCGCCGTCCAAAAGGCGGAATGTGGCAAAGAGTGGTGCAAGGGCAACCCTTACCGCCTCCACGCCGGGAAAATGGAAATCGGCGTGAATCCGCAGTATTTGCTGGACATGCTCCAGGCGCTGCCCGGCTGCACCGCCCGCGCCACGTCCCCTATCAGCCCCATCTATTTCACCGCCGAAAACGGCGACGGGATTTTGCTCCCGGTCCGGCTCCAGAAACGGGCCGCCGCCTGATCTGCTGACCTTGACCCTGCCCGCCGAAACCGGCGGGCGGGAGTGAGGGCCAGACCCTACGAAACTAATTGGAGGTAACACCATGCAGAAACAGAAATCTTTTGACCAGGCGCGGCACAGCGGCGTCAATTACCGGGCCGTGAAACCCCTGCTCCAGCTCGCCGCCGAAACCGGCGGGCGGGAGTGAGGGCCAGAGGCCCGCGAAACCAGAAACCACCCCACGAAATGGAGGCTACGCTATGATAAGCGAAACTAAGATCAGACCGGAAACGCTGGAGGCCGCCCTGCGGATGCTCCGCGCCCAGGAAACCGCCGAAAAAGCAACAAATCCCCGCTCTGTTGCCGGGAAGAAGCAGGCCGCTTATCTCACCGGCTTGCGCTCCATGTTGGAGCTGATTTTGACGGACTATTACACCGTCGAAATTGACGCCAAACTCTCCGGTGAGATTTGGGGGGTGTGATTATGCGAAACCTGTACACCGTCACCCTGTCCCGCCACACGGGAGAAACGGACTGTCTCCACGTTGTCGCCCCCACCGGCGGCGCTGCCATCCGCAAGGCCATTAAAACCCTGTTCGGCAGTGCTGCCGCAGCCCCGGCGAAACTGGAGGCCACCGCCGAACTGACCGCCGCCGAAATCATCATCTGAATCTGACAAAAGGAGAACGCCCATGAACGCAGACGACAAAAGAATCATGAATCTGTTGCAGGAAGTGGAAAGCGAGCTGTTTTATAAATCCTGCCACAGCCGGAGTGACGCTGACAGAGAACTCCACCGCATGGCGAAATCGCTCTTGATCCAATTTGCAGAATCCGCTCGAGGAGGGAAAGAATCATGACCCCCGAACAAACCGCCCTTGTCACTGAACTGTTTACCCGGTTTGGCCATCCCGTAGGCGAAACCGATGTGAAAATTAGCTGTCATTTGCGAGACCCCGCCGAACTGCACGAAACCTGCCGCATCACCATATTTGACGACTTTGCCGCCCGCACCATCGAGGAAATGACCACCGCCCTCCAGCGGCTCACCGCCTACCGCGTGGCCCTGGCGGAACGGTACGCCGAACTGGAAACCGCCCCGAAAATCCCCGTGGTGAAACTCTCCCGGGAGCTGCGGGGCTATGGATCCGAACGCAAGGTGGTCTATTACCTGGAGGTCTGTCAGCGGAATTTGGATAGCGGCAAAGATGTGGTTGTGGAAACCACCCGCTACCCCGGCAAAGAGCGCCATAAGGCTATTGCAGCGTTTAACGACTATGTCAAAGCCCATCCCGGCATCACCGCCGAAATGGACATTGAAAAGAAACCGTGGGAACGGTGAAGCGCCCACAAGCCCATTGCCAAACCCCGTAATTTGGGGGTATAATGGCAGTAATCGCAGAAACCACAGCGCCGGGGTACAAACCCCGGCAAGCAGAAAGGAGAACGACATGATCAGAAGATTTTTTGACGACTACCATTACGGGAATGACACTTTCTTCTGCGGATGCCAATTCACCGCAGACGAAGGCCGGCGTGGTGGAGCTGCTGCCGAGGATTTGTCACCAAAAGCAAAATGGTATTACCTAAACGCAGACCCCTTGCGCGTGTACGAGTACACCGAAGAAGACACCACAGAGACCCCATGACTCCAAATGAATACGCCGTGAAATACGGCATCCCCTCCTCCAGCGTTTATCGTTCCCTCTATTCCGGGCGAATAGAGGGAACCTTGGTTGACGGCAGATGGGACGTGAAGGACGTCCCGCCGCCGCCGCTCTACTCGAAAATGTCCAGTGCTACCCTGGGCGATTTGACCGATTACGAAATCGGTCTTATTTGGCTCAATGGCACACTTTCGGGTAAAAACCTGTTGATCCGCTCGAAAGGCGAATTTCTCCCGAAATACTTTTCAGGGAGAATCCCCGGCTCTCTTTGGCAGCATGGCGGTGGTGGCCAATTCGTGTTCAAGACCGGTTCCATGCAGCTTCTTGCTGAGTTGCGGGAAATCGGTTTTACCGGGCGAAAAGACGCCGCTCTCTGCCCTCCTCCGGTGAACCCGTTGGACTTCGCCGCAGCGCTGGTGGAAAGCCGCTGTTCCTTCTCCCGGCAACTCCACCACTCACGGAACCGGCAGCGCTATTATGCCCCCTGTGTTCGTTTCTGCGCCAGCTACCCCATCATGGAGCAGTTTGTCTCCACGTTGTCGGAAACTGGCGTTATCCCGCCCCGGAAACTGACCCCGGCGGCGAACCAAACTTCTGCCACCCTGCGGATCACCTCCAGGGAGCAGATGGAGGAAATGCACTGTCTCCTCTCCCCCATCGGCCAAAACCAGTCGTTTTGGGACGAATTTTGGGTGTGGGCGCATAGCCCCAAAACGCCCCATTGAAATTTAAAATTTTCTTACCACCTATTGACGTATACGCTAATAGGTGGTATATTATATTTATCAAAACGGAGGTAACAACGCTATGGTTACTATGACTGACAAAATTTTTTGCAAGCTCTTTGGAGAGGCGCTGGCCGATGAAGATCGGGACGCATTTTGTTCCGACTGGGCACTATCTAGTATCTGGGGAGACCCGGAAGAACTGGCAGAGGGCGACGAATTGACCGCCCTGGCGGAAGCCTGTGGCAAGGTCTGGGACCTTGCGCGGATGTCCGTCAAGGACATCCGCTCCGCCACTGGTCTGACCCAAGGCGAATTTGCCGTTCGCTTTTGTATCCCCAGGCGAACGGTGGAAAACTGGGAATCCAGGGGCGGTTGTCCCCCTTATGTTCGGCTCATGCTGGCCCGGCTGTGTGGCCTAGCCGAGGTGGGCTAAATGGCTCAAGGCGTCTGGCTGCAAGCTGGTGATACCTACGGAAAGTTGACGCTTCTCTCCTGCGAGTATCGGCCCGGAAAATCCGGCAAGCGCACCCGGAAGTTTTGGAATTGTCGCTGTTCCTGCGGTAATGAATTTCAGATTTCCGGGCAAAACGTTCTGAGGTATCAGGATCGCGGCTGTCCCGATTGCAGAGAGAAGGCTAAGCGCCACGCCATCGAAGAATCAGCCCGTTCTCATATTGGAGAGCAGGTCGGTTCCCTTACCATTACGGACTTTGCTGGGTTCTATCCGGCAAAAGGGCAAAAGGGTGTTCACCCTTTTATGTGGTGCAAATGCTCCCAGTGTGGGAGCGAGACAGAAGTTGCCTTATCGAAGTTAATCAACAATCATGTGAAGGAGTGCCGGGCTTGCCAGGGCAAGCACTTGCAGACCGGGCATGATCTGTTGAAGGAAGCCGCCGTTGGCGGCAGCAGCGCGGTTCATTGTTCCCCGAATCGAAAGCGTAACAAAAATAACACCACCGGTGTGAAAGGCGTCTCTTTTAATGCGCGCAGCGGGAAATACCGCGCTTATATCAATTTCCAGAGGAAACAATATCATCTCGGCGAATATGTGAAACTTGAGGACGCCGCTGCTGCCCGGAAAACTGCGGAGGAAGAAATTCACGGTCGGTTCCTCGAATGGTACGCCGCCGAGTTTCCCGGCGCATGGGCGAAAATTCAGAAATCCAAAAAATGAAAATGAAAGAAACCCAAGGAGTGCCCCGTGTGCTCCCTGGGTTTCTTTCACTTTATGATCTCGTCGTCCTCGTCCTCCGGCTCCTCCAGAAGTTCCCCGTTTTCGTCCATGTTGAACTGTCCCAGCGTTTTCTGTTTGGTGAAGGTGAACTTCTCCCGCTCCAGTGCCATCCGCTTTTGGGCCTCTTCCCATGTTCTGATGGAATCCATCAGCTTTTGAATCCGCCCATGAACCCGGTTCAACTCCGCCTCCAGTACCATCCGCCGGGAAAACGCCGAACTCTCCATTTTGTATTTCATCTCGCCGCCGTTCGGTAGTTTCATCGTCGTTACCCGGTCCAGAAACAAGGCCGGGTTTTCTTCGTCCTCGTCGTCCAGGGCGGCGATCCGCCGCTCTAGCTCCTCCTGCTTCGCCAACAGCCGCTTCAACTGCTGGTTTGCGATGGGTTGAAACTCCGTCGGCATCTGTTCCAGCCGCGCCCGTTCCTCCTCCGTCCAGTTTTCGACTCTGGGGAAAGAATAGGCCCCGTGTGTCTGGGCGTTGGTGTTGCCCTTCGGCGCTCCGTGGCCTGCGGCGTTCCGGTTTCCCCGCTGGCCGCCCCGCTTGGGAAGTTTGTCCTCCCACTTGTCCTTGCACTTCCATTCGCGGACCTGTTTGGCCGTCACGCCCAACTGTTCCGCGATTTCTGTTGGGGTAATTTTGCCTTTCTTCTTCAGCCAGATTTCCAGTGCCTTGTCCCGCGCCGGGTTCCTCTTTCTTGGCATGGCAGTTTGCCTCCCTTCGTTTGTTTTCTCAAACTCCCATTCCTGCGAAATTACTCACCCGCTCGTGATGAATTTTCCCGCTCGAAATTCCGACGCCTTTTCTTCCTGTTTTCCTTCCTGGGCATTAAGTGGTGTCGTCCCTCCGCTTTTCCCGGAAGTAACATCTGACCGCTTCGCTCGTTTCCAACGTCTCCCCCAGCTTTTTTAACGCCCGGTTGACGATGTTCCGCATTTGCCGTTCCGAATAGCAATGTCGGCGGCGCACGACCTCCATGCTCTGGCTCTTGACATAGCGCCCCCAGATGGCGTCCATCTCCACGTACTCCAGTTGGTTCAACCCGCTGGAAACGTCCTGCTGGACCCGCTCCAGCAGTGAAACTCTCTCCTGCCCGTCTGACGTTCCCATCTCTTTGATGGTCCTGATCTCCCAACCCAGGGTGCCGTAGGCCCGCAGGATTTTGATGGTTTCATCTCTGTTCATCCTGTGGCCCCTCCATCCCGGCCCCGGCCAGAACCTCCTCCAGCGGCTCCCCGGCCAGCAGCCGGTTCCCCACGTCCTCCATCCACTTGTTCCGGTTCTTTGCCAGCTCCTGCGCGGCGTTGCGGGCCTCGGCGTATTTTTTCAGCGTCTTTGCCGTGAAATGCTTCTCTTTCCCGACTTTGATTTTGTGGTTCGCCTCCCGAATCTGCCGGAGCAATTCCCGCTGGGCCTCGTCGGTGGTCCCCACGTTGTACTGCTTTCCACAGTGGGGGCAGGCGAAATAGCTCACCGTCCACTCGCCCCACTGTTCCGTTCGAATCTTCACGCCCCGAATGGCAAACTGTTTCCCACAGTTGTTGCATTTCAGCATATCCACACGGCGCTGCTGCCCGTTTCTGTCCCGGATGGCCACGAAACCGCCCCCTCTCAGTCGGCAAATCCCCTCGCTTCTCGGTTCTTCCGTTCCCGCTGTGTGATCTCGAAGTCCCGCTCTCGGCAACTCTGCTGAATCTCCCGTTGTGCCTGCATCAGGGCGGCGGAGAGTTCATCGTCCCGGATGTCCATCGGATGGATCACGGCGCAGGTGAACACCCCGTCGAACACCACCAGCCTGTCCTGCATCACGCAGAAGGTCAGGTTGTCCATCCCATCGAAAGGCGTCAGGTAGAGCGCGTCAATGAACATGACTCGGCTCTGACCGTTGACCGGGTGCACATAACTGAACAGTTCAATGCGCCTGTCGTCCGTCACCAGCGACACCGGTAGTCGCACTGCTCCTGCCAGTCTGGGGTCCCACCGCTCGAATTGCAGGTACTCCGGTAGGCCGGAAAACCGGAAAAAGAAACTCTCCCGCTTCTTCTCTGGTACATCGAAAGTGGCGCAAAACTGCCCGACGCTGCGAATCAGCGGCATGGAATCCATTTGGTAACTGGCGGCCCCGTTGGAAAGCCACTGCGCCCCGTTCCCCCGCTGCACGTCCTCCTCTGCCAGTTCGTCCCCCGCAAAGTCTGAGTAGCCCGCGCGGAAAACCTCTGCGTGGTTGCTGCCTTTCAGAATTTTGGTGATTTTGGCCGTTTTCATTTGCTGCCCTCCTCATAGTCCAGAAACATGGCGAAAGAGTGGACGCTGAATTGCAGCCTCCACGGTTCCAGTTCTTCTTTCGTCATGTACTTTCGCCCGTAGGCATCCTGCATCCCTTTCCAGGTGTCCCACGGCACGAAATAGGTCCCGTCCTGCATCCCCACGCACACGCCGCAGACCGCCCCCAGTTGGCTGTGGATTTCCAGCAGTTCCGCCTGGTGCTTGGTCAGGGCGCTGGCACTGATCCGGTCTTTGCCCGTGTATTTGGCATCAAACAGAATGGCCCGTCCCCCGTCCAACACGCCCTGAAAATCCGGCTGGGCCTTTCCTGTGAATCTTCCCTGAAAAGCTCCGTTCCCCAGCAGTTTTGTCACCCGGAAGCTCTCCGGCGTCTTGTCCACCGACGCTCGCCCGGTTGCCCGGTAGAACTTGCAGGCTTTTAGGATTTCATCCTCGAAGTGGTGGCCCTCGGCGTTGGCCTGTGCCGCTTGCTTTGTCCGCTGGTACTGCTTGGCGCTTTTCGCCGTCTGTTTTCGTTTGTCGGCCAGAATCTGCTTTGCCGCCTGCTCCCGGACGGGATAGGGCAGGTCCTCCCATTCCAGTCTCACGTCACCATCTCCTCGTGATTTTCCGCAGTTTGGCGTACAATCGCCATCCGTTCAGTTCGTCCGGTGGGTCCGCTTCCACCGCGAACTCCGCTGCCCCCGCCAGTGTCCAGCCCGGATAGCTCTTTTCCCAGAACCCCCGGTTATAGATTTCGCCGGTAGAGCAGATTCGCTCCAGCTTCCGGCGGGAGTATTTGTGGTCGTTTTTCACCCGCTCCGGCTTGCGTAGGTTCTTGGAACTGGACCAGCGTTTTTTTCCGTTCGGGTTTTTGGTCAGGTATCTGGTCAGGGCTTCTATGCCGTTTTCCTCCGGTTGCAGCCGGTCAGCATTA
Organism: Clostridiales bacterium; assembly: GCA_021202515.1. Taxonomy (GTDB): domain Bacteria; phylum Bacillota; class Clostridia; order Oscillospirales; family Oscillospiraceae; genus Onthomonas. The sequence continues at coordinate 3,394 of JAJQCW010000076.1, read as the reverse complement.
CAGAAACCCTTTCGTGCTCCCTGCTTTTCGCCTTTCCGCCGTTTGTCCCTCCACAGGTTTTCCACCGCGTCCCGATCCAGTCCGCCGTTCATGATAATGTGATGGTGGACCCGGATAATTTCGTTTGTTCCCCGGCGGGTGCCATATTCAGAAACCAGGATGTATTTCAGCGGTTCCAGTCCCGCCTTCTTTCTGGCGTACTTGACCCGGTTCAGGAAATTCCGGGCCTCTTTTTCCGCCGCCTCCGGGGTGGTCGGAAGATGTCGCCGGTCATAAGTACATGTAACGCTCAGGTCGCCCTCCCCGAAGTTGGCGTTTCCCAACTGAACCAGGTAGCGTCTGGCGTTCCGGTCATTCAGGTTTCGTTGTTTTGGCGGAGAAACCTGCTCCCTCCTTTTGCGCGGCTTTCTGACGGCGTCTTCCTGTTCGGCGGAATAGGGGAAAACGTCCACTGTCATATACTCGTCGCCGCAGTAGGTGCGGGTCTCCCGGACGAAAACCCCGCCTTTGCCGTAGCGTCCCATCGTTTACCTTTCTTTCTGGTTTCCCTCGTTTGTTAATACCCATTACAAGCCCGCACGCGGCGCTTCCGCCGCGTGTCTTTTGGGCCTGTATTGGGTTGTTTTTATTCGTTTTCGTGATGGTGGCTGTCTCGGTTGACCTGGAGCAGCGCCATTACGAAAACGCCGCATCCGCCGCCGAACATCGCCCCCAGAATAAAGGCTGTCACGGTCATTGTCGGTTCCCCCTTTCAGCGGTCGAAAATCTCATGTGAGGCGTCCTGCATTGCCTTTTCCTCGTCGGACATCTCATAGCCCAGCTCGGTCAGGTAACTGTAGAGAACGTCCAGGTTATCACAGCATTTGTATTCGTGGTGGTACATTTTGGCATCGGCGTCATATGCTTCTTTGTAATACCCGTTGCCTTTGCGCTCTATCTTTGCGTAGGCGCAGACCAGCAGGCGGTAGAGGGGTGGTTCTGTCGTTCTGTTCAGCGTTTCGCGCAACTCGTCGGCAGGGGTGTCAGCGTCTGCGCCCCCGCCCAGGAGAGCGACGGCCAGTCTGTAGTCCATTCCGTATGCAAAACCGTCTGTCATGGTCATGGCGTAGCAGGCAAACTGGCTGATGAGGTCTGCATGGCTGTCCTTTACCCGGAAATTCCGAACAAATTCCTCCCGCAGCTCCCTGTGCCGCTCGGAGATTGCCTCCAGTTCCTTGCCTTTCCGTTCCTCTGCTTCCTCTGCCTCCCGGTGTGCCCGGTCCTCCGGCGACTCCACGTCCTTGACCTCGGTTTTCTCCCGGAGGACGGTCACGTTTGTGGCATAGCGGACGAAAGCATACTTTACGCTGTCGGCGTCTTTCGGGCGTTCCATCTTGTCGCCTTTTTTCCAGTTGTGACGGTAATAGGAAGCGTAATACCTCCATACTTTCCTGTCGTAGTCGGCTGAAAGTTCCTCCGCCCACTGGCTGATCTCCGCCACCCGGTCTGTCACGAACTCGCGGTCTTTCTCCGTTTCCATCGCCCGTTTCAGCGAGTTCTGGAAATTTGCCGTTGCCATATCGCCCAGAACTTCGTTTCTCAGTTCCGGGTCCTTGATTTTGTCCAGTTCGGCGTAGTCCTTGAGTTGCGCGCCCCGTTGCTCGCTGGCTTTGAATTTGGCAGGGTCCAGGTCCAGCAGCTTCACCCGCCGCCGGACGGTGGACTGCGAGAAGCCGGTCTTTTTTGAAATGGTGGACACCGTTTCGCCCATATCCAGCATCATCTGGAACCCCTGTGCCTGTTCCCAAGCGGTCAGTTCCGCCCGCATGACGTTTTCTGCCAGCATGGTGGCGATCTGCTCCTGTTGGGTCAGTTCCACCACAGCGCAGGGAACCTCTGTCACCTCCGCCAGTTTCGCGGCGGCCAAGCGGCGGTGACCAATGATGACGGTGTAGCCGTCCCTGCTCCATTTGTGGAGCTTGACTTCCGCCACTTCCTCATCGGTCAGTTGAATTTGCCCGTTCACCCACATTTTCATCAGGGCGGTGGCTTCGAGACCGCTCAGCGTGTGGCCCGGAATCACGGTCAGGTTTTGCAACACTCCGTTTGTCTTGATGCTGTCTGCCAGCTCGGTCAGGTCCCCCAGGTCTTTCCGGGGGTTGTCCGGGTGCGGGAAAATTGTGTCCACGGCAATAGGGACAATTTGTTTCATCTGTAACTCCTTTCTTTTTTGCTTTCTCAGTCTTCCAGCGGCGGCTCTGTCAAAAACGTCCAGTGGGTGACTGGAAAACCCTTGTATGGTTTGGGATTCCCGTTTTTGTCAGTTGTGTACCACCCGCGCTCCGGTGGGTTTCCCCACGGTGCCCATGCCAGAACCACATAGTCTGTCGCCCAGCCTGGCCGCCGAATGGCGCAGAGGTACAGTCCAGTCTCTTTCGGAGGTTTTTTACAGTTGAACCATTCAATTCCGGCCATGTTCAGCCCCTCTGTGGATGCTCCGCTCCGCGTCGAATCCGTGGGGATACCGGGCTTTCAGCTTCCGCACGTTCCCGGCGGCGATGCTTTCCAGATCGTAGCCAATGGCGTCCGCCGCCACCGCCAGATACCAGAAAACGTCCCCCAGTTCCTCCGCCAGACGGTCCCTGTCCAGGGTATGGCCCTGGAAGTAGTGCTTTTTCAGCAAGTCCATGCACTCGCTGCTTTCCCCGCAGAGGCCCATTAGCCCCATCAAAATGTCAGGGTATTGTTTGTCCATCCCCGCAGCGGTCCGCAATGCGTCCTGCTGATACTCATTCATTGTCACTTTTTTGTTCCTCCTTCATGGTTCGTATCATCATTTCTGCGCGACGCAAAAAGTTCTCAATGAACCATCTGCCCCAACTGTAGGCGTCCTGACATCTGTACCCTATAATATCAATGAGTACGCAAGCTTCTAGGTTCGCCCTGTTCCGGCTGACCCCATCCGCCATGCGCAGTTTGATGTACCGTTTCCTGGTGGTGCAGCGAAGGCGTTTTGGCGGTTTATACTCAAATTCACACTGAACTCCTTTTATTCCAGCAGCAAACCCATCGACTGCGTTTTGGCCAAACTTGGCGAACTCCTTGCTTTCCGATTTCGTTCCTAATTCCGTTGTTATGTCTTCTGTAAAATCGGCAAACTCGATGGGTTTGCTGTCAATCGTCATTATGTAATTGGTTTCATCGTTTGGTCCCATGTTTTACCCCTTTTTCTTTTTCTTTGGCCTGATTGCTGGTATCCAGAACGCCCGGTGCAGCAGATACTCGCTTTGGTATCTTTCACGAATGCCTGTTACTCTCAGCGGGATGTCCGCTTCCCACTCTGCAAAGTTCCGTGTTTTCCCGTCTGCCATGAGTAATTTGACGAACCTCTTGCGGGTTTTGCACCGGTACCGTT
>JAJQCW010000018.1 GCA_021202515.1 Clostridiales bacterium | reverse complement strand
GTGGGGGCGGGTGGGGGATTGTACGATAAAGGCGAATTATTGAAAAAGCAAGCACCCTCGGAAACATTCTCCGGGGGTGCTTTGTTGGTTACCTGGCAGGCGTAGCCTTCTCCTGCATCCCTTTTGGCCCGTTGGGCGTGTGGTTTCTACGAACTCCACCACCTCAGGTAACCGGAATTATAGTGTAAATTTGATTTAGACGGTTTCACAGTTCCAGTCAGCGCTTTTTGTAGAAAAAAGTTACTTCCTCGTAGGGTCCTTCATCTTGGTATACACCCTTGACCCGTCGGACTGCTCATCCACCTGTTTCAGGTTCAGGTAGTCTTCCTCATCGGTGGAGAGGTGGCGCTTCTTGAGCTGCCCTGTCCGCAGGGAGTCCGCCAGAGAGCAAATCACCGCGAAGATGGGCACGCCCACAATCATGCCCACGAAGCCGAACAGCCCGCCAAAGAGCAGGATGGCGAACAGCACCCAGAAGGAGGACAGGCCCGTGGTGTCGCCCAAAATCTTGGGGCCGAGGATGTTGCCGTCGAACTGCTGGAGGGCCAGGATGAAGATGACAAAGGTGACGCACTTGATGGGGCTGTTCAGCAGCACCAGGCAGCCGCAGGGGATGGCCCCGATGAACGGCCCGAAGAAGGGGATGATGTTGGTCACGCCGATGATGACGCTGATGAGCAGGGCGTAGGGGATACTCAGCAGCGAGGTGCCGATGAAACAGATGATGCCGATGACCAAGGAGTCCAGCAGCTTGCCCCGGATGAATCCGCCAAAGACCTGGTGGATATAGCGGCACTGGTGGACGATGTAGTTGGCGGTTTTCAGGGGGAAAAGCCCGTAGACGAACTGTTTGCAGTGGCCAATCATGCTGCCCTTGCCCATCAGCAGATAGGCAGCCACGATAAAGCCCAGGATCGCGTTTTTTGCCACCCGGAAAATCAGCACCAGACCAGAGAGCAACGCGCCGAACACACTGCCCACGCCGCTTCCCACGCCGCTGGAGACGGTTTGCAGACTGGGCAGCAGCGTATCCGTCAGCCAGTCTACCAACTGGTCGGAGCCGGTGTCCAGATATCCCTGGAGCGTTGCGGCCATAGCGGGGTTGTCAGCGAAAAAGTCCGACAGCCACTGGCTGATCTGGTCGATATAGGTCTGCATGGAGTTGACGATCCCTATGCAACTGTTGATGAAGCTGGGGACCACCAGCGCCACCAGGCCGCTGAGCAGACACAGCGCCGCTACGATGGACAACAGCATGGACGAAATGGTGGCGTACTTCCTGGCCCGCTCCGGCGGGAGCTTGCGCTGCCGAAGCCAATCCTCCAGATTTCGCACCAGCAGATTGTAGAGGGGGGCCAGCAGGTAAGCGATGACGAAGCCGATGATGAAAGGCATCAGGATGCCCACCAACTCATTTGCCAGCGCCCGAACCTTGGAGAAGTGGAACATAGCGAAGAACATCAGCAGACTGATGCCCACCACCAGCAGAACCACTCCCGCAATGATGAAATAGTCACGGTATTTATGGTTTTTCACGAAGGATTACCGCCTTTCTGCGGGAACACGCTCGCTCTCCATTGACCGGTTGGGAAGGAAAAGGTCAGACGCTCAGCTCCACGGTGGAGCCGTCCAGGGCGGAGGCGTACTGTTCCAGGATGGGGGCCACCTCCCCGGCCAGGTACTCCGTCACCTGCTCCGGGCAGCGGCCAATGTAGCGGCTGGGCTCCAGATGAGCGGTCAGCTCCTCTTTGGTCATGCCAAACAGGGGGTCCGCCGCGATGAGGTCGATAAGGTTGTTTTCCAGGCCCAGGTCCTTGACGTTGTGACCCGCCTCCAGGGAGTGGACCCGGATGCGTTCGTGCAGCTCCTGCCGGTTGCCGCCCCGCTTCACCGCGTCCATCATGATGTTCTCGGAGGCCATGAAGGGCAGCTCCTCCAGGATATGCTTCTCGATGACCTTTTCATGCACCACCAGGCCGTCGGTGATGTTCTGGCAGATGCGCAGAATGGCGTCGCAGGCCAAAAACGCCTCCGGCACAGAGAGCCGCTTGTTGGCGGAGTCGTCCAGCGTCCGCTCGAACCACTGGGTCGAGGAGGTGATGGAGGGGTTCATCACGTCGCACATGATGTACCGGGCCAGGGCGCAGACCCGCTCGCAGCGCATGGGGTTGCGCTTGTAGGGCATGGCGGAGGAGCCGATCTGGTTCTTCTCGAAGGGTTCCTCGATCTCCTTCATGTGGGCCAGCAGCCGCAGGTCGGTGGCGAACTTGCTGGCAGAGGCGGCGATGCCCGCCAGGGTGTTGACCACAAAGGTGTCGGTCTTGCGGCTGTAGGTCTGGCCGGAGACAGGGACGCAGGCGTCGAAGCCCATCTCCTTGGCGATTTTGTCCTCTGCGGCCTTGACCTTTTCGTGGTCGCCCTCAAACAGCTCCAGGAAGGACGCCTGGGTGCCGGTGGTGCCCTTGCTGCCCAGCAGCTTCAGGTCGGCGATGCGGTACTCCACCTCGTGGAGGTCCATGGCAAACTCGTTGAGCCAGAGGGTGGCCCGCTTGCCCACAGTGGTCAACTGGGCGGCCTGGAAGTGGGTGTAGCCCAGGGTGGGCAGGTCCTTGTACTGGTCCGCGAACTTGGCCAGGTTGTTGATGACCCGTACCAGCTCGTCCCGGATGAGGGTCAGGGCCTCTTTCATCAGGATGATGTCGGTGTTGTCGCCCACGTAGCAGGAGGTAGCGCCCAGGTGGATGATGGGCATGGCCTTGGGGCACTGGTCGCCGTAGGCGTGGATGTGGGCCATGACGTCGTGGCGGAGCTGCTTCTCGTAGGCGGCGGCGGCCTCGTAGTCGATGCACTCCGGCCCGGCGTGGGCCTCCAGTTCGTCCACCTGCTCCTGGGTCACAGGCAGGCCCAGCTCCATCTCGGCCCGGGCCAGGGCCACCCACAGGCGGCGCCAGGTGGAAAACTTCTTGTCGGGGGAAAAGATATACTGCATCTCCCGGCTGGCGTAGCGGGAGGAAAGGGGACTTTCGTAGTTGTTTTTCATGGGAGGACCATCCTTTATTTTGTGTTGTAACCTATTTGCCGGGTATCCCTTTGCATGGCAGCGAGGAACGCTTTGTATGGGAAGTCAAAGGGAAAACTACATTCTATTATAACACCCCTGCGCTGGTTTGAAAACCGCTTTCCCGCAAACAAGCGTATGATTTTACAGTTTTATCATAAATTATACAAAACAAACGGGGCTGGCTATGTGGCCAGCCCCTTGAGCTTATACGTGATTCAGTTACTGAGCCTCGAAATTGTCCTTTTCCAGGCCGCAGATGGGGCAGACCCAATCCTCAGGCAGGTCCTCCCAGGCGGTACCGGGGGCGACGCCGTTATCGGGATCGCCAACGGCGGGATCGTACTCGTAACCACAGAGACAAACGTACTTCATAATGGGTTCCTCCTCCATTTTTTAAGTTACTGATAAATCAATTGGCAGCTTAGCCGAAATACCGCTCCAGCAGACCGGCGAACGCCTTGCCGTGGCGGGCCTCGTCGCGGGCCATCTCGTGGACGGTGTCGTGGATGGCGTCCAGACCCAACTCCTTGGCCTTCTTCGCCAGCTCGGTCTTGCCGGCGGTGGCGCCGTTCTCGGCCTCCACACGGACGGTCAGGTTCTCCTTGGTGGACGGAGAGACGACCTCGCCCAGCAGCTCAGCGAACTTGGCGGCGTGCTCGGCCTCCTCATAGGCGGCCTTCTCCCAGTACAGGCCGATCTCAGGATAGCCCTCACGGTGAGCGGCGCGGGCCATGGCCAGATACATACCGACCTCGGTGCACTCGCCGTTGAAGTTCTCCCGCAGACCTTCCTTGATCTCTTCGGGAGCGTCGGAAGCCACGCCGATGACGTGCTCGGCAGCCCAGTTCATCTCGCCCTCCATCTTGGTGAACTTGGACGCGGGAGCCTTGCAGATGGGGCAGCGGAACCCTTCGGGGAGAGCCTCGCCCTCGTAAACGTAACCACAGACCTGACATACAAACTTTGCCATAGTAATATCCTCCATTGATAATTGATGTCGCGCATCAGGCGGCGCAATTAAGAATTATTCCTGATAAGCGTATTATAGCAGACCTCCGCCTGTTTGTAAAGCAAAATTTCAGGGAATTTTTTTGGTGATTTTGCCGATTTTTTCGCCCTCCGGGGCGCTCTCCAGCAAAATCCCCCCTCTGGGCGGCAGGGTCAGCCGCAGTTTGCCATTCATGGCCAGGTAACGCTCGCCGGTGAACACGTCCACCGCCTGGACGTGGCCCCAGGGCAGCTCTACGATGGTTCGGGTCCGGGCGTTGCTCACCGCCACGGCCACGCTCTCTCCCGCTGCCCGGCGGACGAAGGACACCAGGCACTCCCCACAGGTGCCCCAGCGGATGTCCCCCTCCCGGAGGGGGCGGCTGGTCTTGCGGTAGTTGCCCAACTTGGCGCAGTAGGCCACCAGGTCCCGGTCTTCCCGGCCCCAAGGGTAGGGCCGCCGGTTGAAGGGGTCCTCGAAGCCGGTCATACCCGCTTCGTCCCCGTAGAACACCGTAGGCGCGCCGGGGAAAGCGAACAGCACCAGCAGTCCCAGCTTGAGCAGTTCCATGCCGCCCGCCCGCTCTCTGGGGGACATCTCATAATTGGCCCGCCAGTCCTTGCTCTGGTCCTGGCGCTCGTTGCCCACTCCCAGGTAGGTCAGGATGCGCAGGGTGTCGTGGGTGCCCAATGCGTTCATGGCGGAGTAGAAGGCGGAGGGCGGATAGTTTTCCCGCAGGTCCTCCATGCTATACTTGAACCCCGCCCCGTCGCCGTGGAGCAGGAAGTTTAAGAGCGCCGTACGGAAGGGGTAGTTCATCAGGCCGTCCAGATGGTAGCCCAGCAGGTGATGGCGGCGGACGCCGTAGGCGATTTTGGTAGAGCCGTCCTCCCAGACCTCGCCAATGACGATGGCGTTGGGGTTTTCCTCCCGCGCCGCCTGGTGGATGCCGTTGACGAAGTCATCGGGCAGCTCGTCGGCCACGTCCAGCCGCCAGCCGTCGGCCCCCGCCCGGAGCCACCGCCGCACCACGGAATCTTCTCCGGCGAAGATGAAATCCCGGTAGCCCTGGCAGTCCTCCCGGACGGCGGGGAGGGAGTAGATGCCCCACCAGCTCTCGTACTTGTCGGGCCACTCCTTCCAGTCGAACCAGTCGTAGTAAGGGGAGTCCTTGGACTGCACCGCTCCCGGCTCTTTGTAGAACCCGTCCCCGTTAAAGTACCGGGAGACGTAGCCGGTGTGGTTGAACACGCCGTCCAGGATGATTTTGATGCCCCGCTTGTGGGCCTCGCCACACAGGTGGGTAAAATCCTCGTTGGTGCCCAGCATGGGGTCTACCCGGCTGTAGTCGGCGGTGCCGTAGCGGTGGTTTTCCGACGCCTCGAAGATGGGGCAGAAGTAAATGGTCTCCACCCCCAGCCCGGCGAGATAGTCTAGCTTGGCCTCCACGCCCTTCAGGTTGCCGCCGAAGAAATCCCGGTTGCAGATGTCCATGCCCCGCTCGGTCTTGCCGATGGGCTTGTAGAGGGGTTCCTCATCCCAGTTCTGATGGACGCTGCGACCCCCCACCAAACCGGCTGGGTCGGGAATCTCCGTGCGGAAGAACCGGTCGGGGAAGATTTGATAGCACATCCCCTTGCCGAACCAGTCCGGCACCTGGTCCTCGCCGTCGTAGACGGTGAGCTGGTAGGTGCGAAGCTGCTTCTTCCGCCCGTCCAGCCCCTCCAATTGGAAGGTGTACCACACCAGACCCACATAGTCTCCGGTGTCCAGGGTGCAGGTGAACTCGTCCCGGCCCAGGTCGGTGCCCGTCCAGGGCATGGGCAGCGTGACCATCCGGTTGTTGTCGAACTCAAAATAAGCGGTCAGGGACGCACGGGAAAAGCCCTCTGCCCGGGCGGGGCGGAGGGTGAAGCGCACCTGGGTCCCCGCGGGGACCGCGCCGTAAGGCTCTTTACAGCGCAGGTCGCGGGAATCGTAAATGGTCAGGTCGGGCATAAAATCAGTCCGTTTCGTTTTAGTTTTTATGGCTATCCCTTTTACTCAGCCGTATGCCAGGAACCCCTCCGCCACCGCCTAAAGGCGGCGGCCCTCCTCCCCTTTCAGGGCAGGGAGCGCAGCGGAAGTGCCGCTTGACGGCGGAGGCAAGAGGGGATAGTGTTTGTCGTTTGATGTCATTTTTGTCCGATAGATGCGGAATTTTAGTGAAAAATCCCGCATTCTAGCCATTAAAATGCGCGTCTGATTCAAAGGGATAACCAGTCTAGTTTTTATAAGCTCTTAGCTTTTAGCCGTTAGTCAGGCACTGCCAGCGGATAGCGCAGAGCGAACAGGCAAGAGCCGCCAAGCTAACAGCCAATAGCTAATGGCTAATAGCTCAACTTATTGCAGCAACTGGTTCTCCGCCTCCACCCGCTCCAGGGTGGCCTCGTCGCTGAAATAGTAATCCATAATGGCGGCGGTAATGGCGGCGGTGTCCGCGCCGGCGCTGGCCTTTTCCACCACGGAGCAGACCACGATCTCCGGGTCGTCGATGGGGGCGAAGGCCACAAACAGGCCGTTGGTCTGGCTGTTGTTGTTGATCTGAGCAGTACCGGTCTTACAGCCCACTTTGATGCCGCTGGCCTCCAGCTCCTCGAAGTCGGTGATGTCGTCGGCCTCGATGACTTCACCCATGCCCTCGATGATGGCCTCCCGCGCCGCATCGTCCAACTCTACGGTGCTGAGGATCTCCGTCTCATGCTCATAGAGGACTTCGGTGTTGTCGCTGGACTTGACGCTGCTCAGCAGGTGGGCGTCGTAGCGGTCCCCGCCCCGGACGAAGGTGGCGATGTAGTTGGCGATTTGCAGCAGGGTGAACTGGTTGTCCGATTGGCCGATGGCGGCGGAGGTGACGTTGCCCTGATACCAGATGGCCCCCACCGACTCGGAGTACTCCGGCCCGGCGTTGACGCCGGTACTTTCCGTCAGCTCGATGCCGCTGGCAACCCCCAGACCGTAGGCCTGGGCAATCTCCGTCAGGTAGGAGATGCCCACCTCAGCGCCCATCGTGTAGAAGTAGACGTTGCAGGAGTCCCGGATGGCATCGGAGAGGTTCTCCAGCCCGTGGCCGGATTTGCGCCAGCAAGTCTGGATGGTGCCGCTGTTGTTGTAGGAACCAGTGCAGTTGATGGTACGGCTGGTGTCGGTGACGCCTGCTTTCACCGCAGCCGTAGCAGTGCAGATTTTATAGGTGGAGCCGGGGGCGTAAGTGCCCAGCAGCGCCCGGTTGTACAGGGGCAGCAGGTCGTCGTCCGCCAGGTCCGAATAGTTCTCGTTGTAGGTGGCCGGGTCGTAGGTGGGGTAGGAGGCCATGGCCAGCACGCTGCTGTCCTCCACGCTGATGACCACCACGGCGCTGCCGCCGTTCAGGCTGTTGATCTGCTCGGTGTATTCGGCCAAGGCGTTTTCCGCCACCTCCTGGAGGCCGCTGTCCAGGGTCAGGGCCACGGTGTTGCCCGACTGAGGCTCTACGGTATACGTTTCATCCACCAGCACACCGTCGTTGTCGTAGGTGAGCTGTAAGGTGCCGTCTACGCCCTTCAAATACTCCTCAAAGGCGGACTCCACACCGGAAAGGCCGATGCTGTCGTTCATGTTATAGGTGTTGTCCTCGTCGGCGCTCAGCTCCGCCCACTTTTCGGCGGTGATGGCTCCCACCTGGCCCAGCAGGTGGGCGGCGTAGGAGGTTTTATACTCCCGGACGGACAGGGCCTCGATGTTGACCCCGGCCAGGCTCTCCTCCTCCACCATGGTGATAAAGTCGATGTCCACGTCCTCCGCGAAGTAATAGGTGGAGTAGGTGACTTCTTCGGAACGGAGGTAGGCGGAGTACAGCACGCCCAGAATCTCCCGCTGCTCCGAGGAGGAAAGGTCTCCCAACTCGTCCAGTTGGAAGTAATCGGCCATGTTGCTCATCAGCTCATCGGCGGAGGTGGTGTTGTCCCCCCAGAAAATCGAATCCGAGGTGCCCCGCACCGCCAGGCACAACTGATAGAGCCGGGTCTGGGTCAGGTTGCCGTCGTCGTCGCGGGTCAGGTAGGCGTTGCCGTCGGTGGTATAGGAGTAGGAGGAGCTATCGGACACGGGCAGTTCTTCGTCGTTCCACTCCACGTCCAGCTCTTTGCAGATTTCAATGAGCCGCTGCACCACCGCCGCCTGGTCCGCCTCGCTGCCCATGGCGTCCACGTCCAGCGTGACCACATACTCCGCCTGATTGGTGACTAAGACGTTGCCGTACCGATCGGTGATGTCACCCCGAGCGGCCTGGACAGTCTTGGAGGTGGTGTAGGTGTTGATCTCGTTGGACTCCTGGGGGTCGATGGCCTGGTTGACGATGGCGTCGTAGGCCGCCCAGCCGTAGTAGCCGCTCATGGCCACCAGCAGCAGCACAACGATGGCGGTGCGAAAGTAAAGTGATTTTTTGCCCATGAATGCTCCTTCCGGGGTCGGGATTCGTGCGTGAAAGTGTGGATAAGGCTTCGTTTTCGTCCGCCTCAAAAACCCAAACTCCTGTAGGGGCGGCCCGTGGCCGCCCGGAAACCCGCCTGCTTACCCAGGGCGGCCAAGGGCCGCCCCTACACATGCAGGAATACAAGATAAATCCTTACAGCTCCGTATCCGTGCGATACCGCTGGTAAATGGCGGCGTAGACAAAGTAAATGGGGATGACGAACACCAGGGAATACAGCCCCTCCGGGACGGCGATGCGAAGCAGGGTGTCCATAGCGTTGCCTCCGAAGGTGTAGTAGTAAAACACCCGCGCCCCCTCCAGCACCAGAACCCCCATGGCCCCGCAGAGGACGACGCCCAGGAAGTTTTTGCCGATCTGCCGCCGGGTGGTCAGCCCGGCCAGCACCCCGGTGACGGTGCAGACGGGGATCATCATCGTGCCGCCCCGGAAGTACACCGCGCTGCAAAAAAAGCCCACGCCCAGCCCGTAGAGCGCGCCGCCCAGCGAGCCTTCGTAGCAGCCCACCGCCGCCACCACCAGGGGAGCCAGCTCCGGCAGCGCGCCATAGATGGGGATGCGGTTCAGGATACAGATTTTGATGAAATACATCACCAGGTAGCTCAGGGCATAGATGCCCCACTTGACCTGGCTGCCGTTGTTTCGTCCCATACCCGGCCCCCTCAGTCGTTGTTGAAGTCCGTGACCACAAACAGGGTGCTCAGGTTGTCGAAATCGGCGGCGGGGGTGACGACGGCATACCGCTCCAGACCGGAGGGTTCCGTCTCCACCGACTCGATGTAACCCACCACCAGGCCGGAGGGATAGGTCCCGTTCGCGCCGGAGGTCAGCACCTCGTCGCCGGAGATGAACACCGCGTCGGCGCTGAGGTAGGTCAGCTTGCACTTGCCCTCGGTCATCAGGCTCAGGTCGCTTTCCAGCATCAGGGTGTCGCCGGTACGGTAGACCGTGGCGCTGACGGAGATGCTGGGGTCAAGGATGGTGATGAGGGTGGCCCAGTTGGTGCCCACTTCCTGCACCACGCCCACCAGGTAGCCGGTGCCGGTGATGACCACGTCATTGACGGCGATGCCCGCGTTGGAGCCTTTGCTGATGGTCAGGGTGGACTCCCAACTGCTGGCCTTGCCCTCGGTGACGGTCACGTCCATCAGCGTCAGGTCGGTCTTTTCCTCCACCAGTCCCAGGGCGTTGCGGAGGTCCTCGTTTTCTGCCTGGGCGTCCTGGGCCTCCCGCAGCTCACTGCGGACCTCGGATAGCTCCTGCTGCAAGGCTTCGTTTTCCTCCACCAGTTGTTCATAGCGGAAGGCGTAGTCATACACCCCTTCCACCCAGCCGGTGAAGGAGGACGCCACCCGCTGGAAGGGGGAGGAAACCACTCCAATGACATTGGAGAGGGGGGAGGTCATGTTGGGGAACAGCGCCGAGGTCATGGTCACCACCGCCGTCAGCAGCAGCGCGGCGATGAGCACCCAAAGGCCGTTGTCGTGGAAAAACTTTTTCAATCTAAGGACCCTTTCTCCTTCTGGTACGCGTTATGTCCTGAAACGGTAACATCAGAGACAGTACACGCCGAAGCCCGCCAACATTCTGCCCAGACGGCAGATGGGAAGCCCCACCACATTATAAAAGTCTCCCTGGATGCTGTCAACCAAAAGCGCGCCCCGGCCCTGGATGCCGTAGGCCCCGGCCTTGTCCATGGGTTCCCCGGTGGCAATGTAGTCCAGGATCTCCCGCTCCGTCAGGTTGCAGAAGCGGACGCTGGTGGCCTCGCAGGCGGTCAGCTCCCGCTCGCCCTGGCGGACGGCCACGCCGGTGTAGACCGTGTGCCGCCGACTGGAGAGGGAGGACAGCATCCGAAAGGCGCTGGCCTGATTCTCCGGCTTGCCCAGCACCTTGCCGTCCAGCACCACGATGGTGTCCGCGCCGATAACGATGTCCTCCGGCCCCACCTGGGCCGCCACCTGCGCGGCCTTTTGCCGGGCCAACTCCTGGGCAAGCTGCTCCTTGGGCAGAGAATGGTCCATTTTCTCCTCTCCCTGGGCGGGGATGACCTGAAAATCGGTGATGCCCATCTGCTCCAGCAGCGCTTTGCGCCGGGGAGATTGAGAAGCCAGAATAATACTCATAAGGTACGCCTCCTTGCTGAAATCAAGCTGAAAAATCGTTCGGAAAGGATGTTAGGGATATTAGAGGTCACTTTCCCGTGGAACCGAAGCCCCCTGCGCCCCGCGCGGTCTCGTCCAGCTCGTCTACCTGCTCCAGTTGGGCCTGCACCACCGGCACCACCGCCATCTGCGCCACCCGCGCTCCGGGCTGGATGGTATAGTCCTCCCGGCCGCTGTTGAACAGGCCCACGCGAATTTCGCCCCGGTAGTCGCTGTCGATGACCCCCACGCCGTTGGAGAGGTTGACCCCCTCCTTCACCGCGAGGCCCGACCGGGCGAACACCAGCGCTACATAGTCCGGCCCCGGCAGGGCGATGGCGATGCCGGTGGGGACCATGGCCCGCTCTCCCGCCCCCAGCACCAGCGGCTGGTCGATGCAGGCGTGGAGGTCCATGGCGGCGGCGCCGCCGCTGGCGTAGTAGGGGAAGGGGATGTCTGTCCCGATTTTGGGGGACAGTGCTTTGATCTTCAACTTCATTGTAATCGGTTCCTTTGTCGTTTTTGGTCGTTATTCCACATCCCGGAAATACAGTCCCCGTGTGAACTGCTCCGGCAGACGGGCCTCGCCGGTCTGGTACTGGCGCATGATTTCGGCGCAGTCCGCGCCCGTCTCGGTGGTGAACAGCAGACGCGCCCGCCAGAGGCCGCACCGCTGCCAAAAGTCCCCCTTGTCCGCCAGATAGACCGGGGCGGAGTTCAAAATCTCGTTCCGGCAGCCGTAGGCGTGGACCACCGGGAATCTGGCCCGCCGCCGGTCGGTCAGCACCGGGTCGCCGCCGGTTTTCCAGCGGCAAGCGCACTTGCCGTTTCTGCCGCGAACGATGCAGTTTTCCATAATCATCAGGGGCAAGCGCCCGTAAACGATCAATTCCGTATCCAGCGGCTTGTTCAAATCCCGCACCCGCTGACTTTTCAGCTCGAAGGACAGCACCGCCGAGGTAAGGCCCAGCTCCTGCATCCCGGCCAGCATCTCGCTGTTGGTGACTCCCAGGCCGAAGTCCCCCCGCGGGGTAAAGCCCAGCTCCTGGGCCAGCATGACCCCAGACCAGGTAGAGGCATAGGCGGCGGTCACGCCCCGCCGACGCAGGTCGGCCAGCAGGGTTTTGGCCCCCTCCCGTTCCCGGTCCCACAGGACGCGGGGCAGAGTGACGGCGCACTCCGCGCCGCTGCGGGTGATTTTTTCTATTAGCTCCGGGTGGGCGGCGTATTCCTCCAGCGGCAGCGCCACGGAGCCGGGCCACAGGTCCAGCAGTTCGTCCGTCAATTGCCCGGCCTGGAGCAGGGAGACGGAGAACCCCGGTTGCTCCCGACTGTTGGGGATGCTCTGAGACGGGGCAAATTTCCCCGTCCGCCGGGCGGGAGGTTCCGTCCGCGCCCGGTTCAGGCCCTCCAGCGCCTCCCGGCGCAGACCGTTCAGGGCGGAAACGGGCAGAGAAAGCCCCTCTCCCACCTGAATCTCGCAGGTTTCGCAAAAATAAGGGGTGCCGCCGGTCTTGGTCAGTTGCCTGTGCAACTGTTCCTCCGTCAGAGGGTGGTTTCGCGCCGATTCAGAGGTCGGCCCGGTGACGGTGACGAAGTGCCCCGCCTCGTCGGAGACGGTGACAGCGGCGGGCTGTCCCTGGGCCACCTCCGCCCGCAGGTCGATGGGGACCCGCGGCTGTTCCTTGCCATAGCGCCGCCGGGCCTCGGCAAACAGTTCCTCCGGTGGCGGCGCGTCATTATCGTGGACGCCAAACATTTTGGGGCCGGTTCGGTCCATAAAATAGCCGTCGGTGAAGCCCTGGCGGGAGAACGCCCGCTCCAGGGCGGTCAGTTCCTCCGGCGTGGGGTCCCGCCCCTCCCGGATACAGGCGGAATAGATGCCCGTGACCACAGCCACATACTCCGGGCGCTTCATGCGGCCCTCGATTTTGGCGCAGGCCACCCCCATCTCCTCCAGCTCCCGGAGGTGGGCTGCCAGGCTCATGTCTTTCAAAGAGAGCAGAGGCTTGTCGGCTCTGCCGTTCCAGCCGTAGTTCAGGCGGCAGGGCTGGGCGCACATGCCCCGGTTGCCGCTGCGTCCCCCCACCACGGAGGAGAAGAAGCACTGGCCGGAGTAGCACATACACAGCGCCCCGTGGACGAATACCTCTACCTCCACCGGGGAGTGGGCGCAGATGTAGGCGATTTGGTCCCGGCTCAGTTCCCTGGCCAGCACCACCCGGCTGATGCCCAGCCCGGCGGCAAATTTGGCCCCCTCCAGGTCGTGGATGGACATCTGGGTGGAGGCGTGGATGGGCAGGTCGGGCGCGGCCTGGCGCACCGCCCGCAGCACCCCCAGGTCCTGCACCAGCACTGCGTCCACGCCAATGGCGCTGGCATAGGCCGCCAGCTCTGCCGCCCGTGGCAGCTCCCGGTCATAGAGCAGGGTGTTCAGCGTCAGGTAGACCTTCGCCCCCCGCAGGTGGCAGTAGTCCACCGCCTCCCGCAGCGTCTCCCGGTCAAAGTTGGCGGCGTTCCGCCGGGCGTTGAAGTCTCCCGCGCCCAAATAGACCGCGTCCGCACCGGACTGCACCGCCGCCCGGACGGCTTCCGGCGACCCCGCCGGGGCCAGCAGCTCCATCATACGGTCACTTGCCCTGGCTCAGCCGGAAGTTCTCCCGCTTCAGCTCGGAAATTTCCCGCTTCAAACTGGCGCTCTCGTCCAGGGCCTCTTTGAGCTGGCGGCGCAGGTTCTCTCCGGCCTCCCGCTCCCGGAAATAGCTGTCGGCGATGTTCATGGCCGCCATGGTCGCCGCGTCCACAGCGGAGGACCGGGCCATTTTCTCCGCCTGGGCGATCTGCTGGCCCACATACTCCGCAATTTGCTCGATATACCCGCTGTTTTCGTCGGCGGTCAGGAGGTAATTCCGCCCGGCGATGTTGACTTTGATTTTCTCTTTCATTGCAGCTCCCTTCCGCACAGTGCCATACAAGGATAGATAAGAAAAGTATAACACAAATTCCCGGCCCTGGGAACGAAAATCTTTTGCCCCGGCCAGAAAACTTCGCCGGTTGCAAATCGCCGCCGGGTCGGGTATACTGTTGGGGAATCATTTGACCGCGTTTCCGGAGGGATACCCATGACAGAGGAAGAAGCCCGTCTCATTCAACAGAACCAGTTTATTCAGCTCTGCGGCATCCAACTGCTGGAGGACCCGGATGGCAGCTATTACGCTCAGGCCCAAGTCACACCCCAGGTCCACAACCCTTACGGCATCGTCCACGGGGGCCTGCTGTACACCATGGCGGACATGGTCTCCGGTGCCACCGCCCGGCAGCACGGCAAGCACCCCGTCACCCTGGACAGCGATCTGCACTTTCTGCGCAACGTGGCCTCCGGCACCCTCATCGCCCGGGCGGAGCCGGTGCGCGTGGGCGGCAGCGTGGCCGTCCTCCGGGCCAGGGTCTGCTGCGGGGACGAGCTGCTGGCGGAGGGGACGTTTACCTTTTTCTACCGCCGAAAAAATTAGCAATTAGCAATGTGCAATGTGCAATTATGGGGGAAACCGGACGTTGGCACTCTCCTGAAAAAGACATTGTACTCCACAGACGCTTCTCCAGGACAGCTATGGCTGCAAACCCGTTCATTGCAAATTGCTCATTGCACATTGCACATTATAAAAAGGCAGGAGGAATCCCTATGGGAAAAGCCCAGGAAAACAAACAGAATAAGCTGCAACGCCTGATGGACGCCACCTTTGTGCTGTTTTCCAACCGGGGGATGGCGCGGACCTCCATCTCGGACATCACCGCCGCCGCAGGCATCGCCAAGGGGACGTTTTACCTCTATTTTAAGGACAAAGACGACATCCGGGACGCGCTGGTGTCCCAGATGACCCAGCGTCTCTTTCGGGAGGCCGTGAAGGGCCAGGAGGAATCGGACCGGCCCTTTGCGGATAAGCTCATCCACATTTTGGACAGTATGCTGAGCCAACTGCAAAACAGCCCTCTGCTGCTGCGGTTTCTCCGCAAGAACCTGAGTTGGAGCACCCTGCGCAGCGCCCTGCGGCACGCCGCCTCTCAGCGAGGTCAGAGCTATATGGATGAGTTTTACCGGCTGACCGCCAACGACCCCAGCCAGTGGGAGGCCCCCCAGGTGATGCTCTTCACCATCATCGAGCTGGTGGGCAGCACCTGTTACAGCGTTGTGGCGGAGCACGACCCAGTGGACCTGGCCACCTATAAGCCTTATCTCTACCGGACCATCCGCAGCATCGTCCAGAGCCATCAGCAGCAGCCGGAGGTTTAGGGAATACATCGCTGCATTTCCACATGGTATTTTTTGTATTTTATCCACCTGACTGTAGGGGCGGCCCGCAGCCGCCCGAAAAACTGCATTTTTCTTTGTCTCCCCGCCCAGCTCAGGCGGCGGAAAGGAGCTGTTTTTATGTCGGAAAAACAAGACCTGCTGACCCTGCTGCGCCGGGTAGAATCCGGCGCGTGCAGCCCGGAGGACGCCCTTCTGCGGCTAAAACAGGCCCCCTTTGAGGATTTGGGCTACGCCAAGGTGGACCATCACCGGGCCTTGCGCCAGGGGGCGGCGGAGGTCATCTATGGCAAGTCCAAGACGCCGGAGCAGATTCTGGGCATCGCGTCCTCTATGGCCGCCAGCGGCACCCACAACATCCTCATCACCCGGATGAGCGAGGATGCCGCCCGGCTGGTGGAGCAGCAACTGCCCCTGGACTATCACCCCATTCCTCAGCTTGGCGTCGCCAACCCCGGCCCTCACCCCTCGGTGGGCAACATCGTGGTGGCCGCCGCCGGCACTAGCGACCTCTATGTGGCGGAGGAGGCCGCCCTGACCGCCGAGACCCTGGGCAACCGGGTGGTCCGGCTATATGATGTTGGCGTCTCCGGCCTCCACCGGACGCTGGCCCACCTGGACGAGCTGATGGAGGCCCGTGTAGTCATCGCCGTGGCCGGGATGGAGGGGGCGCTGGCCTCGGTGCTGGGGGGTCTGGTGGACTGCCCGGTTCTCGCCGTCCCCACCAGCGTGGGGTACGGGGCCAGCTTCGGCGGGCTGTCCGCCCTGCTGAGTATGCTCAACTCCTGCGCCTCCGGCGTCAGCGTGGTCAACATTGACAACGGCTTCGGCGCGGGCTATCAGGCCAGCCTTATCAACCAGATGGAAAGCCCCAAAGAGCCGTGAACCGGCAGCAGGAACAAAAACCGCTGGAACTGCTGCGGGACTACTTCGGCCACGATTCGTTCCGCCCCAGCCAGGAGGAGGCCATTGACTGTCTGCTGGCCGGACGGGACCTGCTGGCGGTCATGCCCACCGGTGCGGGGAAAAGCGTCTGCTATCAAATTCCCGCGCTGATGGCGGAGGGGGTCACGCTGGTCATCTCCCCGCTGGTCTCCCTGATGAAGGACCAGGTCACTGCTCTGGTGCAAAACGGCATCCCCGCCGCCTACTTTAACAGCCTTCTGACCTCCGCGCAGCAGGCCGAGGCCCTGCGCCGGGGCGCGGAAGGGCGGTATAAGCTCATCTATGTGGCCCCGGAGCGACTGACTTCCCCGGCCTTCCTCCGCTTCTGCCAGACCGTCCCCATCGCCATGGTCACGGTGGACGAGGCCCACTGCGTCTCCCAGTGGGGCCACGATTTCCGCCCCAGCTATCTGGAGATTGCCGGATTCATCGACGCTCTGCCCCGCCGCCCGGTGGTCTCGGCCTTCACCGCCACTGCCACCCAGCGGGTCCGCCGGGACATCGTGGAGCTGTTGAAGCTACGAAATCCCCATCAAATCGTCACCAGCTTTGACCGGAAGAACCTCTATTTTGAAGTCCGCAAGCCCAAGGACAAAAACGCCGCTCTGCTGGAGCTGGTACAGAAGCGCGCCGGGGACTGCGGCATCGTCTACTGCCAGACCCGCAAGGCAGTGGAGGCGGTGTGTGAGCTGCTCCAACAGCACGACATCCCCGCCACCCGCTACCACGCGGGACTGACCAAGGCGGAACGGCTGCAAAACCAGGAGGATTTTCTCTTTGACCGCAAGCAGGTGATGGTGGCCACCAACGCCTTCGGCATGGGCATCGACAAGTCCAACGTCAGTTATGTCATTCACTACAACATGCCCGCCAGCCTGGAGAACTACTACCAGGAGGCGGGCCGCGCCGGGCGGGACGGCAGTGCCGCCGACTGCATCCTGCTCTATAGCCCCCGGGACGTGGGCACCGCCCGGTTCCTCATCCAACAGAGCGAACCTGCGGAGCAGTCCCCGGAGCAGGCGGAGACCCTGCGGAAGCGGCAACTTCATCGTCTGGGCCAGATGGAGGACTACTGTACCCAGGCGGGTTGTCTGCGCCGCTTCCTGCTGGAATACTTCGGGGAAAAAATCCCCGCCCCCTGCGGCCACTGCTCCGGCTGCCTGGCCGGGTGGGTGGACGTGGACGTCACCAATGAGGCCCAAAAGCTGCTCTCCTGCGTCCGTCGGGTGGAGCTGGCGGGCTATCAGCCCACAAAAGAGCTGGTATTCCAAATTTTGCGGGGAGAGAAAAGCGAAGCCCTCACCCTGCTCCAACTGGACCGGCTCTCCACCTTCGGCATTTTGGATAAAAACGAATCCAACCGGCTGGAGGCAGTGACCCAGCGGCTGCTGGACCGGGGGCTGCTCCAACAGAGCGGGACCGTCTGCCCCATCCTCACCGCGACTGACCGGGCCAAACCCCTGCTGGCCGGGCGGCAGACCCTGACCCTCAAGCAAAAGCGGCCCAAGCCCCGGAAAACCACCCGTCCCGTCTCCGGCGGTCCATTAAACATCACTTTGCTCGGTCAACTCCTGGAGGTGCGGAAAAGGCTGGCAAACCGAGCGGGTATCCCTCCTTACGCGCTGTTCTCCGACGCCACGATGCAGGCCATGTGTCGGAATCTGCCCACCAACCAAAAGGAATTTTTGGCCGTTCCTGGCGTCAATGTCGTGAAAGGCGTTAAGTACGCGGAGGATTTTCTGCCGGTCATCCGGCAATACCGGGACGGAAAGGGCCGCTGAGCATAAAATGGGCGATTTGTTCACGTTCGACCCTTGCACAGGGGCGGGGTTTGTGGTATTTTAATATATCGGAAACACAAAAACGCAACATCGCTCCGGGCGTGACCCCTTCGGAGCGCCCGTGGAGGAAACCAAATGAACGAAACCACCCGTTACGACGTTATCATCATCGGCTGCGGCGAGGCCGGAGCCTTCGCCGGTTACGAGCTGAAAAAGCTCCGCCCGGAGCTGCGCGTCCTGGTACTGGACCAGGGCGAGGACATCTACTCCCGCCGCTGTCCTATTGTGGCCGGGAAGGTAGACCGGTGCATCAACTGCCCCGTCTGCGCGACCATGTGCGGCTTTGGCGGAGCCGGAGCCTTTTCCGACGGCAAATTCAACTTCACCACCGCCTTCGGCGGCTGGCTGACAGACTACATGCCCGCCGGGGAGGTCATGGACCTGATCCGATATGTGGACAAAGTCAACGTGCAGTTTGGCGCGACGACGGAGTGCTTCTCCACCGACAGCCCGGCGGCCCGCGCCCTGGAAAAACGGGCGCTGGAGCACGATTTGCACCTGCTCCAGGCCCAGTGCAAGCACCTGGGGACGGAAAACAACCTGAAAATCCTGGAGCGGCTGTACGAATACCTGCGGGAGCAGCATATCGACTTCCGCTTCCGCACCGCCGTGAAACACATTGACCCCGCAGGGGAGGGCTACCGCCTGACCCTGGCCAGCGGTGAGACGCTGGACTGCGCCGCCCTCATCGCCGCGCCTGGCCGCTCCGGCGCGGAGTGGTTCGCCGGGGAGTGCAAGCGGCTGGGCATCCACCTCATCAACAACCAGGTGGACATCGGCGTGCGGGTGGAGCTGCCTGCCAAGGTGTTTGAGCACATCACCGACGTGGTTTATGAGTCCAAGCTGGTCTACCGCACCAAGCAATATGGGGACAGTGTGCGCACCTTCTGCATGAACCCCTACGGCCATGTGGTGGCGGAGAACGTGGAGGGCATCAACACCGTCAACGGCCACAGCTACTCCGACCCGGCCCTCCGCAGCGAAAACACCAACTTCGCCCTGCTGGTCAGCAACAAGTTTACCGAGCCATTTAACGAACCCTATCGCTATGGCAAGCACATTGCCTCCCTGAGCAACATGCTGGCGGGCGGGGTACTGGTACAGCGGTTCGGTGACCTGGTCAAGGGCATCCGCACCAACGCCCACCGGCTGAGCCAGTCCTATACCCGGCCCACCCTGACTGCCGCCGTCCCCGGCGACCTGTCCCTGGCTCTGCCCAAGCGGCAGTTGGACGACATCATCGAGATGATCTACGCCCTGGACAAGCTGGCCCCCGGCACCGCCAACTACGACACCCTGCTTTACGGCGCGGAGGTCAAGTTCTACTCCAGCCGTATCGAGCTTTCCAACGAGCTGGAAACCCCCATGCGGAATTTCTTCGCCATCGGCGACGGCGCAGGCACCACCAGAGGGCTGGCTCAGGCCGGGGCCTCCGGCATTAAGGTGGCGCGGGTGGTCGCGGATAGATTGTAAAGGCTTTTGAGAGAGGCTTTAAGGAGGATTTTACTTGGCAAAGCTGTATTTCAAATACGGAGCTATGGGCAGCTCTAAAACTGCCACGGCCCTCATCACCAAGTACAACTACGAAGAGCGGGGGATGCGGGTGTTGCTGCTGAAACCGGCGGCGGACATCCGGGACGGCGTCACCGCCGTCCAGTCTCGCGTGGGTCTCAGCGCCCAGGCAGAGACCGTCTCCCCGGAGGATGACATCCTGGCCCTGCACCGGGACCACGCCCCGGTGGACGTCATCATCGTAGACGAGTGCCAGTTCCTGACGGAGGCCCAAATCGACCAGCTCCGGGAGCTGGTGGACCTGGAGGACCTGCCAGTGCTGTGCTTCGGCCTGCGGACCGACTTCCAGACCCGGCTGTTCCCCGGCAGCCGCCGCCTGTTCGAACTGGCGGACTCCATCACGGAGATCAAAACCATCTGCCACTGCGGGGCCAAGGCCACGGTGAACGCCCGGCTGGACGACCAGGGCTATATCATCACCGAGGGCGAGCAGGTGGAGCTGGGCGGAAACGAGCGGTACATCGCCATGTGTCATAAATGCTGGAAAATTTTTATCAGCGAACACAAAAAGGCCCGCTGACCGTCCGATTTCTGCAACTGTCATTTTCTGGCGGAGGACGAACCGGAAAAAATCTGAAATCCACCAAACTTTTTGTTGCTTTTCTGTGAAAAGCGTGTAAAATGAAAGTTGGAACCGGCTGTGAAGGGCGGTTCCGCCAAATCAAAAATACTACTTAGGAGGAAAAAACATGAAAAAGCTCATCGCGCTGTTTATGGCCATGGCTATGGTGTTCTCCCTGGCCGCCTGCGGCAGCAGCTCCAGCAGCTCTGACGCCGACACCACCAGCGACACCAGCGCCGCCGCGGACACTGCCGACGACACCACCGCCACCAACACCGACTACCGTGTTGCCATGATCACCGACTACGGCGACATCACCGACCAGTCCTTCAACCAGACCACCTACGAGGCCTGCAAGGAGTACTGCGCCGAAAACGGCCTGGACTTCATCTACTACAAGCCCGACTCCGACTCCGACGCTGACCGTGTCGCCATGGTCGAGAAGGCCGTTGACGAGGGTTACAACGTGGTCGTGATGCCCGGCTACGCTTTCGCTCCCACCATCGAAGCCACCGCTGAGGACTATTCCGACATCACCTTCATCGCCCTGGACGTCAGCTCCAGCGACTTCAGCGAAGGCTATGAGCTGCCCTCCAACGTCTACTGCGCTGTCTACCAGGAAGAGCTGGCCGGTTACATGGCCGGCGTCGCCGCTGTCAAGCTGGGCTACACCCATCTGGGCTTCCTGGGCGGCATGGCTGTCCCCGCTGTCATCCGCTATGGCTACGGCTTCGTGCTGGGCGCTGACGCCGCCGCTGCCGAGCTGGGCACCGACGTGACCGTCGAGTACGTCTACGGCAACCAGTTCTCCGGCGACTCCGACATCACCGCTTACATGGATAGCTGGTATCAGAACCTGGGCGTCGAAGTGGTCTTTGCCTGCGGCGGTTCCATCTACACCTCCGCCTGTGAGTCCGCCGCCAAGGTGGACGGCAAGGTCATCGGCGTGGACACCGACCAGGCTGAGCTGATCGACGGCACCTATGGCGAGGGCATGACCGTTACCTCCGCCATGAAGGGCCTGGCCACCACCGTTAAGGATATGCTGGATGAAGTCGTGGCTGGCAACTTCGCCGAGTACGGCGGCCAGATCGCCACTCTGGGCCTGGTCTCCGGCGACGACGTGGAAGCCAACTATGTCCAGCTCCCCACCGCTTCCACTCAGTGGTCCGATGGCTTCACCGAGGACGACTATGCGGCCCTGATTGCCGATATGTATGACGGCACCATCACCGTCTCCAACGACACCACCACCGAGCCTGAGGTTTCCATCTCCGTCAACTACTACGGCAACATCAAGTAATTACAATTTCTCCGAGGCAGGGGCGCTTTCGCCCCTGTCTCTTTTTTCTGTTTTGCGCGTCAGAGCGCATTTCATGGTCCTGCAAATTGGATAACCCAATAACAACAATATTTCTTTCAGCAAATTTGTCAAATTTGTTTGAAAAAACGAGTAAGTTATAGTATACTTAGATTCAACAGTCGGGCCATGACCCGAACAAATCGAATAGAGGGAGGTCGAAAGCTTTGGAACAGCCATATGCCATTGAAATGCTCCACATCACCAAGCGTTTTCCGGGCATCATCGCCAACGATGACATCACGCTCCAACTGAGAAAGGGCGAGATCCACGCGCTGCTTGGCGAAAACGGCGCAGGAAAATCCACCCTGATGAGCGTCCTGTTCGGCTTGTACCAGGCGGAGGAAGGCATTATCAAAAAGGACGGCAAGGAGGTCCAGATCAAGGACCCCAATGACGCCAACGATTTGGGCATCGGCATGGTGCATCAGCACTTTAAGCTGGTGGAGTGTTTCTCCGTACTGGACAACATCATTTTGGGCGTGGAGCCGACCACGAAGGGCGGCGTACTGCAAAAGGCCGAGGCGCGAAAGAAAATCGTCGCCCTGTCCGACAAATACGGCTTGAAGGTGGACCCCGACGCCATCGTCGAGGACATCACGGTCGGTATGCAGCAGCGCACCGAGATCATGAAAATGCTCTACCGGGACAACGAGATCCTCATCTTCGACGAACCGACGGCGGTGCTGACACCCCAGGAGATCGAAGAACTGATGCAGATCATGCGCAACCTGGCCGCCGAGGGCAAGAGCATCCTGTTCATTTCTCACAAGCTCAACGAAATCATGGAGGTGGCCGACCGCTGCACCGTCCTGCGCAAGGGCAAGTACATCGGCACCATCGACATCGCCAACACCACCCGGGAGGAGCTGTCCCGCATGATGGTGGGCCGTGACGTAGAATTTGTGGTGCAGAAGGACGAGGCCAAGCCCGGCGACGTGATTTTGGACGTGCAGGGCCTGACCGTTGCCTCCAAAGTCCACAGCAACAACGCCGTCAAGAACGTCTCCTTCCAGGTCCATGCGGGCGAGATCGTCTGCATCGCCGGTATCGACGGCAACGGCCAGACCGAGCTGGTCTACGGCCTGACCGGTCTGGAGCCGGTCAGCTCCGGCACCGTCACGCTGGAGGGGCAGGACATCACCCACGCCCCCATCCGCAAGCGCTCCACCATGGGCATGAGCCACATCCCCGAGGACCGGCACAAGCACGGCTTGGTGCTGGACTACTCCCTGGAGTACAACATGGTCCTCCAGCGGTACTTCGAGCCGGAGTTCGTCAGCAAGGCGGGCTTCCTGAAGCAGGGGTCCATCCGCAGCTACGCCGAGCGGCTCATCGAGGAATACGACGTGCGCAGCGGCCAGGGTCCCATCACCATTGCCCGCAGCATGTCCGGCGGCAACCAGCAGAAGGCCATCATCGCCCGCGAGATCGACAAAGACCCCGAACTGCTGATCGCCGTCCAGCCCACCCGCGGCCTGGACGTGGGCGCCATTGAGTACATCCACAAGCAGATCGTCGCCACCCGGGACGCCGGAAAGGGCGTGCTGCTGGTCAGCCTGGAGCTGGACGAGGTCATGGCCCTGTCTGACCGCATCCTGGTCATGTACGAGGGCGAAATCGTCGGCGAACTGAACCCCAAGACCACCACCGTGGAAGAGATGGGCCTATACATGGCCGGCGCAAAGAGGGGGGCGACAAGCGCATGAAAAAAGAAAAGACATCTTTGCTGCGCAACGCCGGGGTACAGTCCCTGCTGGCCTCGCTGCTGTGCATCCTCATCGGCCTGATCGTGGGCTATATCGTGTTGCTCATCATCGAACCCAGCGGCGCGAATAAGGCCATCATCACCATCATCAAGAACTTTTTGACCTACTCCCGCACGGACACCCAGCTCAAGTACCTGGGCAACACTCTGGCCAAGACCGCGCCCCTGCTGCTGTGCAGCCTGTCGGTGCTGTTCGCCTACAAAGCGGGCCTGTTCAACATCGGCGCCGCCGGTCAGTATGTCATCGGCGCGGGCGCCAGCCTGTACTTTGCCCTGGCCCTGAACATGCCCTGGTATGTGTGCCTCATCGCGGCCATCATCGCCGGTGCGGTCCTGGGCGCCATCTCCGGCCTGCTTTACGCTTACCGCAACGTGAACGTGGTCATCTCCTGCATCATGCTCAACTGGATCAGCCTCTACTCCGTCAACACGCTGCTCACCAGCGTGAAGGACTCCACCAGTCCCTACACCCTCCCCCTGGCCAGCACCAACCCCAGCGCGATCCTGCCCACTCTGGGTCTGGACAAGCTGTTCAACGGCAACGAGTATGTCACCATCGCCGTTCCCCTGGCCATCATCATCGCCATCGTCATCTGGGTCATTCTGGAAAAGACCAAGATGGGCTACGAGCTGAAGGCCACCGGCTACAACAAAAATGCCGCCAAGTACTGCGGTATGCAGGAAAAGAAGAACCTGGTCATGACCATGTCCATCGCCGGTGCGCTGGCGAGCATGGGCGCGGCCCTGTACTTCCTGACCGGCTTCGAGCAGTGGTCCTGCAGCCAGGCTTCCGTGCCTGACATGGGCTTCAACGGCATCGCGGCGGCTTTCCTGGGTGGCCTCAGCCCCCTGGGTTCCATCCTGTCCTCCTTCTTCATCCAGCACATCTCCAGCGGCGGCGCATATGTGGATAAGACCATGTACTGCGCCCAGATCTCCGACCTGATTTCCTCCATCATCATCTATGCCTGCGGCTTCGTGATGTTCTTCAAGTACGTCATGAACAAGCGGTTGGACCGCTCGGCGGAAAAGAAGGCCGAAAAAGAAGCGTCCAAGGACGAGAAAGGAGGGGCTGAGCAATGATCCTGCTGCTGCAATATACGCTGATTTTCGCGTCGGTCCTGATGCTGGTGGCCCTGGGCGGCTGCTTCTCTGAACACTCCGGCATCGTCAACATCGGTCTGGAGGGCATCATGGTCATGGGCGCCCTGGGCGGCGCTCTGGTAATGAAATTCCTGCCCAACCTGCCCGCTCCCCTGATGATTCTGCTGGTGGTAGTCTGCTCCATGGCTCTGGGCACGGTGTACTCCCTGCTGCTGGCTGTGGCCGCCATCAACTTCCAGGCGGACCAGACCCTGGTAGGCACCGCCATGAACCTGCTGGGCACCGCTGCCGCCACGGTCTTTGTCAAGGCCATGAACACGGCGGAGAGCGTGGACAACGTCTCCTCTATCATCCAGTACGTGAACCAGAAGAAGGCCCTTGTGGTCTACATCGGCAAGTTCGAGTTCAACTGGTTCATGCTCATCGCGCTGGTGCTGCTGATCCTCTCCTACTTCATCCTCTATAAGACCCAGTTCGGCCTGCGGCTGATGGCCTGCGGCGAGCATCCCCAGGCGGCGGACTCTGTGGGCATCAACGTCTACAAAATGCGCTATGCCGGCGTGCTCATCTCCGGTATGCTGGGCGGCCTGGGCGGTATCGTCTACATCACCGCCGGCGTCAGCGAGTGGAAGTTTGAAAACGGCGTGGCGGGCTTCGGCTTCCTGGCCCTGGCCGTTATGATCTTCGGCCAGTGGAAACCCCACAACATCGCTCTGGCGGCGCTGCTGTTCGGTATGCTCCGCGCCCTGTCCAACGTGTACACCGCGTTTGACTTCCTGGCGGCGCTGAACCTGCCCGGCAACCTGTACAACATGCTGCCCTACATCATCTGCCTGGTGGTGCTGGCGTTCACCTCCAAGAACTCCAGAGCGCCCAAGGCCGAGGGTATCCCATACGACAAGGGACAACGGTAAGTTTTTACACAATTTCTGCTCAAAACGACACATAACATCATCGCGCCCCGCGTCCCCTCGGACGCGGGGTCGCGGGGTTATGACAAAGTCTGCGTTTGCCGCTGAACGCAGAGGTTACAACAAATTTCGCACCAACAGCGGCAAAAGGGGGATGAACTGCCATGCGCATGACAGACCTGATCGAAACCAAAAAAGCAGGCCAGGCCCTGACCGAAGGGGAGATCCGCTGGATGATCCGCGGCTACACCGACGGCGACATCCCGGATTACCAGATGGCGGCCATGGCAATGGCCATCTGCTGGCGGGGGATGGACGGCGACGAAACCGCCGTCCTCACCGACGCCATGCTCCACAGCGGCGACACGGTGGATCTCTCCGCCTTCGGTCCCCTGACCGTGGACAAGCACTCCACCGGCGGCGTGGGCGACAAGACCACCCTCATTGTGGCCCCGGTGGTGGCGTCCCTGGGCGGACGGCTGGCCAAGATGTCGGGCCGGGGGCTGGGACACACCGGCGGCACCATCGACAAGCTGGAATCCATCCCCGGATTCCGCACCGAGCTGTCCGCGGAGGAATTTCTCCGGGTGGTGGAGGAGGTGGGCGTGGCCGTCATTGGTCAGACCGGCAACCTCTGCCCCGCCGACAAAAAGCTCTACGCCCTGCGGGACGTCACCGGCACCGTGGGCAGTCTGCCCCTCATCGCCTCCTCTATCATGTCCAAAAAGCTGGCGGCGGGGGCAAAATCCATCGTTTTGGACGTGAAAATCGGCTCCGGCGCGTTCATGAAAACCGAAGCCGAGGGGCGGCGGCTGGCCGAGACCATGGTGGCCCTGGGCCGGGGGCATGGCCGCAACACAGCGGCGCTGCTGACCAACATGGATGTCCCCCTGGGCCACGCCGTGGGCAACGCTCTGGAGGTCCGGGAGGCGGCGGAGCTGCTGCAAGGCAAGGGCGACAGCGACCTGAAAACGCTGTGCGTGGCCCTGTCTGCCACACTGCTCTCCCTGTGCCACGGCTGGAGCCGAGAGGAAGCAGAGGCGCGGGTACTGGACTGCATCGCCAGCGGCGCGGCCTTTGAGACCCTCTGCCGCTGGGCGGAGGCCCAGGGCGGCGACTCCTCGGTGCTGCGGGACCTGTCCCTGCTGCCCCAGGCGGCCCACGTCCGCCCGATTTACGCCGACCGCTCCGGCTGGATCACCCACATGGACGCCAAACAGATCGGCGAGGCGTCGGTGGTGCTGGGAGCCGGACGGGTGAAGAAGGGCGACCCCATCGACCACGCGGCGGGCATCGTACTGGCGAAAAAGACCGGCGACGCCGTCTCCACGGGAGACGTGCTGGCCTGGCTGCACACCAACCAGCCGGACGCGCTGGACGCCGCCGGGCAACAGGTGCTCTCCGCCCTGACCGTCGGGGAGGAGCAGCCCGCACCCCAAACGCTGATTTACGGCATCGTTCGATAGGAGGGACGGCAAACATGGAACGCCCAATGGTGATCGGCATTGCCGGCGGCAGCGGCAGCGGAAAAACCACCCTGGTGGAGGCGCTGATGGCCTACTTCGGGGACGACATCACCCTGCTGAGCCACGACAACTATTACCGCGCCCACGACGACATGACCTATGAGGAGCGCTGCGCGCTGAACTACGACCACCCCGACGCCTTCGAGACGGCGCTGATGGTCCAGCACCTCCAGGAGCTGAAACAGGGGCGTGGCATCCGCTGCCCGGTTTACGACTACTCCGTCCACAACCGCAGCGGCAAAACGCTTCGCATCCAGCCCAAGCCGGTCATTCTGGTGGAGGGCATCCTGATTTTTGCTGACCCGGCCCTCTGCCGGGAGATGGACATCAAAATTTTTGTGGACACCGACGCCGACGTGCGGCTCTGCCGCCGCATCCGGCGGGATGTCCGGGACCGCGCCCGCTCCGTGGACTCGGTCATCGACCAGTACCTGACCACCGTGAAGCCCATGCACGAGCAGTTCGTGGAACCCAGCCGGAAAAACGCCGACCTGGTGGTGCCGGAGGGCGGCAAAAACGCGGTGGCGCTGGAGATGATCGTGGAGCGCATCCGCAAGCACCTGAAAAGCGCGGCGGCTTTTCCCGAACCTGCCGCGCTGGAAGAATAAAAGCGGCGAACCATCGCCGCACAAGGAAAGGACAAACCACTATGGATTACAATGAGATTCTTCGCCACGTAGACCACACCCTGCTGCGGCAGGACGCCTCCTGGGAGGAAATTCAAACGATTTGTGACGACGCGGTGCGCTATCAGACCGCCAGCATCTGCATCCCGCCCTCTTATGTCCGCCGCTGCGCGGAGTACCTGGCGGGCCGGGTGAAGGTCTGCACCGTCATCGGCTTCCCCAACGGCTACAACACCACCGCCGTCAAAGCCTTTGAAGCGGCGGACGCTGCCGACGGCGGCGCGGACGAAATCGACATGGTCATCAACCTGGGCTGGGTCAAGGACGGCCTGTGGAACCTGGTGCTGAACGAAATCCAGTCCGTCAAGGCGGCCTGCCGGGGCAAGACGCTGAAGGTCATCATCGAGACCTGCCTGCTCACCGAGGAGGAAAAAGTGCGCATGTGCGCCATTGTCACCGAGGCCGGGGCGGACTACATCAAGACCTCCACCGGTTTCTCCACCGGCGGGGCCACCCGTGAGGACGTGGCGCTGTTCGCCGCCAACGTGGGGCCTGACGTGAAGATCAAGGCCGCGGGCGGCATCTCCAGCCTCCAGGACGCGGAGGACTTCATGGCCCTGGGCGCGGACCGGCTGGGCACCAGCCGCATCGTCAAGCTGGTCAAGGCGGAAGAGGGGAAGTAAAACCCATGCCGTCAACCCTCTTGCTTGAATCCGCTTCTATACCGCGCTGACCCGCGATAGCCGCTCCCCCTTGTTCCCTGAGACGGGGGCAAGGGGGACATTTTTATCAGACAGCAACCGTTCACCGACAGAAAAAAGGAATCATTATGGACGAGAAGCGCGATTTTTTCATCAGCTACAACCACAACGACGAGGAGTGGGCGAAATGGATCGCCGGGACGCTGGAGGAACACGGGTACACCACCACCATTCAGGCGTGGGATTTTCAGCCCGGCAATAACTTTGTTTTAAAAATGCAAGAGGCCGCAGTCACTTGCAGCAAAACGATTCTGGTGTTGTCCCAAAACTATTTGGATTCCGCTTATTGTAAGACCGAATGGTCTGCGGCAATCGGACGCGACCCAACGGGAAAAGAGCGGACGCTTATCCCGGTCCGCATTGAGCCGATTTCGCCGCCCGGTTTGTTGGCCCAAATTGTTTATATTGATTTGTGTGACCGCTCCGAAGAAGAGGCTAAGTCGGAACTTTTGAAGGGCGTTCAAAAGGGTGCAATAGAACGAAAAAAACCGGATTTCCCCGGCGCAGCAAAAAATACTGTATTCCCAAAAAGCGCAACGTATCAATTTGTTTTCACCATCAACGAGGACGGTGTTGCAGGGGACCTGTCTCTCCGCACAAAAAATAATATGAGAGATTGGTTCGTGAAGGATTTCCCGGATGACTTTGATGTGATGATTCATGATGAACGTGCAAATATTTTTTACGAACAGCTTGAAGAAATCACCACAAAGATTCAGCAAGAGAAAGACTTAACCGAATATGAAGAACATCTATACGCTTCCCATATGCACTTCATCAAGCAGTGTGAACACGAATCAACTCTCAAGCAGCAGGCTTGTACCTTTTTCCTGAAAGACCGTTCGATGTTAGCTCGTTTTTCCTGTAACCCTCGTCCTCCTGGCAATTCCTATCTTGCGCTGTATGCTTTCATAAAAAAAGTCCTATCCTTCCATTATTATTATGAAACGAATCTGAAAATAAACACTCCAACCCATTATACGACGCTTGAATTTTTCGTTTCTCCAGCACCCAAGGGATGTCATGACCACTTTGTTGTACCTCTTGAGTGCAAAAAATTGGAACAAGAACTTGGAGAAATAACAAATCTCTCGTTTGGATGGTATACCGATGTTTTAGGAAACGAGTTACTGGCGGAAGCTGCAATTTACTACTACTTTTTCCTAGCGGAAGAAGTCATTGAGTATAAGAACGAAAAAATCTTGGAAAATAAGGATGCAATGAACCTACTGAACTACCAATTCAGGTTGCATTAAAAGCAGGAGTACAGCCCTCGGCGGAACCGAGACGCTGTACTCCCGTTTTTTTGCTTGTTTCAACTGCTCACGCGGTGAACTTGTCTCCCCAAATCTGCCGCATGACCCCGGCCTTGGTCAGGGCAGGCCGGAGCAGGGTGTACACCAGCACGGAGACCACGGTGGAAATGACGGCGTTGATGGAGGTCGCGCCGATGTTCCAGGCCAGGGTCAGGTCGGCGGCTGGCTTGCCCAGAATCAGCAGCTTGTAGTAGTAGCCCAGCAGCGGGTCAAACACCACGTTGAAGGCCAGCCCCGCAATGGCGGCGGCCAGCACCCAGCCGAAAATCTTCTTTTGGTCGGTCTGCCGGTTGATTTTGCCCAGGCCGTGGGCCACGCCCCCGGCAATCAGGCCGATGCACAACTTCAAGATAAAGGTTTTGGGAACGTAAAGGATATAAATGGGGTCCAGCAGGTCGCCGATGCTCATGCCGATGGCCCCGGCCAGGCCACCCAGGGGGCCACCCAGCAACAGCGCGCCCAGCACCACCACAGCGTTGCCCAGGTGGATGGAGGTGGCGTCGCCGCCGGGGAGGGAGATTTTCACCTGCAAAAAGGTAAAGACCACATAACTCAGGGCCGCGAACAGGCCCACCAGCGCCAGCCGGTATACTTTGTTTTGTTTCATCGTTGGTTCCTCTTTTCTCGATAAATCGTGGTTCCGTGTGAAAAAGTTGTATTACTCTGGGCAAAAGTGCTGACGAAACGGCAACCGCTCGCCCACTAACAGCTAACAGCAAGAGCTAACAATCTCCGATGTACCGTCAAATCATCGGTCAACTCCGGGTGGAAGGCCGTGGCGATTTGATTGCCCTGCTGGGCGGCGACGATGCGCCCGTCCACCTGGGCCAGCGGCTCCGCCTCCGGCCCCACCGCCGCAATGTACGGGGCGCGGATAAACACCAGCGGGATGCTCCCGCCCCCGGCGAAGGGGGCCTCCCCGGAAAAGCTGCCCAACTGCCGCCCGTAGGCGTTGCGCACCGCCCGGACGTCCATGGTGCCGAAGCAGGGCTGACCGCCCTCCACGGATTGGGCCAGCAGAATCAGCCCGGCGCAGGTGCCCAGCACCGGCAGACCCTCCTGAATCATGGTTTTCAGCGGCTGGTACAGGTCCAGCTCCCGGAGCAGTTTGTTCATAACGGTGCTCTCCCCGCCGGGGAGAATCAAACCGCTCATGGGGCGTTCCAGGTCCCGCCGCTGGCGAATTTCAAAGTGTTCCGCCCCCAGCCGGTCCAACATGGCCCCGTGTTCCGCGAACGCGCCCTGGAGCGCCAGGATACCGATCGCCATTGCTTATTTTCCCCGCTCGGCCATCAGCAGGGCGATTTCGTCCTCGTTGATGCCCACCATGGCCTCGCCCAGTCCGGCGGACAACTCCGCAATGCGCTTGGCGTCGGTGTAGTTGGTCACGGCCTGAACGATGGCCGCCGCACGTTTGGCGGGGTTGCCGGACTTGAAGATGCCGGAGCCGACAAACACGCCCTCGGCTCCCAACTGCATCATCAGCGCCGCGTCTGCCGGAGTCGCCACGCCTCCGGCGGCGAAATTGACCACCGGCAGCTTGCCGTTCTCGTGGACGTACCGCAGCAACTCCACAGGGACTTGCAGGTTCTTGGCCGCCTCGTACAACTCATCCTCCCGCAGGTTCTGCACCCGGCGAATTTCCGCGTTCATGGCCCGCATATGCCGCACCGCCTGCACCACATCGCCGGTGCCCGGCTCGCCCTTGGTTCGGATCATGGACGCGCCCTCGGCAATGCGCCGCAGGGCCTCGCCCAAATCCCGCGCTCCGCAGACAAAGGGGACCTTGAACCGGGTCTTGTCGATGTGATACACGTCGTCGGCAGGGGAGAGGACCTCGCTCTCGTCGATATAGTCGATTTCGATGGCTTCCAGAATCTGGGCCTCTACGAAGTGCCCAATGCGGCACTTTGCCATAACCGGGATAGTCACCGCCTCCTGGATGCCCTTTATCATGGCCGGGTCGCTCATGCGGGAGACGCCTCCGGCGGCGCGGATGTCCGCCGGGATGCGCTCCAGCGCCATCACCGCGCAGGCCCCCGCGTCCTCCGCGATTTTGGCCTGCTCCGGGGTGGTCACGTCCATGATAACGCCGCCCTTGAGCATCTGGGCCAGCTCCTTGTTCAGCTCATATCTGCTTTTTTCCATTTCCTATCACTCCCATGAGGTATATTGGTATATAAAAGACACCATTTGGATGGATTTTCTCCCACAGGGGCCCCTGTGGGATGGTGTAAGCATAGCAGAGAATTGGCCTGATTTACAGTGCCAGTTTTGGACTTTTTATTAAGGTCAGTTTGAGGCAAAAAGGGGGACCGCCGCAGCGGTCCCCCGAAAAGTCATTTATCTGTTGTTTGCTTGCCGGATACCCGAAATCACACCCGGTCCTTCAATTCCTCCACCCGGTTCAGGCGCTCCCAGGGCAGGTCCAGATCCCGGCGGCCAAAGTGACCGTAAGCGGCGGTCTGCTCGTAGATGGGGCGGCGCAGGTCCAGATAGGAGATGATGGAGGCGGGGCGCAGGTCAAAGACCTCGTTGACGATCTGGGCCAGCTTCTCGTCGGACACTACGCCGGTGCCCATGCTGTCCACCAGCACAGAGACGGGCCGGGCCACGCCGATGGCGTAGGCCAGTTCGATTTGGCATTTTTTGCACAGCCCGGCGGCCACCAGATTTTTCGCCACATGGCGGGCCATGTACGCCGCGCTGCGGTCCACCTTGGTGGGGTCCTTGCCGGAGAATGCCCCGCCGCCGTGGGCAGCGGCTCCGCCGTAGGTGTCCACGATGATTTTCCGCCCGGTCAGGCCGGAGTCACCCACGGGGCCGCCCACCACAAAGCGTCCGGTGGGGTTCACGTAGATTTTCGTCTCCGGACGCAGGCAGCGCTTGGGCAGATTGGGCCGGATGACCTCCTCGATGACGGCCTCCCGCAGGTCCTTGATGGAGATGTCCGGGTCGTGCTGGGTGGAGACCACCACGGCGGGGCACCACTCCACATCGCCGTTTTCGTCGTAGGCCACCGTGACCTGGCTCTTGCCGTCGGGACGCAGCCAGGGCAGCGCGCCGCTCTTGCGCCGTTCCGCCAGGGCGCGGGTCAGGTTGTGGGCCAGGGCGATGGGGGCGGGCATCAGTTCCTCGGTCTCCCGGCAGGCGTAGCCGAACATCATGCCCTGGTCGCCCGCGCCGATGAGGTCGGCGGCGTCTGCGGCGTCGGCCTTGTACTCATAGGAGTTGTTCACGCCCATGGCGATGTCCGGGGACTGCTTGTCCAGGGTAGTGAACACCGCGCAGGTGTTGGCGTCGAAGCCGTAAGCCGGGTCGTCGTACCCAATGCGCCCCACCGTCCCCCGGACGATGGAGGGGATGTCGATTTTGGCGGTGGTGGTGATCTCGCCCATCACCAGCACCATGCCGGTGGTGGTGCAGGTCTCGCAGGCCACCCGCGCCATGGGGTCCTGGGCCAGGATGTTGTCCAGCACCGCGTCGGAGACCTGGTCGCAGACCTTGTCGGGATGACCTTCGGTGACGGATTCAGAGGTAAAAATGCGGTTTGTCATGGTTGTCCTTCTTTCTATGTTCTAAGATACGGGTGGAGACGGTTCCCGCCTCCGGGACAGAACAAAACAGCCGCAGGTTGCAAAAAACGTTCCGCATGGCGGAACGTTTGAGAAAGAAGCTATCCTCATCTTTCGATCATTAACCGCCGGAATTGGCACCTTGCCCCAAGGCAGGTTGCCGGGCTTCACAGGGCCGTACCCTCCACCACTCTTGATAAGGCTGTTTGGTTGTGCTCTTATTATATCAGCGCGCAACCGTATGTCAAGTTACATTTGCCTCTGTTTGTCCGAAAGACGGCCCACCACAGGCGGTCCGTCCCGCCCGACTCCGCCTGGGGCGGACAAGGCGGCTCAAGTCGGTCCGGTTCGGGGAAATTCCACCATCTCATCGTTACAAAAACTAGAAAATCGCCGCTTTTTTGTTCAGAATTCCTCACTTCCATGCTTGACAAATACAGGGATGTCCGCTATGATTATTTTTGATGGATTCTTTTCTTTCCCAAAAAACATCCGTCGCCATTTTTTAACAAATCTATTTTTCTGGAGGACAAAACAATGGATATTTTTGCTAAGGTTGCCGCTGTTCTGGCTGACCACACTGGCCGCGACGCCTCTGAGCTGACCCCTGAGACCACCTTCGAGTCCCTGGGCATCGACTCCCTGGAGACCGTCGAGATGGTCATGGAGCTGGAGGAAGAGCTGGACGCCGAGCTGGAGCTGGACCAGAAGGTCACCACCATCGGCGAGCTGGTCTCCTTCATCGAGTCCAAGCTGGGCTGAGCGATTCTCCCTCTCCCGGCCTGCGGGCGGACACGCTGTCCGTGGGCCGGGGCGACCGCATCCCCCACCGATCTCTGCGGCGGGCGGGCATGACCGCCCTTCCGCAGCACAAAGAAAACTGATTCCATTCTGTTGTTTGGAGCGTTGTTATCTATGAGTAAAATTGCGTTTGTTTTTTCCGGCCAGGGCGCTCAGTACCCCGGCATGGGGCAGGAGCTGGCCCAGGTCAGCCCCGCCGCCAAAGCCGTGTTCGACATGGCCGACGCCATCCGCCCCGGCACCTCCGACCAGTGCTTCAACGGCACCAAGGAGGATCTGACCATCACCTCCAACACCCAACCCGACATGTTCGTGGTGGAGCTGGCCGCCGCCAACGCCCTGCTGGAGGCCGGCGTGGAGCCGGATATGCTGGCGGGCTTCTCCGTGGGCGAAATTTCCGCCTTGGGCTTTTCCGGCGCGGTGTCTCCTGAGGACGCTTTCCGGCTGGTCTGCCGCCGGGGTGAGCTGATGCAGGAGGCTTCCAACGAGGTCAGCACCGGCATGTGCGCCGTGGTCAAGCTGCCCCCGGAGAAGGTGGAAGAGCTGGCGGCCCAGGCCGACCAGGTCTATCCCGTCAACTACAACTCTGCCGCCCAGACCGCGTGCGCCGGGCTGTCCACCTCCATGGCGGACTTCCGGGCCTCCGTCAAAGCCGCCGGTGGCCGGGCCATTCCTTTGAAGGTGGCCGGAGCCTTCCACTCTCCCTTTATGCACTCCGCCGCTGTGGGCCTGGTGGACGTGCTGGCTCCGCTGGAGTTCAGCACCCCCAAGTACACCCTCTACTCCAACGTCACCGCCCAGCCCTATGAGGACGGGATGTACAAGGAGCTGCTGAGCAAACAGGTGGAGAACCCCGTCCGCTGGCAGACCATCGTGGAGAACATGGTGGCCGCCGGAGTGGACACCTTTATCGAAGTGGGACCGGGGGACACCCTCACCGGCCTCATCAAACGCATCGACCCCACCGTCACCGCCCTGCACGTGGAGAACGCCGCCACGCTTCAGGCCGCTGTTGCCGCCGTCAAGGGCTGAGAAAGGACGAAGAATTATGGCTAAATTAGAAGGTAAAGTCGCGCTGGTCACCGGCGCTGCCCGTGGCATTGGCTTCGCCATTGCCGACAAGCTGGCTCAGGAAGGGGCCTCCGTGGTGCTCTTTGACCTGTGCGCTGAGGAGGACGGCGTCGCCGCCGCCGCCAAGATCGCCGAAGAGCGGGGCGTTACCGCCAGCTTCAAGCGCTGCGACGTGTCCAACTACGAGGCGGTCCAGACCAACGTCAAGGCCGTCATCAAGGAGATGGGCGGCGTGGACATCCTGGTGAACAACGCCGGTATCTGCCGGGACAAGGTGCTGCTGGCCATGAGCGAGCAGGACTGGGATCTGGTGCTGAACATCAACCTGAAATCCATGTTCAACACCATCAAAGCCTGCTATCGCAACTTTATGAAGAAAAAGTCCGGCAAGATCATCAACATCTCCTCCGTCTCCGGTCTGATGGGCAACGCGGCGCAGGCCAACTACACCGCCGCCAAGGGCGGCGTTATCGCCCTGACCAAGACCGTGGCCCGTGAGCTGGCCACCCGCGGCGTGAACTGCAACGCCGTGGCCCCCGGCGCCATCGAGACCCCCATGACCGCCTCCATGGATCAGGAGGCCCTGAAAGCGCTGCTCGCCACCGTCCCCATGGGTCACATGGGCAAGGCCGAGGACATCGCCAACTGCGTGGCGTTCCTGGCCTCTGACGACGCCAAGTATATCACCGGCGAGGTCATCCGCGTAGACGGCGGCATCGCAATGTAATTTCCCCGCGGGCAGGGTGCGGCAGTTTGTCTGTCCGTCTCCCTGCCCCGCCGGACAGATGGTGTGTACCCACGGCCCGCCGTGGGCAGACACTGTTTGTCTGGCTGTTTTCGCCAAATTTTTATTTTATTTCCGCACTTTTTACTATTTTGAAAGGATGTTTCACTATGAGACGAGTTGTGGTCACCGGCCTTGGCGCCGTCAACGCCATTGGCAACGATGTCCCCACCATGTGGGAGAACCTGATCGCCGGAAAGCACGGCATCGGCAAAATCACCCGCTTTGACCTGACCGACTTCCGGGCTACTATGGCCGCTGAGGTTAAGGATTTCAACCCCCTGCTGTATATGGGGCGCAGCGAAGTCCGCCGCAATGACCTGAACATTCAGTATGCGGTGGCCGCCGCTGCCCAGGCCGCCCAGGACTCCGGCATCGAGGGCACCATCGACCCCAAGCGGATGGGCTGCTACTTCTCCTCCGGCATCGGCGGACTGAACACCATGGTGGAGGAACAGACCAAGTTTATGGAAAAAGGTCCCCGTCGGGTCTCCCCCTACACCATCACCAACATGATGGGCAACGCCGCCGCCGGCACCGTGGCCATCAAGCACGGCTGCAAAGGCCCCTGCATGAGCATCGCCACCGCCTGCGCCTCCTCCACCCACGCCGTGGGCGAGGCTTACCGGGCCATCAAGCACGGCTATGCCGACGCCATGTTCGCGGGCGGCACCGAGGCCACCATCGTCCCCGTGGGCGTGGCGGGTTTCATCAACTGCCAGGCCCTGTCCCTCTCCGAGGACCCCGACCGGGCCTCCATCCCCTTCGACAAGGAACGCGGCGGCTTCGTTATGGGCGAGGGCGCAGCCTCCCTGATCCTGGAGGAGTATGAACACGCTAAGGCCCGTGGCGCGAAGATCTACTGCGAGATCTGCGGCTTCGGCTCCACCTGCGACGCCCACCACATCACCGCTCCCGACCCCGAAGGAGAGGGCGGCGGCGACGCCATCGCCCAGGCCCTGGAGGAAGCGGGCGGCTGCCAGGACCCCACAAAGACCTATATCAACGCCCACGGCACCTCCACCCCCATGAACGACAAAATCGAGACTCTGGCCATCAAGCGGGCCTTCGGCGACGAGACCGCCCACAAGCTGATGGTATCCTCTACCAAGGGCGCAACCGGCCATATGCTGGGCGCGGCGGGCGCCACTGAGGCGGTCATCTCCGTTCTGGCCATGACCCAGGGCATCGTGCCCCCCACCGTGGGCTATCAGGTCCCCGACCCTGACTGCGACCTGGACGTGGTGCCCAACCAGGCGCGCAAGGCCGAGGTGGAGCTGGCGCTGTCCTGCTCCCTGGGCTTCGGCGGTCACAACGGCTGCCTGGCCTTCCGGAAAATCTAATTTTCAGCGCTTTTTCATCGGAATTTCATCTTCCGTTCACACGCCGTTGCTTTCCGGTGTGCGATAATGAATCATCCCGTCCCAACGGCGGCGCACAACACCGCTGTCTATATTTACACACACAAGGAAAGGAATGTACACAATGAAACTGGATGAACTGAAGGAACTGGTTGACTTTATGAAGGAAAACGGCGTAGCCGAGCTGGAGTACGCCGAAAAGAACAACTCCGTCCACCTGCGTCTGGCCCCTCCCGCTC
>JAJQCW010000017.1 GCA_021202515.1 Clostridiales bacterium | reverse complement strand
GACCGGCAGGCGGCCCGTGACTGGTACAAAAAATCCCTGACACTTGCAAAGCGGCTGGCGGAGGTCCGGGGCACGCCGGAGGACCAGCGGGATTTGAGCGTCAGCTATGAGAAGCTGGGCGTCCTGGCGCAGGAGGACGGCGATCGGCAGGTGGCTCGTGATTGGTACAAGAAAGCCCTGGACATCCGAGAGCGGCTGGTGGAGGCCCGGGGTACGCCGGAGGACTGGCGGGACCTGAGCCTTAGCTATGAAAAGATGGGCAACCTGGCGCGGGAGGACGGTGACTGGCAGGCGGCCCGGGAGCGGTACGAGAAATCTCTGGCTATCCGGGAGCGGCTGGTGGATGTCCGGGGAACAGTCAACGACTATGACGATCTGGCTGTCAGCTTCTATAAGTTGGCGACCGTCTCCGTGTCCAAACAAGAACAACTGGAACTGGCAAAGTGCGGCCTTTCCATTTCGGAAACGTTATACAAGGGAACTGGGATTCCCAGATACCAGACGTTTATCAGGGCATTCAAAAGATTGCTGAAATAAGCCGTTGAGATAAACGAACCTCACCAAATAAACCAGGGCCTGCGCCGCAGCGCAGGCCCTTTCCCTTTCCAATGCACTTGAACCGTAATTCACTCTTCCCCCTCCGGCCCGCAGAGCCGGTAGTTCTCCTCGAACTGGGGGCGGGCCACAAAGTTGAAGCTGATATCTGTAATCTCCCCCGCCGCGTCCCGCTGGACCGTATACAACACCAGCGTGGCGTCCCGGGCCGCGCTGAGGGGCGCGCCCCACAGGTGGGCGTTGAAGTACCGTTCCGGGTCGGCGCTGTTCAGCACCAGCCGCCCCGTCTCCAGCAGGAATTGCACCTCCGGGCAAAGTGCCTCGTCCGCCTGCCAGATGGCCACCGGACGGCTGCGCTGCCGGTAGTCGTCCCCGGCGATGTGGCGGTGGTTCGCCAGAAAAAACGCCCGGTCGTTGGGGTAGGGGTAATGGCGGCCCTCTACCGTGTCCACCTTGAAGTAGTCGCCCGGGTGGGCCAGTTCCCCCGCGCCGGAGGCCGCCTCCTGGCTGAACAGCTCATAGAGGCCGTCGGGCCGCAGGCGGATGGCCCCTTCCCGGAGCAGGGCCTGCTCCATGGCGCTGTTTTCGCCCAGGCAGTAGGCTTTCACGGTTTTGTCCGTCTTTTTGATCGCGTATCTCATGGGTTGCTCCTTGTAAGAAGGTCATGGTGAAAACCATGCCGTGTTTTCCGGGGTCAGGACGTCACAATGCGTTTATCCTTTTCTTTTTCATCCTCGCCCAGTTCGTCGTAGTGGACCAGGAGGGAATGTACCTTCGCCAGGTCGTCCCTCGGCTCACCGAAAACGTATCCCTCCGAGCGCATATAGACATTCCACCGCTTGTGTTCCAGCACTTCCAGAGCCTCCTGTGGGATGCCGCAGGCGCTCCGCGCTTTTTTGTGGATCGCGCTGGCGATGGAGGAGCGGTAATTGTATTCGTACTTCCGGAACGTCTCTTTCAGCTTCTTTTCTAGTTCCGCTTTTTTTCGTTTCTCTTCTTCTGTCTCCGTTTTTTCCGATGTTTCTTTTTCCGAATCCGACTGCTCCCCCCAACTTAAATGGATGCCCAGGGCCTTCTTCTCCAACTCGGAATTGAGGATGGTGTTCTCATTCCAGGAGGATTCCAAATCACCGATAAAGTCGATTTCGTAGCGCTGCCCCTTGAAGTTTTTCAGCTCGTGCAGGGCGTTCTTTTTTTCGCTGCTCTGGACAATGGCCTTGATTTTCGGGCTTCTGTGGCCGCGCGCAAACAACATCCGCAAATAGGCGGCGGTCTCGATGTTTTTGGCGTCGTCCCCCAGGGCGACGAACACCCAGGTCGCGTCGCTTAGCTGGCTGATTGCGTCCGCAAACGCCTGTGAACCGACCGCGATACCCGAATGGATGGTGATGTGGTACTCCGCCTCCCCCGG
Organism: Clostridiales bacterium; assembly: GCA_021202515.1. Classification (GTDB taxonomy): domain Bacteria; phylum Bacillota; class Clostridia; order Oscillospirales; family Oscillospiraceae; genus Onthomonas. Next base: position 6,084 of record JAJQCW010000017.1, on the reverse strand, counting down.
TACGGAAACGCCGTTGTATTGGTCGGACAGCAGCTCCGGGCACTGGACCCGCAGCATTTCCTCTGCCAGCGGGTCCTGGTCGAAGGCGGTGATTTGCAGGTGATAGCCGTCCATCTGGCAGAACCAGCTCAGGGATTTGAGCAAATTGCTTCCGCACCGGCCCAGGCCAACCAGCACCACGGAGATCAGCTTGCCGTCCGCCGTGTCCCTGGCGGTGGAGAAAAGCTCGTCTCCGCTGTCGTAGAGAAATCGGTTGATGAGGGAGCGGTCCGGGTCGAACCTGCGCACCTCCACGTTTCCCTTCTCGGCGGAGGAGAGCAGAAGTTCCCCCTCCTGATCCGTGGACTGTACATATAAGTGTGTTTTTTCCCGGTTTTTATACCGGTTGAGCAGCGACAGCGCCTGCGCGGTGTTTTTGCCCTCGTCCTCGCTCAGGAGGAAGAAGTACAGCTTCTTCTTTTTGCTGTGGAACTCGTACGCGACGGCGCAAATATCCCGCTTCAGCAAAATCATTTTGTTCCGGCGGGCCTCCTCCGCCAGGGCGGAAAGCGTTTCCTGGTTTTGGTCAGTCATGTCTGTGAACACCATCAGCCTGGTTTTATCGTTGGCGATAAGGTCTTTCGCCAGCGTCAGGGACTGCGGATTCAATGCGGAAAAAACATACAGCTCCCGGTTGCGTCCGGCCAGCAGGTGAAGCATGGCGGAGACATTTTTAAACAGGGAGAGGACCAGGTTGAAGGTCAGGAACGGCGCAAACACAAACAGGACGGCGATATAGACCGTGTACGCGTTGTAAAGAAGCCCGCATGTGCGGGGTACCTGCTCCGCCAGGAAGGTATAATCCCCGTTTAAGAAGAACAGGCAGAGGGTGTGGTAAACCGACAGGAGGATCGACTTCAGGATGCGCGGCACGATGCACAGCGGTTCCTCAGAGAGCGCTTCCCAATAGACGGGGAAAAGCAGGACGAACGCAGCGCAAAACACGGTCAAAATCCGGAGATAAAGCGGTGTGAGCAGTTTTGCCACCGCGTTTTTTTCTTTCGAACGCCTGAACGCGCCCGCCAGACCGACGACCAAAAGGATGGCCGACAGGGAAAAACATACTTGGAACCGAATCATCTCTCTGTCTCCTTTCACACCCATTTTTTACGCCCAGAGCAAGGGCGCTCATGCAGGATTTGCCGCTTCGATTTATTCTACCACATTTGCCTGCCGATTGCACCGCTTATTTCCGTTCGACGGCACATTTGAGTACAGCGTGCCGTACCGGCATCGGCAGCAGCAGAGTGTCAAATCGGTATCTGTCGCGCAAAAACATCGCCAAAATTGCCCACGCCGACGCCAGCGAATGGCAACACCGCACAATTGCAAAAAATCCTACGCGGTTTGCCGCATTTGCCAAATGGCGTTTTTTTCCTGATACAATAAAATGCGACACATGTTGTAAATTGTTGCTTGATGATTAGCACTGAAAGTGATAGAGTGACAATGCAACGGATGTCGTGCAACAGGTGATGTCCGCATCGACCTGCCGCGAAGAACGGGAAAAACAGGCTTTAATACCACGGCTTCCCGTTCAAAATGCGGAGGAAATCATGCGACACATGTTGCGATTTGGCGCTTGATGATTAGCAGAAAACGTGGTAGAGTGACAATGCGACGAATGTCGCACACAGAATCTGATAGGATTCAGGCAACACATTCATTCAGTGACAGGAGGAATTTCTATGATTCATATTTTCAGTAATATGAAGACCAAAGACCGGTGGCTGGCACTTTTATGCGTGCTGCTGGTCTGTGGTCAGGTGTACTTCGACCTGCGTCTGCCGGACTACACGGCAGAGATCACGGTGCTCATCAGCAGCGAGGTCACGGATTTGTCGCAATACTTCGTTGCAGGCGGAAATATGTTGGGCTGTGCCCTGTGCAGCGCCCTGTTGACGGTGGTGGTCGGCTATCTGGCAGCCATGATCGCGGCGGACTTCTCCTTTGATGTCCGGGCGAAGCTGTTCAACAAGGTCGCGGCTATGGGCAGCGGTGAAATCAAGCAGTTCTCCACCGCCAGCCTCATCACCCGTACCACCAACGACATCACCCAGATTCAGATGATCATCGCTATGGGACTGCAAATGATGCTCCGCGCCCCCATCATGGCGATTTGGGCCATCATTAAAATTGTCGGCAAGAGCTGGCAGCTCTCCGCAGTGGTGGCCGCAGCGGTAGCCATCGTTGTGGTCTCCCTTGTCGTCCTGCTGACGGTCATGATCCCCAAGTTCCGCATTGTGCAGCGGCAAATTGATGACGTGAACCGCCTCACAGACGAGAATCTGAGCGGTATCCGAGTCGTCCGGGCCTTTAACGCAGAGCAATACCAGGAGGACAAATTCGAGACGGCCAATGACAACCTGATGCGGACCCAGTTGTTCACCGGCAGGGGAATGGCCTTCCTGTCTCCCATTATGATGTTCGTTCAGAGCTGTGTGAGCGTCGCCATCTATTATGTGGGCGCCTGGCTCATCAACGCCATCAACATCCCTGTGACCGGCACCGCGGAGGAAATCATGGCCGCTGTCTCTGACCGTTCGGTCATGCTGGGCGAGGTCGTTTCGTTCAGCTCCTACGCACTGTATGTCATCATGTCCTTCGTGATGCTGCTGATGATTTTCATGATGCTGCCCCGTGCGCAGGTGTCCGCGAACCGTATCAATGAGGTCATCGACTGTGACATCGCTGTGCGGGAGGGGACGGAGACGACCGCTGAGGAAACCGGAAGCATCGAATTCCGGGACGTGTCCTTCCGTTACCCCGACGCCTCTGAGGACTGCCTGAAACACATCTCCTTCTCAGCGAAGAAGGGCGAGACCGTGGCCTTTATCGGCGCCACCGGTTCTGGCAAATCTACCCTTGCTGGACTTGTCGCAAGGCTCTATGATGTGACAGACGGAACCGTGTTGCTGGACGGCAAGGACGTTTCCAGCTACAGCTTCGAGACCCTTTACGACAAAATCGGCTACATTCCCCAGAAGGCGACGCTGTTCGCCAACACCGTGGAGGGCAACGTCACCTTCGGCAAGAGTGGACACCCGCTGACCGACGCCGACGTGGACGACGCCCTGGACATCGCCCAGGCCACAGAGTTCGTTCAGACGATGGACGGCGGAAAGAACGGCTGGATCGCCCAGAGCGGCTCCAATGTCTCCGGTGGACAGAAGCAGCGGCTGTCGATTGCAAGAGCCATCGCCAGAAAGCCGGAAATTCTGATTTTCGACGACTCCTTCTCGGCGCTGGACTACAAGACCGACCGCATTTTGCGGCAGAGAATTAAGACAGATTTGCAGGGGACGACCTGCCTGATCGTGGCGCAGCGCATCGGCACCATCCGCAATGCGGACAAGATCGTGGTGCTGGACAACGGCACAGTCGCCGGGATCGGCACCCACGAGGAACTAATGGAGACCTGCTCTGCCTACCAGCAGATCGCCCTGTCGCAGCTCTCGGAAGAAGAGCTTGCGGCGAATGCGTAAGGAGGTGCGTCTATTATGGCAGAAAACAATCAAACCAGACCTTCCGCCCGAACTGCCGCTCCCATGAGAAGAGGCCCCATGGGGCGCGGTCCCATGGGCGGCGGAGGCGGCAAAGCGAAGGATATGAAGGGCGCGTTGCTGAGCCTGCTTTCCTATTGCAGAAGTCAGGCGGGCATCATCGTCCTGGCGCTGGTACTGGCAGCCGCTGGCGCAGTTTTTACCATCGTTGGCCCGAACCAGCTCAGTCGGCTGACAGATTATATTTACGATGGCCTTTCCAGTGAAATCGATATGGCTGGCGTCCGAAGCGTGGCGCTGTTGTTGCTGGGCATCTATCTGGCCAGCGCAGTCTGTAGCTTTGTCCAGCATTTTATTATGCAGACTGTGACCCAGCGGACGGCCAAACGGCTCCGCGGGGACATCGACACCAAAATCAATCGTCTGCCGCTGAAATTCTTCTCCGGCAACGCCGCAGGCGACGTGCTCTCCCGTATGACCAACGATGTGGATATGATCGGGCAGGCCATGTCCAACAGCCTTTCCAACCTGGTCACGGCAATCGCGCAGTTTATTGGCTGCCTGATTATGATGTACTACACGGACTGGGTGCTGGCGACTACCACGGTTCTGGCAACCCTCATCGGCCTGGTGCTGATGGTGGTCATCATGAGCCGCTCGCAGAAATACTTCACCGCCCGTCAGGAAAGCCTGGGCACCCTGAACGGCTACATCGAGGAGATGTACACGGGCCACGACGTCATCCGCATCCTGAACGCAGAGGACGAGGTGCGGGATACCTTCTCCTCCCTGAACCAGGCGGTCAAGACCGCAAACTTCCGCTCCCAGTTCCTGTCCGGTCTGATGCAGCCCTTGATGACCTTCGTCGGAAACCTGGGCTATGTGTCGGTCTGTGTGGTCGGCGCCTGGCAGATCATCAACGGCAACATCACCTTTGGCGTCATCACCGCCTTCCTGATTTACACCCGTCTGTTCGAGTCCCCGCTGCGGCAGATCTCTCAGGCCATGACCCAGGTGCAGTCCTGCGCGGCTGCGTCCGAGCGTGTCTTTGAGTTCCTGGCCGAGGAGGAGATGGAGGACGAGTCCGACAAGGAGAAGCGCATCGAGAGCGTACACGGCGAGGTGGAGTTCCGTCATGTGAAGTTCGCCTATCCCAACGCGCCGGAGAAGGAAATCATCCACGACTTCAGCGTCAAGGTGCAGCCGGGTCAGAAGGTGGCCATCGTCGGCCCCACCGGTGCAGGCAAGACCACCATGGTCAATCTGTTGATGAGGTTCTTTGAGCCGACCGGCGGCACGATCCTCATTGACGACATTCCGACCACCGACATCCCCAGAAGCAACGTCCACAGTCAGTTCGGCATGGTGTTGCAGGACACCTGGCTGTTCGAGGGAACCGTTCGGGAGAACCTGCTCTATAACACCCAGGGCGTCACCGAGGAGCAGATGATCGAGGCGTGCAAAGCCTGCGGCATCCACGACTTCATTCAGGCGCTGCCCCAGGGGTATGATTCCACCCTGACCGACAACACCTCTATTTCCGCCGGGCAGAAGCAGCTTATGACCATCGCCAGAGCCATGATCCAGAACAGCCCCATGCTGATTTTGGACGAGGCCACCTCCAGCGTGGACACCAAGACTGAAATGCTGACCCAGCAGGCCATGGATAAACTGACAAACAAGCGCACCAGCTTCGTCATCGCCCACCGGCTGTCCACCATCAAAAACGCCGACATCATCCTGGTCATGCGGGACGGCGACATCGTGGAGCAGGGCAACCACGAGGAGCTGTTGAAGCAAAACGGCTTCTATGCGGAACTGTATAACAGCCAGTTCGAGGAAGCGTCCTGACAGAATACCGGCAGGGAGGGGCAAAGCCCCGGAAGTGCCGCTTGACGGCAAAACCTTAATTTGAACGAAAAAAGGCGAAAAAACTGCCGGCTCTGAATGTATCTTCGGAGCCGGCAGTTTTCGTTGCTCAGCCTGAGCAGTCAAACCGGAATTTGAGACAGGCATAGGGTCGAAATGCCGCGCCGTCGCAAAAAAGATGGCCTCTGCCCTGGGGCAAAGACCATCTTAGGAACTCTTTTTTGTTGACTGCCGAACAAGTCCGCTTCGGTCATGTCCAGGCTATCACCATCAGCAAAATCAGCAGACCCAGGCCCACTACGTACACCAGACCGATGCACAGGGCGGCGCCCAGCGCGCCCAGCACATAGCTCCGCCGCTCCCGGGGGGACATAGATTGCTCCTCCCAGGGCCGCTCCTTCGTTGGGGGCCGGTCAGGTCGCCGCTCCCGGCGGAGCGACGAGGGCAGATGCCCGAACAGGGAGGGACGGGTGACATCGCTCATATCCGCGACGGTGCGGCCGTCGTCCACGCCCTCCCAGAAGCCGCTTTTCCGCCTGCTCATTCGTCGTAAAGGTGGCAGACCACAAAGTGGCCAGGCTCGATCTCCCGCTGGATGGGAGTCTCCCTCTTGCACCGCTCCGTGCAGTTGGCGCAGCGGGTGTGGAACTTGCAGCCAGAGGGGGGATTAGCG
>JAJQCW010000011.1 GCA_021202515.1 Clostridiales bacterium | reverse complement strand
CTCATCCATTCCGTTGCGTCTCCTCTCCAAGCCGAACCCGCTTCGCTGGGCTTCGGCTTGGTTTTTATGGCTGGTCGCTGGTCGGAGCAATCAAACTCGCTACCTCCACCCAAAATCCGCCGGTAGGCGGATTTTTGCAATCAGAGGTACCGGGTACCCGGAAAAGGCGCAAGACTTTTCCGGGGCAAGGAAGCGAGTTCGAGCCTCGTCTCCCGCGTCGTCGCCGCAGACTCCATATCCTTCGCTTCCGGCTAAAGCCGAAAGCTCATCCATTCCGTTGCGTCTCCTCTCCAAGCCGAACCCGCTTCGCTGGGCTTCGGCTTGGTTTTTATGGCTGGTCGCTGGTCGGAGCAATCAAACTCGCTACCTCCACCCAAAATCCGCCGGTAGGCGGATTTTTGCAATCAGAGGTACCGGGTACCCGGAAAAGGCGCAAGACTTTTCCGGGGCAAGGAAGCGAGTTCGAGCCTCGTCTCCCGCGTCGTCGCCGCAGACTCCATATCCTTCGCTTCCGGCTTCGTCGTCGCAAGCTCCATGGCGTTCGCCCCGCCGCAAACGGCAGGTCTCACTTATTCCGCTGCTCCTCCTCTTCCCGCCAAACCCACTTCGTTGGGCTTTGGCGGGATTCTATATAAAAAGCTCATCCATTCCGTTGCGTCTCCTCTGCCGTCAAGCGGCACTTCCGGGGCTGCGCCCCTCCCTGTCCAAGCCGAACCCGCTGCTGTTGTGACCGCAGGAAATCCCCGAAGGGGAGGCTTCGGCCTGGTTTTCTTAGCGTGTTCTTTGCTGGACGCAATCGAACTCGCTGCCTCCACCAAACTCCCTGGTCAGGCGTACAAATCATAAAAGTTGGGGTCAGGCATATCACCTGACCCCAACCTTTATAGTAAAAATTGATTATAATGCTTACAAAATCGTGCCGCTTTAAATCTTCTTGATGCGATCCAAGGCCTCCAGGATGTTCTCGTAGCTGCCGAAGGCGGTCAGGCGGAAGAAGCCCTCGCCGCTGGGGCCGAAGCCGGAGCCGGGGGTGCCCACCACGTTGGCGGTATTCAGTAGGAAGTCGAAGAACTCCCAGCTACCCATGCCGTTGGGGGTTTTCAGCCAAATATAGGGGGAGTTGACGCCGCCGTAGCAGGTGTACCCGGCCTCGGTCAGGCCGTTGAGGATGGCGGCGGCGTTCTTCTGGTAGAAGGCCACCAGTTGGCGGGTCTCAGCGCGGCCCTGGGGGGTGTAGACGGCTTCGCCGGCCTTCTGGATGATATAGGAAACGCCGTTGAACTTCATCTCCTGGTGGGTGGCCCACATGCTGTTCAGGGAGACGCCGTCGCTGCTCTTGAGGGCCTTGGGCACCACGGTGTAGCCCAGGCGGACGCCGGTGAATCCGGCGTTCTTGGAGAAGCTGCGCATCTCAATGGCGCACTCCTGAGCGCCGGGGCACTCGTAGATGGAGTGAGGCACGTCGTCCTCGGTGATATAGGCTTCGTAAGCGTTGTCATAGATGATGACCGCGCCCACCTTCCGGGCGTAGTCCACCCATACCTGGAGCTGGTCGCGGGTGATGGCCATGCCGGTGGGGTTGTTGGGGAAGCACAGATAAATGATGTCCGGCGTCTCCGTGGGCAGCTCCGGCAGGAACCCGTTGCCCTCGGTGCAGGGCATATAGATGACGTTGCTCCACCGCTCGGTGGCGGCGTCATAGTCTCCGGCGCGGCCACACATGGCGTTGGTGTTCACGTAGACGGGGTACACCGGGTCACAGACCGCCACCTTGTTGTTCAGGCTGAAAATGTCGCTCAGGTCGGAGCTGTCGCTCTTGGCGCCGTCATTAACGAAAATCTCGTCCATGCTGATGTCTACGCCCAGGGGCTGGAAGTCCCCCTCCACGATGGCCTTGCGCAGGAAGGCCGCGCCCTCATAGTCAGGGTAGCCGTGGAAGGTCTCGGCGTGGGCCATTTCCTCTGAGGCGTCCTTCAGCGCCTGGACCACGGTGGGGGTCAGGGGCTGGGTCACGTCGCCAATGCCCAGGCGGATGATCTTTTTGTCGGGGTTGGCGGCGGTATATGCGCTGACCTTTCGGCCAATGTTGGCGAACAGGTAGCTGCCAGGCAATTTTGCGTAATTTTGGTTTACTTCAAACATAAGTGGGCCTCCTCAATACGTTCTGTCCTCATCTTAGCAAATTCTTTCCCTCTTTGCAAGAAGCTGGAGGAAATTCGGGGAAATTTTGCGGCTGGAGAAAGGGTTTTGTCAATCAAAGCCCCGCAATCATCTCCTCCAGCTCCTCTTTGGAGAACCGATACACTTCGTTGCAGAACCGACACTTGATCTCCGCACCGCCCTGCTCCTCGGCCATGCTGGTCAGTTCGTCCCGGCCCAGGGTGAGCAGCGCCCGGCCAAACCGCTCCTTGCTGCACGTACACCGGTAGCCCACGGGGATGGTCTCCAGCACCTCCACCTCAAACTCGCTCAAAGCCTCCATCACCAGCTCCAGCGGGGTCTCCCCCTCCTCAAAGTGGCGGGTCACATAGCCCAGCTTTTCAATGCCCCGCTCCACCTTGTCGATGGCCGCGTTGTCCGCGCCGGGCAGAAGCTGCACCAGGAAACCGCCTGCGGCGTAAACGTGTTGGTCGCGGGAATCCACCAGCACCCCCAGGGCGCAGGCGGTGGGGGTCTGCTCGCTGGCGGCGTAATAGGCGGTGATGTCCTCGGCGATTTCGCCGCTGACCAGAGGGACGGAACCCACATACGGCTCCTTCATACCCAGGTCCTTGATGACGGTGAGGCTGCCGTCGGTACCCACGGCCCCGCCCACGTCCAGTTTGCCGTCCTCTCTGGGGGGCAGGTACACCCGGGGATCGCTGACGCAGCCCCGCACGTAGCCGTCCGCCCCGGCGACACAGGTGATCTGCCCGATGGGACCGCCGCCGCGGATTTGAATGGTGACGGAGTTGTCCGCGCTCTTCATCTGATTGCCCATCATGGACGCTGCCAGCAGCGTCCGCCCCAGCGCCGCCGTCGCCACAGAGGAGGTCCCGTGGATGCGCTGGGCCTCGGCTACCATCTCCCTGCCGGAGACGGCGGCAGCCATCACCGCCCCATCGGTGGTGATGACCCGTACAAGTTCGTCTGCCATGTTCTATCGTCCTTTCCAGCGCCTGTCGGCGCGCTTTTTGAAATTTTACGGGCCTTATTATATCACTTCGGGCCGGGTTTGTACACCGTCATTCTCACAAGAGAAAGGTCTCGCTGCCGGATACGACTTCTCCGCTCTTTGTGAAAATACCCCTTTCAAGGCAGCTCATAAAAGTGTATAATGGCGGCAGACCAAAAAAGAGAAAGGAACCGCCTGCCATGCAAAACGTCAAACTCATCGCCCACACCCCCGACCCGGAGAGCGTGGTGGCCGCCGCCGCCCGGCTGTGCTACTCCGCTGTGGGGGTGGACGCCCTGTTAGAGGCCCAAACCCCGGAGAAAAACACGAAATTCGTCAAAATGCTGGCCTCCATGGGCCATGAAAGCCCCATTGAACACGTCTCCTTCACCTTCGCCGTGGAGGGAGTCTCCCGGAGCCTGCTGGCCCAGATCACCCGCCACCGCATCGCCTCCTTCTCGGTCCAGAGCCAGCGGTATGTCCGCCTGGACGACTTTCAGTTTGTCGTCCCGCCGGAGATCGAGGCGGACCCGGCCTCCAAAGAACTGTTTCTGGAGGCCATGAAAAAGCAGGGGGAGGAATATTTGGCCCTTGCCGCCAGCCTCCAGGCCCGGCACAAGGCCGAGCTGATGGCTCAAGGCATGGACGAAAAGTCCGCCAACCAGAAGGCGGAGAAAATGGCCAATGAGGACGCCCGATTCGTGCTGCCCAACGCCTGCGAGACCAAGCTGGTGATGACCATGAACGCCCGGAGCCTGCTGAACTTCTTCAAGCTCCGCTGCTGCAACCGCGCCCAGTGGGAAATTCGCGCCCTGGCGGAGAAGATGTTCCAACTGGTTTACCCTGTGGCCCCGGCGATTTTCGCCGCCGCCGGGCCAAGCTGCGTGGCCTGCGGCCACTGCACCGAGGGAAAGATGTCCTGCGGCAAGCAGAAGGAAGTCCAGGCGAAATATGCCGCCTGGAAGGAGAGCCTGTGAAAATTTATGTGACCCGCCACGGCGAGACCGCCTGGAACCGGCGGGACGTGGTCTGTGGCCGCACCGACCTGCCCCTGACCGACCTGGGGCTGGCCCAGGCGGAGAAATTGGCGGAGCGGGCGGCGGAGACTGACATCGACCTGATTTTGTCCTCGCCTCTGCTGCGGGCCAGGCAGACCGCCCAGGCTGTGGCCCGGCGCATCGGCGCGGAGGTCATCGTAGAGCCGCTGCTCATCGAGCAGGACTTCGGCGCGTTCGAGGAGGCGGACCGGTTCGACCCGGTGTATCTGGCCTATCGGCGGGACTTCTTCCGCCGGTTTCCCGGCGGGGGCGAGTCGGTGGCGATGGCCGCCAGCCGGGGGTATGCGCTGCTCCGCGCTCTGCCGGAGCGGTATCCCGGCAAAACCCCGCTGCTGGTCAGCCACGGGGCCTTCTGCCGCGCTCTGCACACCTGGTTCACAGACACCCCCAACGAGGCGTTTTTCCGGTTCCACCTGGAGAACTGCCAACTGATGGAATATGAGCTTTTGTGACAGGCAAAAACAAACGTAAACACAAAACGAACGATAACATAACGCAAAGAGCGCTCAGATACAACGGGCAACCCCGCCGTGTCTGAGCACTCTTTTATGTTCGTTTACAGCATATACTGGCTGTTCATCACGTCGATGAGGTCGTCGTAGGAGAAGGAGAACTCCACGATGCCCCCCGCATAGGGCTGCATGACGTACTCGCCGGACAGGAAGATGACGCCCTCCTGGGTCAGGTAGTAAGTGGGTTCCAGCGTCCCCTCCGGGGCCTCCTCTGAGCTGTCCGCGCCGTACAGGTCGGGGTAGAGCTGGGCATAGACATCCGCGCACAGCTCGGTACCGTCGCAGACCACCTCAAGGATGTAATCGGCGTAGTTCTCGAAGAAAATTTCCTCTTCCTCCTGCATCTCATCGGCCTTTGCCAGCACCAGTTCCTCCGCCTTAGCGCGGAAGTTTTCGCCCAGCATGTCGAAGGTCAGGGCCTCGCCGGTCTGGGCGTCATAGTTCCGGCAATAGCGGGTGTCCCAGCCGTGCGCGCCGCCGGAGTAGCCCACCTCGTCAATGACCAGGCTGATGACCGCGTCATCTATCCGGCTCACAACGAAGGTCATATCATCGGAAAAACCGTAAGAGCCGTCCTCCGTGCCCTCGTAATAGGTCGCATAGGCTTCCTTCGCCTGGGTCGCAAATTCACCCTGCACATAGGCCGCGAAGGTCTCCACCACCGCGTCCAAATCCGCCTGCACCGCCGCCTGTGCTGCGCTGTCGGCCAGGGTCACGGTGGGTACCTGGTAGGAATAGGTCACGATCTCTGTGCCGTCGTCGGCGATCACAGAGCCTTCCACCGTCTCAAAGATGATGCTGGTGTTCTCCGACCCCTCGCTGGAGGCGGCGGTGGTGGAAGTGTCCGCCTCGACTTCCGAAGTTTCGGTGGGTTCTTCTACGGGTTCCGCCTCGGCGGAGGCGCTGACGTCCGGGGCGGCGCTGCCGCTCTCGTCCTCGCTCTGGGTGGTCTGGGTGCCGCCGCAGGCGGTCAGTGCCAGACACAGTGCCAGACACAGGGCCAGCAACGATGTTTTCTTTTTCATGGGGTATCCCCTCCTTCTCGTTTGAAGCGATTGTACCACACCATCTTGAATAATACAACTACAAAAACGGTTAAAAAGAGTGACAAATGGTTACAGGCGGGAAAAAGGGGATGTCGCAGCGTCCCGGCCCATCACTGGGGCGCCGGGGAGGACATGAAGGGAGCCTGCGTGTGCAATATAAATCGGTAGCAGCCAGTATCCACCCAAAAGCGGTGAGCGCTGGCTGCTTGTGTCGTTTTAAAGCGGCGTTCCGGAGAACGCTTCCTGCGTTCGTTCAGTTTTCAAAATTCTGCCACGCATCGTTCAGGCCACTGATAACGGCCCGATAGGTCGCGTATTTTTTCTCGTAGATCTCGCGGTACTCCGGACGAGGATAAATGGTCTTGGTGATCTGCACGGTCTGCGCAATGGCCTCCTTGTAGCCGGGATAGACCCCTGCGGCGATCCCGGCGGCAATACACGCGCCCAGGCAGCCGATCTCCTTGTCCGCCATCACCTCGATGGGGATCTGCAAAGCGTCGGCGAAAATCTGCACCCAAACGTCTGAATTTGCCGCGCCGCCGGAAAGGCGAATGGTTTCCGGACGCTCCCGGTTTGCCAGCAGCTTCTTTACGTGGGTCACATGGGAAAACACGATCCCCTCGTACACCGCCCGCAGCATATGTTTCTTGCTGTGGTAGGCGGTCAGGCCCACGAAGGTCCCCTTTGCCAGCGGATGTTCGTTGGAGCCGTTGAGGAAGGGCAGGAAAATGACGTTGGAATCCTGCGGCTCGATGGAGGCGACCCACTCGTTGGTCAGGGCATAGACAGACGTCCCTTCCGCCTTGGCCCGCGCCTTTTCCTCCGCCATCAGGTTGTCGATGAACCACTGCATATTGCCGGCGGAGGTGGGACTGCTCTCCTCCACCAGGAAGTAGCCCGGGATGCAGAACATCGAGTTCAGGGCCACGGTGCTATTGGTAATGGGTTCGGGGGAGATGAACTCATTAATAGACCAGGTGCCGGCGATCATGCACAGCTCCTTAGGGCTGGAAAGCCCGCTGGCTATGCCGCAGGCGTTGACGTCGAACATTCCCGCTGCGCAGGGGATGCCCACGGGCAGGCCGGTCTCTCTGGCCGCCTCCTCCGTAATATAACCGCAAATATCCGCGGGATAGCGCAGCGGAGGCAGCTTATCCATGCACATCTCCAGGCCGAACAGAGCCAGCAGTTCCGGATCATACGTTTTGGTGGTCAGGTTGACCAGATTGCCGCCGGAGAAATCCGTATACTCCGCGTAGGCTTCTCCGGTCAGCTTATAGCGGATATAATCTTTGACCGCGAAAATGTACTTCGTCCGCTCCAGCGCCTGAGGCTCGTGATCCCGCAGCCACGCCAGCAGTGCTACCGGCTGCATGATCAGAATGTCCTGGAAGGTCTTTTCATAGACCTTTTTGTCGGTGCCGTCCGTGTGCCACTGCTGAATGTACGCCCATGCGCGGGCATCCGTCGAGGGGATTCCCCGGTAGGCGGGCTTTCCCTCCGCGTCTACCAGATACAGGCCCTTGCCGTGGCCGGAAAAGGAGACGCCCACGATTTCGTTGGCGTCGATCCCGCTCTTGGCGATGGCCGTGCGGATGGCCTCGGCGTTGACCTTCCACAGCTCGTCCATGTCCCGCTCGGTGTAACCGGGTTTGGGCGCAAAGGTCACGCTGGGGACGCTGGCGACCGAATACTGCTTGCCGTATTCATCAAAAATCGCCGCTTTGGAAAACGTCCCGCCGTTGTCAATTCCCATCAAATATCTCATACAGACCTCCATTCCGCCGCGGGCGCTGCACAGTTTCAGTGCGGCCCACAGGCCTAACTGCTATCACTGCCAAAAACGGGGGAAGTGCCGGAGCATTCCCCCCGCCACAGATTGTCAAAAAAGTCAGTTCCAGCAGAAGTAACTATAACAAAAAGTTATAGAGGCTCTCCGCAGGAGTTTTGTTGCGTAAGCAACAAAATAAATTGAAATTCGTGCTTTTAGCCGGGCGCACCCCAGGGTGGCCTCTCTTGCCCCTTCGGGGCAATTCACCTTCTGTACCGGCAAAAGCACACAGGCAAGGAGGGGCAACGCCCCGGAAGTGCCGCTTGACGGCGGAGGCCCCAAACGTGCGCATAGGGGACCCAACCAAAGCCCAGCGAAGCGGGTTTGGTTGGGAGAGGAGCCGCAGCCGGAATGAACGACCTTTCGCGTTTTGCGCGGAAGGGAGCGATATGGAGCTTGCGGCGACGAAGTGCGCTGCCGGGGCCGCATTTTCGACCAAAATCCGTGATTTTGGTCGAGAGCC
>JAJQCW010000013.1 GCA_021202515.1 Clostridiales bacterium | reverse complement strand
ACCATGCGCGAGTACACCATCCCCAGCCTGACCCTGCCCCCGGAGGAGGACGCTGCCCAGGCGGTCCTGGCCCCCGCCGCCCCCACATTGACCACAGGCGTCGAGCCTGTGGAGGCCCCCAAAAAGGAGGCGGAACCCGTTGTAGTAGACGACTCCATGCTCTCCGAGGCGGAGAAAAAAGCCGTGGACGAGTTTGTGGAGAAAATCGACATCACTGACGCCACCCAGATCATGCAGTACGGTGTGGCGGCCCAGAAGAACATCGCCGCCTTCTCCGAGAACGCCCTGAACCAGGTGCGCACCAAGGATCTGGGCGACATCGGCGACAGCCTCTCCAGCCTGGTGGTGGAGCTGAAAAACTACGACCCCAGCGGGGAACCCCAGAAGAAAAAGGGCCTCTTTGGCCGGGCCAAGGTCAAGGCCGACGAGGTCCGCGCCCAGAACGCCAAGGCCGAGGCCAACGTGGACAAAATTTGTGAGATTCTGGAGCAGCACAAGCTGAACCTGATGAAAGACGTGGCCATGCTGGACCAGATGTACGACCTGAACCAGCAGTATTACAAGGAACTGACCATGTATATCGTGGCCGGCAAAAAGAAGCTGGCCAAGGTCAAGGCGGAGGACCTCCAGCAGCTCCACGAAAAGGCCGTCCAGAGCGGCACTCAGGAGGACGCGGAGGCGTACAACGACTACGCCAACATGATTCAGCGGTTCGAGAAGAAGATCGGCGACCTGGAGCTGACCCGGATGATCTCCCTGCAAATGGGACCCCAGACCCGGCTGCTGCAAAACAACGACGCCACCATGATCGAGAAGATCGACACCTCGCTGCTGAACACCATCCCCCTGTGGAAGAGCCAGATGGTCATCTCCATGGGGCTGGAGCGCTCCCGTCAGGCCACTGCCGCCCAGTCCGCCGTGACCAACATGACCAACGAGCTGCTGAAAAAGAACTCCGAAATGCTCAAGATGGGCACCATCAACACCGCCCGGGAAGCGGAGCGGGGCATCGTGGATCTGGAGACCCTGCGCAAGACCAACGAGGACCTGATCTCCACCCTGGACGAGGTCATGAAGATTCAGGACGAGGGACGGCAGAAGCGGGCCGACGCCGAGAAGGAACTGGGCAAGATCGAGGGCGAGCTGCGGCAAAAGCTGCTGGAGCTGCGCACTTAAGGATATTGTAGCAGCAGGCAACCCCTCCACCATGCTTCGCATGGTTCCCCTCCGCCGTCAAGCGGCACTTCCGGGGCTTCGCCCTCCCTGCCCTTTCAGGGGCGGCAAGAGGGGTGTTTGCTTGAAAGTCGGCTGTTCTTTGCGGGAAAGATTGTACTGCACGGATAAAAGAGAACCAGATAATGCACGTTCGGCAGCCCCCAAAAAGCCGTCCCAAAAGACAGGTGAAGCATATGAAATTTTTCAAAAAATTTTCTGTGGCGGTGGTCATCACCGTCCTGGTGGTGGTGGGCTGTCTGGCCTACTCGGTGACGACGGCCCCCGCCAGTCTGCCCGACGTGCAGGTGGGCAACTGGGTCTGCGACGAGGCCAACGTCCTCTCCTCCGACACGGAGACCCAGGTGCGGGACTACAACAGCCGGTTTGACACCAGCTACACCGCTTACGTGGCGGTGGTGACGGTGGACAGCATGGAGGGCTGGGACGCCACTGATTTCGGCAGCGAGATTTTTGACAAATGGGAACTGTACGGCAACGACTTCCTGCTGGTGCTGGACGTGGGCGGACAGGCGGACTACTTTTTCTACGGCAGCAACTACACGGATTTTGACTACGCCTCTTACCTGAGCGAGTACGTGGACCCCTACTTCTACAGCGGGGACTATGACACGGCGGTGCTCTCCCTGATGGAGGCCATGGACACCTACCTGGCCGGGAAAAACGGCCAGTCCTCCACCACAGCGGCCGACGAGACCGGCGGCTGGGTGGACGACGCCTATTATGACTACGGTTACAGCTACGAGAACGGATCTTCCGGAGGTGTAAGTGTAATGAGTATTATTGTTTTAATTGTTGTGGTGTTGATCATCCTCAACGCCATTGACCGCAGCCGGTACAACCGCTGGTATCGCCAGTACGGGTATATGGACCGGCCCCCGGTGCTGTTCACCCCGCTGCTGTTCTGGAACCGGAACCGGTGGCGGAGGCCACCCAGAGGGCCTGGCGGCCCTGGCCCCGGCCCCGGCGGGTTCGGCGGCGGATTTGGCCCTGGCCCCGGTGCCGGTGGTCCCCGTCCCGGCGGCGGCGCCCGTCCCCGTTCCGGCGGCGGCTTCGGCGGCGGCGGCAGTCACGGTGGCGGCGGCTTCGGCGGCGGCGGTGGCAGCCGTGGCGGAGGCGGCTTCGGTGGCGGCGGCGGCAGCCGCGGCGGACACCGGTAAGCGGTTCCAACCTGTCATATTTCAACCGGAAAATACAACCTGTTATCAATTATGACACAGAACACACAGCTCCGGGGGCGCTTCGCCCCCAGCCCCAGCGGACGGATGCACTTGGGTAACGCCTTTTCCGCCCTGCTGGCCTGGCTCTCCGTCCGCCACGCGGGGGGAGAGATGGTCCTCCGGCTGGAGGACCTGGACCCAGCCCGGTGCAAACCGGCCTACTGCGCCCAGGTGGAGGAGGACCTCCGCTGGCTGGGCCTGGACTGGGATATGGGCGGCAGTCAGGGCGGCGAAGGGTATTACCAGAGCCGCCGGAGCGAGATTTACACAACTTATCTGGAGCAGCTCCGGGCAAAGGGGCTGCTCTATCCCTGTTTTTGCAGCCGGAACCAGCTCCACGCCGCCTCCGCGCCCCACCGCAGCGACGGAACCCCCCTCTACAGCGGCGCGTGCCGGGACCTGACGCCGGAGCAGCAGGCGGAGCGGGCCAAAACCCGCAAGCCCGCCGTCCGCATCCGTGTGCCAGAGGAAGTGGTTTGCTTCACCGACGGGGTCATGGGGCCGCAGTCCCAGAATCTGGCCCGTGAGTGCGGCGACTTCATCCTCCGCCGCAGCGATGGGGTCTATGCCTATCAGTTGGCGGTGGTGGTGGACGACGCCCTGATGGGGGTCAACCAGGTGGTGCGGGGGGAGGATCTGTTGGATTCCACCCCCCGGCAGATCTGGCTCCAGCGGCAACTGGGGTTCTCTCAGCCGGAGTATTGCCACGTCCCCCTGCTCTACGGGCAGGACGGCCACCGCCTCTCCAAGCGGCAGCGGGATTTGGACCTGGGGGCCATCCGCGTCAGCGGCGCCCGCCCGGAGGACGTGGTGGGGCGGCTGGCTTGCTGGGCGGGTCTGATTGATCGGCCCGCGCCCATCTCCGCCGGAGAGCTGGTGCGGGACTTCGAGTGGCAAAAGGTGCGGAAAACCGACATTATCGTGGAGTAAATGCCATGAATGAAAATAAACAAGAAAAAAAGCGGCAGTTGGGGCCGCTGACCTGGGTGCCGGAGGGCTTTCTGTTTGTGGTGCTGCTGGCAGAGCTGGCGGCGCTGCTGACCGTTGCGCTAAACTGGACCCAGCGGGTGATTTGGGCCGCCATCGTCGCCATTTTGTGGGCGGGGGTGCAGGCCATTCTCATCGCCCTGGCGGTGAAGGGGGAGCCGGTCTCCATCGCTCAGGTGGTGACGGCGATTTTCCGCAGCGTGGTCGCTACGGCGCTGATGTTCGCCGTGGCGGTGCTGACGGTCCGCTCCCCTACCCTGACCAATAAGCTGGCCTTCGGGACGGCAGCGGCGGCAATGGCGCTGAATCTGGCGGATTTGGAGCTGCTGAGAAGACGAATTAGCAATTAGCAATGTGCAATGTGCAATTAAAAACCGCTGGAAACGGGCGCAAATCCCTGTTTCCAGCGGTTTTCGTTATCTATTGCGAGAAATAGCTCACCGGGGCAGCCGCACCATATCCGGTGTGATGTCCGCCAGCGTAGCCGCGCCGCACATCTGCATGGTGTCCTCCAGCTCTCCGGCCAGCTTCTGGATGTACGCCAGGACGCCTTCCTGGTCGCCGCCATAGACGGCGGTGACGAAGGGACGGGCGATCAGCACCGCGTCCGCGCCCAGGGCCAGGGCCTTGAACACGTCCACGCCGGTGCGGATGCCGCCGTCTACCAGCACCTTCACGCCGGAACCCCGCAGGGCCTCCACGATCTCCGGCAGCACCTCGGCGGTGGAGGGACACTGGTCCAGCACCCGGCCCCCGTGGTTGGAGACCACGATGCCGGCGGCTCCGGCCTCTTTCGCCTTCAGCGCGCCCTTGACGGTCATGATGCCCTTGACCACGAAGGGTTTCCCGGCGGCCTCCACCACCTCCCGCAGCTCGTCCACGCTCTTGGACCCAGCGGGCGGGGTCAAGCCCTTCAGGAAGGGCAGACCGGCGGCGTCCACATCCATAGCCACCGCAAAGGAGTTGGACTGGGCCACCAGCGCCATTTTCTCCCGGATGGTGTCGATGTTCCAGGGTTTCACCGTGGGAACGGCCATGCCGCCGTTGGCGGCGATGGCGGCGGTAGCGGCAACCATCACGTTGGGGTCGCTTCCGTCTCCGGTGAAGGCGGCGATGCCGCCCTTGGCGCAGGCGGCCACCAGCGCATCGTTATAGGTCACGTCGGAGTATTTGTCGCTGTAGTGGAGCTGCACCGCCCCCACCGGCCCCGCGAAGAAGGGGTAGCGGAAGGTCTGCCCGAACAGCTCCAAACTGGTGTCGATGGGGCGGTTTTCGCAGAGGGTGTCCATATTCACCCGGATTTCCTGCCATTTGTCGTAGTTGCGGATGGCGACGTCGCCCACCCCTTTAGCGCCGGGGCCGGGGACGGTATTTTTGCAGGCCCTGCCGTTGCAGACGGGGCAGGCATGGCACTTTTCACCAATGCACAGCCGGGCGGCGGCCTGCGCTTCCTGATAAGTCATAGGTGTATCCTCCTTGATGCCATAGCGGAGGGCGGCGGGCCGCCCTCCCGATGTTTCACCTATTATACCGCGGGAGGGCCAAAGGTGCAAGGGGGCGTTGTACCATGAAATCAATTTTGAAACGGAGGGAAGGAAACCTCGGTTATTCTTTTGAATCAACCTCGTCGGCAATTCCAGCGGAAACCCCTCCGTCGCGGCTTACGCCGCGCCACCTCCCCTTTCAGGGGAGGCAAGGGGGAAAGTGCTCGTCGATAGGCACTTCTTTTATTTGGAAAAGGTGGGGTTTCGGTGCAAATATCTCTTTTAAGCACATAATCACTCGCCATTAAAAATACGACTGATTCAAAGGGACAACCAGTAAGGAATACTATTCCTTCCGTTCCTGCCGAAGCTGCCCCGCCACCACCAGCGCGGCGAACAGGCTCACTGTCAGCAGCACGATAAAGGTGATGTCCCGCATCGGGGTGAAGGTGGTGAACCGCCCGCCCGTTACGCAGAGGAAGCTCAGCAGAAAACACGCGGCCAGCTCGAACAGCCAGAAGCAAACCTTCCCGGCCCGGACCTTTTGCAGCGCGGCCCACAGCCCCAACAGCGCCACCGCCGCTGCGAGGCCGGTCAGCAGGCCGGGGGTCAGGTCGGTGGCCTCTGTCGCCATGTAGCTGCCGCTGCGCAGCCGCACTGTATCCTTTTTCCAAATCAGTTGGTCGCCGTAAGTCGGGTGGTAGAGGAAAATGCGGTCTGCATAGACCATAAGGCTCCCTGCCTGGTACCGGAGCAGCCGTTCCAGCGGGGTGTACCACAACAGCAGCCCCAAGTTGTCCTCGTAGATGTCGCGTTCCGGGTCTTCCGCCTCCTCCACCAGCTCGAAGGTTTCGATTACCCGGCAGCGGGTGACCTGCTTGTCGAAGGAGACAACGCTCACATAGCCCTCTTCATCGGTGCTCACCGTCACCAGGTCGGTGTCGCTCAGGTAAATGGGCCGGGTCAGCCAGGAGAACCCGGCCAGCAGCGCGGACAGGGTCAGCGCCGCAGCCAGCAGGGGCGCGCCCCAGCGGTGGGCCTTGTTGGAGTGTTTCTTTGGCGTTGCGGACTGCGGCGTTTCGCTCTGGCCCCGGCGCTTTGGCAGGAGCGTCCAGACAGCCAGCAGCGCGGCGTAAATCGCCAGTGCGGTCAACGCAATCAGCGCGAAATCCCACTGCATTTGATAGGTGCGCCCATCCGTCCCCATAATGCACAGGTGAGCCAGCACATACGCCACCGGCAGCCAGAACAGGGTGCGGAACACCCGCCCGGCCCGCGTTTTCCGTAGCAGCAGCCAGAGCACACCCAACGCCGCCGCCGCTGCCGCCGCGATAAGCGCGTAGTAGTTCAGTGCCAGCCGGGGCATCAGCCCCGCGAAGGGGAACGACCCCTCTGGAATTTTCCCCTCCCAGGTCTCCACCGGACAGTAGGCGACAGCGCCCCCCAGCGGGGTGACGAGATAAAAGTAATCGGTGTCCGCGTCCAGCAGAAGTCCCTGCTGCTCAATGCCCTGCAAGCTCTTGCCCAGCAGCCGGTCCAGGGGGGTATACCAAATCATCACCAGGGCGAGGTTTTTTCCCGCCTCCGTTTCGACGGTCTCCAGCCGGTATCCGGTGACAGAGTCGTCGAAGGTCACGCAGTAACGTCCGTCCGCCAGCTCCTCCACCTGAACCAGCGTGTCCGCGTTGCCCTGATAGCCCAGGTAGACCGGCGTTGTCAGCCGGGCCAAAACCACCAACGCAACCACCAGCACCAGCGCCGCCGCCAGCAGTACGCTGGCCCGGCGGCGGATTTGCAGGGTGCTGCGCACCTGTCGCAGGGGCAGCGTGTCCTCCGGCAAGGGGGGCGGGGCCTGCTTCATGTCCTCCAGGGCGGCCCGGCAGTCGGGACAGTCCGCCAGATGTTCCTCCACCAGCTCGTTGGTGGCCGGTGTGGTCAGACCCTCGGCGTAGAGGGGGAGCAGGTCGCCCATCACTTCACAATTCAGCTTCATGTCGATTCCTCCAGTTGGGCTTGCAGCTTTCTGCGCGCCCGGTGATAGGTCACACAGGCCCAGTTCTCGCTCTTGCCGAACAGGGCGCCGATTTGCCGGAAGCTCAGCTCTCCCAGCGCCCGCAGCAGGAACACCTCTTTGTAAGGCTCCGCCATCCGGTGCAGAAGGGCGTAGGCCCGTTCCGCCTCGTCAGTGGTCAGCGCGCCGCCCTCCGGGTCCTCGTCGGCGTTGGGTTCCGGTAGGTCCTCCAGACTGACGCTCTCCTTCCGGCGGCGCAGTTCGGAGTAATAGCAGCGCTTGGCGATCTGGCACAGCCAGACCCGCACGTCGCAGTCTCCCCGGAAGCGGCCAAAGGCGTTCATCGCCTTGAGGAAGGTCTCGCTGGTCAGGTCCTCCGCCAGGGCTTGGTCGCCGGTGAGCTTTATCAGGTAGCGGTAGACGTCCTGAAAGTAGACGCGGTAGACGGCGTCAAAGGTGTCCATGGGCCTGTTCACCTCCCTCTTGTTTGACTTCCCTTTGCTTATAAGACGCGGAAAGCGAAGAAATCTGACAGGGGATTTTGAGAAAAATTTTCGGTGTGGTCCCTACAACAGAAAAAATTGCGCAAAAAACAGAAGTGACCCGGCGATTCAACCTCTCGCCAGGTCACTTCTGTTCTGATTTGAAATCAAGTACCATTGGTCTGTACCTCACTTACTTCAGTTTTGGGGATTTAACTGTACATTGGACCGTACCTCCTGCGTTATTTGATGGGCGCCTTGTATGCGACTCTCATAACACATCATCCTTTCGGAAAGGGGGAATTGGAAGGGACGAAGATTAACTGTACATTGGACCGTACCTCCTGTGTTATTTGATGGGGGACTTGAAATTCAGCCTCATAACACATCATCCTTTTTCAGGTCATGGGATGGGGTGGAAGGAACCTGCTGCTTTGCCGGTACAGCTACCGTTTTCAGGTGTTCTTTGGAATCAACCTCCCTCTTAAGAACTGCTGTTCTTTTTGATGTCATTACTATACTACAAGAACACGTAAATGTCAAGCACTTTTTTAAAGATTTTTTTCTTTCGTTTGAAAAAAGCAGAAAAATGATTCAAATGAAAGAATAGAGAAACATTCTTGCAAATATAGGGCTTTACAGTCCTAGTTTCGGGACTATGAAGCCGAAAGGCGAAGGAAAATGCTGCAAAATATCCGTCATAAAGCACGGGAGACAACACACACGGCTCAGTGTACACAAACCCCGAAAAAACGCGAAAAAGCTGTTGACAAAGGACGGTTCTCC
>JAJQCW010000010.1 GCA_021202515.1 Clostridiales bacterium | reverse complement strand
TGCTGCTCATCGCGTTCATTGTCAACATCCTTTTGGTCCGCTTCAACAAAATCACCAAGTGCCGCGCCCTGTTCACCACCGGCCACGTCCAGGTGCAGCAGGCTGCCACCGCCTACTGGCTGATCATGTTCGCTCTGCCCGGCCTGCTGAACAACAACACCGCGCTGCTCATCGTCATGTCCGTTATCCTGGGCGCTTACTGGGCTGTCGGCGCCAACCTGACCATCAAGCCCATGCAGGAGCTGTCCGAGGGCGCTGGCTTTGCCATCGCCCACCAGCAGATGTTTGGTATCCGCCTGAGCGCGTTCCTGGCCGACAAGTTCTTCGGCAAGGACGGCGGCAAGCATGAAGAGCGCGAGATCAAGAAGGTCGGCGAGCTGGAAATGCCCGGTTTCTTCTCCATCTTCAACGAGAACATGGTTTGTACCGCCATCCTGATGACTGTATTCTTCGGCGCCATCATGGCCATCATCGGCAAGCCCTACTTCGTAGAGGCAGGTTCCATCACCGAGGACACCAACTTCGTGTGGTACTGCTTCGACACCTCCCTGAACTTCGCCGTCTACCTGGCCATCCTCCAGTTGGGCGTCCGTACCTTCGTCACTGAGCTGACCGCTTCCTTCCAGGGCATCGCGGACAAGCTGCTGCCCTCCTCCGTTCCCGGCGTGGACTGCGCGGTCTGCTTCGGTTTCGGCGACGCCAACGCTGTCACCTTCGGCTTCCTGGCCGGTCTGGTGGGTCAGGTCATCGCCATCCTGGTCTTGATTTTTGCCGGTTCTCCTGTTATCATTATCTGTGGATTCGTCCCCGTGTTCTTCGACAACGCCACCATGGGCCTGGTCGCCAACGACAAGGGCGGCCTGAAAGCCTGCCTCATCATCCCCTTCATCGCCGGTCTGGTCGAAGTCTTTGGTGCGGCCATCATCGCCGGCTGGTGCGGCCTGGCTGATTACGGCGGATACCTGGGCATGTTCGACTGGGATACCGTCTGGCCTGTGTTCACCTTCCTGATGCGCTATCTGGGCTACATCGGCGTGGCGCTGGTGGTTATCATCCTGCTGGCCATCCCGCAGATCGAGTACCGCATGGACCCCGAAGGCTACTTCCTCATCACCGAGGATTACGACGCCTATCTGGAGCATGTGGAAGCGAAAAAGGCTGCCAGAAAGTAACCGGAAACAGGTATGTTTCCCCTCCTTTCCTGAAAAACATCACCACCCAAGTGCTTGTTCCCGGTTTCCATCTGGAAAGCTCCTTATAAACGCGGCGTCTGGCCGACGGGCCAGACGCCGTAGGGGGAGCGCCAGCGAGGACAGGCCCCGTCACCGTCCCTGTCCGGGCAATGCCCGACGTATATATTCTATCTATTTATAAAGGAGTTTTTTATCATGGCAAAACTGGACAACAAGAAACTGATGGTCTGCTGCGCGAACGGCGCCGGCTCCTCCCTGATGATGAAGATGGCCGTGCAGAAGGTCATGGACAAGTACAAGATCAAGCCCGCCGACCTGCATCACTGCGCCGTCTCCGAGGGCAAGACCGCTGCCAACAACTACGATGTGGTCTTCTGCGCCCGCAACTTCGCCAAGACCTTCGCCGACGCTGAGAAGAAGGGCGTCACCGTCATTCCTCTGCGCAACGTCATGTCCAACGTCGAGATCGAGAAGGCCCTGAAAGAGCGGGACCTGCTGGACTGATTCAACAGTGCTGTGACTGGCGGCTCTCCGTCGGTCACGGACAGTATCGCATAAAAACCAAAAAAGGTTCTGGGTGCAGAAGCGCGGCCGTCAGTGGTCCACTGTCTCACTCAGAACCTTTTTCAAAAACGGAGTATATTTCTCAAAAGTAGATATAAAAGCAAGAAACCTGCTTGCGAAAAAGGACGGAGTGTGTTATTATGATAAAAGTAGTTATTTTCGACATTGATAACACGCTGTACAGCTTCGATGCCGCTCACCAGGTCGCCTTTGCCGCGCTGCTGGATTACGCACAGCGGGAGTTGGACATCGCCCCGGACGAGTTTCGGCGGCTCCACAAGGAGATGAACCAGGAGCTGAAAGGGCGCATGGGCAACTGCGCCGCCATCCACAACCGGCTCATCCGGTATCAGAACATTCTGGAGCGACTGGACAAGCCCATCGGCCACGCCCTGCGGATGTCTGACCTCTATTGGAACACCCTCCTGGACGTGATGCAGCCCTCCCCCGGCGCGGTGGAGACGGCGGAGCGGCTGAAAGAGCGGGGACTGAAACTCGGCGTAGGGACCGATATGACCGCCCGGATGCAGTTCGTCAAGCTGGAGCGGCTGGGGCTGCTGCCCTACATCGACTTTCTGGTGTCCAGCGAGGAGGCCCAGGCGGAGAAGCCCGCTCCGGCGCTGTTCGCCCGCTGCGTGGAGAAGGCCGGGGTCCGCCCGGAGGAGTGCCTCTTTGTGGGGGACAATCTGGAGAAGGATGTCCACGGCGCGCAGGCTGCGGGGTTACAGGCCCTGTGGTATCGGCCCCAGGGCGCTGCGGAGGGGACAGCGGAGCGGAGTATCACGGCGCTGGACCGGCTGCCCGACCTTCTGGCGGAATGGCAGGCAGCGGATTGAGATGCACTTTGAGAGAAGGAGCTTGAGAACATGAAACGAGATCGCAAGTCCGTGGATGAGCGGCAGAACCGCATCCTCCAGATGATCCGGGAGCAGGGCGAGGTCAAGGTGGAGGACCTGGCAAAGACCTTCGACATCTCCCTGATGACAGTTCGCCGGGACCTGCAATATCTGGAAGAGCAGAAACTCATCAGCCGGTTTTACGGCGGGGCCACCGTGGTCAACCAGCGCCATGTGATGACCAGAGAAGAAGAAATTTCCATGTACCGGGATTTGATCTCCAAGTATGCGGCCCAGTTCGTGGAGGACGGCGACCACCTGTTCATCAACGGCAGCCGCACCGCGCTGAATATGCTGGAATACGTGGAGCGGCAGCATGTCACCGTTATGACCAACAACGGCTGGGCTGTGGGGAAGCAGTTCCCCAAGGGCGTCGCCG
The DNA here is from genome assembly GCA_021202515.1 of Clostridiales bacterium. Taxonomy (GTDB): domain Bacteria; phylum Bacillota; class Clostridia; order Oscillospirales; family Oscillospiraceae; genus Onthomonas. The sequence continues at coordinate 5,199 of JAJQCW010000010.1, read as the reverse complement.
TGACCCTGACCGGCGGCGAGGTGCGGAGCCACATCATGATCGGCGACTACGTCATGCGCAACCTGCTGAACATCGCGGCGGACAAGACCTTTTTGGGCTGCGCCGCCGTCTACGAGAACGGGGAGTTCCGCTACGACATCCCCACGGAGATCGGCATCAACGAGGCCATGATCACCCGCACCACCAAGGAGCTGTACATCCTGGCGGACCACACCAAGATCATGAGCGGCAGCGCCCACCAGAACGAGTATGGAAGCTGCACCTATGAGGGGTCCTGGACCCTCATCACCGACGAGTTGGCCAACGCCACCACCGTGGAGCGGCTGCGCCAGACCGGGAGGAGGGTCATTCAGGTTCACGCAGAGCGGTTGGAGGAAGAAGTGGGCTGAACGGGCAAAGCAGTTAGCGACCAGAAAAGGGCTTTTTACCGAAAACCACATCTGCCGAATAAAAGCACCCCCTATCGACAAGCATCCTCCCTCTTGCTTCCGCCGTCAAGCGGCATTTCCGCTTGGGGAGGAGAGCCGCCGCCTTTAGGCGGTGGGGGTTTCCAGCACCTATCTGAGTCAAAAGGACCATCAGCAAAGCGAAAACAGACGTAAAAAAAGGACGGCGCTATGCCGTCCTCTTTTTTTGCAAGCAAGCCTATAAGCCGGGTTCTGTTTTGACAGCCATCTATCTCGACCTGACGTTGCCGCCAGGCTCCAGCCACCTCCTGGGAACGGCCGGGCCGACCGATGTGTTCCCCCACGGTGTTGCTCCGGATAGAGTTTACAGGACGGAGCTGTTCCCAGTCCGCCGGTGAGCTCTTACCTCACCTTTCCACCCTTACCGGCCAGAGGCCGGCGGTATCTCTCTGTTGCACTTGTCCTGAAGTCGCCTTCGGCGGGCGTTACCCGTTATCCTTGCCCTGTGGAGCCCGGACTTTCCTCATCCGGGGGCCTTTCGCCCCCCGGACGCGGCTGTCCAGCTTCCTTGCGGGTGTTATTTTACCTGATTTTTGCGCAAATGTCAATTCCGCGTTGCGTTTTGGCGGCAAATCCGCTATACTGATTTCATTAGCCAAACCTTCCCAGACCAAAAGGAGAGAAACATGAAGCGCAGACGCCGGTTCCTCACCACCGTTGTCCTGGTGGTGGTTATGATCTATATTACCCTCTTGATGCTGCTGATGTGGGTGGAAAAGCCAGAACCAGCGTCGTCCATCAACACCTTCATCGACGCCCTGTGGTACTCTGTGGCTACCCTGACCACCGTGGGGTACGGCGATATCGCGCCGGTCACGCCTCTAGGCCGGGCCATCGGCACAGTGTTCGTGCTGCTGTCCACTGGCATTTTGGTCACGTTGGTCAGCGCGTTGATCTCCTTCCTGGCCAGCGAGGGGTTCCCGCTGCTGCGGCTGTCCTTCCAGCGGCAGAAGAACTGGTACTATTTCGCGGACACGGGCATCGAATCTACCACCTTGGCCCGGAAGATTCTGGAGAGTGACGACCAGGCGGTCATTATCTATGGCCAGAGCCGGAACCGGATGGAGGAGACGCCGGACTACCCCTGCCTGTTCGCCAACGTCTCTCCGGCGCGCATTGCCCGGCGCAAGGGCAATCAGGGGAGCAGGTGCAACGTCTTTTTCATGCAGGAAAACGCCATCGGCGTAGACCCCAGGGCAGTCAACATCTCGGACCTGCCGGTGGAGGTGTACGCCAGAACGGTCAACGGGGAGGAAATGCTCTCCGGCAACATCCACTTTTTCCACTGTTATGAGTGCTGCGCCAGGGAGTACTGGCGGCAAAAGCCGCTGTCGCGCCGGGAGCGCCGCATTGTGCTCATCGGGTTTGGGCACTACGGCGCGGCGCTGCTGAAATACGCCATCCTCACCAACGTCATTTCCCCGGACCACCATGTGGCGTACCACGTTTTCGGGGACGCGGAGCAGTTTTTGCAAATGCACAACCACTTGGACCTGGCGTTCTCCATGCAGAAGGAGGCGGAGGACCGGGATTCCTTGATCTTCCACAACACCGGTTGGGCCGCCGCCCACGACATTCTGGCCTCCGCCGACCGCATCATTCTCTGTGACGACGACGAGCAAAAGGGCTGGGACATCTTCTGGCACCTGCGCCGGTATTACCTCATCCGGGGGCGCATTGACCTGCGGAGCAGCCGCCCCATCCCCGATGTGTCCCACTTCGGCGTCACCTCGGACATCTACACCCCTGAGCACGTCCTCCGCACCACCCTGAACCATGTGGCCATCTCCATGAACAACCTGTATCGCAGCAGCCACCCCAAGACCGCGCTGGACTGGGATCATCTCACCGACAACCTGCGGCAGTCCAAAATCGCCGCGTCGGAGCATCTCTTCGTTAAGGTGCGTATTTTGCTGGAGGATGAGACATTGACAGAGTTGACGGCAGACAACCTGGCCCAGGCTTACGCCGTCTACTGCGACAACATCCAGGACCCCGCCCGCCTGGACGAATACCGGAAAATCGAACATCTGCGGTGGCTTCGCTACTATCTCTATCACAACTGGACTTATGGCACCGTGCGGAAGCCTGCTCTCCGCCAGGACCCTCGCATCTGCTCCTACGAAGCCCTCGCGCCTTACGAGCAGGCCTATGGCGATTACGCCTGGAAGCTGATGGGGGAGCTGCGGCTGAAAAACGGCGGCTGAGCGGCGGATTCGTCCGTACAACTTTACAGAAAAATGACATGCTGCTTACAAATTTGCGCAAAAAGTTTGTATTAGGGCTTGCCACCTGGCAGGGAATATGTTAAAATATTCACAATATCACCCGGAGTGGTTGAGCCATTCCATGCTAAGAAGGGGCGAATGTACATGAAACTGCTGGAGGAACGAATCCGCAGGGACGGCGTGGTGGAGGACGGCCAGGTGCTGAAGGTAGACCGGTTCCTGAACCACCAGATGGACGTGGGCCTGTTTGAAGAGATGGGCAAGGAGTGGGCCAGGCTCTTCGGGGCGGAGAACGTGACCAAGATCCTGACCATCGAGGCCAGCGGCATCGGCATCGCCTGCGTGACGGCGGAGCAGTTCAACTGCCCGGTGATTTTCGCCAAAAAGTCCCGCACCCGGAACATCGCCGGGGAGGTCTACTCCACCCAAGTTAAATCGTTCACCCACGGCAACGTCAGCACGGTCATCGTCTCCAAGCAGTTCCTCCGCCCGGAGGACAAGGTGCTGCTCATCGACGACTTTCTGGCCAACGGCGCGGCTCTGGAGGGCCTCATCGACCTGGTGGAGCAGTCCGGCGCCACCCTGGTGGGGGCGGGCATCGCGGTGGAGAAGGCGTTCCAGCCCGGCGGAGAGCGCATCCGCGCCAAAGGCGTCCGGGTGGAGTCCCTGGCCAGGGTGAAGCGGATGGAGCCGGGCCAAATCGAATTTTGCTGACCGCGAAAAAAAGACTTGACTTTTTGAGAAAAAGGCGTATACTGTATTTTAAGAAGGGCAAGGGCGTCAATGTTCCAAAAGAACGTTGACGCCTTTCTTTTCTTCCTCTGATGTGCCTTGCACACTTTGGAACAGATTTTCCCCTCTTGCCGCATGGGGGGCGGGTGAGGTACGACGCCCGGTCTCCACGAAAAAGCTCCGGTTTTTGGCCGGGGCTTTTTTGCGTGCGTGGCGGCAGGGGAGAGGCTGGAGGCTTTCCCAGATGTAAAACATCCAGGAATCGTTCCATTTTTACTCTTTTAGTCGGGACCTTTCCAATTTTTAAGAAAAAGTTCATTCCGCCTTGCTTGACAAGGAAAGCCCCCCGGCGTATGATGATGAAAAATCGCTGGTATTACAGCGGGAAACGAGGCGCGTGAATTTGAAAGACAGCCGTTTGAAGTGGATCTTCCTGCCCACTGGGGACTATCTGGCGCTGCGCCAGCGGCTGGACCGATTGGCGGAGCAGGGCTGGGAGCTGGCCGAGACGGGGGACGGGAACTGCTTTTTTGCCCGGTTCCGGCCCACGGAGCGGACTGAGCTGCGCTACGACGCGGAAGTCGCGCCCATTCTCCGGGACGAGGACCAACTGCGGGAGACGGTGGAACGCCGGGAGCGGCAAGGTTGGTCGCCGGTGGGCACCGTCAACGGCGTGGATGTCTACGTCTCCCAGCCCTGCCGTTACCCGGAGCCGGAAAACGACCAGGCGGGGAATCGCCGCCGCTGGCGGGCCAGAGGGGTGCTGTCCCTGGTGACAGTGGTGCTGGCCGCGCTGCTGACGTGGCAATGGAGATGGTTTAATGCCACATGGTATCTGGGCAACACCGCCGCGCTGCTGTACCTGAGCCGGTTCCCGCTGCTGGTGGGCGGGGGTCTCTGGGCGGCGTGGGTGCTGCTGCGGCAAGTGGTCCCCTGGAAAAGGGAGACCCGCACCGGCCCCGCCTGGGTGCGTTCTGCATTGCTGGCGGCATTTTACCTGTGGGCGGTGTTGCTGTTGGCCGCTCTGGTGCTGGACCAACTGCCGCTGGTGTGGGCCTGCGTGGTGCTGATCGTCGCTCTGGCGGTCCTGCTGCTGGGCCGCCGGGGGTGGCGCAAGTGGACGGGCTTCGCCGGGCAGAGCCTGCTGGCTCTGGTGGTAGGGTGTACCCTGCTGGTTTCCCAACTGCTGCCCCTGGCCCTGCCGGACAGCCAGCGCTACAGCGCGGGCAGCGCCTCCTGGCGGGGCAGTCTCTCCGACGTGGTCCGGGCGGAGGATCTGGGCCTGGACGACCTGACCTTCGTCTCCGCCGAGTATGACAAAGACGGCTCTCTGCTGGTGACCCGCAGCACCTACCGGGAGGAATGGGAGGAGCTGCGGCTGAACTGCCAGTATGACCGCTGCCTGACCGCCGGTCTCGCGTCCCAGGTGGCGGAAGAGGCGCGAGCCGCCCACCCAGATGCGGTGATCGTCGTCCAGGGGCGGCAGGTGGCGGCACTCTGGTCCCCGGAGGAACTGGACGAGGAGGCGGTGCAGGCTGCGCTTGCGGCGCTGCTGACAAAGTGATACAAACACAAAAACGCGCCTAAACAGACCTGGCTTTTGATCTATTCAGGTGCGGCAGATTGTTGAAGAAGTCATAAAAAAAAATAAAACAAAGTGAAAAGTTGAAAAAGCTCTCCGCAGGAGTTTTGTTGCGCAAGCAACAAAATAAAATGCAATCCGTGCTTTTAGCCGGGCGTGTACCGGCAAAAGCACACAGGCAAGGAGGGGC
>JAJQCW010000014.1:26792-37826 GCA_021202515.1 Clostridiales bacterium | reverse complement strand
GAGCGCTTGAATGGCATTCAAGAGGTCAGCGGTTCGATCCCGCTTATCTCCACCAAGGTTAGAACAGCTCGTTTTCAGTCGAAAACGGGCTGTTTTTTCAACGATAGATTGCGGCAAGGGGGAGAGAACATGGACACCCACGAGGAATATACGAAGCTGATAAAAGAACGGTATGAACACCTCGCGCCGGAGAGTTACGAGCAACAGGGGTACTACTCCTGCGCTTTGTTTGCTCCATATCAATATGAAACAGAAGAAGCTATGTTGGTGTATATCAAACAGAACCCAACTGCAACACTGAAAGAGGTATCCGATTATTTCAGTGAAATCACGCCGCTAGGTCTTGCCCCCGGCGACGACGGCGCTGACCTGCTGGAGGATTGAATCAAAAAAGCACGGCGAACCCGCCGTGCTTTTCGCATTTTCAGGCCAAATCGGAACGGCCAGACCGCTCCCGCCGCCGCAGGAAGTGGAACACCATCCCCGCCGAGTAGCACAGGGCCAGGCCCCAGGCCATGGGGTTTGCCAGGCAGATGCCGGTGAAGCCCAGCGCTGTCACCGCCAGCCAGCCGCCGACGGTCCGCCCAATCAGTTCTCCCGCGCCGCTGAAAATGGCGTGGATGCTGTAGCCCATGCCCTGGAGGGTGTTGCGGAAGATCATCAGCGCCCCGTGGAGGCAGAACAGCGTGCTGATGATGCCCAGGTACTGGATGGAATAGGCCGCCTCAGCGCTGGTGGAGGTCCCCAGCACAAGCTGGGTGAACCAGGGCTTGCCGAAGTAGATGACCACCCACGCCGCGGCGCAATAACTCCACTGGATGGTCAGACCCGCCCGGAGGCCCTGCCAGATGCGGTCGGTGCGCCCCGCGCCGTCGTTCTGGCTGACGTAGGTGACCATGCCCATGCCCACGCTCTCCATGGGGAGGGTGAACATCTGGCGAATTTTTTCGCCCGCCGTCTGCCCGGCCACGGCCACGGTGCCGAAGGTGTTCAGCGCCCCCTGCATGACCACCGCGCCCACGGCGGAGACGGAGTATTCAAGCCCCATAGGGTAGCCGATGACCGCCAGCTCCCGCAGGTGCCGCCGGGAGAGGCCCATTCGCTGGCCGCTGCCCCGGAGCAGGGTGGTTTTGGCGGTCAGCCACCACAGGCACAGCAGGCCGCTGACCAGTTGGCTGGTGACGGTGGCCCAGGCTGCCCCGGCCACGCCCATGCGCAGCACCGCCATAAAAATGTAATCCAGAGCGATGTTCAAAAAGCTGGAGGCCAGCAGAAACCAGAAGGGCCGGGTGGAATCCCCGGAGGCCCGCAGCGTTGCCGCCAGGTAGTTGTAGAGGGCGGAGGCGGGGAGCCCCAGAAAGATGATGCGGATGTAGGTGGCCGCATCGAAAAAGATGTCCTCCGGCGTCTGAATGAGCCGCAGCAGCGGCCCCGCCAGCAGCAGCGTGGCGACGGTCATCACTAAAAAGGTAGCCAGCCCCAGCCAGCAGCCGTTCCAGAAGCTCCGCTGGAACTCGTCGCCCCGGTGCGCGCCAATGGCCTTGCCCAGCGGGACAGCGAAGCCAATGCACGCCCCCTGGACGAAGCCTAGAATGAGAAAGTTCAGCGGGTAGGTGGCTCCCACCGCCGCCAGTGCCTCGGTCCCCACGATGCGCCCCACCATCACCGTGTCCACAAAGCTGTAGAGCTGCTGGAAGAGGGTCCCCAGCACCAGCGGCAGCGAGAAGAGCAGGATTTGCGTGATGGGGCGGCCTTGGGTCAGGTCCATTGCGGTGTTTTTCATGGGTGTCCTCCTGTCAAATAGATGTGCCACAATTATAGCGAAGCGAAAACACTATTGCAAGCGCCAGCGGATAAGAATTTTACAGGAAAAGCACTTTCGCCGTCAAGCGGCACTTCTACCGTCAAGCGGTACTTCCGAAGCTGCGCTTCTCCCTGCAGGGCTTCGCCCCTCCTTGTCAAAATTGCTTATCTGTTGTATAATAGAAGCAGAACAACAGAACTGCGAGGAGGAATTGTATGACCACCCAACAGACTCTGACCGGGGAACAACTGCGCTATCTGTCGCTGCTCTCGGAAAAATACCCCACCGTCGCCGCCGCCGCCAGCGAGATCATCCGCATCGAAGCGCTGCTGCGGCTGCCCAAGGGGACGGAACACTTTATGAGCGACCTCCACGGCGAACACGAAGCCTTTGTTCATATTTTGAACAGCGCTTCCGGCGTCATCCGGGAGAAGATCGACCTGCTCTTTTCCGATACCGTTCCGGCGCGGGAGCGGGCAGACTTGGCCACCCTGATTTATTACCCGGAAGAAAAACTGCCGGAGTTGAAGGACCGGCAGAGTGACCTGAAAGCCTGGTACAGCACCACACTGCTGCGGCTGGTGGAGCTGTGCCGCCTGGTCTCCAGCAAGCACACCCGCGCCCACGTCCGCAAGTGTCTGCCGGAGAGTTGTGCCCACATTCTGGATGAGCTGCTCCACGCCCACTTCGAGGACCACGACAAGCAGCTTTATTATAATGAAATCATCCAGAGCATCATCCGCTATGACCGGGCGGACGCCTACATCATCCGGCTGTGCCAGCTCATCAAGCGGCTGGCGGTGGACCAGTTGCACATCGTCGGCGACCTGTTCGACCGGGGTCCCCGGCCCGACCGCATTTTGGACCAACTGATGGAGTACCACAACGTGGACATCCAGTGGGGCAACCACGATGTCGTCTGGATGGGCGCGGCTGCGGGCAGCGACATCTGTATCCTGACGGTGCTGAAAACCACCCTCTCCTACAACAATCTGGAGATGCTGGAGACGGGCTACGGCGTCAGCCTGCGCACCCTGGATCAGATGGCGGAGCGGGTTTATGGCAACTCCGATGTGACCCTGTGGCGGCCTCACGGCGGCAATCAGGAGCGCTGGGAGGAGATCGCCCGGATGCACAAGGCCGTCTCCATCCTGATGTTTAAGGTGGAGGCCCAGGTCATTGCCAGGAACCCGGATTTCCAGATGCAGGGTCGGGATTACCTGAACCAAATCGACTACAAGACCGGCACCGTCCTGTGCGGCGGCAAGCGGTATCCCCTCCGGGATACGGACTTCCCCACGGTGGACCCGGCCTGTCCCAGCGCACTCACCAGCGAGGAAGTGGAGGTGCTGGACGACCTGGTGCGGGGCTTCCGCCAGAGCGAAAAGCTCCAGCGGCACATCCGCTTCCTCTACGCCAAGGGGACGGTGTATAGCTGCTGCAACGGCAACCTGCTTTACCACGGCGCGGTGCCCATGACCGAAGAGGGCGACTTCGCCGCCGAGACCTTCGAAGGCCGCTCCTACCAGGGAAAGGCGCTGTTCGATTACTGTGACCGCCGGGCGCGACAGGGCTATTTTGGGCCGGAGGGCAGCCCAGAGCGGCAGACGGGGCAGGACTTCCTGTGGTACCTGTGGTGCGGCTCTCTGTCGCCCATCTTTGGCCGCAGCGCCATGACCACCTTCGAGCGGCTATATATCGCGGACAAATCCACCCACGCCGAGGTGAAAAATCCCTACTACGCCCACATCAACGGCCCCCACGCGGAGGAGACTGCGGAGAAGATTTTGGCGGAGTTCGGCCTCACCGAAGAGAGCAGCCACATCTTCAACGGACACGTCCCCGTCCGGGCCATCGAGGGGGAAAGCCCTGTCAAGGGCGGCGGCAAGCTGGTGGTCATCGACGGCGGATTCTGCCGGGCCTACCACAGCAAGACCGGTATCGCCGGGTACACGCTGATTTACAGCAGCCGGGGGCTGACCCTGCGCACCCACCAGCCCTTTGAGAGCACCGAGAAGGCCATCCGGGACGATGAGGACATCGACAGCCAGAGCGAGCGCATTTACACCGCGCCCCAGCGGGTGCTGGTCCGGGACACCGACGAGGGCAAGCGGGAGGCGGCCCGCATCGCCGATTTGGAGCGGCTGGTCTGGGCGTATCAGAACGGCATATTGCACGAGGCTGGGTAGTTAAAATGAGCAATTAGCAATGTGCAATTTGCAATTATGGGGAAATCCAGCCGTTTGCCGCAGAGGGAACTGCCGCAGTATCCTTTTATAACCTTGTAGGGGCGGCCCTTGGCCGCCCGCAGGAACCGCCTGCTTGCTCCAAGCGGCCATAGGGAAGGCAAAGCCCAGAAGGTGCCACTTGACGGTAAAAGAATTCCTGGTACACGTATGAATAAAGGAAAGCGTTAAATCACAAAAACCTACAGCGGAGAAATCAAGCCTTGCTTTGTTTTCTCCGCTTTTTTCACTTGCACGATGGAACATATGATGATTCGAACAAATGTTTGACATTTGAGAAAAGCTGTGGTATGCTGTTCAGCGCCGAAGGGGGGAGACGCTGTGGAACGGACGATTTTACACTGTGACCTGAACAACTTCTTCGCCTCGGTGGAGCTGCTGGACCACCCGGAGCTGCGGGGGCAGCCGGTGGCGGTCTGCGGCGACCCAGCCTCCCGCCACGGCATCATTCTGGCAAAAAACGAGTTGGCAAAGGCCAAAAAGGTCCAGACGGCGGAGACCATCTGGCAGGCCCAGCGGAAATGTCCCGGCCTGGTGCTGCTGCCCTCTCACCACAGCAAGTACCGCCACTACTCCCAGCGCATCAACGCCATTTACCAGCGGTACACCGACCTGGTGGAGCCGTTTTCCATCGACGAGAGCTGGCTGGACGTGACGGGCAGCCTCCACCTGTTCGGCAAGGACGGCAAGGGGCTGGCGGATGAGCTGCGGGCGGTGGTCCGCGCGGAGCTGGGACTGACCATCTCCGTGGGGGTCAGCTTCAACAAAGTCTTTGCCAAGCTGGGCAGCGACTACAAAAAGCCCGACGCCACCACCGTCATCACCCGGGAGAACTTCACCGACATCCTGTGGCCCCTGCCGGTGGACGACATGATTTTTGTGGGTCATGCGGCGCGAAAAGTGCTGAATCAGTACGGCATCCGCACCATCGGCGACCTGGCCCGGGCCGACCGGGAGGCGCTGGTTACGCTGATGGGCAAGCAGGGTGGACAGCTCTCCGACTACGCCCGAGGGCTGGACAGCAGCCGGGTGGTGCCCGCCAGCGAACAGCCGCCCCCCAAGAGCGTGGGAAACGGCCTGACCTTCCGGCGGAACCTGGTGGGGCTGGAGGAAGTGCGCACCGGGCTGGAGCTGCTCAGCGACAGCGTGGCAACCCGTCTGCGGCGGAAGGAACTGAAATGCACCTCCGTTCAGGTCACCATCCGGGACCCCAATTTTAAGACCATCACCCGCCAGATGGGGCTGAGCGCCCCGACCTATCTGGCGCGGGAAATCACCGACGCGGCGCTGACGCTGGTGCAGCGGAACTGGGACCTGCGCTCTCCCATCCGCATGTTGACCGTCACCGGGCAGAACCTGATTTCAGAGTGGGAGGCTGCGGAACAGATGGACCTGTTCGCGCCCTCTGCCGCCCCCAAACGGGAAAAGCTGGAGCGGCTGGAAAAGGCGATGGACGCCATCCGTACCCAGTACGGCAAGGACGCCATCACCCTGGGGTCGCTGCAAAATACACCCTTGAAAGGAGAGGGCAAACCGGAATGAAAAAAATAATTCCCTTTCTGCTGTCTCTGTTGCTGCTGACCGGCTGCGCCGCCCAAGCTGTCGAGCCGGAGGCGGAGACCACCGTGGCCTGCACCACCTACCCGGTGTATCTGCTGGCCCAGGCCGTCACGCAGGACGTGGACGGAGTGGAACCGGTGCTGGTCATCAACCAGCAGGTCAGTTGTCTCCACAACTACACCCTGACCATGAACGACATGAAAACCATCGAAGCCTGCGACCTGCTGGCCATCAACGGTGCGGGTTTGGAGGACTTTTTAGACGATGTGCTGGAGGGCCGGGACGTTCTGGACTGCTCCCAGGGCATCGAGCTGGACGAGGGGGACGAGGACCACGAGGAAACCTCCGGCCACGCCCATGAGGAGGAGACCGACGCTCACATCTGGCTGGACCCGGCGCGGGCGGCGCAAATGGCCGAGAACCTGGCGGAAGGGCTGGCCCAGGCCGACCCGGACAACGCCGAGGCGTACCGGGCCAATGGGGAAGCGGTACAAGCCGCCCTCTCCGACTTGCAAACAGAGCTGACGGAGCAGTTGGCGGGCCTCTCCTGCCGCCAGCTCATCACCTTCCACGATGGGTTCCACTACTTTGCTCAGGCGTTCGACCTGGAGATCGTCGCCGCCGTGGAGGAGGAGGAAGGCTCCGAAGCCTCCGCCCGGCGCATCAACGAGCTGGTTTCCCTCATCGACCAGTATCAGATCCCCGCCATTTTCACCGAGGTCAACGGCTCCGACTCCACCGCCCAGGCCCTGGCGCTGGAGCGGGACATCGGCGTGTTTGCCCTGGATTTGGGCATGAGCGACGCGAACGTCCCGGAGGGGCTGGAGGGCCTGGACGCCTACGAAGCCATTCTCCGGCAGAACGCAGAAACGATTTTGGAGGCATACGCATGAAGAAAACAAAGCACATCGGCGTGACCACCGGCTGCTCTGGGAGCTGCTGCCTCCGGGTGGACAAGCTGTCGGTCTCCCTGGGCGGAGACCATATCCTCAGCGACGTGAGCTTCCACCTGCACTGCGGCGAACTGATTGCCCTCATCGGCCCCAACGGAGCGGGAAAAAGCTCCCTGTTCAAGTCCATTTTGGGGCAAATGCCCCACTCCGGCAGCATCACCTTCCAGACCGCCCAGGGCCGGGCCATGAAACCCCGCATCGGCTACGTGCCCCAAAGCCCCAGCTTTGACCGCAGCGACCCGGTCAGCGTGCTGGACCTGTTCATCTGCGCCGGTTCCAACTGGCCGGTGTGGCTGCCCGTCCCCAAGCGTCTGCGGGAACAGGTGCTGTCCTGCCTGGCCCGCGTCAACGGGGAGGAATTGATCGACCGGCGGGTGGGCGCGCTCTCCGGCGGCGAATTGCAGCGGGTGCTGCTGGCCATGGCGCTGGAGCCGCTGCCCAACATCCTGATTCTGGACGAACCCATGTCCGGCGTGGACATGGAGGGGGAACAGCAGCTATTCGCCCTGCTGGACGACATCCGCACCCGATACGACCTGTCGATTTTGCTCTCCACCCACGACTTCGGCACCCTCCAACTGGTGGACAAGGTGATTTTGCTCAAGCAGCAGATATTAAAGGTAGGCGCCCCCCAGGAGGTGCTGGAGTCGGAGCAGTTCAAACAGCTTTTCTCCATCCACCGGCAATGAGGGGCGCATACAGTCCCCGAAAGCCATTTATTGCAAATTGACATAGGAGGTTTCCAACATGCAACTATGGTATGCCCTGGTGGACCTGCTGCCCTTCTCCTGGGCGGAGCCGGGCAGTATGTACTTTATGAAAAACGCTCTGCTGGCGGTGCTGGTCATCTCGCCGCTGTTCGCCCTGCTGTCCACCCTGGTGGTGGAACACGGCATGGCCTTTTTCTCCGACGCGCTGGGCCACTCCGCCTTTGCGGGGCTGGCCATTGGCGCTCTCTGTGGCCTGGTGGACGCGACCTGGGCGGCGGTGGCCCTGTCGGTTGTGTTCTCCCTGCTCTTTACCTGGGTGGTGCAGAAAACCGCCATGTCCAGCGACACGGTCATCGGCGTGTTTTCCTCCACCGCCATCGCCCTGGGTATCTTCCTCTCCACCCTGAACGGCGGCAGCTTCACCAAGTTCAACTCCCTGCTCATCGGGGACATTCTCTCCGTCTCGCCGGGGAAGATCGGCCTGCTGGCGCTGATCTTGGCGCTGGTGGTGGTGCTGTGGGTGTTCCAGATGAACAACATGACCCTCTCCGCCGTCCACCCCGCCCTGGCCAGCAGCCGGGGCATCCGCCTGTGGCAGTTAGACGCGCTGTTCAACTGCGTGGTGGCAGTGGTGGTCACGCTGTCCATGACCTGGGTGGGCCTGCTGGTCATCAACTCCCTGCTGGTGCTGCCCGGCGCAGCCGCCCGCCAGTTGGCGGGGAACATGCGGCAGTATACGCTCTTCGCCCTGCTGGGGGCGGTGGTCTGCGGCGTGGGAGGTCTGCTGGTCAGCTTCTATGTGGGGTCCTCCACCGGCTCCTGCATTACCCTCCTGCTGGCGGTGTACTTCTTTGCGGCCTTTGTCCTGGGGCGGAAACTCCACCCATAACGAATGACGATCGGAGCGCCTGCGGTTTTCCGCGGCGCTTTTCCTTTCTGGCGCATCAAATGGGGCCTGATGTGGCTTTATATGCCCAAATTTGTTTTTCTAATGCGAACAATTGTGCTTTTTCTTGACGATTTGGAAGTTCCTTGTTATACTTGATTTAACTTGTTAAAGGACTGGTTGACCGGCATGGGTTACAGCGGCATCAATTTGGAAAACGTGAAGAACTTCAACCGCAGCGCCATTTTAAAGCTGCTGAACGACCAGGGGGAGATGTCCCGGAAAGACCTGGCTGTGCAACTGGGCCTGACCCCCGCCACCGTGTCGGTGATTTGTTCCGAGCTGATTGCCGCCCAGGTCCTCTGTGAGATGGGGGAGATGAAGGAGGACCGGCGGGCGGGCCGGAAGAAAATCCTGCTGGGCATCAACTACAGCCGCTTCGTCGTGCTGGCCATCAGCATTGAGGACACTTACACCTGCCTCACCCTCAGCGATATGCGGTGCCGGCCTATCTGTGACCAGCGCATCCCCACCGATTCGGAGGCTGACCCGGAGGAATTTCTTCGCCGGGTGGCGGAGACGGGCCGGGAGCTGCTCCGGGCCGCCGGGGTGGACACCGCCCACTTGCTTGGCGTGGGTGTCTCCATCCCTGGCGCGGTGCGGCGGGAGGACGGCGTCTGCCTGTCCTATCACCTGTGGGAAGGCAGAGTGAACGTGCGGGACATCCTCCAGCGGGAATTGGATCTGCCCGTGGTAGTGGAGAACAACGTCAAAGCCTTTGCGGAGGCAGAGATGGTCTACGGCAGCGGTAAGGAGCAGGAAAACCTGCTGTTTGTCAAGTGGGGGCCGGGCGTGGGCGCGTCCTTTGTCATCCACAAGCAGATTTACGAGAGCCGCCGGTTCAAATCCGCCGAGATCGGCCACATGGTCATGGAGTGGGAGGACCCGGTGAGCCACCGCCCCCGTCGGGGACGGCTGGAGACCCGCGTCTCCACCCACGCCATTGCAGACCAGGTCCGTGCCCAATGCACCCGATCGGCCATGCCGCAGCTCTATCAGAACCGGGACGGAATCCTTTCCACCATCGCGGCTGACAACATCGCCGACTGGATCGTCTGCGGCGACGAGGGGATGTGGAAGGTCATCGAGGAAGATGTGGACCTGCTGGCAAGGGCGGTGTGCAACATCGTCACCTTTTTGGCCCCGGATCAAACCATTTTCTATGGCAACATGTTCGAGCTGCCCACCATGCGGGAGCGGTTTTTGGCCGCCTGCCAGCGGTACAGCGCCGACTACCAGGAGGGGGATTTCGCCCGCTCCCGGCTCAGCGACAAGCTGGACTACATCGGCCCCCTGGCAATCGTCGTCAATGAACTGTTCCTCTCAGGCCGTGCGGTCAGCGAGCTGGGGTCCCCCCAACCTTCCGAGAACTGAAGTTCCTTCCGAAAACACGAAAAATCCGAAATGTGAACCATATCTTGCACCGTATCTGTTTTGTTTGACAGATACGGTGCTTTTTTGCGTGCCTTTACAAAAATCTTACTGTGTACTGGTTTCGGACTTTACACTTGCTCGATACAATAGAAACAAGCAGTGTTCCGTGACGGGAAGATGCTGTGAGCAAAATTAACCATTTACATCCAAAAATAGAAAGAGGATGGAACGAAGCATGGGAAGAATCGGGAAATTGATCCCGCTTGTACTGGCGGCAGCGTTGCTGCTGACCGGCTGCGGCGGGAACAGCACCGGCCTGGCGGCGGTGGATGGGCTGGACGCCCTGGGAGAGGTCCAAGTGGTCTCCCGGGAGGAAGGCTCTGGCACCCGCAGCGCCTTCGCGGAGCTGGTGGGATTTGACGGCAGCGAGGACGAGAGCAAATCGGACGACACCACCGACGCCGCTTTGGTGGTGAACGACGCGGAAGCGGTCATCGAGGCGGTGCGGAACGACCCTGCAGCCATCGGCTACATCTCCATGGGCGCGCTGGACGCGCTGGACGGGGAGACCGTCCTGGCGGTGGACGGTGTAGACGGCGCCTTGGAAAACGTGAGCAACGGGACTTACGCCCTGAGCCGTCCCTTCTGCCTGGCCTGGTCGGGGACCCTCAGCGACCTGGAGCAGGATTTCCTGACCTATGTGCTGGGGAAAGGGCAGGCCATCGTGAGCCAGTCCTATGTGGCAGTGGAGGATTCCACCACCTTCCTCTCCGGGAAGGAGTCGGGGATCATCACCGTCCATGGCTCCACCTCCGCCGCGCCGCTTCTGGAGGAACTGGCCGAGGAGTACATGACCCTGAACCCCAACGCCACGGTAGAGGTGACAGCCTCTGACTCCACCACCGGTCTGAACGACGCCATGCAGGACCGGTGCGACTTCGGCATGGCCTCCCGGCAGTTGGAGGACTACGAGGCGGAGCTGCTGGACTATGAGATCATCGCGGAGGACGGCATCGCCGTCATCGTCAACGGGGAAAACCCGCTGCAAAGCGTCACCGTGGATGAATTAAAGGGCCTGTTCACCGGCACACTTTCCACATGGGATTCTATCAACGCAGAAAGAGAAGGATGATACGAGTATGAACGATACGTTAGAAATCGTCTTTGGCCTGCTGGGCGGCTTGGCCATCTTCATCTACGGCATGAACCTGATGAGCGAATGCCTCCAGAAAGCGGCGGGCGAACGGATGAAGCAGATCCTGGGTCTGCTGACCCGGAACCGCATTATGGGCGTGCTGGCCGGCGCGCTGGTGACGGCAGTGCTCCAGAGCAGCAGCGCCACCACCGTCATGGCCATCGGCTTTGTCAGCGCGGGACTGATGAGCCTGCCCCAGGCCATCTCCATCATCTTCGGCGCCAACATCGGCACCACCATCACCGC
>JAJQCW010000014.1:0-26692 GCA_021202515.1 Clostridiales bacterium | reverse complement strand
TGCCCCAGGCCATCTCCATCATCTTCGGCGCCAACATCGGCACCACCATCACCGCGCAGATCATCGCCTTTAAAATCAGCGATTATATCTATGTGTTTGTATTCGCAGGCTTTATCGTGAACTTTGTCTCCAAAAACGAGCGGGTGAAGAACATCGCGGGGACCGTGTTCGCGTTCGGCCTGCTGTTCCTGGGCATCGAGACCATGGGCAGCGTCATGAAGCCCCTAGCCTCCAGCCCGGTGTTCACCAACATGATCGCCCAGGTCGCGGATATCCCGGTGCTGGGCGTGGCCGTGGGTACGCTGATGACCCTGGTGGTCCAGAGCAGCAGCGCCACCATCGCGGTGCTGCAAAACTTCGCCTCCCAGGCGGGGTCCGACGGTGTGACCAGCATCCTGGGCTTGGCCGGGGCCATCCCCATTCTGCTGGGCGATAACATCGGCACCACCATCACCGCACTGTTGGCCAGCGTGGGCCAGTCCAAGGACGCCAAGCGCACCGCCATTGCCCACAGCATCTTCAACATCTCCGGCGCACTGGTGTTCATCTGGTTCGTGAAGCCCTACGCGGCCTTCATCCAGTATATCTCCCCCAAGGGCGCAGAGGTGGACGTCATCTCCCGCCAAATCGCAAACGCCCACACCATCTTCAACATCACCATGACCCTGATTTGGATCGGTCTGCTGGGCGTGATGGTGAAAATCGTCACCACCATCATCCCAGTCGGCAAGGATGAGGAGAAAAACCTGTCCGTGCCCCGGTTCCTGGACAAAAACGTGCTGAACCAGCCTGCGGCGGCCCTCCAACTGGTGGCCAAGGAAGCGCTGCATTGCAGCGGCTTGGTCAAGACCATGCTGCTGAACCTGATGGACGCGGTGAAGAGCCGGGATTATCAGGGCTTGCAGGAGGTGGACCACTACGGCGAAGCGGTGGCGTCCCTCAACGACGAGATCAACGAATATCTGGCGGACCTGTTTTCCTCCGGCGCATTGACCGAGCAGCAGGCGGCCCAGACCGCCCAAATGCTGTATGTCCTCAGCGACGTGGACCGTATGGGCAGCCTCTCAGTGGAACTGTCCAACATCATCCAGCAGCAGAAGGGCAAAAAGTACGATTATTCCCAGCAGGCCATCGACGATTTGGAGCAGAGCCTGGGCTATATCGAGGCCATGTACGCCGACGCCATCAAAGCCCTGGCCAGCGGCAAACCGGAGAACCTGGAGCAGACCATCCAGAACCGGGAGGTCGTGTTGGACCTGGACATTGAGATGCGCAAGCAGCACATGCAGCGCGTCAGCGACGGGACCTGCGAAAAGCGGCTGTCTGTCCCCTTTATGGACATCCTGCACTGCATCGACCGTATGGGCAACAGTTGCGTCAACCTGGCTGAAGTGGCCATGAACCAGATGAGCTTCACCTACTTCATCGGGGCGGGGACGGAAGAGGAATGATCTACCGGCTGGGCAGCCAGCTCCAGGAGACGGACATGGAGGCCGTGCTGCAAAGCGGGGTCTCCGCCGTCTGTGTGGTCAGCGAGCGGGAGTGCCAGCGAACGCTGGAGGCCCTGGACATCCATGTGGAATTGGACATCGTTCTGCATGAGATCTGCTTCTGCAAGGTGGAGAGCCAACAGGAGTGTCTGTTCGGGACGTTCTGTGTCCCCCGTCTGCTGGACGTGCTGGGCAGCCGCTATCGGATGGCCTGCGTCATCACAGATCGATATGTGGTGCTGGTGGACGACAGCGGCTTCGCCGCCCGGCTCATCGCCCGCATCCGGGCCAAAAAGGTCCACCAGGCCGACACGCGGGAGCGGTTCCTCTACAACTTTATCGCGGAGTTTATTTCCAGAGACGCGGAGCTGCTGGAATCCTACGAGCGGACGCTGATGGAGATGGAGGACGCGATGGCCAGGGGCAACGCCGACCACATTCAAAGCCAGTTGCAACCTGTCCGAAAGCAACTGTTGACCCTGCGGAGCTACTACGACCAGCTCTCGGACATGGCCAAGGAGCTGGAGGAGAACGAGGACCGCTATTTTGCCCGCAAGCAGTTAAAATACTTCGGCACCGCTGCAGACCGGGCGGAGCGGCTGAAGGACCGCACCAGCTATCTACTGGAGTACGCCCAGCAGGTGCGGGACGCCTACCAGGCGCTGGTGGACGCAAAGCAGAACGATAATATGAAGTTTTTGACCATTATGTCCACCGTTTTCTTTCCACTGACCCTGATTACGGGGTGGTACGGCATGAACTTTGAGAATATGCCGGAGCTGGAAACAGGATACCCGGTCGTTATCCTGGTCAGCATTGTGGTGGTGCTGTTTT
Source organism: Clostridiales bacterium (assembly GCA_021202515.1). Classification (GTDB taxonomy): domain Bacteria; phylum Bacillota; class Clostridia; order Oscillospirales; family Oscillospiraceae; genus Onthomonas. The sequence continues at coordinate 24,368 of JAJQCW010000014.1, read as the reverse complement.
GCCTCTTTCTCTTCAAAAAGAAAAAGATTTTGTAACAGGATGACCTTCTGCCCGTATACGGCTATGTGATCGCGCTGGCGGTGGCTGCCACTGTTTCCCTGTTTGGATGCGCTTCTGAGTATCAAGTGGGTTCGTCTGCCGGATACAGAGCATATGGTTAAATCAATTGCATATAGATTTACACAGAGCGTATATCGTCCCTGCCTTGAGGGATGGATATACGCTCTTTTTGTGTCACAGGAAGTTAGCAGCACTGGAAGGGGGGCAGACAGCTCAGGCAACAGACGACAGACCACAATCGACGAACAGGCCGGAAATGGGAAAAATAACAAAAACTTTACTGTCCTGTGGTTTACCCTGCCGCTATAATGGGGAACTGGAGACAGCAAGGCGCTTCCAGAGCCAACTCGTCGGAGGGCTGTTTCAGGACGGCGTTCCGGTTTATATAAATCGTTTCCAAGAAGAATATTGGGAGGAATCAATCACGTATGAAAGCAAACAATACATGGAAAAGGCTGATCGCGCTGATCACGGCGGGCGCCCTGATGGCGATGCCCCTGACAGGCTGCGGCGCCTCTGCCAGCAGTGTTTTTGTAGCTGATGGCTGTGGCCAGTTCAATGTGCTGGTTCTCCCCGTTCCAGTCTTTTCTCTTGACTTTCCGGCCCCGTTTCATGTGCTGAATGGCCGTTCTACAGTCAAATTCAGTTTTTTCGTCCATATTGTACCTCCTAAAAATGCGCAAAAAAAAACGCCGTGGTTTCTGTTTATTGGTTATTACTGTTATTCTACGATTTCAATCCACGCTCGCGTAGAGATGTAACCGGGAGGAGCCAGCGTGGTTTTGTTCTGTATCTCCACACCGGCCAAGTGTTGGAAGGTATCATAGGTTTCACAGGCTTTTTGCAGCAGACCCATTCATTGCACCTCCCCAAATTCTGCCAGGCCGGAGAAATTGCCTTGCTGGACGCCAAAGGGTTTGATCTCCATCGAGCGCAGTGTCTTGGTCAAAGGGCAATCCTCTGGCCGCACAAAGGAGATTACGCCGTTTTTCATGGTAGGATACCAGAACCGGGCGGTCATGCGGTTGGCCGTTTCGAGAGAGTATGCCTCATCAGCGTAGGTGATGCCATGGTACATCAGGCCGAAGCTCAGCTCCGGCAACTCGTCATAGGCGCCGACGCCTTCTCCGAACACGCAAGGCTCCACATAGCCCTGGCACTCACTCGCCCCCAGAAAGATATCCCTCCGGCCATCCTTTTGAATCATCCGTTTAGCGATGTTGTGGTGTTTTTCCTCGTTGCGGTCTCCGGCAAGCTCCGGGCGGTTCTTGTTCCACTCAAAGTGGGCGCGCACCTGATAGCGGCAGTTTTTCAGGTAGGTGTAGTAGGACAGGTCGTTGCCGCCAGTCGCATATTTGATTGGGCGGATACCTTTTACCTCCGTTTGGATCTGGTTCATCACCCAGACTGCGTCAACAACCCAGATAATGGTAGGCTTCCAATAAATTGAAGAAAGGATGCTTTTCAGCCCCTCATAGGTGGGCACCTGATAGGTGCATTTCTCCCCTCCGACCCGCATGATCGGGTCGGAGAACAGACCGTAGTCGCCAGAGACTTCAAACTCCACGACGTTTGGATACTTCATTGCATGGATACACCTCCAATTTCAGTGAAATTTTCGTTTAATGCGTAGTGCGAAGGTATACGAAAGAAAAGTGTGGATGTCAAAAAAAGAAATTCAACTTTTTTTACAATCAGTTCGATTTCAAGATAATGGACGTACGTTCCAATATCACCACCCTTTCTATTTTGATATTTGTGACTTTTGCGTACAGGCGTTATAATAACGTCGTCAGCGCAAGCTGTGGATTGAAAAGTTTATTGGGCAATGTACGTTCCAGCTCCCCAGTGAAGGTTTGCTTCACCGGGTTTTTCTTTCCGTGTTCCTATTATAGCAGAGCCATAGTCCACAAAACCGGACTATGGCTGCTTTTTCAAAAAATTTTTTGAAGTTTTTTGTGGTTCTACTCCACACCCAGATAGGGCATTGAGCCGGGTTGTTCCTCCAACGTAAAACCGGTTTGCTCATCATAGTGCCCAATCAAAGCTGTCGCGCCGCTGCTTAGCGACAGCAGCCCACCTTCCCGCTCCAACTGGTCAATTTGATAGCGATAAAGAGAGACGGAATAGGGCTTTGCCTGCTGCAACAGTTCTTTTGCATAGGCCAGGTCGTGTTCCGCTCGGCTGCTGTTCAGCTTGCCAATCAGTTCTTTTCCCTTGCCATAGGGGACAATGACATCTATGGAATCCTCATCAAATACCTGAAACAGCGACCCTGCCAGCCGGAACGCCTGCTGAAAATAATAGGGGAACGTTTCCTCCGGTCGGAGCGACTTGTTGTCAGACAGCAGAGAGAAAAGCGTAAGGGTCTGATCCTTGACGGCGACTGGGCCGTCCTGGGCGCCCATCGGCATCCGGGCGTAAAGTTGCTGATAATAATACCGAATGGAGGCATCAGAAGCCAGGTCGTTTCCGAAGCGCTCCGGCCTCTGGCGGAAGGCGTGAAACAGGTCCAGAATAGCGTCTTTTCCGCGCTGAATATCGGGCAATCTTCCCAACTTTTCGCCCTTGCACTGGACTACAAGGACGGGCGCGATGGCGTCAGGCCCAGCATCTCCGTTCCGGTTGCAGCGGCCAGCCGTCTGAACGGCGCTGTCCATACCGGCGGCCAACCGCAAACACCGCTCAAAAGAGATGTCCACCCCAGCCTCCACTACCTGAGTAGCGACACAGAGGGTTTTACCGCTCTCTCTGTTATCCAGTGCAGTGTTGAGCGCCTCCAGCACTTGGCGGCGGTGGGCGGGACACATAGCGGCGGAGAGATGAAAGCAGGTTCCATTAACGCTCTGCAAGCTGCGGAACAGGGCCTGGGCCTGATCCTTCCTGTTGCACACCACCAGCAGACTGTCGGCCTCCTCCAGCAGTTCCCGGGACAATGCCGCAATCTCAGACAAAGAAGCGCTGCCGCCATCCCGAAGCTCCGTCCGGTGAAAGACAGCCCATAGAGCAGGGTCATATGGCAGCAGCTCCCGGACCGGGCCGTGGAGGGGGTGAGGGGTCTGCTCGATGGCGGGCTGGGTAGCAGAACAGAGCACCACCGTGGCCTGACAAAACTCCGCCAGGAAGTTCACGGCCAGGGAGAACAGCGACAGTAGCTTCACGGGGACGGTCTGCACCTCGTCAATGACGATGACGCTGCCGCAGAGGGCCTGAAACCGGCGCTCTGCGCTCATTTTCCCGGAAAAGAGGGTGTTCAGCAGTTGCACCAGAGTAGTGATGATGATGGGGGCGTCCCAGTTCTCCAGCAGCAGCTCCTTCTCGTCCAGCCAGTCAGAAGGGGTCTCCTCTACCGTCAAGCGGCACTTCCGGGGCTGCGCCCCTCCCAGCCGCACCAAATTGGAGTGGTGCTCCAAAATCAGTCGGTCGTCCTGAATGTAATCCCGGATGACTTTGGCGTTCTGGTCCAAAATGGTCAGCAAGGGAGAGACAAACAGGATGCGGCGTTTGCCGGTGGACTGGGCCTCGTCGCCGCAAGCTCCATATCCCTCGCTTCCGGCTGAAGCCGAAAGCTCGTCCATTCCGGCTGCGGCTCCTCTCCCAACCGAACCCGCTGTCGCTGGGCTTCGGTTGGGCGCCCAAAACAAAGCGCAGGGAGGAGGGGGTCTTGCCGCCGCCGGTGGGGGCATTGAGTCGGAACACACTAGTTGGAAGGGAAGCAGCAGTCCGGCACCGGTCAGAGATCTCCCGCTTGGCCCGGTCGATCTCCGAAATGTGGGGCAGTTCCTCCAGCTTTCGCTCTACCCGTTGCAGGCACTCTGTCCAAAGAGCGTGCAGCTCCTCATCCGTCCGGCGCGGGGCAAAAGAAACCCCCTGCATGAACTCTGCCGTGTCCCGGCGGTCCCCTTCCACAACGGCGGAGAGCATCAGACGGGCCAGCAGTCCGGCATAAAAGGAAGTCTCGGCGTTATATTGAGCGTCCGGAACATTGTCGCCTGTCATGTCGCAGATGCGTTTACCCTCAAGGGGTACTTCCGGCGCTTCGCGCCTCCCTGCCAGGGCAGGGCAAAGCTCCGCCGAGGCCGTTTCAAAAAGACGGTCCAGCTCCGCCGGGGGCATGACGAGGCGGAAGTAGTTCTTTTTGGCATCCTCATATCCGATATCCGCCTTGGTCAGGCGGTGCCGGAAGCCAGAGTTTTGGTGCTCGTCCACGCAGTCAAACCAGCCGTGATGACCGCCCACTGCCAGGGCCAGCACCTCACAGGCCACGTCTGCATTCGTCAGCTCCCCGGACGACTGGTGGTGATACCGCTCCAGCAGCAGCCGCACCCCGGCGAAGGTGTGGTTGACGGAACCGCGGTGAACTGGCTCCCCGCGAACCGCGCGCGTGAGGTAGGTCTGATATGCCTGGGTCAGTTTGCCGCAGTCGTGGAGCAAACCGGCCAGGCGAGCGCTCTGGGAAAGTCCAACAGGTGCCAACGCCTGGGCGGCGTAGTGCGCCGTTCCCTCCAGGTGAGCCTTTGCCGTCTGGATACGGCCATCCTCTGCGCGGTGGGCGGTGTATTCGTCTTTTTTCATCACTGCTTCCTGTCTCGTCGATGGGGGATGTGTGCGCTGTCCAGGCTGGACTGTCAAATTCACTAAAACTATCCTACACTACCTGCCGCTATTTGTCAATTTCACAGCAAAAAGCATAGATGACTTTTACCGTCAAGCGGTACTTCTACCCTCAAGGGGGATTTCCGGGGCTTTGCCCCTCCCTGTGCCCTCAAGGGGCACTTCTTCAAGATAACGGCCTGAGAGAAGGAAGGGAAAGTGAGATGGGGAATGTCTATATCATGACCGGCATGAATTACTCTTTTCATGGCAGTGAACGCAAAATACCCGGCAGGTCGCCATGATTTTGTGTGACGACCTGACGGGAAACTTTATCCCACTCAATTCAATATCACTCATAGTGACAGCTTTTATCCAGATCCTGCTCCGTATAACCCCGCTTGATTTCACCTTTTTCCACGATGGCAATCAAATTCAGCACCGTGTATCCATTCGGCACACCCAGCAGAGAGCAAATTTCTTCGTCTGAGGTTTTGCGCTGCCCCATACGGTTGCGGATATGCACCCAACAGGCCCCAGACCATACTGTTCAATCGCCAGCAACAGATTTATTGAAAGGCAAAAAGAAAGCCGAAAGCCTTGAAAAAATAAGGCTTCCGGCGTTATTTCTGGCGCGCCAGAAGGAACTCGAATCCCCGACCTTCCGCTTAGGAGTGAAAAAAGTGACGTCAATTCTGGTTCAATTCTGGTTAAAAAACGTTGATGTTTCAAGGCTTTTTCGAGTTCCGAGTTGATGCTGGAACGCTGAAAATCAATCTAAATCAATCAAAATCAGCCCTGATTCTTAGTTGGATATTAGCTGAGCTAAGAAAGTTGATTGATGCAGCAACGAACAAAATTCTTTCTTAGCTGACAGCCGACTTTCTTAGCAAGATTCCATATCACTCACTGCATCTTTACGCACATAACAGGTGCTTCTCCCAGAGCCGAGCTTTACGATGACGTTCTCGTCCGTAAGTCTTTTCAGCGCTGCAAGGATCGCAGATCGTCCAGCCGTGGGACAGGATGCGATGACTTCCGCAGCGGTAAACTTCCCGACCTTGTCGGACACATAGGCTTTTACCACATCATATGCCGTTCGTCTGCCACCCTGTGTACTGGCAATACCGACCCGTTCTTCAAACTCCAGATAACAGGATAATATGACTTTTAGCATATATTTGATAAACGGCAACGGGTCGTTCTTCTCCTCATGCCACCCATAGTCCGCCTGCTCCAAGGCAGCATAATAGGCGTCCTTTGTGTCCTCGATCTGTTTTTCAATGCTGATATATTTCCCCACTTCGTAGCCATTCTGGTACAGCAGAAGTAAGGTCAGCAGTCTGCTCATTCTGCCATTTCCATCATTAAACGGATGGATACAAAGAAAATCACATATGAAGGAAGGAATCAGGATCAAGGGGTCTACTGTCTCTAAGGCAACGGCTTTCGTGTAACTGGCACAGATAGCCGCTACAGCCTCCGGTGTCTCATAGGGCGCAACAGGAGTGAACCTGGTGACCTGTTTCCCATCCGGTTTGGTTTCATTGATATAATTTTGGACATTTTTGAAATGCCCGCCGTAGGAAATGCCAGCGTGCTTCAGTAAATCTCGATGCAGTTGCAAGATATAGGATGGCCGAATAGGGATATAGTCATGACTCTCATGGATGGTGTTCAGTACGTCCCTGTAACCTATGATCTCCCCCTCATCTCGATTGCGCGGCGTAGTCCTCTCTTCGAACAGTTGCTTCATTCTTGTGCTGGTTGTGACAATTCCTTCGATTTTGTTGGAACTCTCAGTACTTTGAATCTTTGCGATCTCTACCAGACGAGTCAGTTCCACCGGTTTTTGCCGGATATAAAGCTGCTGCCTTCCCTTGCATTCGTGAATTTTAGAAAGATAGGAAACAGTCTCCGTATCCCACTGCCTTTGAGCAAGCGCCTCATAATCAAATGTTCTCATATATCACCTGAGCTGATTTCAATGTGGTTTCGTCCAGCCCCACAACCTTTCGTCCATATTATATCCCAGAGTGGACGGAAAAGCAATGTGCTGGATGAAAAATATTGACTGCCTTACAAACAAAATCGGAGCCAGGGATTTCCTCTTTTGTTGGAACTTCCTGGCTCAATTATCAAATGTTAAATGTTATTCCTCAGTTCCATTCCTTTGCCAGCAGGAAATCACGAATTTTATGGTGCTTGGTCCCATCCCGGCTCATACCAAACTCGTCCAGCGTGACAACGTATTGGGGGAAGTCGTCTCGGATACCGGGAAATGCGCCAAACTCCCGCTTGACCGCATCCTCGATTGCTAATAGACATTTTACAATATATTCGCACAGACATAATTTAGATGCAAGACGAAAAAATCCACTTTTATCAGTTGTACCTGATAAAAATGAGAATCTGACAAGTTTCGGCAGACACAGAGAAACCAAAAAACAGTGCCAATTCACTGATACTCCATAAACAGAATTTGAGCCAGGGCGTTGTTGCATAGCAATCAGCCCTGGCTCAATCTTCATATGTTCTTTGCAAGGATTTTCAGAAGCACTGACAGTTCCGGCGAACTTGCCAGCTTTGCGAGGGTTTCCATATCTAACCCACTGTCCTTTTCAGGTTCAGGTGCAGGCGGCTCTGGTGCAGGCTCTTCTTCAATGCCCTTCCTGGCATAAAATGCATCCTCAAACAGAGCAGCATTTTTCCTCCGGTCATCGTCCAGAATGTGAGAATACTGATCTGTGACCATCTTTGCCTGTGCATGGCCTGTGTCACCCTGTACCGCCTTGATGTCACCGCCATTCAGTTTCAGTTATAGGTGATGCTGGAGTGGCGGAGACTGTGAAAGACAACAGGGGGGAGGTCATTTGCTGCAATCAGCTTCCTAAATGCAGATGTGATTGTTGCGGCCTCCGTCGGCATCCCAAGGGGGCCGGCTATAACAAGATTGTAGTCCTGGTATTCGCAGCCAAGCATTTCCCGTGTGGCATCTTGCTTCTGTTTCCAGGTAACAAGCATTTCGGCCACGGTTTTGGGCAAGAAAATCTTACGGGTGCTGGTCTGTGTTTTGGGTGCTTTCAGAACCTGCACGGTTGTTGTTCTTGAGGTGATCGGGGGGAAGATGGTGATGACATCTTTCTTATCCAGCACATCCTGCGGTAATCCTTTGATGCTTCCATAACGTGAACATCGCCCTTGCTTATCTCAATCACCCAGTAATTTTTGCACTTCATACATTTCCTCACGGAGCTGTTCCAACTGCTTTTTGTCCGGTTCGCTCAGCCGGGTGTGCAGTTCCTCGTACATTCGGTTCACGTTTGCCTCTGCCTTCACAAATCTCTCGTCCTGCGACATGATTGCCTCTGCCGGGTAGATGCGCCCATTATAGAGCAATTCCAAAATCATTTTGCTGTTCTCCTTTTCTGTCGGGAATTTATAGCTGTGCGCCTGTTCCAATCCATCCTGCCCTCCTTTTTCTTTCATGATTCCATTTTATCAGAGAAGCCAGATAGCGCAATGATGTCGCCACACAGCTATGTATCGGCATGGGGATCGCTCCCCATGCCTTGTCGGTCTGGTTTATGAGAGAGACGCAAGAACCCGAAGGGATTCTTTTTGGGTCGCCCAGATCTCATCCAACCGCTCCTGCAAGTCCTGAATGTCAGTGGCATAAATGCTGTTAGTGGCATTGGCTTTCCTGGCGTACTGATTGAGATTATTTGAGCATTTGCGAAGAAGGGTACTGATTTGCCGGGGATAGTCAAAATCTAGCTGGACACAGTACCCATCCAGCGCCATTTTACGGAGATAGGCGCTCATACTGCGAACACCTCCGTCCTCCATCTTTTTGCGGATGATCTCCAGCTCGGACGGACTGACCCGAAAGTGCAGCATCACATCCCGGTTTTCGATTTCAGCCATCACAGCACCTCCTCGGTGCGCTGGGTGGTATCCCGGCGGGGCGGCTGCACCTGACTGGACTTCTGCTTCAAATCGGCCAGCACAGACGGACGTTCCTCATTACTCCCCCGTTCCTCCTGGGGCGCGGCAGGTTCTGAGAGGTTCAGGGCGGCGTCCAGTTCAGCCAGCCGTGCGGATTTCTCCGCCAGTTCTGCCTCCTGGGGGAAGGACTTGCCTACTTCCACTTTCGCCGCCTCCCGCTGGTTTTCCAGGTTGGCAAGCTGTTCTTTTGCCGCCTCCAGCCTCCCCGGAATCCCGGCCAGCGCGTTGTCGATGCGGGTCAGGTTGCCTCTGGCGTCCGTGCCGAGGGCCAGCCGGTGGCTCATAACCCCTTTCAGCGTCAGGTCTACCTCTTGCCGAAAGGAATCGTAGGACAGCTCCATCTGGAATCCCCGGTAACTGCCCAGCGGCACCGGTTCGGCCCCTTTGCAATTCTGGCGGGCGGCGAGAATTGCTTCACCCGCAAGCTGCTTTTTGTTAAACCTCCGTCCGTTGACCTCCATCCCCGCAAAGCCCTCTTTGAGCAGCGGGTGCGCCGCCGCAGTCTGGATGTCAGCTTCAAAGCCCTGAATATATCCCTGCTGCTTCTCGATTTGTGCCGGGAAGTGTTTCAACAGCCGGTCCTCCAACCGGTACTGGTTGCTCAGAAAATCCGCCCGCACTACCTTCAGCCGGGCCACGTCGATGTCCAGATCCATCTTTTCCTTGATGCGTTCATCTCCGGCGCAAAGGGCCTTGACCTCTGCATAGGAAAGCACCTGTTCGTCAACATCATCGCAGGAGCGAACTGGCGATTTGCTCGTCATGATTTGCGAAATGAACTTCTGTTTGTTCTCCAGCGTCTGCCAAAGGTAGGCGTCGAATGTCCCTTCGGTGACATAATTAGATGAGATTTGTCAAGGGTATCTTTCAGGTATCCACAAAGAATATTAGTCAGTACCTCCCTATACATGGAAGAGCGGCCTGTAGGTGCCCTAAAGCACTTACAGGCCGCTTGTGTTAGTTTTGGTGTAAGAGTTCGACTGAATTCATTGCTCTTTAATAGATACGCATAAATGCTCCAGCTCATTCATAAGCTCTTGCGCCGTGCGGTATGCCCTCCGAAACGCAAAGCTGGAAGAACGCACTGGCGTCGGAATCACTACGAGTTCTTTTACACCAACATTTGCAATGCGTAGTTGAATGGACAGGCTTTTAATCACCACGCTCTTCTTTTTATCCTCGGCAAGCACCGCCAACTGCTCCGGTGACATCTGGGGAACCGAAGCCAACTTGTAACCTTGCAATGCCTCATAGGGAAATATCTCAGGCTGCGTATATTGCCCAGTGATGCCCCGATTGCTGGGCAGGCAGAATTTCCGATGTGTTTCATCCAGTAGCAGGAAGGTTCCCACCTTGCGGGTGGTCAGAAAGCCGTCCTGTCCCAGTTCCAACGGCGCTGCATTCTGGATGTAGCGTTCCTTCAATTCCAAGAGCGTTTTTGTGGTGATGGTGGAAGTGAAATTGTTGCTGACCAGCTTGTAGCAATCCTTGCAGAGGACGCCGTCCTGACAGCGAAACGCCTTTAATCCGATTTTTTCTCCGCAAATATCACAGGTTTTTGCCATTGGAAACGGTTCCTTTCTGCTGCCTGAGTCAGGCGTAAATGTCTTTTAAGGCACGGTACACCCGGAGGTATCGCTGATAATTCCGGTCATACAGCCCAGCGTTATAAGGCCGCGGCGTGAAGCGGGCTTTGACAGAGACGGCTCGTTCGGAAATGTTCTCCAGCGAGGAGACCACGCCGCAACTATAGGTAGCCAGCAGCGCCATACCATAGCCCGCTCCGGCATTGCCTGCCAGCTGTTGCACAGGGACATTTAACACGTCAGCGATCACCTGCATCCACACACGGCTCCGGGAGCCGCCGCCGATGACCCGTAGCCCGGTCAGACTTTCTTGGGTCAGGTGCATTTCCTCTGTCAGCTGGCGCAGGCCATACGCCACGCCCTCCATCACCGCCTGGGTCATGTCTGCGCGAGTGGTATCTGTTCCCAAACCCAAAAAGGCTCCACGGATGGCGGGGTCGGCGTAGAGAGTCTTGTCTCCCACCAGATGAGGGTAAAACAGCAGCTCGTTTTCGCCCAAGCGATCCACGTCGATTTCCTTGTCTGCCGCATTGATGTCATCTATCTGCAAAATGTCCCGGTTCCACCAGTTGTAACCGCTGCCGCAGGACTGCACGACCCCTTGCACCAGAGTATAAAAGGTGCTGGAATCAAAGGAAAACAGGATGTTTTTCCCCTTTGCTTCAAAGTCTGGCGAGGTTCTGGGGAACATCAACACCCCGGAGGTACCAAGGGAGAACACCGGATACCCTCGCCCAAGGCAACCCGTGGGGATGGAGGCAGCAGGGTTGTCCCCGGTTCCGACGATGACCTTCACGTCTGGCCGCAGCCCGAACCGCGCTGCGATCTCAGTGAGCAGCGTTCCGGCCACTTCTGCGCTGCCCCGGACGGGGGGATAGACCGATTCCGGCAAGCCAACCAGTTCCCGCATGACCGGGGACCAGACCTTGCCCAGCAGGTCATAAAGAGAGGAGGTGGACGCCTCGCAGTACTCGGTCCCATAGACCCCGGTAAAGCGATAGACCAGGTAATCCGGCCCGATTAAGAACTTTGCCAGCCGATGGAAATGCTCCGGCTCGTTGAGGCGCAGCCACAGCAGGTTGGCTGCCGGACTTCCGGTGGAGAGCACACGGGACAGGTAGGAGACATTCGTGTCCTGCACGTCGGCCTTCAGCTCCGGGATTAAGTCCTTGGTGCGGGTGTCGTTCCACATCAGGGCGGGTCGGATGGAGCGTCCATCCCCGTCCAGAAGGACGACGGTGTGCATTTGCCCGGTGATGCCGATGCCCTCCACCTGTTCCCGGCTGACCCCGTCCAGAAGGACCTCCAGCGCATCGGCGGTGGCGTTCCACCAAGTTTCAGGGTCGATCTCCTTCCAGCCGGGGGCGGGCTGGAGCAGGCGGTAATCCTGCCCGGCCTCCCGCAGGACCTGGCCCTTTTCATCCGTCAGCACCAGCTTGACGGATGAGGTCCCCAGATCAATTCCAATAAAGGCTGCCATTAGTCGTCACCAAACGAAACCAAAACCTTATAGGTGTCCGGGCGCATAGCGCAGGCCATGGCGTTATCGAAGGAGCGGTAGTCAAACACCCGATCCATCAGCACCGTGGGGTCCAGCAGGCCCTTGTTGATCAGCTCATACGCCTGATAAAAAGATTTGATGGTGGGGCTGACCGCTCCGGTGAGGGTTTTTTGCAGGCTGTGCATGGCCCCGGCGTCCACGGGGAGCGGGTCGTTGGGGTGCATGGACGAGAACGCCACGCAGGTGCCACAGGGAGCGGTCATCTCCATCGCCTGCCCCATCAGCACCGGGCTTGCGGTTGTGTTGAAAACCACTGCTGCACCCCGGCCTTCGGTGAGCGACTTCACCTCAGCCACTGCGTCCGTGTGGATGGGGTCGATGACATCAGTGGCCCCCAGCTCCAGCGCCTTTTCTCGGCGGCTGGCCTGCGGCTCGCTGACGATGACCCTTGCGCCCCGCAGCTTGGCCACCATGACGTGGAGCAGTCCCATCGTGCCGCCTCCGATGACCACCACGTCGTCGCCCAGCTCGATGTTGGTGCGGTTGATGGAGTTCACCACGCAGGCCAGCGGCTCGGTAAAGGCCATTTTCTCAAAGGAAGTCTCCTCGTCATAGATAAACAAATCCTCCGCCTTGGCTGCCACATACTGGCTGAACCCGCAGTAGCCGGAAATGCCATCAGGGTTGGTGAAAATGGCGGACTGTGCGTGGTGGAAGCAAATGTTCTCGTTTCCGGTGCGGCAATAATGGCACTCCCGATCAATGTTGATGATGTAAGGGACCACCCGCTGGCCCACAGCGAAGCGGTCGGTGTTGACGGCGGAACCCAGTTTTTCAATAACGCCGCCGTACTCGTGGCCGCCGATGCGAGGATAGCTATAGCTGCAATCACCCTTGTAATCGCGGATGTCGTTGGTACAGATGCCCGCCATGCGGACGCGAATCAGGACTTCGTTTTCCTTCGGCTCGGGAATGGGAAGCTCCGTAACCTTCACATCACCGGGCTTGCTCATCAGCAGTGCTTTCATGGGTCTCGACTCCTTTTCGTTTTATCGTTCAATGGTTTGTTGTCATGTGCAGGAATCAGGGCATCGAGCAGATACCCTCATGCCTGTACACAGCTCTTTGAAATCACCGGCCCCCGATTGGGGGCCGGTTTTTCGCTGTCAGACAGCCCAGGTCAGGCGAGGATGTTGAACAATCCGCCGACGATGCCGACTGCCACAATCAGCAGAATGATTTTGATGGAGGTCCACTTCTTCTGGAGCAGAGCGAAGATACCCATCGTCGCGCCCAGCGGGAGAATGTTGGGCAGCACTGCGTCGAACAGGCTCTCCTGGATGGAGAACTCCGTGCCGGAGGCGTTGATGACAATGCCGCAGGAGGCGCTGACGTAGTTGACGATCAGGCCGCCCATGACCATGCAGCCCATGATGGACGCGCCCTGGAGCAGCTTGTTTAGGGTTCCCTTTTCCAGGAAGTCCATAATTGCTTCGCTGCCTGCGTTGTAGCCGAACATGAAGTTGCCATAGGACAGCGCGTAGGACAGCACCGCCATGACCACCAGATAGATGACAGAACCCCAGATGTTGCCGTTGCCGGACTGAGTGATGTCAATGCACAGGGCCAGCAGGATGGGGATAAGCACACCCTGATAAATGGTGTCGCCCACACCGGCCAGAGGACCCATCAGAGAGGTCTTGATGTTGGTGATGAACTCGTTGGGGATGTCCGCGCCCATAGCCTTCTCCTCTTCCAGGGAGATGGCCAGGCCGAGGATGCAGGAACCAAACTCCACGTGGACATTGAAGAACTCCATCTCACGGGTCATCAGGTCGATCTGCTTCTCTTTATCGTTGGGATACAGGTACTTCACCACGGGCAGGAAGGTGTGGCCCACGGCCATGCCCATCATGCGCTCGTAGTTGTAGGCACACTGAACGAAGGTCTCAAAGATCATCGAGGCTTTGAACAGGGCACTCTTGGGAATCAGCCGCTGCTTCCATTCTTTTTTTGCCATTGTCGTCCGCCTCCTTTTTATTCGTCGTCGTCCGGGTCGTAATCCGGGTCATATTCGCCGCTGGGGGTGTTGCCCGCAGTGGCAACGGCAGGGGCCAGCTTGTCCGTGACCTGGATGTAGAGAATCGCCACGATCAGGCCGATGATGCCCTGCTCGATCAGGGTCAGGCTGGTGCAGGTGGCCACCATGAAGCCCAGGAACAGGAAGATACGGGCTTCGCCCTTGAAGATGTACTGGAGGGTGATGGCGATACCGAGGGCAGGCATCAGGCCGCCGATGATCGTGAAGATCTCCAGGGGTTTGCCGGCCAGCAGGTTGATGAAGTCCTGAATGTAGGCTGCGCCGAAGTAGGCGGCGATGGTGCAGGGGATGACGCAGATGACTGCGGCAAAAGCCTGGGGGAACACCAGATTGGTCAGCCACAGGCGGTTAAACTTGCCCTGGGCCACCCATTTGTCGCCCATATGGACAAACACGGAGTCGAAGGTCATGCGCAGATACCAGACGATGGTACCCAGCAGGCCCAGCGGAACGGCGATGGCCAGGGCAGTGGTGGCGTCCAGACCACCGGTGATGGCGTAGGCGGTACCCAGCACACCGGCCAGGGCCATGTCAGCGGGCATGGAGCCACCGGCGGAGATAAAGCCCAGATAGACCAGGTTGATGGAGCCGCCCACCACAGCGCCCGTCACCGGGTCGCCCAGAATGCAGCCGGTCAGCCAGCCGCAGACCAGGGGGCGCTGGAATGTCCAGATGGAGATGAAGGGCAGGTTGGCTTCCGCCAGCCAGTACAGCAGTCCACAGAGGATTGCTTGCAGAATTGTCATAAAAATCCTTCCTTTCTATTCTGCATTTCCTTTATTGATTCGCCCCAAACAGGCTGTGCTTTTCTTCGTTGGAGCGAATTGGGACGAAATCAAATGCCAAATGCGGCCTTGGCCTTTTCCAGCGCCTCATCAATTTCGATGATGCCCTGCTCCGGCACCAACTGGTAGTAAACGCGGACACCGTTCCGCTTCATGTAGTCGCAGGACTTCACTTCCTCCGGGCTGAGGGCCACGTTGTTGATGAAGGGCTTACGCTCGCCGCGGATGCCTGCGCCGCCCAGGTTGACTTCTTTCAGCGGGACACCGGCTTCCACCAGCCGGGCAAAGGACGTAGGGGTCTTGGTCAGGACGATGATGCGCTCACCCTCCACGCCGGGGACCATCAGCTTCTCAGCGGCCTTTTCCACACTGTAGACGATGACCTTGGTGCCGGCAGGGGCCAGGGCCTTGACGACCCGGACATTGAACTTGTCCTTGACCACCTCGTCGTCCACGATGATGATTTTGTTGGCCCGCATAGTGGGGGTCCAGGCGGTAACGACTTCGCCGTGGATCAGGCGGTCATCCACGCGTGCCAATACGACGTTTCTCATAAATCTTCCTCCTCGTTTTCAATGGATTCTGCCAGCATTTTTCTGACATCTTTGAAGCTGTCCTGTGCCGCCTCAATAGCGGCGTCGCAGATGGCCTCTGCGGTGGCGTTCTCGTCGTCTCGCTCCATGACGACTGTCATCAGCATGGCCAGGTTGGTACCGGTCAGGTGATAGAGGTCATATTCCCTGGTCAGGGAGACAACGGCGTTGAAGGGGGAGCCGTGAAACAGCTCGGTCATAAAGATGATGTTTTCGGCGCCGTAGGTTTTGATCTCGTTCTCCAGCTGTTCGGTCAGAGCGTTGACGGTCTGGTCGGGATAGAGACAATAGGCGGCCATGTTTTCCTGGGGGCCGAGGAGCATTTGAACGGTGTTCATCATGCCCTTGGCCTGTTCGCCGTGGGAGGCGAGGACGATGCGGAACTTGGGGGCGTCCATAGGCAGGTCATCCTTTCTTCTGGTGGGTTGCCCTCCGGCAGTGCGCTGACAGGGAGGGTACTGGTTCATCGAATTCAGAAAAGCCATATACAAATGTGGCTCCTGTTGATGCTGATACTATACCATGGTATTTGAGTGAAAATTCACAAGGAAATTGCGGTTTATCCCCGCAATTTTTTGCACAGTGCAAATTACAGCTTTGCGCAAAGAATTGCCGCAACGCCGCAGAGCCCGTTTCCATGTTGTGTGCAAGAAAAGAAAAATCCAAACTCTTTCTCAAATGTTATACTTCACCCATCAAACGACCCCAGCGGTTTCAACACCCTCACCTTCTAAATTTGCTGCTTTATCCCCTTTGACGTTCCATCTGCTTCTTCTCTACCAGAGGCCGCCGGGGTCGTGCGAAATTTCAAATTGAACAGGAGGGAACGGACAGCTCTGCTGACAGGCAATGCTGTCCAAACACGCTATGAAACTGATCAACGGCTATGACCTGATGGAGTATGCCAAGAAAAATGGCTACATCCTGCCCGCCTTCAACACCACCAACCTGGAGATGACCTATGCTATCGCCAAGGGTTTGGACGAGGCCAAGCTCCCCGGCTACATTCAGATCTCCTCCAACAACCTGCGCCTCTCCAATCCCAAGATCATTGCTGAGGTGGCGCGGGACGCCGCCAGCAAGTACGACACCCCCATCGGCCTGCACCTGGATCACGGCAAGAGCTACGCCGACGTACAGGCCTGTGTTGAGGCCGGTTTCACTTCTATTATGATCGACGCCTCCGCCCTCCCCTTTGAGGAAAACGTGGCGGAAGTCCGCCGTGCGGTGCAGTATTGCCACTTCTATGGCATCCCCGTGGAAGCCGAGCTGGGTGCGCTCCAGGGCAAGGAAGAGGACATTGTCAACGAAGCCGACGCAAAAACCGACCCCGCTATGGTAGCCGACTTTGTCAACACCACCGGCTGCGATCTGCTGGCCGTCTCTGTCGGCAACGTCCACGGCCTGGACCTGACGCCCCATGTGGACTTGGACCTGCTCAAGACCATCGCTGACATTTCCCCGGTGCCTCTGGTGCTGCACGGCGGCTCCGGTATCCCCTTTGACGTGATTCAGAAGGCCCGGAAGTGCGGTCTTATCAAAATCAACTATGGCTCCGATCTGCGTAAGGAGTTCATCCGCACCTTCGGCCAGGCTTATGAGGCCAACCACAACGCCCACGATGTTATCAGCCTGAGCATGAAGTCTGTGGAGAACGTCAGCGCTAAGGCCAAAGAACTGGTGACCATCATCAACGCCTGACCTTCGTTTCGGGATACAACAAGGCCGCCTGCGCAATGCGCAGACGGCCCGTCCCCGTTTTTCCTCATCTGGTATAGACTGGAACCGCAGGATGCGCGCAGTTAGGAAAGAATTTATCCAATGGAATTGCGTAGTACACCGCAGTTCAGCAAAACAACAAATCATCCGAATTGCGTAGGACTGCGCAAGTCGGAACCGGAATATTTTTTAACAATTTCATTGGAATACGGTTTTCAAGTGCGTTCTTTTGTGCTATACTTTTGTAAATATAAAAGAATCCTCATGCCGTTTCCTGTTTATTCCAGATTCGCTATGAGGAGGGGCGGTATCTATGTTTAACCAAAGACAACTTGAGATTTTGCTGGAACTATGTGAAAACCCGGACAATTATCTGACTGCTTCCTATTTTGCAAAGAAGCAGCAGGTCAGTCTGCGCACGGTACAAAACGACATCAAGCAAATCAAGATGGAAGTCGCGGAAAAGACCTGCGTAGAGTTCCAGTCTGTGGCCCCCAAAGGATGCCGTATCCATGTGTTGGACCTGACGGAGTTTGCCGCATGGAAGGAAACCCTCTACCAGCAGTTCAGCAATTCCTCTATGGGATACCGAAACGAGCGCATCGACCAAATTCTGCTCCTGCTGCTCAACCAGCATCGGGCCATCTCCATGTATGACCTGGAGAACAAAATTTATGTGTCCCGCTCCACCCTGCTCAATGATTTAAAGCAGGTGGATACCGTTCTGTCCCGTTTTAATCTGGAACTGCTGCGCAGCGCCAACAAGGTGATGATCGACGGCAGTGAAGTCAACAAGCGGATGTGTCTGCTGGAGCAAAATCTCCTGATTGCAAACGCCGCAACGGTGTTTTCCGGGAACAGCGACAACGACACTATGCGGAAAATCAAGGACATCCTAGTGGAGACTTTCGTTTCCTTCAAGCACTCCGTCACAGAGGTGGGCCTGAACAATGCCATCATTCAGCTCTATGTGGCGCTGAACCGAATGCAGAACTGGTTCTTTATCTCTCCTGCAGATCTGGATTTGGAAGGGGAATCGTTGTCGCCGGAGCGGGAAATCGCCGCCGCCGTGTTCCAGCGCATCGGCCAGGATTTCCTGGTTCGTGTGCCGGAGGAGGAAGTGGATTACTTTGCGCTGTACATGAAGGGGCAGGGCAACTACACCTCCACCACCATTATCTCTCAGGAGATGGATGACTTTGTGTTGGCGGCCTTGACGGACATCCGGGACACCCACGGCATTGACCTGACCAACGACCTGAACCTGCGTATTGCGCTGGCGCTGCACTGCACCCCTCTCATTGTACGGATCAAGTACGATATGCAGCTCAAAAACCATCTGGTGAACTATATCCGGCAGACCTTCCCCCAGGGCTTCGACCTGGGCACCTACTTCGCCGCCTATATGCAAAAGGTGTTCCACAAAAAGGTTTCTGACGAGGAGATTGCCTTTATTGCCATCCACCTCTATAACTCCCTGACCCAGCAGCAGCAAAACCAGGGAACGAAGCGCCTTTTGGTGATCTCTTCCCTCCGGCGGAGCGAAAACATTTTGCTGCGGCAGACGCTTCTCAACTGGTTTTCCGACCAGTTGACAGAACTGGCGTTTCTGATGCCCCAGGAGGTGGACGATGACTGCCTGGACCGGTACGATATTTTTGTCACCACCGAAAAAGGAACGTTTTATGATATGGGGCTGGCCTTTTATATCAACCAGTTCCCCAATCAGCAGGACTATTTGAACCTGAAGCTGGCGATGGATGGGTTCCGCAATATCGACGACATTTTTGCTATTTTCCATCAGGAGCTGTTTTTCCAGCTTCCTAACCGGGGACGGGAAGCAGTTCTCCGGCATATGTGCCAGAAGTCCTCTGAGTTTTTCCACATCGAAGGGCTGCATTCGGCGGTCCTCCAGCGGGAGGAACTGGGCAGCACGTTCTTTGGCAACGGCATTGCCGCGCCGCACCCCATCGCGGCGGTCTCCTCCGATTCCTTTGTCTGCACGGCGGTCCTTCCCCAGGCCATCGAGTGGGATTCCGACCACAACATGGTCAACCTCGTGATTTTGATCTGCATTGGCAAGAACAACACAAAAGCTTTCCAACTTTGGAACTACCTCTCCAAGCTCTTTGCGGATAAACATTTTGTGGAGCGGCTGCTGCCCAGCCCCAGCTATGATAACTTTATCAAGCTGCTGAAGGACACCATCTCAGACAATTTCAACAACTGATTTGAGCAAATCGTGGAAGAAAGGACGGTTTTCCAAGTGACTGTAAACGAGGCCATTCAAATGGTGCAAGGCAAAAAGGCGGGCGTAGTGAACCGTGTCTCCGCCCGATACGCCCAAACCCTGCTGCAACCAGAGGAACAGGTGACTGCGGCGGTGGTGGCCAATATTCAAACGAAACGGGATTCTTTTCCCGGCGTTTGCGTCCTGACCGATCAACGGGTGATTGCGGTCTGCGGCCTTCCCGGTATCAAGCGCTCCGTCCTGCTTTCCCTGGACGAGTTGGAAAAATGTGAGGAGACCAATTCCGCCATCACCTATAAAGTACGGTTCCTGACGAGGAAGTCCGGGTTTGACATGACCGTACACCCGGAGGTGGGCGAGAACTTTTCCAGATATATTGCCGCCATCAATGGGGAAACCTTTGAGGACATCAAGCTGGAAGTCAAAAGCAGTGTGTTCAGTCCCACGTTCCTGCGGCAGCGTCAGCGAAACAAACAGCGCAAGGCGCACGCCAAAGAGCGTCAAGTACAGCGCCAGCAGGAGGCCGCTGACCGTTTTGATGCTGTGGAGGTGGACTCTGCGGAGCCATCTGGAATGGAGTGTTCCCCTGCTCAGATGAGCAAAAAGCAACAGGTCGCCACCCGTCTCCGGGAGGAGTTGGAGCAGGAAAATAAATGATGATTATTGCAACAAAACGGCTTCGCAAATTTACCGGGCCGTTTTGTTACTGTTTTATCCTTATCCAACCGCTTTTAAGTATGCTTTACTAGTGGCAAGCAATGCCTCGGTATATACCTCCGCTGCTTGTTGGTGGCCTGCTGCCCCCAAGCCCCTGCGAACCCCGGCCCTTGTTGGCCGGGGTTTGATACTATTTTCAATAAAAAGCGATGCTTTTTATTGAAAATACGGCTCGTTCCGAGCCTGATTTTGAGGATTCTATCCTCAAAATCCCGTCTCATTAGCTTTTCAGAGAAAGCTCTTCGCGCTTTCCCTGAAAAGCGTCATACGCCGCCTTCGGCGTCTGCTGCTGGGAGACAGTCGTAAAATTTTCGCACTCTGTCTCCCGGTGTGCGTTCATTTGTTCTGAATCTATTGTCTGCTGAACGCAAAAAATCCGGGGTCTACGGTGTTCTGAACCGTAGACCCCAGAACGGTTCGTGCCACTATCACCGGCTTTCTTCCTGCTGTTGTTCTTTCTTTTCGGGCTGCTCGATTTTGATTTCCAGGAATCGCTCCAGATTACTTTTCGCTGTGAGCAGGTCGATCATTTCTTTTCGGGCTGCTTTCTGGTCGGGGTAGAGCTTTTTGTTCTCAGCGTTCAAAGTTGCGTACTCTTGCTTCAATGACTTAATAGAGGGCAGCTTCTTCAGCCCCAGAGAATCAAAATAGCGCTTCGCCGCCTCATGCAGCATGATGTCACTCCGATGGGCCTCGTAAAACTCTGCCTGCTTCTTCTTCGGGAGTTATTTATATTGAAGGTAGACATCCCGTGTTTTGCCATAGGTGCCAATTTGCCGTTGCAGTTCGGCAATCTCCTTCATCCTTGCTTCGTTGGCCTTTGTCTTGTCAGAAATCTGGTGATAGCGTCTAGTTGCGGCATCACATTCTTCTGCAAATTTTTCAACATCGTTCATACCATGCTCTTTCATCCAAACGACTGTCTTTGCAATCTCCTTCAAGTTGTAAGACTTCGCCCACCGTTCAAAACCTGGTGAGTTGGCCTGGGCCAGCTTCGCTTGAATGTCAATCAGGGAACGTGGCCGCATATCTTCTTTAGCTGAGAGCGGCTTCTGTACCTGTCGTTGTTTTACTGTCCTCTTACCCTCTAGCCGTTCCCGAATGACATCCTCGGTGTAATCCTCCGAGAGAGAATTGCATCGGATGAATCGCTTGCCCTCCGGGATTTTGAACGCCAGGTATTTGCCGGTCTTGACCTCGACCCCGGTTGCCCGCATCGCTGCCAGAAAGTCCTCGAAGCTTTTGCAGTCAGGAGTAAGCGCAGCGTCTATCATCTGCTCCAGCTTTTGCCAGTTGGTAGAGGCTTTTTCTCGCCCAGCCAGGAGCCGTAGCTGCCCCGGCTGGGCTTCGGGTCCTCGATGACGGACAGGCCATTTTCCAGACACAGGATGTCAGAGATTCTGCGAATGGCAAAGCTGGAACCCCAGAAGTTCCGAAACTTCCGAGTGCAGTCCAAGCTGGTGGAGTTGAAAATGATATGCGAGTGAATATGGTGCTTGTCCACATGGGTGCAGACAATAAAAGCGTGGTTATGAGAAAGTACAGCTTTTGGTTGACTTCGCTGTTGGGCGTCATTGCGCTGTCCGTTCTGGTTATCGGCTGGAACCAGATCGATATGCTGCACAAGCTGCCCATCATGTACATTGTGGCCCTTGCCCTGCATGAGACGGAGGAGTTGAAGCTGCCGGGGGGATTTATTGAGATGGTCACAGATATGACCGGATTGCAATTAAAGAATCTCGGCATGGCGAAATTCGGCCTCCTGATGTTTACGCTCTATGCAACGGTTCTTCCGGCGTTTCTTGCCGGATGGGTCTGGCCAGTCATGTCCACGCTCTTCATCGGCATTCTGGTTTCCGAGGACGATGGTTCCGCCATGCAGTCCGAGCTAAATGTGGCAAAATGGATAGAAGAAGGCGGCGTAGTCGCCACAGGCAGCTTTGACGGTATCAGCGATCAGGATACGAGGGAATCCGTTATCAGTGAGTTCCTGGCGCAAGACGCAAACATCTATTTCCTGAAAATCAACTCCGGTACTGGCAGCATGGACGGCGATGGAAACGCCCTGAACGGCAGCCACCGTATGACCTTCCGCATCGCCTATGACCTCCCCTGCGTCAAGGAATGGTTGTTTGAGCAAGTGAAAACCACCGATTAAGCACAATTTCACCCAAAAGCGACCTGACATAAAATCCGGGCAGCCTCCGAAGGGAACGTCCTTCGGAGGCTGCCTTTTTGACTGTTATTTTTTCCTTGCCGGTGTCCACCAGGAATTGTAGCCGGTGGGCCTCTTTCGGAAGGTCGGACAGCATCAGAACCTCCGCCTCATCGTTGGGCCGATTCATGTCGTGTATCTCGAAGGACTGGAAATTGCAGACAATGATCCAACGAGGGTTCTGGTTGTGGGGCAGATACCCGGCGTAGCGCCGGGCCTGGCCGTAGGGGGTCAGCAGGGAACCGTCCGACTGCTTGTAGCCCTTCCGCAGATTGATGTCCGCGCCCTTCTGCTCAATTAAGACGCGGGTGGCGGGGATGTAGCCGTCGATAAAGCTGGTGTGGCCCAGCTTCACCGGCACCTCAAACTGAATGTACTGGGCCGGGTCCTCCACGCCGTATACCTTTTGCAGCAGAGAAAGCCAAAACGATTGGGTCTCCTGCTTTTCGTCGCCGTGGCCTTCCCATTGCTCCGCAAAGGTTTTCGCTGCGGCTCTTTGTTCGGCGTCTGTCATGTGTGTCGCCCCCGATGTTGGATTCCTGATTTGTATCATACCATAATCAGGGACGTTTCTCAACCTGCCATTTGGAAATTTGCATTGGGCGATATGATTTGTTTACACCGCCTCCTGCGCCAGCTTCCGGTTCCACCGGAGGCTGAAAAACACGCCTGCGGCAATCGAAAACACCAGCGTGACAGCAGAGGCAAAGGCGATCCCGTACATTCCAAACAGCCGGTCCATCAGCAGCAGGATAGGAAGATAAAAAATACCTTTGTCCATCAGAGCGACAAGCGTGGCGTAGGACGCCTTTCCCGTGGACTGCAAAAAGGTCTGGCAAAGCTGATACAGCCCGTAAAACGGCCCAATGACAATGGAGGCAAAAATCATAATTGAACCGTAGGCGATCACTTCCGCGTTGTCAATGAACAGGGCGATGATTTGATGCCGGAACAGAAAACAAAGCAGGGCGATGACGCTGCCCAGCAGTGTGGTAAACACGGCGGTGGAACGAATGATTTGACCGACCCTTGCCTGGTTTCCTCTGGCGTGGTTGAAGGAAATCGCAGGCTGAAGCCCCATACAAATGCCCATCAGCAGCATGGACAGCAACATACCGGCCTTCCCAGCCACACCCTGGGCCGCCAGCGCCACCGAGCCGTAAGCGATCATTCTGTTGTTGGCAACGATATTGGAAACGCTCATCAACAGGGTGCTGCAAGCCAGGGGCAGTCCCAGAGAGAGGATGGAGGGCAGTACATTCAGAGACAGGTATTTGGGGTGCAGAGAAAACGCGGGCTGCTTGCGGAGGATGTAATAGAGCAGGTAGCAAGAGCTAAAGGCATTACCCAGCACCGTTGCCAGCGCCGCGCCTTCCACGTCCATCGAAAGGCCCAAGATAAACACCGCGTCCAGAACGATATTTGACACCGTACCCAGCAGATTGGAGATCATGGATTCCACTGCCGCGCCGTCGGCACGGATGATGTTGCAGAATACATTGTTGAACATAATGACCGGTGCGCCGATGCCAATAATGCGCATATACCCCATCACATAGGAGAGCGTCTCCGCGTCAGCCCCCAGCAGCAGCGCTACCGGATTGGCCCCAATGGTCAGCACTGCCAAAATGACACCGCCCAAGACCAGCGAACCGTAACAGCAGAGGCTGGTGCAGGCCCGAATTTGGTTCGTTTCCCCTCTGCCCAGGGCCAGGGAAATGACAGTGCAGCCGCCGCTCCCCAAAAGTGTCCCCAAACCGGAGAGGATGGAGAAGACAGGGCCGCACAGGGACAGAGCGGCGATTTTTGCCGGGTCGCCGGTCTGTCCGATGAACAGGGTGTCCGCCATGTTGTAGACCACCATGACCAGCATAATAATGATGGTCGGCAGACACAGATTCAGTAGCAGCTTTGGATAGGAGGCACGCTCCAGCAAGTCTTGATTTTTGTTCATAACCGAACTCCTTTCCAATTTTGGCGTCATGTGTTGACGAAATTTCATGCTTACACTATAATAAAGACAGAGATTTCATACAACCGACAATTTGCCGGGTTCTGTCAGATAGGCAGCAGTTTCCGGCAAAGTGTTGACGAACTGACACAGGGGAGGAACATTGTCCATGAGCATCCACGACGCCCGTGCCCGTTACACCAGGATGGTGATTCGGGAGCAGTTTCTGATGTTGCTAAAGGAAAAAACGGTGGCGAAGATCACTGTGAAGGAACTGTGCGCAGCCTG
>JAJQCW010000032.1 GCA_021202515.1 Clostridiales bacterium | reverse complement strand
CGTGCTGGGCGCGACGTTAATTGTCATCCCCGCCCCCCTTCAAACTGGCGAAGAATCCGGTCAGCTTGTCCGGCATGATCTCCGGGTTGATTTTGCACACATTCTCGATAATGCTGCCGACTTCCATCAGACAGATATAGGCGCAGATAGCCCCGGCCTTGAATGCCTGCATCAGGCCGTCAAAGGCGGTCAGGTTGGAGGCTGTGGCCTCTGCATCCGCGCCGGTCAGGTATTTGGCAAAGGCCGCGTCATAGCCCATGCCCTGGAGCTGCGCGCCGGTCTGGACCTCCAACTGTTGCCGCTGGAAGGCGGCCTTCTCTGCGTCCAGCTTCTCCCGGTCCTTGTTAAGCTGGTATTTCTCCCGCTGGGCGGCGGTCATGTTGGCCAGTTTGGTGGCCTCGTCCTGATTTTCCGCCTGTTCCTGCTCCCACTTTGTCCGGGCGGTCTGCACCGCCTTGGTGTTCCGCCGGTCAAACTCAGAGCGGTACGCCGGGTTGCTGTCCAGCATCTGGTCAAAGGTCAAAGGCTCGTTCCCGCCGGTCTGCTCACCGCTCCCGCCGGTCTCCTGCCCCTCGTTGGGCTGCTGCTCCGGCTCCGCGAAAAACTGGATGCCGATGTGGTGGTGTTTGTACATAAAAATGCTCCTTTCGGTGTCCTAAAAGTCCTGTTTCATCCTTTTAGTATCACGTTTTGGGTATGAAAAAAGCACTGTTGCCAGTGCCCTTGTCAATGTGTTTAGTTTGCTAAAACCCAGTCATCAGCTAACATATCGGCCTGCGATGCAAGCCAGCCAAGCTGAACCCCGCTTGTCCCGACAAAGGCAACGGCCTGGTTGCCAATCGCGTCGTGTTCGGCGTTCACAGTCTCACCGGCGGCGTTTTTGTAGCTGATGGCTGTGGCCAGTTCAATGTGCTGGTTTTTCCCGTTCCAGCCTTTTCTCTTGACTTTCCGGCCCTGCTTCATGTACTGAATGGCCGTTCCAAAGTCAAATTCAGGTGTTTTATCCATGTTTTACCTCCTAAAAATGTGCATAAGAAAACCGCCGTGGTTTCCCGTGGCGGTTTCTGTGTATTACTTTTTCTTCACTCTGCACTCAAGTCGTACCTCTTGGGGCACTCCTTGCAGACGGCAAAGTCCGACGCCGTCAAATGGGCCTCTTCGGGCATAGGTTTAACCGCCTTGTCTGCAATCATCTGCAACTCGTTACAATAGCCCACGTCCACCACTTTGCCCATCATGGGGCAATAGACCTCTTCGATCACTTTAACCACTTTTTCATCGCCTCCAGCATTTTAATGGTCTCTTCGTCAAACCGGTCTTTCCCTATGACCGTATTCACAACGCCTGTACTTGCTTTTACACCCAGAACACCGTCCTCGCTGTAATAGTTGTACTGCGTTTCCGGCTCCGGGTACCGTTTCATCATGGCAAGGGCAGCCTGTTTGAATTGCAGCGCGTCATCCTTCGTTAGGCCGCTCTGTGCCAGCCGGTTCTCTGAATGACCCGTCCAACCGGTAATGTCCATATCTTCCACAGGGTAAGCATACCCCTTCCCTGTGATACCCGCTTTCTGTATCTCCCTGTCGATTTTGATATACGCAAGCGGTTTTTCTCCGCTGTGCCGGTAATAGTATTTCAGGTCTTCCCAACCCTCACCGTTATTATACTTTAAATCCTGGAACTCTGCAAAGGTTTTCGGCACTTCATCGCCCAAAACCTGCCGATAATTCGCAAATTGCCGCTGGTCGCTGGCCTTGTTTTGAAGCATCTTCTGAGCGGTGAGCATTTCCCCGTTGCCCTTCACATACTTCTCATACCATTCCTGATATGTCATGCTCGCGGGTACAGTCTCTTTCCTGCCCGTCGCGTCCACCTGCGCCCCTCTTGTCCCGGCCTCCATCAGCCGCTTGGACACCACCGGCGACACGAAGCACCGACAGTTTGGGTGCATGGGGTTCATGTTCACCCCTGGCTGTGCTTCTGCCACCGGGAACTGCTTCCCGTCCAGCCCGCCGCAAACGGAGCAGGTGCGGATCTCCAACAGGCAAATGAACTCATACTTTTCATAGCTCGCATCCCGCATGGACTGCAATTTCGCCTGTCCGGTGATATAATTCCCCTCTGTGCGAATCAGGCGGGTGGCCCGGTATTTGGCCCCGCTGCCCGTCGCTACGGTGCGGGTGCTGCCGTCGGCGTCCACCTTCTTGCGGAATTGCACATCCCCCATCTGCGCCGCCAGCTCCGACGCCATGTCCGCATAGTTGCCGCCGGTCATCAGGCCGCGGGTGACGATGTCCCGGACGTTTTCCGCCAGTTGGGTGGTATCTGCCCATATCCGGGTGGAGTAGTTGCCCGCCAGCGTGTCCACGTCCGGCGTCCAGAAGGCGTTGATGGCCGCTTCCACCCGGCCCCCGGAGAGCTGGGAAAAGGGGACGTTGCTGCCCTCGTACTGGGACAGGTCGAAGGCCGTTCGATAATACCCCAGGTCGTACAGGTCTTTCAGGCGGCTTTCCGTATAGGCCACACTGTCGTTCCCGATGGCTTTCGCCTCAAAATACACTTGGTCTCTCAGAGCCTCCAGCGCTGCGATGCGGTAGCCGTAGGCCGGGGCGTTCAGATGGGTGATGATCTCCCGCCGCAGCGCCTGCTCGGTGGTGCGCTCCAGCAGTTCCTCCAGCTCCCGCCGGGCCTCTTTGGTCTGCTGGACGCTCATCAAGCGTGTGGCCTCGGCCTCCGTGATGTTGCTGTTGCCGGTGAAGGTGGTGTAGATTTTCTGAATCTTCTGCTCGATGTGCTCCAGCGCTTCATCGTACAGGTGCGCCACCTTCTGGGCGGTGGCACGGGTGCGCCGGTCTGCTAACTGCTCAAGCTGTGCGCCGCGCTTTTCCCAGTAGGTCATGCGTCACTCTGGGGCAACTGGAACCCAACCGGCTTTTTCCGCTCCCCTTCCTGCTGAGACGCTTTCTCTGCGTCGTTATCCTCGGTCTGCTGGGGTACGCCAAAGGTCTGCTGATAGGCCGCCTGTTTTTCCTGCTGCTGCTTGCGGACGTTCTCCACCGCCTCCGCCGGGTCCCGGATGAACCACAGTTGTGACAGCAGCGTTTCGTCGTCCACAATGCCCTGGAGACTGGTCACAAGCTGGACAATTTCCGTCTCGTTGATGGGGGTGGACAGCGCAAACACCACGTCCACGTCGGAGGGGGAGACTTCCTTCATGGTTCCCATGGTGGTCAGCCAGCGGTTATACAGCACAAGCCGCTCTTTCAGCCCCCGCTCCATGCGGCGCATTTTGTTCTTCACCAGCAGGTTCATGGTCAGCAGTTTGAGCTTCAGCGCCTGGCCGGAGCTGTTGCCCGCAAAGCTCTCATCTGACATGTCCACCGTCAGGGTCATCTTGTGCATTTCCCGCACCGCCGCGTCTGCCAGCACCTGGACGGAGGATTCATCAAAGGTCTTTTGGATGTACTCCACCTTGGCGTCCAGCGGCGCGCCGTCGATGAACTTGTTGCGGAGCATCTGCTCTTCGTCGCCCTCCCGGAGGGACATCCCGAAGAACACCAGCAGCGCATCCACAAACCTTTTCTTGTCCGTGAAGCGGTTGCTCATCAGGTCGTCGTAAGCGTCGATCAGGCTGATGATCTGCTCGAAGTCGCCTTGCCGCTCGTCATTGTTTTCGTAGGCGATGACCGGCACCTCTCCGAAAAAATGTTCCCGCGTTTCGTTCACCTGATGGAATATCGCCGTTTTCAGGTCGGTGGAGGTGTAGTCCTTCTCTGTGCGGTCGGTGTAGACGGTGAGGAAATAATACTTTTCGTGGCTGACTTTTTCCCGCTTTTCCCACACCAGGGCAAACAGCTTGTTGTGTTCCACGGTGGAATCCTCCACCAACACGCCACACCGGGGGTCGATGTAGGCGCTGCGGGGTTCCGGGTCTGGGTCGCTGGAGGCGTAGCACAGCTCCAAGCACTCCCCGAACACGCCCATGCCCTTCCCGACCCGGCTGTCCACCTCGCTGATCTGCTGGTTGTCGTAGCAGTTCAGCAATTCGGACAGGTCGATTTCCGGTCCGCCCTCCATGTCGTGGGTGTCGTTGGCATCGTATTTCACCGGGTCGCCCAGGTAATAGCCCAGGGTGATGTCCACCACGTATTTGGCATAGTTGATCGCTACCCGCACCTCGTCCTGCTCCGGCTGGCCCTTTCGCAGGTTGTCATGGTCGCCGCGATAATACCGGTGCAGGCGGTCAAACCGTCCGTTGGCCCGTTCCGCCTGTTCCACTACGTAGCGCAGCACCTCCGGGCGGATGTTTTCAATGTCGGGGACTTCCTCCCGGTCCATGTATAGGATCATGTTTTGTTCGCCTCCTTGCGCCGCGCCACGATTTTGTCGTAGTTGGGCGGGATTTTTATCACGTTCCAGTCACATTCCACCGGAACCCGGCCATAAAAAATGACCCATGTCGGGTCAAGTCGTTTCATCATTTGTTCGTAGCCTGCAAGGAAAAGCCGCTTGCTCTCCTTGTCGGCCTGTGTCCCCACGCTGGACACCGCCACGATGCCGCCCACCGGTTCCCCGTCGAAGCACCACGAATAGCTCTCCGGCGTGCTCCATGAGATGGTGGGATACACGGTCAGGCCGTGGAGCTGCCAGTAGGCCGCGCACCAGTGTTTGCGGTAGTGGTTGTAGATCTGCATCGCCACCGGCATATCGGTGTAAGTCGAAAAGTCCGGCGAACACACCGCCCGGAACCGCTGCAAGATGGGGATGTACCGGTCAGGCGTGTTCCACAGCCTGGCAAATCTATAATCGTCCACGAAACAGTGGAGGTTCTTGCCCTCCGGCTGGCGCTCTGTCATGGCGTCGCTGATGGGGAGAAAGTCGCCCTCCGGGTAGTCCGTCACCGGCTCAATGGGCGGGATGTCGTAGGGGCCGACGCCGGGGAAGAGGGCTTTGTTCAGGTTTTCAAAGTTGACCATCTTACCACTTCATCCCGCGCCGCTTGTATTCCCGCTTGAGTTCGGAAAGTTGCTCGTTCAGGGTTTTCAACTTGCTTTTGTGATAGGCCAAACGCTCTTTGGGGCCCGAAAGATAGTTGTCGGCTGAGTGAGCAATAGAATCTTTTTCTTTGGCAATATAATATTCCAGCCCTTTTCTGGCAGCGGGGAGCCGCTCGTTGGTGTTGCGCGCATCGTTCGCCAGTGAATAACGTCCTGCATATTTGCCACTGTATCCGCCTCTTCCTCCCATGTTCAACACCTCCAAATAAAAATGCCGCAAAGCATCTTTCAATGCTCTACGGCATAGCAAGCGCCCGGATTTGCACCGGGACCACAGCCTTGGCTGCGTTCTCCTCGGCTTAAACTACCGCTTGCTATGTCTATTGTACCAGATATTTTCCACCCGCTCAACCATTTTCTTTTCTTCCGTTGAGAGGTTTGCATACCCTTTTGCACTGTCGTTTTCATTGTGAAAATAGCCGTGGTGAGTATGCGGTTGTGTGTCTTTATGCTTGTGGTCTAGGTCTATTGTTTTGACCCGCTTATTGTTTTTGTCCATGTAGATGATGGACTTCAACTCGTCCCCTCCAACGGTCACATAGACCCGACCGGAGGTCATTGTCTCCATAAGCGTTTCAGAATCGCGGCTGTTCTTTGTCACAAACTTGATGTTGCCGGACTTCAAAACCGTATGATATTGTGACCCGTAAGCGTTCCCTTTGTCGCTCACGCCGCTGCTTGCGCCTCGTCCGCCCATAGCTATAGCTTTCTCTTTCCTGTGTAAACGAACTCTAAATTTTTCCCTGTCCAGTCAACATTACTTGCTTTTACTGTGTGTTCAAGGACTTTGAATCCCGGCTTTGTCCGTCCCATCGGGGTCTTTGTCCACCGTTCAGCTTGTGCCTTTGATAAGAAAATCCAGTCCCCAGAGTTAATCTTATCGCCCGGTGTTGCACGGTAGATTGTGACCTTGGCGTTTTTTCCTGACAGATTTTCAATTTGGGAGATGGCTTCTGTTGCCAGTTTGCTCCCGGTAACATTAGCGGCCAGCGTTGGAAGAACAGATTTCATTTGAGATACATTCACTCCGCTGCTTCTCGCTCTTCCGGAGCCGCCATTGTTGCCCTGATAGCTCAGGCTTCCAGCTCCTCCACGTCCGCCCATGTTTTTTCACTCCTTTGAGTTAAATCCTTGAGTAAGTCATAAGTTAATCACAAGTAAGCCATAACAAGTTTTTACGTTACCGTCTTATGTTCTTACAATCCCCGTGGCCGCCGCTTCACGCTGACCACCTGGCGGCCCAGAATCGTCCTTGAAAAGTACCGCATAGCATCCATGCAGTGGTCGTTGGCTTTCACCGGCTTGTCCAGCCCCTGTTGGCTGGCCTTTTCGTCCCAGACGTAAGCCTGGAACTCCTCCAGGGTGTGGGCGCAATCCCTGTGGAATAACAGCTCTCCGGCCTGTATCCTCTGCGCCGTATCCCGGATACCGTCCAGCACGTCGTTATCCGCCTTTTGGACGGCGTAGCCCCGTTGCCGCAGCTCAGCGATGAACGAAGCCGCCGACGGGTCCACCACAATGGCGCGGGGCTTGTCCTCCCCCAGCCAGCGTTTCAGGTCGTCCGCAAACTCGCTGTCGGTCTTCTGACGGCGTTTGTCCCGTCCTGAATAATAATACTCCCGGACGCACACCCACCGCTCAGCGCCGCGTACACGCCGCCACAGCAGGAATACCGTGGGGTTCTGGGTACCGTAGTCCACGCTGACATAGCAATCCCCGGCCAATTCGGGGAGGGTGTCCACCACATTGTTCGCAGTTGAGAACATATCGTAAATGCGGCCCTCAGCCGCCACCCACAGGCCCAGAATGTACCGGTCACGGAAAACGCCGGTGTACATGGTTTCTGCGTCTGCGATTTGCTCCGGCGTCAAGATGGGGTTGTCCTCCATCCTGAAATGGAGATGCAGCGCCTTGTATGCCTCCGGCTGACAAACCCACTCTTTGTAAAACCAGTGTCCCGGCCCCTCCGGGTTGCAGTTGAACCAGAGCTTTGCCTGTGGCTCGCTGAGGGTCCGGGCGATGGCCTGCTCCACGAAAGACCGGGGCATAAGCGCCACCTCGTCGAACAGCACCCCGGCCAGGGTGATGCCCTGAATCAGAGCGTAGCTGCTCTCGTCTTTGCCGCCAAAAATATAAAAGCGGTTTTCCCGGCCCAGGCCGCGAACCATCAGCACGTGATCCGCCCGGCGATAAGCCAGGGAGAAATACGCTTGCAAGTCCGCCTGTTCCTGGGCGGGCCGGACGATGTTCCGCTCCGCGCTGGCTACGGTCTTGCCGCAGATGCCGAAGTTCTGCCCGTCGAAGTTGCGCATGGCCCACAGGACGAAGGCAGTCAGCATACAGACGGTCTTGCCGCTGCGCACCGCTCCGTCGCAGATGATAGCCTTGTATTTGTCCCGTGCGGAAGGCATAAAGGCCCATTTCAACACGGTTTTCTGTTTGGGGGAGAGTTCGGAGAGGGTCATTCAGATTCTTCCTTTTCAAGGGCACTAAAGAGCTGGGAGGCGGCTTTTTCCTGGTCTGGACTGCTGGCGGGTTCTGGCTTGTCCCGCCACTTGTCCGGGCGGCGGTTTTTCAGCCAAAAGATTTGGGCTGTGGTGTTGCCCTCCAGCGCCGCGCCCAACAGGGCGTTTTCTACCTGATAGTCCACGACTTCCTTGCCCTTTTTTAGGGCCTCGCAAATCTCGCAATGATCATTTTTCCATCGGTACAGCGTGGCCAGATTGACGCCGATATTTTTTGCTATTTGTTCATCGGTCAGGCCGTCTCTGGCCCAACCTTCCAGCAGCAGAAGTCCATCCGGCTCCAGCCACTTTTGATATTTACCCTTCGCCACAACGGGCCTCACCGCCTTTCAGGGGTATGACAAAGCCGCCCCGATTGGAGCGGCCCGTCGAAAGGAGAATGAAACTTCCTCTATTACCCAGCCGAAGCCCAGCGGAGCGGGTTCGGCTGGGAGAGGAGGTGTGACGGAATGGACGAGACCTGCCGCTTGCGGCGGGGCGAGGGATATGGAGTCCACACCGACGAGGCAACCAGAATTGCACTGGGGACGCTGCTTGTGCAGCGCTGCCCCTTTTACGTCCGGGGCATTGCAGGAGGTGATATCAATGAAGAAAAGCAAACAATCCTTGTTTCCCGTCTTGCATCTTACCACGCTATCAGTTTACAGCAGAATTTTGGCTCTGTTGACCCATCTTTTCTGTCAGGCCCAAATTTTCCGCCACTCGGTAGATAAAGCCATTCACCCGCCGCTGGGCCGTCCGGTAGCTGACATGGACCGTCTGAGCGGCCCCCTCCAGAGTGTGGGTGCGCTGCCAGAACACCAGCCGCACCAACTGGACGGTGATCTCTCCGTCGGGCCGGGCCTGCACCGCCCGAAGCGCCGCCTCCACTGCCTCCAGCTCCCGCTGCTCCTGCTTGTCTGGCAGCACCCGCAGGGCCAGGGCCTCCGCCGGGCGACCTGTCCCGCTGCCGTGTCCACCGCCCTCCCCGTGGGACTGGAGCGGCGCTTGCAGCGCGTCCAGCTCCGCGCGCATCCGGGGGTATTCGTACAAAATTCGGCGGACGTAGCTCCACCATTTGTTGCGTGGTTTGCTCATGCGTCCTCCTTTGGCGGCTCCGGCAGGGGCATCCAGTACGACACTCGCTTCACGTT
>JAJQCW010000046.1:7202-8892 GCA_021202515.1 Clostridiales bacterium | reverse complement strand
TTTTCGACCAAAATCCGTGATTTTGGTCGAGAGCCTGTCGGAGACAGGCTCAAAATTCCCCACAGGAGCGATTCCTGTGGGGAATCTGGTAGAGTTGTTTGCCCTACGGCAGACGCTTGCATCAGCTTGCAGAACAAATTCTCATAAAAGTCTTATTTCTCCTTGCTGTGCTTTGTCTTACCGCGTTTGAGTGGTTACTTCGTGACCTTCACCTTCTTGACCTTGCTCCAGCCGGCGTAAGAGGTCACGCTGCCAGAGGTCTTGTAAGGCCGCATACGGATGTAGTAGGTTTTGCCCTTCTTCAGGTTCTTCAAGGTGGTGGTCAGGTTCTTGTTGCCCTTGATCTTCACCGTCTTGGTGGTGGAGCTGGTGAAGCTCTTGCTGGTGGAATACTGGATGATATAGCCGGTGGCCTTG
Source organism: Clostridiales bacterium (assembly GCA_021202515.1). GTDB lineage: Bacteria > Bacillota > Clostridia > Oscillospirales > Oscillospiraceae > Onthomonas. The sequence continues at coordinate 8,475 of JAJQCW010000046.1, read as the reverse complement.
GTGTTCCGGGTCCACTTCAAACTGATCTTCCGGCACTTGACGTTCTTGGCACGGGTGAAGTGCTTGGCGGTCAGGCGGTAAATCGTCTTGGTGGCGGAGGCGCTGCTCTTGCCAGCGTCGTTCACCGCGTAGACCTTATACTGATACTTAGTGCCGTTCTTGGTGGCAGAGGTATCGGTCCAGGAGGTGGCGGAAGTGGTCTTGACCTTCTTCCAACTGCCGTTGCCGACCTTGCGGTAGACCTGGTAGCTGGTGGCGCCGTCCACGGCGTTCCAGGTGAGCTTGATACCCTTGGCCTTGTTTACCGCAGAGGTGATCTTGGTGGCGTCGGGAACCGCTTGCTCCTCTGTGCCGCTCTGGTCGCCGGAAGTGTCGCCGCTGGTGTCGCCGCTGGTGTCGCCGGGGTCGTCCTGGTCGCCGGAAGGCTCCTGAGCGGCCTCTTCGATGGTGAAGGTGGCGGTAGCGGTGCCGGTGTAGCTGCCGATGCCAGTGACGGTGACGGTGGCGGTGCCGACGGCAGTGTTGTCGCTATAGGAGACGGTGTAATCCACACCTTCGGTCAGGGTGTTGCCCTCCGCGTCCTTCACGGTGACGGTGGGGGTCTTGGCGGCGCCGTCATAGGTGTAAGTAGAGGTGGAGAGGGTCAGAGTGCAGCCGGTGGTCAGGTCAACTGCGCCAGTGGCCGGGATCGCCTCGGCCTTGGTCTCACCGCAGACGGTGCAGGTGTAGGTCATTACGCCGTCTTCCGTGGCGGTGGCTTCCTTGGTCACCACGCCCGCGTCCCAGGTGTGGCCCAGAGAGTCAGTCTCGTCGGCGGTGTAGCTGTCGCCGCAGACGGTGCAGGTGTAAGTGGTGTAGCCGCCCTCGGTGCAGGTAGGCTCAGTGACAACGGCCTCATAGTCGTGGCCGGTGGCGGGAACGGTGACGGTCTCGCGGCTGATTTCCTCGCCGCAGACGGTGCAGTAGACCACGCTGTCGTAAGAGCCATCTTCGGTGCAGGTGGCTTCGACCTCGTTCTCCTTCACGGCCTCGCCCTCAGTGTGGCCCAGAGAGTCAGTCTCGTCGGCGGTGTAGCTGTCGCCGCAGACGGTGCAGGTGTAAGTGGTGTAGCCGCCCTCGGTGCAGGTAGGCTCAGTGACAACGGCCTCATAGTCGTGGCCGGTGGCGGGAACGGTGACGGTCTCGCGGCTGATTTCCTCGCCGCAGACGGTGCAGTAGACCACGCTGTCGTAAGAGCCATCTTCGGTGCAGGTGGCTTCGACCTCGTTCTCCT
>JAJQCW010000046.1:0-7102 GCA_021202515.1 Clostridiales bacterium | reverse complement strand
TCGGTGCAGGTGGCTTCGACCTCGTTCTCCTTCACGGCCTCGCCCTCGGTGTGCTCGTGCTCCTCGTCCAGCGCCACGAAGATGATGGGTTCGTTGTCGTTGGCGTAGGTCTCGGCGGCGGTGCCGGTGTAGCCGTAGATGGTGAAACCGTCCACCACTGCATCGTACTCATCCCAATAGTAGTTGCCGTCCTCGTCTTCGCCTTCCTCGTAATACCAGTAATAGCCAAAGGCCATCTCACCGATCTCCTCCACACTGGCGGGGATGGTGACCTCGTTCAGGCCGGTCTCGTAGAAGGCATACTCGCCAATGTAGGTAACGCTGTCGGGGATGGTGATCTCGGTCAGGCTGCCGCACTCATAGAACAGGCGATCAGAAATCTCGGTAAATTCGTCATTGTTAGGCAGGGTGACGCTCTCCAGGTTACCGCAGTTCGCAAAGGCTTGGATGCCAATGTAGGTGACGCTGTCGGGGATAACGATCTCCGTCAGGCTGGAACCCTGGAATGCCCAGGAGTCAATAGAAGTGACACTGTCGGGGATAGTGATGCTCTCCAGGCTGTAGCAGCAGTTGAACACGCCGCAGCTAATGCTGGTGAACTCCTCGTTGTCGGGCAGAGTGACGCTGGACAAGCCGTAGCAGCTATCAAACGCCCAGTCGCCAATGTAGGTGACGCTGTCGGGAATGGTGATCTCGCCCAGACTGCGGCAGCCGCAGAAGGCGTCGCGGTCAATATAGGCGATGTCCGCCTGAATGTCCACGCTTTCCAGGTTGACGCAGTTGTAGAAAGCGCCGGTGCCGATGCCCTCCACGCCTTCCTCAATGACCACGTTCTTGACGTTCAGGACGTACTCGTACCAGGGGGCGTCGCCCACGTCCTCGAAGTCCATGCTGCCGGACTCCTCGCCGTCAATGACGCCGATGGTCAGGGTGCCGTCTTCGTCCAGCGTCCAATAGAGGTTGGCGCCGAACTCGCCGCCCACGTTGACGGGTTCCACCTCCAGCGCCACGAAGTTGATGTGGTCGTACTGGTCGGCGTAATCCTGGGCGGCGGTGTTTTCGTAGCCGTAGATGGTGAAGCCGTCCATCTCCTCGAACCACTCGCCGTCCTCGTCCTCCTGGTCAGCGAGGCCGAAAGCGCGGTCATTCATGTAAGTAACGGTGTAGGGAATGGTGACTTCCCACAGGTTGATGCAGTTATAGAACGCCTCGTAGCCAATGCTAAAGACGCTGTCGGGGATGGTGACGCTGGTCAGGGTCCGCCGGGGCCAAGGTCCCCGGCGGGGGCGTCGGGGCCTCGGTCCCCGCCGCCCTTTCGGGGCGCTCGTCCCCCGCCCTCCCGCTTGTCCTGCGGAGCGTTCACGTTCTGTCGTTGTGTGTTCTGCCTTTAGCCGTCCTGCTGTTTTTCCAGCCATTCCTCCAGCGCTTTTTTGCTCACCAACAGCCGCTTTCCCACACGGAAGCTGGGAAAATCCGGGGTATGCATCAGTTCATAAGTCTTGGTTATGCCAAGTCCTAAAACCTCCGCGACCTCTTTTGGTTTCAAAGTCAATTTTTCGCTCATGTACTTACCCTCCTTCCTCCAACCAGTCGGTTGCCGCCAGCAGCGCCGCCAGCTCCTCCCCGTTGGCCTTCACCTGCTCGGCTGGCACATTCTGGCAACCTCTGGCCGGTTCCGGCCCCTGGCACCGTTTGGGCTTGGGGAAGCCTGTCTGTTCCCACCGCTTCATGATGGCCCGCAGGTAGCCAAACCTCCGGGCCTTGTGTTTGGCTGCTTCCTCGAACAACTGTTCTAGTTTCTCCTGCCCGTGTTCCTGATACCAGCTTACCAGCTCCCGTTGCTCATCACCAGTTGGTGAAATCCCTGTCACACTTCGGCACCTTTCAAACAGCCAACCAAACTCTCCTGCCTCAGCCGCCGCCGCCGGGCGCGCCGCGTCCGGGCTAGCTAAGCTATCATTATCATTATCATTATCATTGTCATTATCATTATCATTATCAGCTTTTTTTGCTTTCGTTTGGTTTTCAAAAAAACCTTTTGCTTTTTTGGGCCGTCCGCCCTTCTTCCCGTTCTCTGCCATTTTTTCACATCTTGCCTGGTACTTCTTTCTGTCCCTGTCAAACGCCGAACGACAAAAGCCGAACGAGGCCGCCACCGCCGGGTCGGCACCGGCGTATGGCTGGCCTCTCTTGTTATAGGCAAACATGGCGCGCAGCAGCGCCCCGGCCTGTTCGTCACTCAGCGTGGCAAGGCTTTCTTCCCAATCGAAATACAGGACAAAGCTCTTGCGCTCCCCCATCTATCAGGGATTTTCATAACAGAGCTGGTAAGTTTTCCCGTCAACGCCAATGCTCTCCGGGTACTGCTCCTTGTCGAACCAGTCCTCCACCTGAGCCAGCACCGCCGCGCTGTACTGGGTGCAGACCCCGGAATGGCCGTTCTGGTTGAAGGGCAGCTTGCAAATGTCGTCGTCCTTGGGCTGGATAAAAGCCTTGATGACAGCCGCCACCGCGCCCCCGTGGGGGTTGCCCTTCTTGCTGTAGACCCCAACATACTGGGCGATGGCGTTGGCGCTGTAATACTCCGTGTCGGTGTTGGTAAAAGCGCCTACCGGCAAACTCAGGTTGGGGAAAAAGCCATTCAGCGCCATGGCGATCATCTTGTTGTCGATGCCCGCCGCTTTCCAGACCTCCACCATCTGGGTCGCCGCCGCCACCTGTCCGCTGGTGATGGAGGGGAACACGGCAGGTTTCTCCTTGCCCTGACACTGGCATTTTTTGGGCTTTTCCGGTACCTTGGCGACTTTCGGCTCTTTCAGCGCCGTCAGCTCCGCGTCCTGGGCCTCCTGCGCCCCCTGCTCACAGGCCGTCGGCAGTTGGTCGGTGTTGGTCAGCGCCGGGGGTTCGGCCTCCGGCGGCTCCGGTTCCCATACCGCCGCTATGGGGGCGTGTTCTGCTTCCAGACGGTTGACCCACTCCCGGATTTCCAGCTTTTGGTCAAGGGTGAAGGGCCGATAATGGTCCACCCGCCACATGAGGGTTTTGGCGTCCACATAGGTCGAAGCGTTCTTCGACAGGCCGTCAGCAGAAAACAAATAATCCCGTTCCTCGTAACTATCCAGGTCCTTCACGCTGAACTTTACGTACTTCCCCGCAGCCTTGCGCAGGTCATAAATTCTGTAAAAGACCTTTCCCCGTGCATACAGATAGTGCAGCGTCAGCGGTACCGGGTAATGCTGCGGCTTCTCCAACTGCGCCTCGCCGTGGTAATACCCATCTGTCATGTAATTCATGCTTCAAATTCCTCCTTTAAGTCCTCGCCGGTCAACACCTCCACACACAAATCACAGAAAATGGTATCGCTGACCCGGTAACAGGTATCGTCCTTGTAAATTTCCGCCCCGCAGTTCTCACAGTTGCAAATCGGCTTCATGTAGCGCTCCTCCGGGTAATCCCAAACCATATCAGGCCAGCGGCCAGGGGCATTGACCCTGGGTATAGTAGATGCACTCCGGCTCCACCGTCGTCACGCCATAAGTACGGTAGAAATAGGCCAGATACCGCAGCACCTTGATTTTATTCAGCCGGGAAAGGTGGCTGTTGTCAATGAGCTGCCACACACCCTGTTGGTTCAGCAGCAGCTTCTTCTTCACGTCCACGCGGCCTGTCCGGTCTTTTACCAGGAAATACCGCCTGTTCTTTTCCTCCACCCGTTTCAATGGGTCAATGGGGATGAGGCTCAGGTAAACCAGCTTCAACAGGCTGTTGCTCTCCACCCAGACTGTACCGGCCCCGTCCTTCCAAAAGTACAGGTTCCCTTTCTCCCGCGTGAAGTAGCTTTGCAGTTCAATGGGCTGTTCCGTTTTCATAGATGATTTCGCCATTCTCTTCCGCCTCCTTTACCTTCTGCTTGTACCAGGCCCAGCACTGCTTGATGCCGGAAACTTCCACAATTTGGTCGCCCGGCAGCGTTTCCAGCGCATCCCGCAGCTCCGCCACCGACATCAGCAGCCGGTTCCTGCCGTAGATTACCTTAGCCATTCGCTTCCGCCTCCTTCCCTGCCGCTTCCCTTGCCGCTTCCATTGCTTCCCAGTCCTCCAGGGCTTTCGCCGTTCTCAGCTCCTCCACCAGCCAGATAGCGCACGCCGTTATCTGTTCATGGGTCAGCTCCGTTTCCTTCTCCAGCGTATCCCCGAACTGATAGCTCAGGAAACACATAGCCACATTGAAAATCATGTCACTTTTCTTCATGGTCTTGCTCCTTTCGTCTTGCCCAGCGCGCCTTTTGCGCCGCGCTCCGTTTTTCCCGGCCTATCATGTAATAATAGGGGTCCTTGTCCAAGTGTATCTGTGTCCCGTTGGGGTTGGGGTCGTAGGTCCGGGCCAGCTTTTCCGTGGGCGGGGTCAGGGGGAAACACTCCCGCCAGCCCTCGTCCATCTCCAGCATGGCCCAGTACCCTTTCGGGTCCAGATAGGCCACCGTCCCCCATTGCCAGCGGTGCCGGTACAGGCCCAGTTGCCCCGCCTGGGCTTCAAAACAGGGGACGATCATCTGGTACCGCTCCCCCACCTGGGCGGTGGCCGGGAGGCCCCGGCCCCGCTCGTAGGCCCGGAAAGGCTTTTGGTAAACGCTCAGCAGCGTATTGCTGGCGTACTCCACTTCTGTCCCGTCCGCCGCCACCACCCGCTTTTTGTGCTTCCGGTGGCCCATGTTCCGGGGGAGGCCCGCTTTGCAGCCGCCGTGATAGCTCATTCTGCCTCCAACGCCTCAGAGGGCTTTAAATCGCCCTCTGCGCCCTCGCAGAACAGGATAATGCAACTATACTCCCCCTGCCCGCCGAAGCGCACAGCGAGCTTGTAGCGGCTCAGGGGGCTTTTTGCGAAGCACTTGCGCAGCCACCAGCCCGCCAGCAGCCCCAGCGCAAAGCCCAGGGCGAACCAGAACACGTTTGTCAGTTCCATTTGGGTTCCTCTCCTTTCTTTGGTTTGAGATTCTCAAATCTCTTAACCTAAGAATACAACAATCTCAAATTATTGTCAAGCATAAATTTGAGAAAATCAAATTTTCGCATTTATTAGAACAAATGTTCGATAAAAACGGACGGACAAGCCAGAACACACCGCAAGCGAACGTGAACGCTCCGCAGGACAAGGGAGAGGGCCGGGGACGAGCGGCCCGAAAGGGCGGCGGGGACCGAGGCCCCGACGCCCCCGCCGGGGACCTTGGCCCCGGCGGACCCAAACCAGGGGGAAACCACGCAAAAGGGGTTGGACATTGGCTGAAAAGCAGGGGAAATTTTACCATTGAGGGGCGGTTGCCGTTTTTTGGGACAAATGGGGAAAATTGTGACGTTGTCATGGGCTGGGGCCTCCGGGCCACATTTCGGGGATTCCGGGTTGCAAAACCCGCCCAACCGGGGTACAATGATACCATTCCTCAAAAAAAGCAGGTGAACCCTATGACCATGAAAACCAGGCCCTTCCCCGGCTCCACCGACCCCACGGAGCAGCCCTGTGAGCTGCGCCACCGCTCCGTCGCCCGCCGGGCGGCAGCGGAGAGCGTCGTGCTGCTGAAAAACGAGGGCGGACTGCTGCCCCTTTCCACCGACACCCCCCTGGCCCTGTACGGCGCGGGGGCCGGGTGTACCATCAAGGGCGGCACCGGCTCCGGCGACGTCAACGAGCGTTACAGCGTCACCATCGCCCAGGGCTTGAAAAACGCCGGGTATCCCATCACCACCGAGGACTGGATCGCCGCCTATGACGAGCAGTACCGGAGGGCGCGGGAAGCCTGGCGGCGCGAAATCTGGACTGCCTGGGACGCAGAGCCGGAAGGCTCCAACGCCTTTGTCGCTTACGCGGAGCGGCCCTTCCGGGTGCCCTCTCCCCAGGGGGAGATCACCAAAACCCAGGCGGAGGTGGCCCTTTACGTCCTCAGCCGGGTGGCCGGTGAGGGCGCGGACCGCTGCGCCGCGCCGGGGGATTATTACCTCTCGGCAGAGGAGGAGCAGCAGATCTCCCAGCTCTGCGCCCTCTACCCCAGCGTGGTGCTGGCGCTGAACACCGGCGGGCAGGTGGACCTTTCCGTGTTGGACAAATACCCCAACATTGCCGCCGTTCTCCAGCTCTCCCAACTGGGATGCGAGGGCGGCAACGCCTTTGCCGACGTGCTCTCCGGCAAGGTCACCCCCAGCGGCAAGCTCAGCTCCACCTGGGCCGTTCGGTATGAGGACTACCCTAACTCTGCTACTTTTTCCCATAACAACGGCAACGTGGAGCAGGAATTTTATCACGAGGGCATCTACGTGGGCTACCGCTATTTCGACGCCTTCCAGGTGCCGGTGCGCTGCGGCTTCGGCTTCGGCCTGAGCTATACGGAGTTCTCCATCACCCCCGCCGCCCTGACGGTGCAAACCACCGAACCCGGCAAACCTGCGCTGTGCCTGGCGGTGACGGTGCAGAACACCGGAAAAACCTTCGCCGGAAAGGAGACCGTTCAGGTCTACGTCTCCTGCCCCCAGGGCAAGCTGGAGAAGGAGTACCGCCGTCTGGCCGCCTTCGGCAAGACCAAACTGCTGGCCCCCGGCGAGAGCCAGCGGCTGGAGCTGACGGTCCCAACCTATGCCCTGGCCTCTTACGATGAGAACGCCCCCGGCTGGCTGCTGGAGCGGGGCCTCTACGGGATTTTTGTGGGCGGCAGTTTGCAGAGCGCCGCGCTTGCCGGTTCCCTGGTGCTGGAGGAGGACCGGCTGCTGGTGAAAACCAAAAACATCTGCCCCCTCCGGGAGGAGCTGGACGAGTTGAAAGCCCCCGCCGGACAGGTGGAGGCGCTGCGCTCCGCCAGCCTCGCCCAGGCGGACAAGCTGCCCCAGGTGCGGCTGACCGGGGCAGAGTTCGCCACAGAGACGGTGGTTTATGAAAAAGATTCCCAGCGCGTGCCGCAGGCAGGGAGCGCAGCGCAGGCAGGGAGCGCAGCGCAGGCAGGGAGCGCAGCGCAGGCAGGGAGCGCAGCGGAAGTGCCGCTTGACGGCGGAGAAGCGCAGCTTCGGACAGGGAGGCACGAAGTGCCGCAGGGAGAAGCGCAGCTTCGGAAGTGCTGCT
>JAJQCW010000064.1 GCA_021202515.1 Clostridiales bacterium | reverse complement strand
ACTCGCTACCTCCACCTTGGCAAGGTGGCGCTCTACCAGATGAGCTACTCCCGCACAACGAAGTATAGTTTACCACAAATCGCAGAAAAGTCAAGAGCAATTTCTCAACTTTTCCGAAAAAATGTTTCTTTTTCAATCCTCCTGCGCTGTGTTGACAAAAACAGATAATTCCTATATAATAGACCCGCTGTCACAAACGATGGTTGACAGCCGTTTTTTTATCCATATAATTTCGCACCACACTGCGTTAAAGTGTAAAATCAAAGCACATTCTGACGGCGACCTGCCGCCTGAGAAATGGAGAGAGGACCCTATGAAAAACATTGTACTGATCGGCATGATGGGCAGCGGTAAGACCACCTGTGGCCTGATGCTCAGCGAAAAGCTTGACCGCACCCTGGTAGACGCCGACGTGACCATCCAAACCCGGGAAAATCGCACCACCTCGGAGATTTTCGCCACCGACGGGGAGGCGTATTACCGGGACCTGGAGACCGCCCTCTGCCACGAGCTGGAGACCATGGACGACCTGATCATCGCCACCGGCGGCGGCATGATTTTGCGGGAGGAAAACGCCAAGGCCCTGCGCAGCAACGGCGTGGTGTTCTTGCTCAACCGCCCGGTGGATGAGATTTTCGACGGCGAGGACCTGGCGGATCGCCCCCTGGCCCAGAACGGCAAACAGGACTTTATCGACCGCTTTGAGGCCCGGAAACCCTATTACTTTGGCGCCGCCGACGAGGTCATCACCAACTTCTCCAGCCCAGAGGCCACAGTCAACGATATTTTGGAGCGGATGAAAAAGTATCAGTGATTTTCACTGCATGATTCAGCCCCCTTAGCGCAAATACTCGAAAAGCCAGCGTTTTTCGAGGCAGCGTTAAGGGGGCTGTTTCTATGTCCAAATAGAGCTGTCGAAAGCGGAATAACGCTTGCAAGGCCCGGCAGGAAACGCCCCAGCAGAGGAGATCCTCTACAGAAAACCCCCGGTGGGACAAGCCCACCGGGGGAAAGGTTATCGCATTACTGCCACAGGGCGCTGTCTCTTACTTGTACAGCTCCTGGAGGCGGGTCAGATGCTCGTAACGGGCCATAGCGGTGTCCTCGGACTTCTTAAACAGCTTCTCGGCGCGATCCGGGAAGGAGCGTGTCAGAGCGGAGAACCGGGCCTCGCCCATCATGAAGTCCTTGTAGCCGGGCTTGGGCTCCTTGGAGTCCAGGATGAAGGGGTTCTTGCCCTCGGCCTTCAGCATGGGGTTGAAGCGGAACAGGTTCCAGTAACCGCAGGTGACGGCCTTCTTCATCTCGTTCTGGCAGTTGGTCATGCCGCCCTTGATGGAGTGCAGCTCGCAGGGGCTGTAGCCGATGATGAGGGAGGGACCATGATAGGCTTCGGCCTCGACCATGGCCTTGATGCACTGAGCAGGGTTGGCGCCCATGGCGACCTGGGCCACATAGACGTAGCCATACTGCATCTGGATCTCGGAGAGGCTCTTCTTGGCCACTTCCTTACCGGCGGCAGCGAACTGAGCCACAGCGCCGATGTTGGTGGACTTGGAGGCCTGTCCGCCGGTGTTGGAGTAGATCTCGGTATCGAACACGAAGATGTTGATGTCCTCGCCGGAGGCCAGCACGTGGTCAACACCGCCGTAACCGATGTCGTAGGCCCAGCCGTCGCCGCCGAAGATCCAGCAGGACTTCTTGTTCAGGTAATCCTTCTGAGCCAGGATGTCGTCAGCACCGGCAGCTTCCAGAGCGGCGATCAGCGCCTTGGTAGCGGGCTGGTTGGCAGCGGAGTCGTCGTAGGTCTCGATCCACTTGTCAGCAGCGGCCTTCACGTCGGCGTTCTGCTCAGCCAGGACTTCCACCTTGCGGCGGAGGGACTCACGGACGGTCTTCTGGCCGAAGTACATGCCCAGGCCGTGCTCGGCGTTGTCCTCGAACAGGGAGTTGGCCCAAGCGGGACCCTTGCCTTCCTTGTTGACGGTGTAGGGAGAGGTGGCAGCGGTGCCGCCCCAGATGGAGGAGCAGCCGGTGGCGTTGGAGATGAACATCCGGTCACCGAAGAGCTGGGTGATGATGCGGGCATAGGTGGACTCGGCGCAGCCGGCGCAGGAGCCGGAGAACTCAAGCAGCGGGGTCTTGAACTGGGAACCCTTGACGGTGTTGTCCACCAGCTCGTCCTTGACGGAGACGTTGGCCACGCAGTAGTCGAACACGGGCTGCTGATCCAACTGGGTGCCCTGCGGGACCATCTTCAGGCTCTTGGTGGGGCAGACGCCGACGCAGACGCCGCAGCCCATGCAGTCCAGCGGGGAGACGGACAGAGCGAACTTGTACTTGCCCTTGCCAGCGCCGACCTTGAAGTCGGTCATCTTGGTCTGGGCAGGAGCGGCGGCCTGCTCATCGGCATCCAGCGCATAGGCGCGCAGGGTGGCGTGCGGGCAGACGAACGCGCACTGGTTACAGGCAACGCACTTGTCGGGGGTCCACTCGACCACGTTGACCGCCACGCCGCGCTTCTCGTAAGCGGAGGCGCCAGAGGGGAAGGTGCCGTCGGCCATCGGCTCGAAAGCGGAGACAGGCAGGCTGTAGCCGTTCATCTGGTTGATGGGGTTCATGACCTCCTTGACCAGCTTGACAGTGTCGGCACGGCCGGTCAGCTCGGCAGGCTCGGCGTCGGGAGCGGGGTTGGCCCAGGACTCGGGAATCTCGCACTTGACAAAGGCGGTAGCGCCGGCATCGATGGCGTCCCAGTTCTTCTGGACAACGTCGCGGCCCTTCTTCAGGTAGGAGTGCTCAGCGGCGTCCTTCATGTACTTGATGGCGTCCTCGGCGGGCAGCACGTTGGCCAGGGCGAAGAAGGCGGACTGCAGCACGGTGTTGGTGCGCTTGCCCATGCCGACCTTGGCGGCCAGGTCGATGGCGTTGATCATGTACAGGTTGATGTTGTTCTCATACATGTACTTCTTGGCGTCAGCAGAGAGCTGCTGCTCCAGCTCCTCGAAGCTCCACTGGCAGTTGACCAGGAAGGTGCCGCCGGGCTTGATGTCGTTGACGATGGGGAAGTGCTTGGTGATATAAGCGGGGGTGTGGCAGGCCACGAAGTCAGCCTTGTTGATGTAGTAGGGGCTGCGGATGGGCTTGTCGCCGAAGCGCAGGTGGGAGACGGTGACGCCGCCGGTCTTCTTGGAGTCATACTGGAAGTAAGCCTGGACGTACTTGTCGGTGTGGTCGCCGATAATCTTGATGGAGTTCTTGTTGGCGCCCACGGTGCCGTCGCCGCCGAGGCCCCAGAACTTGACCTCAACGGTGCCTTCCGCGGCGGTGTTGGGGGCGGGGACTTCAGGCAGGGAGAGATAGGTCACGTCGTCGGTGATGCCGATGGTGAAATGCTCCTTGGGCTCGTCCTTCTCCAGCTCGGTGTAGACCGCGAAGATGGAGGAAGGAGGTGTATCCTTGGAACCCAGGCCGTAACGACCGCCGATGACGGTGATGTCGCTCTTGCCAGCCTTGGCCAGAGCAGTGACCACGTCCAGGTACAGAGGCTCACCCAGAGCGCCGGGCTCCTTGGTGCGGTCCAGGACAGCGATCTTCTTGCAGGTGGCAGGGATGGCGGCCAGCAGCTTGTCGGCAGCGAAGGGGCGATAGAGGTGGACGTTGATCATACCGACCTTCTCGCCGCGGGCGACCTTGTAGTCCACGACCTCGCTCATCACATCGTTGACGGAGCCGATGGCGATGATGATGTTCTCGGCATCAGGAGCGCCGTAGTAATTGAAGGGCTTGTAGTCGGTGCCCAGCTTCTCGTTGATCATGTCCATGTACTTCTCAACGATGGCGGGAACGGCGTCATAGAACTTGTTGCAGGCCTCACGATGCTGGAAGAAGGTGTCGTCGTTCTCGTGGGAGCCGCGGACGACGCCGTGGTTGGGGTTCAGCGCGTGGTCGCGGAACGCCTGGACAGCGTCCATATCGACCATGTCGGCCAGGTCCTTATAGTCCCAAACGGAGAGCTTCTGGATCTCGTGGGAAGTACGGAAACCGTCGAAGAAGTTCAGGAAGGGAACGCGGCCCTCGATGGCAGCCAGGTGCGCCACAGGCGCCAGGTCCATGACCTCCTGGGGGTTGGCCTCGGCCAGCATAGCGAAGCCGGTCTGACGGCAGGCCATAACGTCCTCGTGATCGCCGAAGATGTTCAGGGCGTGGGTGGTCAGAGCACGGGCAGCCACATGCAGCACGCCGGGCAGCAGCTCACCGGCGATCTTGTACATGTTGGGGATCATCAGCAGCAGGCCCTGGGAGGCGGTGTAGGTGGTGGTCAGAGCGCCGGCGGCCAGAGAGCCGTGAACGGTGCCGGACGCACCGGCCTCAGACTGCATCTCGATGACCTTGACAGGGTTCCCGAAGATGTTCTTCTGGCCGTTGGCGGCCCACTGATCGACGTAGTCGGCCATGGGGCTGGACGGGGTGATGGGGTAAATGCCGGCAACCTCGGTGAACGCATAGGAGACCCATGCGGCGGCGTTGTTGGCATCCATGGATTTCTGTTTTCTAACTACCATGATGTTTGTTTCCTCCTTGTACGAATTAGAATTCCTCAGCATTAGAGCAACCTTTTCTAACATCTCTTATCATAACAGTTCTTGTGGCATTTGTAAATAAAAATTTGTGAAAAATCTCGTTTGTCATGTGAAATAACCAAAGCGGGCAGAAGTCGGCACCATATCCAGTCTTTTTTCTAAAAGTTACTTTTCGCTAACCAACTATTTTCCCCAACGTTGGGATTGCTTTTTGCCGGATAAAACGGTATGATAGGGAAGGATAAGAGATATTTTCCCGATTCCTCTCCTGCGGCGGCGGAATAATTAGCAATGTGCAATGTGCAATGGAGCGGGGAACCTGCTCCCGCTCTTGTTTTGCGGCGGCACTCCCCTTTGGAGAAGGAAAAGGAGACAGCGCTTGCCGTCTGATGTCAATTTTATGCGACAGGTGTGGAATTTCAACAGAAACTTCCTCGTTTTAGCCGCTAAAAACGCGGCTGAGCAAACGAAATCGTCAGAATTGCAAATTGCTAACTGCACATTGCAAATTGAAATGTGGGGGGCTGTCCGATGTTTACCGCTGTGCGTTCGCTGGGATTGTTTGGCGTGGCCGGGTACGAGGTCCGGGTAGAGTGCGACATCTCCTCCGGTCTGCCCCGGTTCGACCTGGTGGGCCTGCCGGACAACGCCGTGAAGGAGGCCAGAGAGCGGGTCCGCTCCGCCATCCAGAACAGCGGCTTTCTCTTCGGCGCTCACCGCATCACGGTGAACCTGGCCCCCGCCGACCGCCGGAAGGAGGGCAGTCTCTACGACTTGCCCATCCTGGTGGGTGTGCTGGCCGCCAGCGGCCAGCTCCCTGCCCCGACGGAGGAAATGGCCTTCTTGGGAGAGGTCTCCCTCTCCGGGGACATCCGCCCGGTGCGGGGCGTGCTGCCCATGACCATCGCCGCCAGGGAGATGGGGGTTCACAGCCTGTTCGTCCCCGCGGACAACGCGCCGGAGGCCACCCTCGCCGGCGGGCTGAACGTCTACCCGGTGGAGAACCTGCGCCAATTGGCAGACCACCTTTTTCAGCGCAAGCTGATCGCCCCGGCCAGCCCCTGGGAGCCGGAGGCGGAAACCTCTCCCCTGCCGGATTTTGCCGACGTGAAGGGCCAGGAGCCGGTGAAGCGGGCGCTGGAGATCGCCGCCGCCGGAGGCCACCATCTGCTGATGGTGGGGTCCCCCGGCTCCGGCAAGAGTATGCTGGCCCATCGGCTGCCCTCCATCTTGCCAGACATGAGCCGGGAGGAGGCGCTGGAGGCCACCCAGTTGTGGTCGGTCTGCGGTCTGCTGGACAACAAACACCCCCTGCTGACCAGCCGCCCCTTCCGCGCACCCCACCACACCATTTCCAGCTACGCCCTGGCCGGAGGCGGCGTCTATCCCCGGCCTGGCGAGATATCCCTGGCCCACCACGGCGTGCTCTTCCTGGACGAGCTGCCGGAGTTTCAGCCCGCCGCCCTGGAGGTGCTGCGCCAGCCTCTGGAGGACGGGGAGGTGCAGATCTCCCGGGTCTCCGGCTCCGTGACCTACCCCAGCCAGTTCCAGATGATCTGCGCCATGAACCCCTGCAAGTGCGGCTGGTACGGCCACCCCTCCGGCCGCTGCACCTGCTCCCCCAAGAGCGTGGCCCAGTACCTGAGCCACCTGTCCGGCCCCCTGCTGGACCGCATCGATTTAAAGGTAGACGTGCCCTCCCTGGACTTCGACGAGCTGAGCCGCCGGTCCCCCGGCGAGTCCTCCGCCGCCATCCGGGAGCGGGTCAACGCCGCCCGACAGCGGCAGCGCCAGCGCTTCGGCCCGGACGGGCCACGCTGCAACGCTCAGATGGGCCAGGCGGAGCTGCGGGAGTACTGCCGCCTGGACGAGGCGTGTACCGCCCTGATGAAGGAGGCTTACGAAAAGCTGGCCCTGACCGCCCGCAGCTATGACCGCATCCTGCGTGTGGCCCGGACGGTGGCGGACCTGGCAGGGGCCGAGCAACTGGAGGTTTCCCACCTGGCGGAGGCCCTCCAGTATCGAACCACTGCATATCTCCGCTGAAACTGCTGCTTTTTTCGTCTCTTTGCCCCTTGACTTTTCCCCGCTGCTCTGCCAGAATGGGATTCCTGGAATGAGAGCTTTTTGTCCGATTCCTCGGTTGATTCCCGGGAATTTTCCTGTTTTCTAAAGTGAATTTGACCAATCTGTAAAGTATCTGTGAATAATCTTTCGGTCCTGTTGACTTTTTCTATCCTGTGCCTGTATCCTAAGTTTATCTATCTTGTGTTTCATACGCAATCTTAGTGAACTAAAATAAGGAGTTGGATAGATTATGCAGGCAGCAAATGAGGTTTTACACGCATATTTGCAGGTCAGCCGCCGCGTCTCCGAAGAGCTGCGGGGCCATTATGGTAAACAGAACCTGACTTTCCCCCAGACTCTGGTGCTCACCCTGCTGGACAGCGACGGACCCATGCCCATCAGCGCCCTGGCCAAGGCCACCGGCAGCGCAAACAGCACCATTTCCGGCGTGGTAGACCGGCTGGAGAACGCCGGCCTCCTGCGTCGGGTGCGCTCCGAGCAGGACCGCCGGGTGATTTTTGTGGAGGTCACCGACAAGTACCGGGAGATCCAGGAGGATTCCCACAACTATGCGCTCGCCCGCTTTTCCAAGTCAATGGATACCCTGAGCGAGGACGAGCTGCGCCAGGTCATCAACGGCCTGAACCTGATGCAGCAGGCGTTTGAACGCGCAAAAAAAGAAAACGACTGACGGATCGCGCTCCCTCTCCGGCGGGGCCGCGGTTCCCTGAGATGAGGCGATTTTTCCATGATTTTTCGCAGAACGGATAAATATGGCTACAGCCGCTACTACGGCGGCGGCGGTCCGGCCTTTGTCATCAAGGTCATCGTGACCATTTTGGTGGTCGCGGCGCTGGTGCTGGGGGGCATCGCCCTGGCGCTCCAGCGGTACATGGTCTACACCGCCAACGGCGGCCACCTGGAGCTGCCCTGGGTCAATTCCTCCAGCGTTTCCGACGATGACGGCAACGGCGACAACAACAACGACGGCCTTCTCATCACCGAGGAGGACGGCGACCAGTCTGCCGACGCCGCCGAGATCAGCGCGGATGCCAGCGCAGACGCCAGCGCTTCCACCCAACCCACTGAGGAGGAAACCGAGCCTGTGGACGAGGAGCAGGAGACCGACGCCAGCGACGGCGCAGCGTCCAGCGGGGATACCAGCGAGGTTGCGGACGAGAACAACGACGCAGACGCCGACACCAGTGCGGAAAGCGGCCAGGACGAGGAGCAGGTGGGCTTCTTCCAGCGCATCTGGAACTTCTTCGCCAACCTGTTCGCCGCTAAGGACAACAGCGGCGACGTCTCCCTGACCCCCGATGAGGAAAGCTCCGCCGCAGACGGCTCCGCCAGTGCGGAGGCCGACGCCAGCATCCAGGACGACAGCGAAACCTCTGGGGACGAAAGCACCCAGAGCGAACCGGATGAGGAAACGGTCACCCGGCCTGAGGCCCTGACCGGCGGCCTGCTGGTTCAGCACGTCTCCATCGGCGACGTGACCGCCGGTTACGCAGAGGGCGACCTGAAGAACGTCAGCGCCAACGGCATTATGCTCTATTTAAAGGAGTCCAGCGGCGCGCTGAACTACGCCTCCAGCCTGGACCTCTCCGCCGTGTTCAACGCCTCTTGCAGTGAATCCAAGAGCGCGACCATCACGGACACCATCGCGGAGCTGAACGAGAGTGACTACTACACCCTGGCTTATGTGGACTGCTTCCAGGACGGCAGCGCCGGGGATTCGGCGGACTACCAGCTCTACGACGCGGACGGCGACGCCTGGTACGACGGCGAGGACTGCACTTGGGCCGACCCCGCCAACGAGGAGTTCCAGGACTACATCGTGGGCATGGTGCAGGAGCTGGCGGCCATGGGCTACGACGAGGTCGTGTTGAACAACGCGGCCTATCCCACCACCGGCGACGCCGATTCCCTCAGCGCAGACTGCTACGACCCGGATACCTTCGAGGCCACCATCAGCGCCTTCTATGCGAAGCTGGCCGAGGCCGTGGAGGGGACCGACACCATCGTCTCCGTCATCACCACCACCGACGCCATCACCGGCGGCGCGGACGCCGTCACCGGCCAGACCCTGGAGAATATGCTCCAGTTGGGCGGACGGCTGTGGGTGGAGGCCGACACGGACGACGCCGAGGCTCTGTCCCAGGCCCTGACCGACGCCGGGTATCCCGACAACGCCCTGGGGCTGCTGGTCAGCTCCCTGGACAGGGATGCGGCCTACTGCCAGATGAACCTGGACTGACAAGCGAAAATAACCCTGCCAAGCGGCGCTTCGCGTAAGAAGCGCCGCTTGAGCCTGTCGAAAAACGACAGGCTCTCGACCAAAATCACGGATTTTGGTCGAAAATGCGGCCCCAGCAGCGCACATCGTCGGAGCAGACTTCATATCCTTCGCTTCCGGCTAAAGCCGAAAGCTCATCCATTCCGTTGCTCCTCCTCTCCCAGCCAAACCCGCTTCGCTGGGCTTTGGCCGGGTCCCCATATGCGC
>JAJQCW010000072.1 GCA_021202515.1 Clostridiales bacterium | reverse complement strand
GCGCTCCCTGCCTGCATTTGCGCTAAAGAGGAAATGGCCATTCGGCCAGCGCTTCCATCATGGGCGGCTATACCATGACCATGCCCCGCCGGGAGGCCATCCCTCACAGCATCGCCGCCGGGTGCGACATGCTCTGCTTCGGTACCGACATCCGGGAGGACATCTCCTATATCCTCGACGCTGTGGCCGATGGCCGCCTGTCCCACTGCGATTCGCATGGCCCCGAAGGGGCCATCGCTCTCTGCATTTGCGCTAAAGAGGAATTGGCCATTGCCGTCAAGGGCAGAAGTGCCGCTTGACGGCAGCGAGGACGGCCTATACCACATCAACGATGTGGTCGGCCCCGATGAGTACCACGAGCACGTGAACGACAACGCTTTCACCAACTACATGGCACGGTGGAACCTGAACAAGGCCATCGAGTACCACGATGAGCTGAAAGCGGAGAGGCCGGAGCTGTTCCAGCGGCTGAATGAAAAGCTGAACCTGGCGGAAGCCTATCCCCAGTGGGTAGACGGCGCGGCCAACATCTACCTGCCCCAGCCCACAGAAGAGAACATCCTGCCCATGGATGACCGGTTCATGCAGGGCAAGGAGATCGACCTGACCAAGTACAAGGAACAGGACTTCGTGGCCGGCATCATGAAGGACTACAACCTGGAGCAGATTCAGGGCATCCAGGTCTGCAAGCAGGCGGACTGCCTCGTGTTGTTCTACCTGCTGGAAGATGAGTTCCCGCCGGAGGTCAAGCGGGCGAGCTGGGCCTATTACGAGGCACGCACCCTCCACGACAGTTCCCTGTCCCTTTCCACCCACAGCGTCCAGGCGGCAGATATGGGCGAGCTGGAGATGGCCTATGACCTGTTCCGCAAGGCGGCCACCATCGACCTGGGGCCGTACATGGGCACCTCTGACGCGGGCATCCACGCGGCCAGCTTCGGCGGTGTGTGGCAGTGCGCGGTCTACGGCTTCGGCGGCGTGCGGATGCTCAATGGCAAGCTGCGCATCGAGCCGAAGCTGCCCAAAGGCTGGGACAAGCTGCAATTCACCCTCATGTGGCAGGGCCAGAAGCTCCAGGTCACCGTCACCAAAGAGAATGTGGTGGTGGAGAATCTGACCGGCACTAAGCCCGTCACTCTCACCCTGAACGGGACGGAGATCCAGGCGTAAGCGCAACAAAACACAGCGGCCAGGCGGCAGCCGTTCCAGGCAATACCGTGTCCGATACCCTTTTGAATAAAAACAACATATTTTATCCAAAATCCCGGCAAGCCTCCGTGTTTGCCGGGATTTTCCTTTCTGCGCTTCCAGTTCAGGCGGTTTCCGTATGCGTCCACTGCTCGCTTGACCGATGATATCTGCACATCCCACTCTTCCACTTTTTAACTTAGGCTTTTGAAGCATTTTCTGCGGCGGTGTTCCCCGCGGCTCACCGGGGCTGAGGCCAGGGATGCGAAGGGGAAAACCCGACTGGGATTTTGCCAACTGTTTTTCTATTTTTTGCCGCCTTTGTCAAACCGATTCCCGGAGACCTTCATTAATTTATGTAAAAATTGCCTAAAAGGAGATTGACTTGGCAGGAAAAAAGAGGTACAACACCAATAGTGTAGGCTTGAACCGATTTATCATGATGAGTTTGAGTAGGATTCGATATGTTTTGATACATATTATAATTAGTCTTAGAAAAAATACTTCGGGACATGACCACAGGACAAACGAGGCTGCGCTGCCCGGCGCTGTCGGCTGTCCCGTCCACGACGAAGAGAAGCCCGCCCGGGCGCACCGCAGCGGAGGAAATGCACGAGGGAACATCGACTGGCGTTGCCAGCAGCTTTTCCCGGAGCAGGAGCAGTCAGGAGGTCTGACTGCGGAAAGGACCCGCGTATGAAGCAAAACATCCCCAAGATGGCCAGCATCCCCAGCGCGGAGGAAGTGGCCGCCGAGCGGGAACGACTACAACACCAAAAGCGATACCGCCAGACCCTGCGGACCACCATCTACGCCCTGGTGGTGGTGGCGGCGGCGGCCGTGCTCGTCGCTACCATGTTCCTGCCGGTGCTGCAAGTCTCCGGTACCAGCATGGAGCCGACTCTGGAGGACGGCGATATCATCGTCCTGGTCAAGACCGACGACTTCGAAACCGGCGACCTGTTAGGGTTCTATTACCAGAACAAGCTGCTGCTCAAGCGGGTCATCGCCGGGCCGGGCGACGTGGTGGACATCGACGCAGAGGGCAACGTGTTCGTCAACGGCACACTGCTGGACGAGCCTTATGTGACGGAAAAATCAATTGGTGAGACAGATAGAGAATATCCGTATCAGGTGCCGGATAACCGCTATTTTGTCATGGGAGACAACCGCACCACCTCCATCGACTCCCGCAGCACCGCCATCGGCTGCATCGAAACAGACCAGATCGTGGGCAAAGTGGTGCTGCGCGTCTGGCCGCTGAACCATTTGTCCCTCATCAACTGACCCCACTTCCAAAGACAACGCGCGTCCCGGCGGCGCATCTGCCGCCGCCTATGCGCTTTGTATATAGATCGTCAGTCCAAAAAGGCCAACGCCCTTTTGACGCAATCCCACCCTGTTCCTATCCATCCCTATCTTCAAATCCACTATGAAAAGGAGAAGTATGTATGACCAAGTTGAAAAAACTGGGCAGTTTCCTGCTGGCGTTGATTTTTGCGTTCAGCATGACCTGCACCGCGTTTGCGGCTGATGACACTGGTACCATCACCATCACCAATGCAAACATTGGCGAGACCTACCATGTGTATAAGCTCTTTGACGCGACCTATAGCACCACAACCACAGACGACGGCAACACCGTCACCCAGACGACTTATGTTGCGACTGCGGCTCAGAAGGCAGCTCTGGAAGAGGAAGACGACAACGTCTTTACCTTCACCGCTCTGGCCGACGGCACCTATCAGGTGACGTTGAAAGACGGCGTGTCTGATGGAGATGTCATTGATTTCGTTAAGAGCTACGTCCTCCAGGTGGGCAAAACCACCTATTGCACCTTCCCCGGCGCGAGCGAAGTTGCCACTGTGGTAGCCGATTCTTCCACTGAGGTCATCGAAAACCTGGCCTATGGCTACTACTTCGTGACCAGCACCCTCGGCTCTGCGGTGACTCTGTCCACCACGAACCCCGACGCTGAGATCGTTGACAAGAACGAGTCCACTCCCGACTGGGACAACGAACCGGAGGAGCCGGAGCCTGACGAGCCTTCGAAGGACGTTCTGAACGAGGCGCAGACCAGAAGCATCAACACTGAAGAGGTTGAAGTTGGCCAGATCCTGACCTACTCCATCAGCTACACCAACACCGCCAACATCGAAGGTGTGGGTCAGACCCTGACCGACGTCGAGATCTATGATTATGCTCCCGATGGGACGATCTATGTGGATGAGTCCATCGCCATCCAGGTCCTCGACGAGGAAGGGAACGACGTTACCGCCGAACTCAGCACCGCTACCGATGATGAGGGCGAGAACGGCCTCCTGACCTGGACGGTCGATACCCTGCCCTACCTCTACACCGTGGTCGCCACCTTCCAGGTGGAAGTCACCGAAGACGCGTATGAGCTGGAAGACTGGACCATCGTCAACGAAGCTGACATGAAGGTGACCCTGGGCGAGAACACCTATTGGCTCAAGACCAACGAGGTGGAGAACCCTGTGGACGACGAGCCTGACAAGCCTGTCAAGGACGTCAAGGCCGATACTTATGATCCTGACGACGAAAATACCCAGGGCTCCATCGACGGCAACACCGTTTCCGTCGGCCAGATCCTGACCTACACCATCACTTATGAAAACACCGAGGAAGAGGCGTCTGTTGACCTGACCATCGAGGACGCGCCTCCTGCTGGCACCGTCTATGTGGCTGGCAGCGCCACCAGCACCCTCAGCGAGCAGACCACCATCACCGTTGCCTCTGACGGCACCATCACCTGGTTCGTCGATGACCTGGCGGCTGGCGCCACCGTGACCGTCTACTTCCAGGTGGAAGTCACCGAGGCGGCCCTGTCCATCACCGACAACACCATCGTGAACACCGCTGATTACAGCTTTGACGGCGAGAACTTCTACGAGACCAACGTCGTGAAGAACCCCACCGAGGACGAGGACGAGCCGGACGAGCCTGAGGATGAGGACTTCGGTAAGGTCATCGTCAATGACGACGGCACCGAGACCCACGTCTCCACCGGCGCGTTTGGCGACACCGTCAAGTTCGACGTCAGCATCGACGCCGTGAACCTCGTTGAGGACGAGGGCCGTGATGAGAACACCTACAACGACCAGGTCGCTTATTACTACATCTACGACCAGATGGACCCCGGTCTCACCCTGAACGACGACAGCTTCACCGTGAGCATCTATAACAACACCTATACTGTCACCTATGATGCAGATAAGACTGCGGAGCTGGACAATGGCGTAAAATACTACACCATCGACGACGGTTACGGCAGCTTCCTGTTCACCTATGTGGACGAGGACGGCTACACCATCATCGAAGCCAAGATCGCCTGGGCGGACCCTGATACCGGCGAAGCCTACTATCCCAACTGCGAGCTGCACCTGACCTACACCGCCACCATCAACGAGGACGCGGTCATCGGCAGCGACGGCAACTGGAACCGCGCCATCTATGACTACTCCGTGGTGGGCGACAACAATCCTGACGAGCCTCCTTACGAGCCCGATCCTGAGAACCCGACCTATCCCTCCGGCAGCGATCTGAATCACGAAGAGGAAGAGATCACCACCGTGACCTACACCTATGCTCTGGGCGTCGACAAGGTCGATGAAAACGGCAACGCCCTGGCTGGCGCTGTGTTCTCCTTCGTGGACGCTGGCGAGAACGACATCTATGCGGTGCCCACCGATGTGGACGGCGTGTACAACTACACCTCCGATAGCACGGTCGCTGGCGCAACGAAGGAGTTCACCAGCAACTCCGACGGCCAGATCATCATCAAGGGCGTTGACATTGGCACCTACACCCTCACCGAGGTCAAGGCGCCCAGCGGCTACACCTTGCTGACGGATTCCGTGACCCTGAAGGCGACCATGACCTCCTCCACCGCGACGACCTACAAGAGCAGCTCTACTGTGACCCGTACGTTCGACGCCATCACTGAGGACGAGTTCGCGGATTACACCGGCACTGTTTACACCAAGGACGAAGACGGCACCTTCGTGGAGACCGAGAAGCCTGAGGAGTACACCGAGGGCCTGTACAAGCTGGTTGACACCTCCACTGCCACTTCCGAGGAAGGCACTACCGTGGTGACCGAGAGCATCGAGATCGAAACGACCTCCACTAAGGTCGTGAACAAGGCCGGTTCCTCCCTGCCCTCCACCGGCGGCATGGGCACCACCCTGTTCTATGTGGTCGGCGGCGTGCTGGCTGCTGGCGCTGTGATCCTGCTCATCACCAAGAAGCGCATGGCTGAATAAGTTAAGTGGTTCGCGTTCAGCGGTTCGCCGCTGATGCAAACCCCAAGCAAACCCCTTCCCCTCCGCCTTGCGGCGGAGGGGCGGGGGACCCCCGTTATTCGTTGCTTGCGGTCTGTTCTCCGGAACAGGCGGCAAGGAGCGAACAACGCCCGGGAGTTCCAACGAATAGAGGAGAAAACCGTGGCAAAAAGCGCCCAAAAAACCAAACGGAGCAGGCCCCGTCTCAGTGGCCGCACCGGAACCGTCATTTTGGTGGTGGTATTCCTGGTTGGCATGGCGCTCCTGCTCTATCCATCAGTGAGCAACTGGTGGAACCAAAAGGTCGCCTCCCGTGCGGTGGCAGCCTACGATGAGGCTGTGACCGAACTGGACGAGGCGGATTATGCCGCTCTGCGCGAGGCGGCGGATGCGTACAACCAGAAGCTGGCCGCATACGGCTCCGCCAGCACCATCTCGAACAGCGAGCTGGTGGACGAGGGCTATTGGGACCTGCTGGACATCACCGGCAACGGTATCATGGGCTATATCACCATCGAGAAGATCAACGTGGAGCTGCCCATCTACCACGGCACCAGTACCAGTGTGCTGCAAGTCGGCGCGGGCCACCTGGAGGGGACCAGCCTCCCCGTGGGCGGAGCAAGCACCCACTGCGTCATCTCGGCCCACCGGGGCCTGCCCAGCGCCCTGCTGTTCACCAACCTGGATCAGTTGGAGGAGGGGGACACCTTCTATCTGACCGTGCTGGATCAGGTGTACACCTACGAGGTGGACCAGATCGCCATCGTCCTGCCGGACGAGCTGGAGAACCTGTACATCGAGGACGGAAAAGACTATTGCACGTTGATGACCTGTACCCCCTACGGCATCAACACCCACCGGCTGCTGGTGCGGGGCGTGCGCGTCAGCAACGAGGACAGCGCCCACATCCGTGTCACCGCCGAAGCGTATGAGATCGACACCATCCTGGTGGCGGCAGCCCTGGCGGCTCCGCTGCTGCTCATCCTGCTGATCTGGCTCATCGTCAGCAGCAGACGGAAAGATACGAAGAAGAGCGAGAAGAGCCAACGATAACGCGTTTAAAGGAGGATTCCCAATGAAAACCATCAGAAGAACAGCCGGACGCGGCCTGGCGATGCTGCTGGCGCTGGTTTTGGCCTGTGGCATGGCGATGGCCGCTTACGGGGCGGATACCACGTCGCTGGACCTGAGCCGGAGCGGTTCCGTTACCCTGACCCTGGCAGACGGCGACGGGGTCGCCGTCTCGGGCGGAGCCGTGACCCTCTACCAGGTGGCGACCCTGACCCTGGACGACGGAAACATGGCCTATGCGTATACAGATGCGTTCTCTGGCTGCGGCGCGGCGCTGGACGTGGAGGATACCTCCCTGGCGGAAACGCTGGCGGACTACGTGGCCAGTGAGGGCGTTTCCGGCACTACGCTGAGCATCGGTTCCAGCGGAACGGTCAGCTTCGGCGGGCTGGAGCTGGGCCTGTATCTGGTGGTGCAGACCACGGAATCCGACAGTTATGAGATCATTTCTCCTTTTGTGGTCACCGTTCCTCTGGAAGAGGACGGCGCGTGGGCCTATGACGTGGACGCCAGCCCCAAGGTGGGCGCAGTGACACCCGTGGAGCCGGAGGAGCCGGAACCGGACGAATCGGAGGAACCGGAGCCGGACAAATCCACCACGACCACCACCACAACGACAACCGACACCCTGCCCCAGACCGGTCAGTTGAACTGGCCCATCCTGGTGCTTGGGGTCAGCGGCACGGTGCTGTTCCTCGTGGGGTGGTATCTGACCCGCAGCGACAGGAAGCGCACGGAGTATGCGAAGTAAAATCGGCAACCTCCTGATGATGCTGGGTGTGCTGCTGCTATTGGGCGCCGTGGGACTGCTGGGCTACAACCGCTGGGACAACTGGCGGGCCGGGCAGTCGGTGGCGGACATCCAGGACGCGCTGGAAGAGGCAGAGGAAGCTGACAACAGCATACCTGAGGACGGCGTGATGAGAACCATCGAGATCGACGGATACCTGTACATCGGCACCCTGTCCATCCCCAGCTACGGGCTGGAGCTGCCCGTGATGAGCGAGTGGAGCTATCCGGGACTGAAAATCGCCCCGGGACGGTACACCGGCAGCGTGTGGACGGACGACCTCATCATCTGCGGTCACAACTACGAACGGCACTTCGGCAACCTGAAATATCTGGAGGCCGGAGACGAGATAACATTCACAGATGTGGATGACAACGTATTCAACTATCAGGTGGAGGAGGTCTACATCCTCCAGCCTACGGACGTGGAGGAAATGGTGAGCCAGAGTTCTGGCGAATGGGATCTGACCCTGTTCACCTGTACCATCGGCGGTCAAACCCGAGTGACCGTCCGGTGCAGCCGGACAGAGTGAGCAGGAAAGCGAAAACTTGAGGGTCAGACCCCTGAAACGGTTCTCCCTCGCAAAGGAAAGTAGAGGTGCAGTTATGAAGAACATCGTAAATTCTTACGTGCGAAAATTCCTGGAGGAACGCCGTAAGAGCCGTCGGGCGCTGGCGATGCTGCTGGCCCTTGCGCTGGTTGTGACGACGAGCGTCACCTGGGAGCTACATTCCACCGGTATTGCCATGACCAACGAGACTTACTGTGGTCTGGAGGAGCATACCCACACCGAGGGCTGCTATGAAAAGGTCCTGGTCTGCGGCAAGGAGGAGAGCGAAGGGCATACCCACGACGAATCCTGCTACGACGAGGAGGGCAACCTCACCTGCGGCAAAGAGGAGAGCGTGGGGCACACCCACACCGAGGACTGCTATGAGGAGCAGTTGGTCTGCGGCAAGGAGGAGCACACCCACACGGTGGAGTGCCTGACCGACATCACTGCCGACGTGGAGACCGCCTCTGACTGGGAGGCCACCCTGCCTGACGACCTGACCGGCGACTGGGCAACGGACGTGGCCGCCATTGCGGAGAGCCAGGTCGGTTACACCGAGAGTACCGAGAATTATACCCTGGACGAGGACGGCACCACCCGTAAGGGCTACACCCGGTACGGCGAGTGGTACGGCAACGAGTACGGTGACTGGGACGCTATGTTTGCCTCCTTCTGCCTGTATTACGCGGGCGTGGACGAGGACGAGTTCCCCCAGGCCAGCGGCGCGTACGCCTGGACTGCGGCGCTGGACAAACTGGATCTCTATGAGACCGATGATTATACCCCCGTCGCCGGCGACCTGGTGTTCTTCGACACCGACAAGGACGGCAAAGCCGACCATGTGGGCGTTGTGACCGACGTGACCGAGGAGAAGCTGACCGCCGTCGAGGGCGACAGCAACGACGAGGTGGAGAAAAACGACTATAAGCTCACCGACAGCACCATCATCGGCTATGGCGCGCTGCCGGAGACTCCGGAGCAGGAGGGAGAGACCTCCAGCACCACCAAAACCGAGACGACAGAGAGCGCTTCTGATCTCACCCAGCAGACCCTGACCGTGAAGAACGGCGACACGACCATCACCCTGAGCGGACTGCTGCCGGAGGGCGCGACGGTCAAGGCGAAGCCTGTGGACGTGGATATCGAGGGCAAGACGGTCCTGATGGCGTACGACATCTCCATCTATACCGCCGATGGCACTGAGTTCGAGCCGGAGGACGACACCATCTCCGTGACCATCCAGTCTGACGAGATCAGCGGCAGCAACGATGTGTATTATGTCCCCGATGAGGGCGATGCGGAAAAAATCGGGTCCCAATCCAAGGACGGCAGCGTTGTCTTTGACGCGGAGCACTTCTCCACCTACGCGCTGACGGTCGCGGAGGACGCCACCGTGGTCGAAACCGGCGACTGTAGCGCAGCGGGCGACGGCAGCGTGACCTGGACGGTGTACTCTGACGGAACGCTGGTCATCGACGGCGAAGGCGCCATGTGCGACTATGCCAGCGCGGCTGCGGAACCCTGGCAGACCTATCTGGGCAAGAACGGCGACCCGGTCGTCACCACTCTGGAGATCGGCTCCGGCATCACCTATATCGGTGCGTATGCGTTTATCGGCGCGACCAACGAAAATATTCCCAACACCATTACAACGATCATTTTTGACGAAGAAAGCTCCCTGACGGAGATTGGGTACCAGGCCTTTTATGACTGCGAGGGCCTGACCACCGTCGAGCTGCCGGACAGCGTGACCACCATCGGCGAACGTGCCTTCTATCAGTGCGATAAGCTGGTGAGCATTGAACTTCCCGAAAACCTGGAGACCATTGGAAGCTATGCCTTCGCCATGTGCTCAGTCCTGACCGACGTTACTATTCCCGCCAGCGTGACCACCATCAGCGATCATGCGTTTTACTCCTGCTCGAAGCTGACCTCCGTGGCTTTCGAAGAGGGCAGCAAGCTGACGACCATCGGCGATTCCGCGTTCAACCTCTGTTATCTCCTGAACAGCATTGAACTGCCGGACACGTTGACCAGCATTGGCAGCAGCGCGTTCGCCGCCTGCTACGCCCTGAACAGCATTACCATTCCCGCCAGCGTGACGAGCATTGGCTCCTCGGCGTTCAATCAGTGTACCGGTCTGCGGTCTGTGACATTCGCTGATGGCAGCAAGCTGACCACCATCAATGCCAGCACCTTCAAGGGATGCTCCTCCCTGACCAGCATCAATCTCCCGAACACCGTGACCAGCATCGGCAGCGAAGCCTTCTACGGCTGCATCTCTTTGGCCAGCATCGACCTGCCCACCAGCCTGAAGACCTTGGGTACCTACGCCTTCTATAACTGCTCCGCTCTGACGGAGATCGACATCCCCAGCGGCGTGACCAACATCGCGGCGTACACCTTCTATGGCTGCACGAGCCTGACCACCGTGAACCTGCCGACCAATCTGTACACCATCGGAGCGTATGCCTTCTATAACTGCACAGCTCTGGCTAATTTGACCCTGCCGGAAAAGCTGATCAATATCTACGACTACGCCTTCTATCATACGGACAGCCTGACCAGCATCACCGTTCCGTCCACAATGACCAGCATTGGGGAATATGCTTTCTACCTCAGCGGACTGGAGAGCGTAACGTTCAACAAAACCAGCGGCATCAGCTTTGGCTCTTACGCCTTTGCCCGCAGCTCTGAACTGGCCGACGTCAACGACGAGACCACCCTCTCCGGCGCGATGTCGCTGCTGGGCGTGACCGACTACACCGTTTTCTACCAGACCGCCCTGACGGACCTGGACACCACGGTGACAGAGGACGCCATTGTGGTCACGGATACGGACGACGACGGCAACGAGGTCACCCTGACCATCAATCAGACGAAAAACAGCAGCGGTGACGTTGACTATGATTACCTGACGGGCGAGTACGCCTTCACCACAGTCCGCCTGGAGAGCAAGAGCGCCGACCTGTCGGAAGAGACCTGCCGCGTTTACATCCAGTTCGACAACGACGGCGGCGTGATCCGTGCCAGCGACAGCAGCGGAACCACCACAACCTGGACCGTTGGGGATACAAAGACCTTCACCACCGGCGGCACGTCGTTTAGCGTCACGCTGTACCAGGTGGAGGGTGTGGATGGCTTCTATTACCTGGAGTTTGGTGACCTGGAAGCCGGCGCGACCCTTGAGTTCACCTTTGCGACCACCTATACCAACGGCACCGAGGGCGGCGACGCGCTGATCTTCGCGGAGATCGAGAACACGGACGAGGCCAGTTCCGACGGCACCCCGGCCAACGACGCGTACGACGTCCAGAAGATCACCTGGACCACGGAGCCGGAAACCTATTCCCTCGTTAAGACCGGCAGCACTGCCTCCTTCATCTACAACGCGGATGATGCAGGCGTTTACCTGACCGGGCTGAAATTCACGATCCGAAACAACAAAACAAACGGCCACAGCTCCACTGGCCGGGACTATGTGTCTTCGGCTACGTACAGCGACACGATGACGCTGCCGGAGGACCTTTCCTGGCGGGACGGACTGGTGGACGCCATCAATGCCGGAAACTGGTATATCACCAGCAGCAAGGTCGTCCATGTGATCATAGACGGTGAGGATTATACCCTCTGCACCTTCTCCGCCGGAATGGCCAGCTATATGAGCAACCTCGCCATAACGGTGAACGAAGACAACAGCATCACGATGACCTGGAGCGTGAAGCAGACCTCTACAACGAGCGACATCAACACCGGCATCATGACCGTGACCTACGGCGACGAAGTGATTAAGTTCACGGGAGATGCTGACAGTCTGACAAGTGTGACTTATAAGTTCAATAACACGATCGATGCGGAGTATTCCTTCAACTACTCGGATGAGACGCAGGAGTCCACTGCCGCAGCAAGCACCGCCGCGACGCTGAGCCAGGGGAAGCTGACGCTGGATAAGACCCCTGACACGGGAACTTATTACATGGGTTCCTCCTATACCTACACCATCACGGCGCAGAACAAGGAGGCGCTGGCTTATAACGGGCTGCAATACATCGAGGACACCCTGGGCGAATGGCTCTATCTGGAGCCGGACGAGATGGAAAGCCTCCTGAACGACGACAAGAGCCTGACCATCACCCTGAACCATGCAACCCTGTATGAAGTCGTCAGCGACACGGTGACGACCACCGACGGCGGCTCCGCCACCATCGACCAGCAGATGGAGGGCACCGACACTGTCTATTACGGTGAGCAGGGGTACTATGACGACGGCACGGCCACCGGTACACTGGAGTGCAGCGATACCGTAGCGGCCACAGGCGTGACCATTGCCTTTGCGTGGGACGGCGACGACCTGAAAATGACCGTGACCTATAGTAACGGCTCAACGGAGACCTACACCATCGGAACCGGTAATACCTACACCTCGATCTCCGCGGCGCTGAACGGCATCGGTTACTTCGTGACCAACGACGTGACCTATACCCTGCTGTGGGACCTGGGCGAGGATTACGTCCTGGTGGGCAACACGAGCCTGACCTATAGCTACACCGCCACCGTCAAGGACACCTTCATGAGGCTGGAGGTTGACCAATACTTTGGTATTGACCAGGACACCGCCACCATCGACAGCAGCAAGGTAGATTTGGGAACACAAAATCTGAACGCTGTCACTGCTTACGGCGAGGACTACGACACGGAGGGTTCCAGCGCAACAAAGTTGGGGACTGACACGGTTACAGGTAATGTTTACCGAGACTTCTCCCTCGTGAAGTACCTGACCGTTTCCCGCGATGGCGAGACCTTGAAAGACAACGACAGTGCAACCGACGGCGATATCGTGGAATATACCGTGACGGTAAAGCACGAGGGCACCGCCAGCTATGAGGGACTGCCGTTGGTGGATAAGATGGCCGCCGGGCTGGTGCTGCTGGTGCCGGTGGAGAGCAACACGCAGTTGGCAGACCTGGGCCTGGCAACGGAGACCGTGGACGACGTCGAGTACTATCGCCTGACCGAAGGTACCTATGAAAACGTCACCATCTACGGCACCACTGTGGCGGATAAGGTCGTGGTAAGCGACGAAGGCACCATGATCTACTGCTACCTGAACGTTTCCGGCAACAGCACAACGAACATCCATTATCTGGCGGTCATTGACGCCGACGCTGACGACGACGAGGCGGGCTTCTCCCTGACAAACCGAGTCTGGCTGAACGACCACGAGACCCACCGCCTCTATGCTAAGACTATCACAGACGGCAAAGTGCTGACCATCGAGAAGCAGATCGTGACCAGCAGGGGCGAAACCTCTGATGAGGACGAGATCACCAGCCGCACCATCCTCAGCGAAGCCGGAACGAAGGTCACCTATCGCCTGGAGCTGGAAAACAACAACGACATTCCGGTCAGGATTACCGGCGCTGACATCTATGACGCGCTGCCCGCCAACGCGTCGGGCGACCCCTGGACGGCGGACGATATCACAGTGACCATCGTGACAGACAGCGCGGGTGTTACGGAAACCGACCTGAGCGGCTGGCAGATGAACTGGTCCATCACCAACGACGACCCCAGCACCGAGGACATTGAAACCGCCGACACCCAGTGCTATCTGGTGTGGAACGACGACCTGACGCTGACCTTCACGGGTACCGTGTACTTCTACGTGACGCTGACCTATCCGGAAACGGAGGAAGCGTGGGACGCTTTCACGGACGCCAACCTGTCCACCGACCTGACCAACACCCTGCATGTGTTGGGCCTGGAATCCCAGGTCTCCCACGGCATCACCGTGGAGACTAAGGCCAGCCTGTATAAGGGCGTGCTGGAGACCGGTCTGGCCTCCTCCAAGACCTCTACGACTTCGTCTGTGACCTACTCCGCCACCACCGACGAGGACGGCCTGTGGTACTACACCAATGACTCCGCTGGCAGGTACGGCTATGTGCAGTATTATGTGGTGCTGTACAACGAGGGGCCGGTCAACCTCTACCTGAACACCCTGGAGGACGTTCTGCCGGACGGGTTCACCTACAGCACCAGCGCCAGGGCGGCGGCATACACCACCGACCTGACGGTGACGGACAGCGAGGGCAACGAGCTGACCTGCGTGGCCTTTGACGTGACGGCGACCTATGATTCCACCGCGAACAAGGTGAGCTTCGACCTCAGCGGCGGCAACCTGGGTTATTCCTCCGACTATGAGCGGTATTACCTGGAGCCGGGCCAGGCGGCTGTGTTCACCTACTATGTCTGGACCAACGCCTATGCCAGCACCAGCGACACCGAGACCAACACCATCGCCATGCCGTTCTATGATTACAGCGGCGGCGGCGTGTCCCTGAGCGACGAGGTGTCCGCGAAAACCGTCAGTTGGGATACCGACTATAACCGGAACGACGGCGAAGCCTACCTGTGGTCGGCGGCCACGGCGGCGGACAGCGGCATGACCGGAGAAGGAGACGACTGGCTGGCCTCCACCGTGACGGTCTCCCGCCTCGGCATCAAGCCGGGCATCGAAAAGACAACCAGCAGCGACTCCGCCGGGTCCAGTGAGACCCTTACCTGGTCGGTGAAGGTGACCAACGACGGCGAGAGCACCATGGCAGGGTATTACGTCTACGACGTGATCCAAAACCCGTACTATTTCACCGGCGAACTCAGCTACACTGTGTACGATTCGGCGGGCAACTCCACAAAGTACACGATCGGCACCCTGTCGGGGTCTGAAGGCGTATGCAAAATTTACGGATATAGCAAGGCTACTGGCACTTCGCAACCAACCGTCACTTTGTCTGAGGATGAGTGGACCTATGTATATGCCTACACCGTTAAATCCAGTAATAGTGCAAAGTATGTAGTGGCGATGAAGGCCTGGACGGATTCCGATGGAAACCTGGTGTTGTGCATTGGTTTTGGTACTGTTAGCGTTACTGACTCTAGCGGGAATGCTACCGATACAGAAGTCAGAGAAAAGCGAGCCTACGCCCTGCCCTCCGGCGGCTATGGCGTGCTGAGCATCCAGGCCACCTCCGACAGCGACTATAACTACAACGGCGTGATCACCAACACGGCCTATGTGCTGCCGAGCCAGACCTTTGAAACCAACTATATTGGCAACGGTGTCGAGATCATGCCCGACGACGGCGATGAGATCGTAGGCGCACGCCACGCGGTGGTGGACGAAGCCTCTATAGCGGTGTCCTACGGCTACAGCACCACATCCTCCAAGTCCGTCACGGAGCTGGACAGCGACGGCGAAGCCACCACCAACACGGCGACTTCCGGCTCGAAGGACGCCAGCATCACCGCCAGCAGCACCGACAGCGCCATCCGTTACACGCTGACAGTCGGCAACGGCAACGAGGCGATGGACGAACTGGTTCTGTTGGATAACCTCCCCGAAGAGGGCGACACCATGACCCTGACCAGCGCCGTCCGTAGGAGCGAGTACACGGTCCTGCTGGCTAACCCCGCGAACTTCACGGTGACGGTCACAGAGTCTGACGGCACAGCGACCACGCTGACTGAGGGTGATCATTACAAAATCCAGTATTCGACCAGCGGCGACGTGGGCGAGGCAGATTTGGACACCTCGGCGGATAGTACCACCACAAACACCTGGTACGACTCGCTGGATGAAATTCCCGAAGGCGAAACCGTTCGCTCCTTCCGCATCGTCTTCATTTTGAGCGACGACGCTAATGGAGATGGAGCCTACGACGCGGGCGACTACATCCCGGCCAACGCCACCGTGACCGTGACCTTCGACGCGACCATCGACGGCGATACGGTGGACGCGGGCGAGACCGCGTACAACAGCTTTGGCTACCTCTACTCGGCTGCCAGCAGCGACAGCGACCTGTCCGCGTCCCCGCGGAAGGTCGGCGTGCAGGCACCGACAGCGCCCAAGCTGCAGAAAAAGATGGTGAAGTCCGACGGCAGCACCGAGTTGACGATGACAGAGAACACTGCGTTTACCTTCCTGATTTATGAGGGGAACGCCACAGTGACCGGCGACACCCTCGCCGAGCTGCTGGCCTCGCTGTATGCCAATAGCATTACCACCTACACGACGGAAACCGTGACGGTGAAAGCCGGTGAGAGCGCGTCTGACAGCGTCCTGATGGGCAACCTGAATCAGTACACCATTACGTACAACAGCGATGATGGGACTTATACCGGAACGAAAACCGATACGGCGTGGACCTGGACCGACGAGACGACTTACACCATCATCGAGATCCCCAACGCGGATTACGATTTCGTCAGTTGGAACACCACCAGGATAACGAACAAGTACACCTTTAAGTATGACAGCTCGACAGACCTCACGCTGACCTGCGTGAACAAGGAGCAGAGCTGGACGCTGCAACTGACCAAGGTGAGCAAGTCCGCCTCCACGGTGACGCTCCCTGGCGCGGTGTTCGCCCTGTACAGCCCCTATGAGGTGGACCAGATGTCGGAGGAGGATTACAGCGCGCTGGCGCTGGCCACCCTGCCGGCGAGAACCGTGACGACTGACGCGGGCACCGACAAAGAGAAGACTTGGTATCTCTATCAGGTGGAAAAGACGGATGATTCCGGCATTGCCTCCTGGAGCAACCTGAGAAAGGGCGAGGAGTATTACCTGGTCGAGGTCACGGCTCCGGACGGCTACCTCCTGAGCTTCGATGCGCAGACCGTCTCCCAGTCGGAGAAACTCGAAACGACCGTTACGCTGACCGCCACCAATGAGCCTGGCTACGAGCTGCCCAGAGCTGGCGGCGCGGGCACCTGGCTGTTCACCACGGCGGGTGTGATCCTCTGCGGCGGCGCAGCACTGGTGCTGTTCAAGCGCAAAGAGACCGAATAACAACAATATGTGACCTTTCCGCAAGGTCAAACAGAAAAACAAGGGCGGCGTCCTGAGACGCCGCCCTTGTTGCGTTAAAAGGGGGTCAAGTGAGATAGAGAAAGATGGTTCTATGTCAAGAGTTGGGGCAGAGAAAAATAACGCGCAATAATAAGGGAGCCAGGGGAGAACCTCCGGCTTCCACGATCCTGGCTGTGTTCGGCAAAGGAAAACGGGACCCAACGCTCACATTCCGGAATGGCGAAAGCAGCCGGGTACTTTTCTGCTCCAACCATTCCCATAGACCCCCAATATACACATATCCCCCTTTCCCAAAGCGGGAAAGGGGGATGTTTGGTCTCAAACAGGATTACATCATCCGACGAACATAGCGATCAGCTTGGGAATGTACCCGGACAGGGCGGAAATGGTCATGACCAGCACGAAAACATAGCTGATGGTCATGCAGATCCGGAGCAGGGTGGGGCTTTTATAGCCCTCGTTCACGTCCTTGCGCCAGATGAGCAGCAGGATGAACAGGCCGCCCACGGGGGTGGCGATGGAGGTGGCTATGTTCGCCATCAGAATCAACTGGGTGGGGGAACCGCCGTAGCTATAGCAGACGGCCATGGCGAACACCAGGCAGGCCAGGCAGCCCCAGCGGACGAACTTGCTCTCCAGGGCAGTGTCCTTGTTCAGACCTGCGCCCAGCAGCACCATACCGCGCTGGGTGTTGGCGAGCAGGGAGGAGAAGCCTGCGCCGACCAGGGCAAGGCCCATGATATACTTCGCGGAGTTGCCCATAACGGGAACCAACAGCGCCGCCAACTGCGCGGGCGCGCTGATGGACTCTCCCTGGGGGTACAGGACGATTGCGCCTACCAGGATGATGGCACCGGAAATCAGAACGACACTGAGCACATGGACCAGCGCGTCGGTGAACATGACGCCGTTGAACAGATCCTCCCGGTTCCACTTTTTCTCCTTGCCGAGGTAAGTGGCGTAGATACCGGCGGTGACGGCTGCGTTGGTGGAAATGAAGGCCAGAGCGGTGGCGAGGCTCCCCTCAGGGATCTGGAACCCGACCAGTCCTTTGCCCAGTTCTCCGGCGTCAGGGCCGCCGACGCCGATCAGGGTGGCATAGAAGGAGACGACCATGACCACCAGGCAGACAGTGATCAGTCGTTCGACCTTGGAATAGACGTTCTTTGCAAAATAGCAGTACAAAACCGCTGCGATCAGGATGAGGGAACCAACCTTCCAGTTAATGCCGAAAATCAGGTTCATACCGGCGCCGCTGCCGGAGATGTTGCCCATGGTGAAGAACAGACAGGCCAGGAAGGTGGCCACGCCCACGATACCGGAGGCCACGGGGCCGTAGTATTTGCGGATAGCGTGGATGGTGGGCAGACCGGTGACGATGGCAAGACGGTTGGTGACCATCATGAACGTCATGCCCATGAAGATGATGGGGAAGATGAGCCAAATCAGGGCGTAGCCATAGTTCGCGCCCAGCATGGCGGCGGTGGTCACAGCGCCGGGACCGATGACGATGCCAGTGGCAATCAGGCCGGGGCCAATGCGCTTGAGCAGGTCCTTCACGGGCAGACGCTTTACATCAGAGCCGAAAACGGCGTTCTTATTTTCTCCCATAACAATGCCTCCTTATGTTGGAATTTTCGCAGTTTCGTGTCTGTCGCTTGGCGCAATTCCCTGATACCTGAACCGGACAGGGAAGAAAGGCCAGAGAGCAGACCGAACAGTAGCGATTACATGCTTAAAAAGTCAGATATAGACCGCAAATGAGCGCAAAAGGGGGCGCTGCGCTATCGCAGCGCCCCTTTGCGAAGAAGGTTGGATTACTGGAACTGGGACATATCGACCTTGGGCAGTTGGCTGCGCTCCAGGCCCAGAGCGATCCAGTCCTTTTCCTCCTGGTTCAGGGGGAGAACGGGCTTACGCATCAGGCCGCTGCTGAAGATGCCGCGCTGCACCAGGGCCTCCTTCAGACGGGCGTGGGCCTCGCCGGAGGGCTGGCCGCCGCCATAGATGGCCTGGGAGATGTGATAGATCCGGTCGGACCAATCCTGGGCTTCCTTCAGGGTGTGCTGTTCGGGATGGGCAAAGACCTCGCGGGCGGGGCAGATCAGCTCAGGCACGCAGCCGGCGAAGCCGATCAGAGCGCCGTCCATGCCGGGGAACCAACTGACGCAGAGGGTCTCGTCGTGGCAGGTGATAAGGGAGATGTCGGGGCACTCCTGGCGCAGCAGGCGAACGTCGTGCTCATAGATGGAGGTCACGCGGGTGCCCATCTTGATGCACTTCACGTGCTCGATCTCCTTGCACATCTTAATCAGGGTCTCCACGGGGTAGAACGCCTTGCTGGTGGCGGGATAGAGGTGGATGACGATGTCGATGTCGGCGCCCTCAGCCACGTCCTTCACGTACTCAAAGGGAGCGTCGTGGTGCATACCGAAGCGCAGCCACATGTGGGGCGGCATCAGCAGGATGGCGTCAGCGCCGGCGGCCTTGGCCTCGGCAGCCATCTCGATGGACTCGGCGGTGTTCTCGCAGTTGACGCCGGACACGATGGTCATGATGTCGCCGCACTCCTCGGCGCAGATCTCCACGGCGCGCTTGCGCTCGGCACGGGTCAGGCCGGTGATCTCACCGGTGTGGCCGTTGACCACCAGGCCCTCGATGCCCTGGCCGTAGAAGCTCTTGATCCAGCGCAGGTAGGCACGGAACTCGGTCTCGTTGATGGAATAGTCGTCGTTCAGCGGAACGGAAACAGCGGGGAAGATAGTCTTGAAATTCTTAACCTTAGCCATGATGATAAACTCCTTTTTAGTGAAATTATTGTTTAGCTTCGGAAAAAGAATGATCCTGCATCGCGCGCCTGCCGTCCCATATCTCTTTCGCATTTCGCCTATACAATCGTTTGCATTTGGCTTGAGTTATTTATACCACGCGGCCTTTATACTTGTCAACGGATTTGGACCGGCCTGCAATTTTTTGCATACATCGCGCAAAAAGTTGCACAGAAGTGAAAATTGCACAGTTTTGCGCCCTTAAAATTATGCAACATGACGAACTGCAAATCTGCTCCTTTCCTTGCGCCCACCGCCGGGTCATGATATAATAACCTATATACAATCGTTTGCATTTCCGTGCGAAGAGAGAATGGAAACCAATACGGAACGGAAAACGATTGCAGAACGGAGGAAAGCGATATGGCAACCCTGAAAGACGTGGCGAAGCTGGCCTGTGTGGATGTCAGCACCGTATCCAGAGCGCTGAACAACACCTCTTACGTCCACCCGGAGACAAAGGCGCGCATCCTCGCCGCGGTGAAAGAACTGAGCTACCAGCCCAATGTGCTGGCCCAGGGGCTGCGCCAGGGCAAGCGGCACACCATCGGCGTGGTGGTGCCCCGGCTGAACTTCACCATTTTCGCCGAGGTGGTGCAGGGCGTGGAGGAAGCGGCGGGAAAGCGGGGATACGCCACCCTGATCTGCACCACCGAAGAGGACGCGCAGGTGGAGCGGGACCGCCTGAACCGGCTGCGCAACGGCTTTATCGACGGCCTCATCGTCACCGGAACGGGAAAAAATGGTCGGCTCATTCGGGACATCCACGCCAGTGGTCTGCCCATCGTCCAGGCGATCCGGTGTCAGGAGTCCGGCATCAGCAGCGTCATCGGCGATTACCAGAGCTGTGGCTACGAGGCCGTGTACTATCTGGCGCGGAAGGGGTGCAGGCACATTGGTCTCATCAACGGGACCGCCGAACTCAGCCCCTACCGGGAGCGGATGTACGGCTATCAGCGGGCCATGCAGGAGCTGCATTTGGAGGAGTGCAGCACAGTCCCCTTTGCCCAGGAAAACAGCTTTGAATACGGCTACCAGAGGACCATGGAGCTGCTGGATGAGTGCCCGGAGCTGGACGGCATTATGGCGGCGGTGGATGTCCACGGCTTGGGGGCCATCCGCGCTCTGAAGGAGCGGGGGCGGCGGGTCCCGGAGCAGGTCCGCGTCATCAGTCTGACCGGACATTCCGTGGGGGCCATGCTGGAGACCACCATGACCGCCATGGAGTTCCCCGCCCACGAGATGGGGATGCAGGCGGCCAATATGCTGATGGACGCGGTGGAAGCGCCGTCCGACGCAAAGCCCAGCCCCCAGCGGCTGGTGTTCTCGGCTTCGCTGGCGGAGCGGGAAAGCACCTGACAATAAAACGTGTCACAGGTCGCCTGGAGGGTTCTGCCCCTCTCCGGAATTGCCTCCGGCGGCCCCGCCCCAAACCATCCTCCCCTGCACGGGCAGCGATGGCGCTTGTCCCCATGAATGGAATCAGGACAGACAACTCCCCCGGCTGGAGCCGCACAGATGTGAGCGCTGGGCCGGGGGAGGGGGATCTTATGGGGCAAAAAAGAGGGAATCACCCCAAAATCTGCTGTCGCCGGGGCGGGGTCTGTGCTATACTGGTGCCAACACCCGGCGGTCCATGCTGCCCTGACAGGCAGGTACGGAGTGCCGCAGGGAGCGCAGCAGAAGCGCCCCTTGAGGGTAGAAGTACCGCTTGACGGGAAAGGAGGCGAACACCTGTGTCTCACGACAGCTATGAACCGGAACGAGGAAGCATGAACCGGGAGGGGTTCTGCCTCTACTGCATGAGCCGGGTCGCACCGGGCGAGACTTGCCCCCACTGTGGGCTGACCCAAGGGGCCTACACCCCAGCTCCCCACCACTTGCCTCCCGGCACCGTCTTGGCCGGGCGCTACCTGGTGGGCCGGGTGCTGGGGGAGGGCGGTTTCGGCATCACCTACATCGGCTGCGACCTGCGCCTGGAGATGAAAGTTGCCATCAAAGAGTATTTCCCTGCGGACCAGGTCTCCCGCTTTTCGTCCAACTCCCTTGCGGTCCTCGTGCGGACCGGGAGCGGCGCGAGAGAGTACAACAACGGCCTGAACCGGTTTCTGCGGGAGGCCCGCGTCATGGCCAGGATGGAGAAACAGCCCCAAATCGTTCTGGTGCGGGACTTCTTCGAGGCCAACAACACCGCCTATATCGTCATGGAGTACGTGGAGGGCACCAACTTTCTGGAGCTGGTGGAGCAGCGGGGCGGGCGCATCCCCGCCAGGGAGCTGCTGCCTCTCATCGAGCCGCTGTTTTCCGCACTGACAGCCCTGCACGAGGCGGGGCTGATCCACCGGGACATCAGCCCGGACAACCTGATGTTGGAGCGGGGGACCATCCGGCTGCTGGACCTCGGTTGTGCCAGAGAGTCCGCCCGTAACAAGACCATGACCATCGCTCTGAAACAGGGCTACGCCCCCATCGAGCAGTACCAGCAAAAGGGGCAAGGCCCCTGGACCGATGTATACGCACTCTCCGCCACCATCTACTACTGCCTGACCGGGCGTGTGCCGCCCCAGGCGCTGGACCGCATTCTGGAGGACGAGCTGATACCGCCCCGGGACCTGGGGGTGGACCTGACGCCGGGCCAGCAAAAGGCCCTGCTCCGGGGCATGGCCATTCAGCCCCGCCGCCGGTATCAGTCGGTGGAAGAGCTGCACGCCGGGCTTTATCGTCCGGTGGAGCCGGAACCTGAGCCTGAGCCAGACCCCGTCCCCGTGCCGGTGGTGGAGCCGAAAACAGAAGCAGGACCTTCCCACAAGCCGGACAATGGCAAGCTGCGCCGCATCGCGGCGGCAGTCGTGGCCGCGGCGCTGGTGGTTGCCATTGCCGCCATCGCTCTTGTGCCGAAGAATGGTGAAACTGTTCCCGACCCTACTCCTGACACCTCTGAAACGGTGGCGGTAAGCAGGACCGTTGATGATACCGACGGCGACACTGCCAAGGAGACGGAACTTGTCGGCTCGGAGGTCACGGTAGCCAGCCTGTTTCGCTTCCAGGAGGCGCTGGAGAACGACAACGTCACCACTATTACTTTGGTGGGCAACATCACCTGGGAGACCGAAAACGGCATTCTGGAGATCAACAAGACCGTATACATTGAGGAAGGTGTGGGGCTGCTCAGCTGCCATGCCGTGGTCGTGGGCGAGGGCGGCAGCGTCGAGATCGCCAGCGGCGGCAGCCTTGAGGCTGAAATCGCCCTGATTCAAACCAAGGACGGCGGCAGCATCACCGTGAAGGACGGCGGCAGCCTGAGCGCCTGGAAGCTCTGGGTGGAGCAGGAGGACGACCTGACCCTGGAGGACGGGGCCAGCATCAACGAGTACGGGAACGATTCGTGGGACGAGATAAAAGCTGACAACATGCTTTACATCGTTCTCTCTGAGGAGGAGCTGTTTGCCGACGCCACCCCCGTCACCACCTGGGACGAGCTGCAAGCCGCCCTGGAGGACGGCAGCACCCAGGCCGTGAAAGTCACCAGCGGCAGCGAGATCACCGTGACCGAGTGGTTCGTTGCGCAGGTGCCCGTCCTCATCGAGGAGGGCGCAGTGGTGACAGCCGCAGAGGACGGCGCATGGGGCCTGCGCGACACGGTACTGGTCAACCGGGGAACCATGACCTGTGACCTGCCCCTGGAGGACGGCGAGAGCGGCAGCGTCATCGTCAACTACGGAACCATAACCGGCAGACTGAGCGGTTGCAGCTGGAGCGTGTTCCTCAACGTGGGCCAGATGAACCTGCGCGGAGGGGGTGCGCTGCAATGCACCGACCTGGTCAACCTGGGGACGATCAACGCCGTCGGCGAGGGCGAGGACGTTGACTTCTACTTCCGGGAAAACAATCTGATGAACTTCGGCGTCTGGACGCTGGAGGGGCAGAACATGGCGGATGGCGAGCAAGCCTCCCTCACCTCCGTCGGCAGTTTTGTCAACTGGGGTACCCTTGAAATTGGGGCCGACGCCAGCCTGGAGAACTACAACTACATGTACAACTACGGCAGCATCAACCTGACCGAAGCCTCCTCGACCCTGCAAAACGAGGGGATTCTCAATGCGTACAACGGCCAGATCAATGCCGCAGCAGACAGCTTACTGGTCGGCAGCGGTCTCATCACTTACTCTGTCCCGGACGCGCTGCCACTGTCGGAAAACATCTCTGAGGCGTTGTACCTGGTCAACGAGACGGGCGATGGGCTCACATGGGTCTCCAATCTGGAGGAGCTGGAGAGCGCCCTGGCCAACGACGAAGTGGACCGAGTGGTTTTGGACGGCGAGGACGTCACCGTGTCCGGCGACCTGACCGTCAACAAGCTGCTGCTCCTTAATTGCTCCTTGACCGTGGAGGGCAGCCTGACCGTGACCGGCGAGGACGCATACCTCTATGGGGCGGTCAATGCCGACAGCCTCACCGTCTCGGACGGCGCGGTGGCGGCTCTCAATGGCGGCTGCACCTTCGGCAGCGTGACCGTGGAGGGCAGCACGGTGTATACCGGATATTTGGAGTCTGAAGCCTCGCTGACCCTGGAGAGCAGTTTGCTTGTGGCCTATGATGAACTTTACCTGGCCAACGCGGAGGTCACGCTGGAAAACAGCCAGATGTACGTTTGGCAGGATTTGGGTCTTGAAAACTGCAACGTGACCATCGACAATAGCAGCGCAATGACCCACGGGTATGACAACCTCACCCTGAGCGGGGACAGCACGCTGACCAACTACGGCACATTTTACGAACGCAGCGACCACTGGCTCTATACATGCACCCTGGACGGCACTGTGACCAACTACGGCATAATGTACCTGGATGCGGTCATTACCTTAAACCTGAACGGCACGTTGAACAACTACGGCATCCTGTACGGCTATGTCGCGCCGGACAGCGATAACGGTCTGAAAATCTACGGCAGCCTGAACAACCAGGGTACGTTCTACCTGGACGGCGGCACGTTGACCGACGTTCTTCGGGACGACGGCATCTATTCCGGCAACGACCCGGAGTAAAGCAAAAAAACGGCCTGCTCTTTGAGCAGGTCGTTTTTTTGCGGCTGTTGGCTGTTAGCCGTTAGCTGTTAGCTCGGTGGGGGGGTTCCGGAAGGTATGTGTAGGGGCGGCCCTTGGCCGCCCTGGGTAAGCAGGCGGTTCCTGAGGGCGGCCACGGGCCGCCCCTACAGGCACATGGGAATGATTACAAATAGAGTTGTTAGGGTCGGTTCCAGGGAACCACCTCAAAAACCAACGACACAAAGCTAACGGCTAAATCCGCTGCGCGGATTTACTCCTTCACGTCTGCGAACAAATGGTCAATGACCTGGGTCATCCGCTCGCTCATGGACTCGTCCTCCCCGGCGGTCAGGGAGTAGAGCACCAGCCAGTCGGTGGCGTTGCGGGGGTCCAGGGTGGGCATACCGCAGTCGGTGAGGATGGCGTTGAGCACCCACCAGTGGTCCTCCAGCCGGTCCTGGAGGGAGAGATAGTCCTCGTCCAGCTCGCTGTATTCATCGTCCACCACGTTCCCCGTGATAACGTACAGAAGCAGCAGCAGCTTCCGGGACACGTCCTCCTGGTGGGCGCGGATGTTTTTCAGGGCGGTGGCGTTGGGCCAGTTGCGCTTGAGCAGCTTTTGGGTGGCGCTGTAGCGGGTCCGGTTGCGTCCGGAGGGCATGTGGAGGGAGAGATACTGCTCCATCACCTTCTCGATGGAATAATCCTGTTCCCTGGCGGCGTCCCAGCCGTTGTCCGGGTGGGTGAGCTGCTTCATGTACTTCTCGAAGTAGCGGTAGGCCCGGACGTGGAGCTGGCCGAACTTGTCGAGGTTGTCCAGGTAGGTCTGCCGCAGCTCATCCTGGGTGTGGGCGGTGAGAAAGGCACTTTGCAGTTCCCTGGTGATGGGAGCGCCGTCCGCCTCCGGGTACTCCTTCAACCGGGGTGCAGGGGGCAGGGACCGGCAAAAGGCGCGGGCCTCCTCATAGCCGCCGCCGCTGCGCAGGAACC
This sequence comes from Clostridiales bacterium, assembly GCA_021202515.1. Lineage (GTDB taxonomy): Bacteria > Bacillota > Clostridia > Oscillospirales > Oscillospiraceae > Onthomonas. The sequence goes on along the minus strand of JAJQCW010000072.1, from coordinate 15,126 downwards.
AGGCGTAGATCACATCCCTGGGGTTCCGGTAGTGGATGCCATACTCGGTACACTGGCCCAGCAGCAGGCCGGCCTGACTTTCCGTCAGGCCCAGAGCGAAGGCAATTTGAAACACGTCCTCCCGGCGGGTGGGCTGGTTCTTGCCCTCCAGCCAGTTTTGCACCTTCCGGGCGACGGAGACCGGGGCCACGTTGGTCCCGTAAGCCTGGAGGCAGGAGGTCAGCCGGGAGCGGAGGTCCGGGCGGGGGTATTGCGCCCGCAGCGTTTCGGCAAAGGTCCGCAGCTCGATGCAGTCGCCCCGCAGGTATTCTGCCGCCAGTTCCGGCGTCATGGCACAGGAGGAGAGGCGGTCGTACTCCGCCGCGGCGCGGGTGGTCAGATGAATTTCCATGGGTCGGATCACTTCCAGGCAGTCCTGTCGCCCAGCCGGAGCAACAGGGGAAATCGTCTTTTGTAGGCAGGGAGGCACGGAGTGCCGCAAGGAGAAGCGCAGCTTCGGAAGTACCCCTTGACGGTAAAGGGAACGATACGGAGCTTGCGGCGACGAAGTGCGCTGCCGGGGCCGCATGTTCGACCAAAATCACGGATTTTGGTCGAACGCCTGTCTCTGACAGGCTCAAGCGCCGGAGGGTCCCTCCGGCGCTGTGTCAGGTTACTGTTTCTGTTCGCCTGTCGGCTCCTGCTGGGGCACGGGCCGCAGCACCACGGCGGTACGGCTGGGCAGGTACAGCTTCAAATGGCTGCCCTCCACGCCGGGGACGAAGGAGGAATAGCGGACGTGGCCGATGCGGTCCTGGCCGCCGAACTTCTCATCGTCGCTGGAGAGAGCGACCTCATAATCGTGAGGCTGGGACACGGGGATCAGATAGTCGCTGAAAGACTTGGTGGGGTGGAAGTTGAACACAAACAGCAGGCTGTTGCGCTCAAAGGCCAGCACGTGGTCGCCCACGTTGACCCATTTCAGGTCGGCCATCCGCTGGTCGAAGATGCGGTAGCGCTTGGTGACGGCGATCATGTCCCGGTCGAAGTCTCCCAGCCACTGGTACTTCAAAAAGCCGTTGTCCAGTAGGCTCCACTGGCGGCGGCAATACTGGAAGCTCCATCCGTTGCCCTCCCGGGGGAAGTCGATCCACTCAGGGTGGCCGAACTCGTTGCCCATGAAGTTCAGGTAGCCCTCGCCGCCGCCGCCGATGGTCAGCAGGCGAATCATCTTGTGCAGGGCGATGGCCCGGTCGATGACCAGCGTATGGCAGGCTTTGTCCATGTCGGTGTACATGGCGGCGTCCGCCAGCCGGAAGATCATGGTCTTGTCGCCCACCAGAGCCTGGTCGTGGCTCTCCACATAGGCGATGGTCTTTTCGCCGGGGCGGCGCAGGCACATGGAGCCCCAGATCTGCTGGAGGTCCCAAGCGTCGTCCGACTGCTCCTTCACCAGCTTGATCCACATATCCGGCAGACCCATGCCCAGCCGGTAGTCGAAGCCGATGCCGCCGTCTTGGATGGGCAGGCACATCCCCGGCATACCGGACATATCCTCCGCGATGGTGACGGCATAGGGGTTCACCTGCCGGATCAGCTCATTGGCCAACTGGAGGTAGGTGATGGACTGGGTGTCGGTGTTCAAGGAGAAATACTTGTCGTTGGTGTTGAAGTCGGTGCCCAGGCCGTGGTCCAGGTAAAGCATGGAGGTGACGCCGTCGAACCGGAAGCCGTCGAAGTGGTACTCTGTCATCCAGAATTTCAGGTTGGACAGCAGGAAGTGCAGCACCTCGTTCCGGTCATAGTTGAAGCACTTGGTTCCCCAGGCGGGGTGCTCCCCCCGCTCGCCGGGGTGGAAGAACTGCTCGGTGGTGCCGTCGAAGAGGTTGATGCCCTCGGCGGTGTTCTTGACGGCGTGGGAGTGGACCACGTCCAGCAACACCCGCAGGCCCATGGAATGGGCCTTGTTGACCAGATATTTCAAGTCCTCCGGCAGACCGAACCAACTGGAGGCGGCGTAAAAGCTGGACACCTGATAGCCGAAGGAGCCGTAATAGGGGTGCTCCATAATGGCCATCAGTTGGATGGTGTTGTATCCCGCCTTTTTGATGCGGGGCAGGGTGATGTCCGCGAACTCCCGGTAGGTGCCGACCCGTTCTTCCTCCTGGGCCATGCCCACATGGGCCTCGTAGATATAGAGAGGGGCGTCCAGGTGGAACCCGTAGTCCGTCCAGGGGAATTGATTCCGGTCGTCCCAGACCTCGCAGCACCATTGCAGGGTGGTTTCGTCCTGCACCACCCGCCGGGCGTACAGGGGGATGTGTTCGGTCAGGGCGTCGCCGTTTTTCACCACGGTTTTCACCTTGCTGCCGTTGTGGAGGGTTTCCTCCGGAAGCTTGACCTCCCAGGTGCCAAAGTAGGGGTCGATCTTCTCCAGGGGGTGGCTGGTCTTGTTCCAGTCGTTGAACTCGCCCTCCAGATAGAGCTGATCCGCTCCGGGCGCCCACTCCCGGTAGACCCAGCCGTCCTCCACGTGGTGGAAGCCGAAGTACAGGTAGGCGTTGGCGAACTCGTTCAGGGTGCGGCCGTCGCCCACAAGCTGGGCCTTCTTGCGGGCGTAGTTGTCCATCCGCAGTTGAATGTCCCCCTCAAAGGGCTGTAGCTGCGGGTTCAGTTCGAGAATACGGTACATGGGAAAACTCCTTTCGTTGTCACGGGTGCAGGGAAAGAGGTCCTGGTCGTTCTGGTTTCTGTTGTATGTTATTTTACCAGTCCTCGCCGGGATTTACAATAGGAGTTTTGAAATTTGAGGGGGTCCGCCGGGGCCAAGGTCCCCGGCGGGGGCGTCGGGGCCTCGGTCCCCGCCGCCCTTTCGGGGCGCTCGTCCCCGGCCCTCCCGCTTGTCCTGCGGAGCGTTCACGTTCTGTTGCGGTGTGTTCTGCCTTTAGCCGTCCTAGAGTTAATGTGGTTGCACACCATTATCGGTAATGCAAAGGCGTTCATCTTCGGTACTTACCATGGATTGCCGAAGCATAACCTTTCAGATTACCTGAATGAGTTTTGTTATCGTTTCAATAGGCGGAACTTTATGACCGACCTCTATGACCACCTGGCCGCCGCCATGCTCGTGTCGACAGTGGCTGAGTAAAAGGGATAACCAGTAAGCTGAATTTTTTCAGGTGAGGAGAACAGAAACATGATTTTGGAAGGCCCTTCGCTAGCAACAGGCATATCCGCAACGGCCCGTCAATTTCCCAGGTTATTTGCCACAAAGCGTAAAAAGCAGACAACGTAGCATGGGAGAATGTTGGCAAAATAACCAAAAATGAACGGATGTTTCTGGCAGTTTTGCGAATAGATTTGAAAAGGACTTTGCGTTAGAATACTAGTATACCAGACGGAGGGCTGGTATATCCGCCCAATTTGCCCGTGCGCCCAGCTTTGCCGCTCTATGGGGTTCCCACAGGACAGCGGCGGAGCCATTCGCTCCCACAGGTGTCTGCCCACACCTGTAGACGGATGACAGGGCTGCGTGGGCCATTCAAAACCGGAGGAGGTGAGGTCATTCGGACAAATGCCGTCACACAGGCAGTAACATCTTTTTGAAAGGAGTATAGCAATGAAGAAAAAATTGCTGCGCCTTACCAGCGCAACACTGGCCCTGGCCATGGTTCTGAGCATCAGCAGCACCGGCATCGCTTACGCGGTGGAAGAGGGCGCTGACAGCTCAGATTCCCTGACCGAAAGCATTGCGGAACTCTTGGAGGCAGTTGCCGAGGACGAGGAATCGTCTGAGGAAGCAGCGGAAGATGATTCAAACGGTTCGACTTCTGAGGAAGCAGAGCCGGAAGAGGGAGCATCTGACGCCGAGGCCGCTGAGGAAGCCGCAGAAGAATCTGCTGAGGAAGCGGAGGAAACCGAGGCCGAAGAGGAAGTGGTCGCAGAGGCCCTTGAGACGGAGGAAGAAACGACTGACCTGGCTGCCGCCATCGAGCAGGCCGAGGCCCTGGTCGAGACCGACTACAAGACCTCCACCTGGTCCGCTTTTGAGGACGCTTTGGAGTCCGCTCAAACCGTCGCGGCTGACGAAGACACCACCCAGACTGAGGTGGATGAGGCCGCCGCTGCTCTGACCGCCGCCATCGACGCGCTGGAGAAAATGCCTGAAATCGACTACTCCCAGTACGACAAGGGCGTGACCGTCATTGAAAGCGCGGAGTCTCCCACCGGCTATCTGGCCGTCTTTGTCTATGAGGAAGAGGATTCCTACGACAGCATCACTGGCGACATCAACAAGGTCGTGCTGTACAGCGACTGCATGATGCTGTTCGACCCCGATGACGGGGAAGTCGGCTCCATCAGCGCCCAGTATGCCATCGACCCCTGGAACTACACCGCTGGCCTGGCCAATGCAGGCGGCGACAGCAGTGTGGCCTACTATGTGACCATGGTAGAGTTTGCCGACGGTCTGTGGGGCACTCAGATCCCGCTGTCCAGCGGCGCATATGTCTACAACTTCACCGTTTATGACGCGGACGGCAACTCCAAGTCCCGTCTGGACGACCCCAACAACCCCACCATGACCAACACCGCCACCGGCATCTCCAGCCTGTCCAGCATGGTCTATGTGGACTACAACGAGGAAACCATGGGCACCGGCGAATACGCTGACCGCACCATTGAGAACCCCTGCACCGATGGGCAGACCGGTACGGTGGTGACCACCTCCTACACCGGCGCGGACGGCACCGAGCACGGCCTGGCGATTTATCTGCCTTATGGCTACACCGCCAGCGACACCGACACGGTTTATAATGTCCTGTACCTGTCCCACGGCACCTCCGGCGACATCTACGGCGACGAGCTGCGCTGGATGAACGAGGGCGCAGTTGCCAACATCATGGACAACCTGATCGCTGAGGGCACCATTGAACCCTTCGTGGTCGTCACCATGAACAACCAGCAGTACGGCCAGGGCGACGGACACTCCGGCGCAAACTGGAAGTACTCTGACATCGAAGAAGACCAGCAGCTCATCATGGAGTTCGTGGAAGCCAACTACAACGTCAGCACCGAAGCCTCTGGCCGCGCTTACGCCGGTCTGTCCATGGGCGGCTCTACTACCAGCAACATGCTGATGTATCACGCCGACTGGTTCAGCTACTATGGCATCTGGAGCTACGCCAACACCGACGGCTCCTATGGCGGCGTGGACGGCATCGACAGCGAAGAGATTCAGGCTTATCTGTCTGACTACGTCGGTTCCGTCAACCTCATGCTGGCCGCCGGCAAGTGGGACTTCGGCAATTCCGTGGTCAACGACTTCGGCAGCACCCTGACCGAGCTGGGCTTCGACTATGACTATCTGGAAGTTCCCACCGCCCACGACTGGGAAGGCTGGCAGCTCATGTTCGCCTATGCCGCTGAGAACTTCTTCTTCCAGAACGAGGAAGAGACTGTGGATACCACTGATTTGGAAAACCGCATCGCCGTGGCCAACGCCATGACCGAGACCAGCTACACCGAGGATAGCTGGGCGGCCCTGCAAACCGCCATCACCGAGAGCGAGACGCTGATCGCCACCGAGGGCATCACCCAGGCCCAGGTTGACGCACAGTTGGCCGCTCTGAACGAGGCCATTGACGGCCTGGTGTTCTCCACCGCCAATGCCACCATCGACTTCACCCAGTACGAGGCGGGCGTCACCGTCATCGAGAGTGAAGATTCCCCCACCGGCTTCTACGCCGTGTTCGTCTTTGACGAGACCTCCGTGGACGCCACCGAGTACGGCCTGACCAACGACATCTCCCTGGTCAAGGTCTACAGCGACGGTATGTATCTGTTCTCCTACGATGAGCAGGAGACCGGCACCGCCCTTGACCCCATCAGCAACGCCCATACCCCCGATGAGTACGAGATCGGCATGTATCCCGCTGGCGGCGACACCAGCAGCGACCTGTACGGCGGCAAGAAGATCGCCTACTACGCTGACATGACCGAGTTTGCCGACGGTATGTGGGGTGCGGCGATCCCGCTGACCAGCGGCGCCACCTATTACAACTACCGCCTGACCGACAGCACCGGCACTTCTGACAGCAGTTACATCGACGACCCCGCCAACCCCACCATGACCAACACCGAATCCGGCTCCAGCAGCCGTTCCAGCATGGTCTATGTGGGCTACAACGCCGAGAAGATGGGCACCGGCGAGTGGGCTGACCGCACCGTGGAGAATCCCCGGACCGACGGCCAGACCGGCACTGTCGAGTACGCCACTTACACCGGCGCGGACGGCACGGACCGTTACTTGGGCATCTACCTGCCCTACGGTTATGACGCGGACTCCGCCGAGACCTACAACGTCCTGTACCTGAGCCACGGCGCCCAGAGTGAGCAGAGCGGCTGCGAGCTGCGCTGGCTGAACGAGTGCGCCGCCGTCAACATCATGGACAACCTGGAAGGCAACTTCATCATCGTCACCATGAACAACACCGACCTGAGCTGGGATACCGACAAGATCTGGGCTGAGCAGGAGCTGATCATGGCATACATGGAGGAGAACTACAACGTTGGCACTACCTCCGCCAGCCGCGCCTTCGCCGGCCTGTCTATGGGTGGTTACACCGCCAGCCGCATCTATGCCTACCATGCGGATCAGTTCGCCTATGTCGGCATCTGGAGCTACGCAGACGCTACCGTCCTCGCCAGCCTGACCGACGACGAGAAGGCCGCGCTGGTCGCCTCCGGCTGCAAGGTCTCCATCGGCGCGGGCGACTGGGATTACCTCCTGTCCGTGACCGAAACCTTTGCCAGCCAGTTGGATGACCTGGGCATCGAGTATCAGTGGCTGACCGTCCCCGGCTCCCACGACTGGAGAACTTGGGCCGCAATGCTCACCTACACTGTCCAGAACTTCTTCTGGCAGGTTGACACCGCTGACCTGACCGCCGCCATCGAAGCGGCTGAGGCCCTGACTGAGACCGACTACAAGACCTCCACCTGGTCCGTCCTTGAGGACGCTCTGGAAGCCGCCGAGACCGTCCTGGCCGACGCCGACGCCACCCAGGAGGAAGTGGACGCGGCTGCCGCCACCCTGACCGCCGCCATCGACGCGCTGGAGGCAATGCCCGCCATCGACTACACCCAGTACGCCAAGGGCGTCACCGTCATTGAGAGTTCGGAGTCCCCCACCGGTTATCTGGCCGTCTTTGTCTACGAGGAAGAGGACTCCTACACCGGCATCACCGGCGACATCACCAAGGTGGAGCTGTACAGCGACTGCATGATGTTGTTCGACACCAACGACGGCGTCTCCGGCTCCATCAGCGCAGAATACGCCATTGACCCCTGGAACTACACCGCTGGCCTGGCCTCCGCAGGCGGCAGCACCAGTGTTGCCTACTATGTGACCATGGTCGAGTTCGCCGACGGGCTGTGGGGCACCCAGATCCCGCTGGCCAGCGGCGCATATGTCTACAACTTCCAGGTCACCGACTCCGAGGGTAACACCAAGTCCCGCCTGGACGACCCCAACAACCCCACCATGACCAACACCGCCACCGGTATCTCCAGCCTGTCCAGTATGGTCTATGTGGACTACAATGCCGACACCATGGGCACCGGCGACTATGCCGACCGCACCATTGAGAACGCCCGCACCGATGGGCAGACCGGCACTGTGGAGTTCATCTCCTACGACAGCGACCAGAACGGCTCCAACCGCGGCCTGGCTGTCTACCTGCCCTACGGCTACGATGCAGACCGGGCTGAGGCTTACAATGTCCTCTATCTGAGCCACGGCGCGTCCGGCGACTCCGTCGGCAACGAACTGCGCTGGATGAACGAGGGCGCAGTTGCCAACATCATGGACAACCTGATTGCCGAGGGCAAGATCGAGCCCTTCATCGTGGTCACCATGAACAACCAGGATCTGGGCTGGGATTACAGCAAGATCGAGTATGAGCAGTACAACTACATCATGCCCATCATCGAGTCCAGCTACAACGTCAGCACCGAGGCCTCCGGCCGCGCCTATGCGGGCCTGTCTATGGGCGGTATTACCACCAGCAATATGCTGCTGAACCACGCTGAGGATTACGCCTACTATGGTATCTGGAGCGCCTCCAATACCTCCATCTCTGACGAGCAGGCGGCGACTTTGACCAGCCTGGCTGGCAGTCTCAACTTCCTGATGGCCGCCGGTCAGTGGGACTTCGGTCTCAGCTCTGTCACCACCTTTGGCAATGCGCTGGGCGACCTGGGCTTCACCTATGATACCCTGACCGTCCCTGGCGCCCACGACTGGGAGACCTGGCAGCTCATCTACGCTTACGCTGCAGAGAACTTCTTCTTCCAGAACGAGGAGGAGACCGTTGACACCTCCACTCTGAGCGCCGCCATCACCCAGGCTGAGGGCCTGACCGAAAGCGATTACACCAGCAGCACCTGGATCGCCCTGGAGACCGCGCTGGAGAACGCCAAGGCTGTTCTCGCTGACAGCGCCGCCACCCAGGACGAGGTGGACAGCGCGACTGCCGCCCTGACCGCCGCCATTGACGCGCTGGAAGAGAAGGTCACCGTTCCCGACGCCACCAAGATCACCTCCCTGACCAACACGGCCAAGGGCGTCAAGGTCGTCTGGAGCAAGGTTTCCAACGCCACCAGCTACCAGGTCTACCGCAAGGTGGGCAGCGGAAGCTGGAAGAAGGTCAAGACCACCAGCAGCACCTCCTGGACCGATACCTCCGCCAAGAAGAACGGCACCAAGTATCAGTACAAGGTCTATGCGGTGAACTCCGCCGGTAAGAGCAAGGCTTCCGCCACCAAGACGATTTATCGCCTGACCGCCAAGAAGTTCACCCGCGCCAAGAACGTCAGCAGCAAGAAGATCAGCCTCAAGTGGACCCGGAATACCCAGGCCACCGGCTACATCATCGAGTACTCCACCAGCAGTGACTTCTCCAACTCCACGACCATCAAGATCAAGGGGAACAAGAAGGTCACCACCACCATCAAGAACCTGAAGAAGGGCAAGACCTACTACCTCCGTATGCGGCCTTACAAGACCTCCGGCAGCGTGACCTCTTACGCCGGCTGGAGCAAGGTCAAGAAGGTGAAGGTCACGAAGTAACACTTCTCCCCTTGCCAGGGTGAATCAGTCAGTTAAACCAACCGCGGACCGCGCACGGGGCGACCTGTGCGCGGTCCTTTTCGCTTTGCTCCCCCTTGGGGGGGGAGAACGCATAGAGGACGAATTTTCTGATGCACACAACAAATAAAACGGCGGGAGCTTTTGCTCCCGCCGCTTTTGCGTGTTAGAATATGCTGTTGTTACTCAACTGTCCGAAGCATCGGACCCGTCAGGCTACATATTATTGCGAAACAGCCGGATTCGCCACATCCTCATCCCGCGGGGGAGTATTCTCTCCCGCTTCGCCTTCCTGCGGTGGGACATCCGGTGCTTTTCCGTCCGGCTGGACGGGGGGTTCCGGTTCCGGGACCGCCTTTGAATCGAGCTGGTCCGCTGGCTCGGCGGTCTCGCTGGGCTCAGCCGGTTTTTCCTCTGCATCCTGCTTTGGTTCAGCCTCGACCACGGGCTGTTCCTCCGGCGGAGTGTCCTGTGTGGCGGAATCAGCGGTTTCATCCGGCTTTGCCGCCTTCTCCTGGTCGGCTTTCGTTGCTTCGGCGGCGGCTTTTGCCTCTTCCTCCGCCTTCTTACGGATGGCGTCGGCCTCCCGGCGAGCGTCCTCCAAAATTTGCTCCGCGGTGTCGTTGGCCTTCTGGATGGAGGTCAGATACTGCTGGGCCGCCTGCTCCGCGTCTTCAAAGATATGGTTCAGGCTCAGCGCCGCCTCCGCGATGGAGCCGGACTTTTCAATCCGCAGCAATTTGTCGTCGAGCTGTGCGCGCAGCGTTTCGTTTTCCTCATAGAGGGCGCGCTCATTCTGCTGCAAAGCGTAGATGATCTCGATCAGCTCCGTGCGGTTCATTTTTCGCAGTTCTTTATCGGCCATAATGCAATTGATCCCTCGATTATATTCGGTTTAGAGTGAAAGTTGTCAAACAAAACGGATGTGCCGCAAATCGCGCAAGAGCACGTAAGCGGAACGCGCTGAAAAATCGTCCTTTCGTGGTGCAGATGGCAGAGGTTTTTCCGCCTGTCCAGCGGAACGACACTGCGTTTGCTCCCTGCTGGCCCTATTTGGCGTGGATTTCTTCGCGCACACCGGAATTGTGGCGTTGATGTTGTCAGTAAGATGTATTTTCCTCTTTTGGACGCGCAAAAGCGCGTTCCCTAAACGTTTTTCCATTGTTCATCTGATATAGTAAGAGTATAACAAACTGGTAAAAAGATGTCAACGTCAAAAACGGGGCGGCTTGCTGACTGCACAGTGGGGGATAGGGGAGCCTTTTGAGAGAGAACACGGGCCGCTTTTACGCCTTATTGAAAAACCACCTGATTTTTTCTGTTGGGTCGGCATGTTTCAGATAGACAATGTTAAACTCCCGGATCATGCGGTCGTTTTCCAGCCAGAATTTTTCCAGGTTCGGGTCGCTCTCCGCCAGAATGTTGTAGACAAAGGAAATACCGTAGCCCTCCCGCACCAGCTCCAAAATGATTTTAAAGCTGGAGATGCTGATGCAGTGCTTGAAACGGCTCAGCGACTCGTTGTAGGCCATCAGCTCCTGCTCCAGAATGGCCCGTGTGCCGGACCCGGCCTCCCGGTGGATGATGGTCTCGCCCAGCAGCTCTTCCATGGAGACCGTTCGGCCCGCGAAGGGGTGCCCCTTGCGACAGATGCCCACAAAGGGCTCCTTGCGCAGAAGGATGGAGTCGAAGCGCTCCTTGTCGAAAAAGCCCTCGATGACGGCGAAATCCAGCCGGTTTTTCTCCAGCTCTCCCAGCAGACGCTGGGTGTTGTCCACGAGAAATTCCAGATGACTGTCTTCATCCCGCAAAAAGCGGTGGATGTAGTCCGTCAGGAAATAGTCCCCGATGGTCTTGGTGGCTCCCACCCGCAGGGAGCGGGTGGGCTTTTCCTCCCGGAGCTTTTCCCGCAGTGCCGCTTCCTGATACCGTGCAGCTCTGGCGTAGGTCTCCAGGGCCTCCGCCGCCGGAGTCTTTTCCAGCCGCCGGTTCACGTAACGGAACAACTGACACTGATACTCCTGTTCCAGGTGGTGCATTTGTTGGGTGACGGCGGGCTGGGTCAGGTGCAGCCGCTCCGCCGTCTGGCGGTAGCTGCCACATTCACACAGCACCAGAAAGGTTTCAATTCGATAGTCCAGCATGGTATATTCCTCCTCTTGATAAAATGAAAACCGGTTATCCGTTTTACGCGGCCACGCACTGGAAACCCCTCCGCCACCGCCGAAAGGCGGCGGCCCTCCTCCCCTTTCAGGGGAGGCAAGAGGGGAGGGTGCTTGTCTGCTGGTGATGTTTTTGTTCAACAAATGGATAACTATAAAAATCTCTAATGGACACATAAGAATTGCTAAATAGATTTTATCATAAATTGGGCGTATAATCAACGTGAGAAAGAGCGCCGTTTTCCAAATACGGCGGCGCCAGAGGAGTGTGCCCTATGAACGTTGTTGTAATTGGCGGCGTAGCCGCCGGCACCAAAACCGCTGCGAAGCTGATGCGTCAGGACCGCAGCGCCACCGTCACAATCTACACCAAAAGCCAGGACATTTCCTATGCGGGCTGCGGTCTGCCCTACTATGTGGGCGGGGACATCGAGACCCGTGAGGAACTGATCGTCAACACCCCCGCCAGCTTCACCGGTCTCACCGGCGTGGCTGTGCGCACTGGCATGGAGGCGGTCTCCGTCAACGGGGCGGAGAAAACAGTCACCTTCGCCAACGGGGAGACTGTGGGCTATGACAAGCTGGTCATCGCCACCGGTGCAGCCCCCTTTGTGCCTAACGTGCCGGGGAAGGAGCTGCCCGGCGTGTTCACCATGCGCAGCCCTGACGACGCCATCGACCTGCGGGCCTATGTGGAGCAGAACAACTGCCATAGCGCCGTGGTGGTGGGCGGCGGCTTCATCGGCCTGGAGATCGCGGAAAACCTGATGGCAAAGGGAGTCAGCGTCACCGTGGTGGACATGGCCTCCCAGGTGATGCCCAACCTGTTTGACGCGGAAATGGCCGCCTACATCCGCCGTAAGCTCCAGGCCAAGGGGATGCGGATCATCACCGGCGCGGGGCTGGAGGAGGTGCAGGGCACCGACAAGGCGACCGGCATCCGCACCAGTGTTGGCAGCTTTGCGGGAGACCTGGTGGTGCTGGCCATCGGCGTCCGCCCGGCCACCGGCTTTCTGGCCGATTCCGGCATTGAGATGAACCGCGGCACCATCGTCGTGGACAAGCAGCAGAAAACCAACCTGGAGGACGTCTACGCTGTGGGCGACTGCGCTCAGGTCTACAACAGCCTGACCGGTAACAGCCAGTGGTCCGCCATGGGCTCCACCGCCAACCTGACGGGCCGTCTGCTGGCCAAGAACCTGACCGGTGAGAGCCTGACCTACGGCGGCTGCCTGGGCACCGGCGTGGTGCGGCTGGCAAACGACCTGAACGCCGGACGCACCGGCCTCACTGAGGCCCAGGCGAAGGCGGCGGGGTACGATGTCATCACCGCCACCTGCGTCACCGACGACAAGGCCCACTACTACCCGGACGCGTCCACCTTTGTCACCAAGCTCATCGCGGACCGGGCCACTCACGCCCTGCTGGGCATCCAGGTGCTGGGGTCCGGCGCTGTGGACAAGATGGTGGACATCGCCGTCACTGGCATTTCTGCCGGGATGAAGCTGGAGGACTTCGACACGCTGGATTACGCCTACGCGCCTCCCTTCTCCACCGCCATTCACCCCTTCGTCCAGGCTTGCTACATCCTGGAGAACAAGCTCAGCGGCGCTTACGAGAGCTTCACCCCCGCCGAGTACGCCGCAGGCAAGGCCAAGGGCTACAAGGTCCTGGACGTCAGCCCTGCCCCCACCATTCCCGGCGCTCAGTGGATCAACCTGCCCGCCGTCAACGGGCCGCTGGATGGCATCGGCAAGGACGAGAAGCTGCTGCTGGTCTGTGCCAAGGGCAAGCGGGGCTACCTGCTGCAAAACCGCCTGAAAGCCTTCGGTTACACCAACACCCGCGCCCTGGAGGGCGGCCTGTTTGTCAACGAGGTCAAGGTGGAGTTCACCGGGGCGCTGCCTGCGGCGGAGATCAAGCGGGTGAAGGCCCTGGGCTGCCTCCAGGATAAGCGGTATCCCGACGTGTTCAACGTCCGCGTCATCACCCGCAACGGCAAGATCACCGCCGAGGAACACCGCACCATCGCGGAGGCGGCGGAGCGGTTCGGCTCCGGCGCGGTCACCATGACCACCCGCCTGACCCTGGAAATTCAGGGCGTGAAGTACGCCGACCTCCAGCCGGTGATGGACTTCCTCCACGACCACGGCCTGGAGACCGGCGGCACCGGCTCACTGGTGCGCCCGGTGGTCTCCTGCAAGGGCACCACCTGTCAGTACGGCCTCATCGACACCTTCGGTCTGTCCGAGCGGCTCCACGAGGCGTTTTATGTGGGCTACCATGGCGTGACCCTGCCCCACAAGTTCAAGATCGCGGTGGGCGGCTGCCCCAACAACTGCGTCAAGCCCAACCTGAACGACCTGGGCATCGTGGGCCAGCGGGTGCCGATGATCGACTACGCCAAGTGCCGGGGCTGCAAGAAGTGCCAGGTGGAGGCTGCCTGCCCCATCAGCGTGGCGAGAGTGGAAGACGGCAAGATCAAGATCGACCCGACCCAGTGCAACAACTGCGGCCGCTGCAAGGACAAGTGCTTGTTCGGCGCGCTGGACTATCAGGACGGCTACCGCGTTTACATTGGCGGGCGCTGGGGCAAGAAGGTCGCCCACGGCCAGCCGCTGACCCGCATCTTCACCTCCGAGGAAGAGGTCATGGGCGTCGTGGAGCGGGCCATCCTCCTGTTCCGGGACGAGGGCCTGACCGGCGAGCGCTTCGCGGATACCGTCACCCGGCTGGGCTTCAACTATGTCAATGACAAGCTGCTGGACGACACCATGGACAAGGAAGCCATCCTGAAAAAGACCGTCAAGGGCGGCGCTACCTGCTGACGCCGCAAATTCCATGTTGACAGGGCCGTAGCCACCTGTTATAATGCAGCCTGTCATTTGGGCAGGCGCGCCACACTCAGTCGAAACTGTCACCAATGACCTCCGTTGTTGTCAGTTTCTATGATACTTCAAAAAAGCTGGCACAACACTGTGTCAGCTTTTTTTTGGAGGGACGCACTATGACGTTTTTGTTGCTCGGCAACTTTATCGCTTTTCTCGGCTCGCTGCTGATGGTCTCCATCGGCTTCATCAAGGACAAGACAAAGATTCTGCTGGTCCAGTGTCTGCAATTCGGGTTGCTGGCCACGGCGAATCTGCTGCTGGGGGCCTACGCGGGCGCGGTCTCCAACGCCGTCGGCATCGCCCGGAACCTGGCTTTTTTCAAGGTGGCGGCCACCACCCCGCTGAAGGTGTTTTTCATCGTTTTGCAGTTGGGCATCACCCTGGCAAACGGTGTCCCTGCGCCCATCGAGTTTTTCCCCATCCTGGCCACGGTGGTTTACACCTGTTCGCTGGACCTCAAAAACATCTTCCGGTTTAAGTACGTCCTCATTTTCACCCAGGCCCTGTGGGTGATTTATGATTTCTACTATTGGAATTACGCCGCGTTTGCCTTCGACCTGATGACCATCGCCGCCCACATCTACAGTATCGTGTCGCTGAAACGGAACGGGAACCCCGCAGAACCCCAATAAAAACCATAAAAGAGGCTCAAACGCCCCCGTGTCGGATTACCGACGCGGGGGCGCCATATTGTCAAAAAAGTCATTTCCAGCAGAATTAAGTGCAACGAAAAGTTATAGGAGCCCTCCGCAGGAGTTTTGTTGCGCAAGCAACAAAATAAAATGAAATCCGTGCTTTTAGCCGGGCGTGTACCGGCAAAAGCACACAGGCAAGGAGGGGCAACGCCCCGGAAGTGCCGCTTGACGGCGGAGGCCCCAAACGTGCGCATATGGGGACCCGGCCAAAGCCCAGCGAAGCGGGTTTGGCCGGGAGAGGAGGAGCAACG
>JAJQCW010000047.1 GCA_021202515.1 Clostridiales bacterium | reverse complement strand
GCATTTTCGACCAAAATCCGTGATTTTGGTCGAGAGCCTGTCGGAGACAGGCTCAGAACCCCCGCCGGGTTTCCGGCGGGGGCATTTTGCGCTGGTTCGTGTTGTTTAGTGGGGGACCTTCTCCAGCAGCTCGTTCTTGATGGTGTACAGCTTGGGGGACAGATCCACATAGTATTTATGCGGGTTCTCGAACCGCTTGACCTCATCCCACAGCAGGTCCACCTGCTGGGCGCAGTAGCGCTTCATCTCGTGGATGGAGGGGGACTGGTAAACCAGATTGCCGTCCTTGAAGATCGGCTCCATCAGCAGCCGGGCGGTGAAGTTGGTGCAGACCTTCCGCTTCCAGGGGTGGGCTGGGTCGAACAGCTCCAGATCCTTGTCCTGGTCGATGACCTCGTCGTAGACGCACAGCACATCGGCAAAGGCTTTGCCGGTGACGTTGTCATACAGGCGGTAGACCTTTTTAAAGTGGGGGTTGGTCAGCTTCTCCGGGTTTTCGGAGACCTTGATTTTGGGGATGACGTTGCCGTAGGCGTCCTCCACGGCGCAGAGCTTGTACACGCCGCCAAAGACGGGGTCGCTCTTGGAGGTGATCATCCGCTCGCCCACGCCGAACACGTCCAGCTTGGCCCCCTGGTGCAGCAGGTCCCGGATGATGTACTCGTCCAGGGAGTTGGAGGCGCAGATGGTGCACTCGGTCAGCCCCGCGTCGTCCAGCATTTTCCGGGCCTTCTTGGAGAGATAGGTCAGGTCGCCGGAGTCCAGCCGGATGCCGCATTTGGTGATGCCCTGGGGCAGCAGCACCTCTTTGAAGGCGCGGATGGCGTTGGGCACGCCGGATTTCAGCACATTGTAGGTGTCCACCAGCAGGGTGGCGTTGTGGGGGTACATCTCGCAGTAGGTCTTGAAGGCGGTGTACTCGTCAGGGAACATCTGCACCCAACTGTGGGCCATAGTGCCGGTGGCGGGGACCTCGTAGTCCCGGTCGGCCTGGACGCAGGCGGTGCCGGAGCAGCCGGCGATGTAGGCGGCCCGGGCGCCCAGAATGGCGCCCTCCGGCCCCTGAGCCCGGCGGGAGCCGAACTCCGCCACAGGACGGCCTTCCGCCGCCCGGACGATGCGGTTGGCTTTGGTGGCGATGAGGCTCTGGTGGTTCAGGGTCAGCAGCACGAAGGTCTCGATGAACTGAGCCTGCATCGCGGGGGCGCGGACGGTCATGATGGGCTCGCGGGGGAAGATGGGGGTCCCTTCGGGGACGGCCCAGATGTCGCCGGTGAAGCGGAAGTTTTTCAGGTAGGTCAGGAAGTCCTCGTCGAAGCAGCCCTTGCCGCGCAGGTAGTCGATGTCTTCGTCGGTGAATTTCAGGTTTTTAATGTAGTCGATGACCTGGTCCAGCCCGGCAGCGATGGCGAAGCCGCCCTTGTCCGGCACGTCACGGAAGAACACGTCAAAGTAGGAGATGGTGTCCTTCACAGGGGAACGGAAGTAGCCGTTGGCCATGCTCAGCTCGTAAAAATCGCACAGCATGGTGTAATTTGTTTGATTTTTCATAGTGATGCACTCCTCTGGGGGTGGTGTTTGTGGATGGTGTGGATTCTTAGGGAATGAAAGAATTTTTCAGTTTCTTTTCAGCTTGTAGCCTATTATAATAGTGGGAGGCGCAAATTGCAAGCGTTCTTTTCATCTGTCATGACAGTATTAGATGGTGAACTCCTTACGGGTTTGTATGATTTGGGTATGCGAAGGTATAAAGTGTTTCTGAAAACGCATAAAAACAGGTAAAAAACGATTTGCAGTCAGGGGAAGAATGTGCTATCATTAGCCTGTTGCGATATGCGTCTGGCAGTTGAAGGAGGAATGTGCGATGGAAAGTCTGCTGCGGTGTCCGGTGTGTGCCCGGTCGCTGGAGCGGGAAACGGGCCGCTACGTCTGCCCCGCCCGCCACAGCTTCGACGTCGCCGCCGCCGGGTATGTCCACCTGCTGCCTGCCAACCAAATGCACGCCAAGGTTCCCGGCGATGACAAGGCCATGTCCGCCGCCCGGAACAGGTTCCTCTCCGGGGCGTACTACCGGCCCCTGCGGAACTGCCTGGAGGAGTTGTCCGTGGCTTACACCGGCTCCGCTCCCGCCGTGCTGGACTCCGGCTGCGGTGAGGGGTATTACACCGCCGGTATCTATCAGGCCCTGACCGCGGCGGGGAAAGCGCCCCGCATGGCGGGCATCGACCTGTCCAAGTTCTCCCTGCGGTGGGCTGCCAAACGAGAGAAAAACGTGGAGTTCGTCGTGGCCTCCGCCTACCGGCTGCCGGTGGCGGACGAAACCATCGACCTGCTGCTGAACTGCTTCTCCCCTCTGGGACTGGACGAGTTCCGCCGGGTGCTGAAACCGGGCGGCGTGTTCCTCTACGTGGTCCCCGGCCCCCGCCACCTGTGGGAGATGAAAACCGTCCTCTACGACCACCCCTATGAAAACCGGGAGGAGCGCACCGAGTACCCCGGCTTTGTCTACGAGGAAATTCGCCAGGTGCGCTCCCGCATCACGCTCCCCGACCGGCAGACCATCCACGACCTGTTCCAGATGACGCCCTACTATTGGAAAACGCCCAGGGCCGGGGCGGAGCGGCTGGAACGGCTGGAGACGCTGGAGACGGAAATTTCCTTTGACATTCACGTGCTGCGGCGGCAGTAAGGGCGTGAGAAGCTGTTAGCCATTAGCTGTTAGCCGTTAGTTACGCAATGCCATCGAAAAAGCGAACAGCGCGAAACAGCGGTTCGTTTTGTGCGGTGAGCCCAGAGCGAAAAGCGAATCCTTCAGCACTACAAAGCTAACAGCTAAAAACTAAGAGCTAAAAGCTACAAAATACATACGGAGGTTGCCAAATGGCTGTTCGGAACAAAAAAGAGAGACAACACCGGACTCCGGGGCAATACAGCAGCCTGCCCGGACCAGTTGCCGCGGTGCTGCACTTTTTGCGCCGTTGCGGGAGCAAGCTCTACCGGGAGCAGCGGCTGTGGCGGTCCAGGCTGATTTTCTGTCTGTCCCCCATTGCCGCCCTGTTCATGGTGGAGATCATGAACGAGAAAAACCCCTTCGTCAACCTGAATTTCATCGAGCTGCTGATGAACATGATCTGGTATGTCATGTTCCTGTTCATCCTGTGGCTGATTTTCGGGCGAAGGCGGCGGGCAGCCACCGTGTACATGGTGGTGATGTTCGTCATCGGCATGGTGAACCACTTCGTGCTGCTCTACCGGGGGCGCATCCTCTTCCCCCAGGATATCACCAGTTGGCAGACGGCGGCCAACGTGGCAGGGGAATACGACCTGTCGCCGGACATCTACATCTGGGGCGCGCTGGCGATTCTGGTGCTGTGGATGGCGCTCATCCGGTTCGTCATGGCTCCCCAGCCCAAGCGGGAGTATTTTACCCGGAAGGCGGTGACGCTGGGCATGGTCACCGCCTCTGCCGCCTATGTCATCGCCTTTTTCTTCACCCCCTGGCTGCCCACCGTGGGCATCGAGGCCCAGCAGTGGAAAACCCAGTCCAACGGCTTTGTGCTGAACTTTTCCCTGGCTCTCCGGTACAGCCGGGTGCAGCAGCCCGACGACTACTCCGAGGAGACCCTGACCGAGCTGGTGACCGACCTGACGGAGGACGAGACGGACGGCATGACCCTCTACTCCGCCTCCTACATCGCCAGCCAGTACGACGCGGCCACCCAGGACGAGGACCTCGTCCCCGATGAACTTATTACCGTCACCACCGACGAGGACGGCACCCAGCCGGTGAACATCATCTGTATCATGGATGAATCCTTTGGGGACCTGGCCATCTTCGACACGTTGGAGATCAGCGAGGACTCCATCCCCTTCTACCACAGCCTGACCGAGAACACCATCAAGGGCTGGATGTACTCCCCCGTCACCGGGGCGGGCACCGCCAACGTGGAGTATGAGTTTCTGACGGGCAACAGCGTCTCCTTCCTGCCCGATGAGACCACCGCTTATCAGCTCTATGTCCGGGACAATATGCCCTCCCTGGTCTCCTGGGCTGATGCTTTGGGCTTTTCCACCACCACCATCCACCCCTATCTGTCCTCTGGCTGGAACCGGGTGCAGGTTTACAACTACTTCGGCGTGGACACCCAACTCTGGAACACGGATTTCCTGAACCCCAAGTATGTCCGGGGCTACATCTCCGATCAGTCAGACTTTGAGATGGTCGAGTCCATCACCGAGGCCGCCGACGGGGAATCCACCTTTATCTTCAACGTGACCATGCAGAACCACGGCGGCTACCGCCAGGGCTGGAGCAACCTGACCCGTGCGGTCACCCTCACCGGCTCCATGTACGGCTCCAGCGACTACACCGAGCAGTACCTGAACCTGATGCGGGAGACCGACAACCAGCTCCAGAGCCTCATCGAGTACTATAGCCAGGTGGACGAACCCACCATGATCGTCCTCTTTGGCGACCATCAGGGCAAGCTGTCCAGTTGGTTCTACGAGTACAAGCTCTACGGCAAGGACCTGGACGACCGGACGCTGGAGGAGCTGGAGCTGATGTACGTGGCCCCCTTCTTCATCTGGACCAACTATGACAGCCAGGAGGCCCAGGACGTGATGCTCTCCACCAACTACCTGGGGGTGCTGGCCGCGCTGGTGTCCAACTACCCCACCACGGGTTATATGGATTTCCTGACCGACGTGTACGCGGAGCTGCCCGTGGTGCAGACCATCGGTTACATCAACAGCGACGGCCTGCTGACCGACGAGACCACTGACCTGACCGAGGAACAGCAGGAGCTGCTGTCGGAGTACGAGACACTGAGCTATTACAACCTGTTTAACTATAAAAAACAGCGCATTGACAGCATCGACGAGACATTTTTCAGATAAACTTAGGCCACACCGCACATTCCGCCTTGCTGGATCGTGCGGTGCCGCCTTTTGGCAGAAAACTCCCAGAAACGACTGGAAAGGATCGCGTATGAAAACCAAAACCGAGCGCCCCAAACGGGCGAAGGCCCCATCGGGCCGCTGGAAAGCGTTCCGGGCGCAGGTGCGCCGCCTGTGGCGGCCTGTGCTGGGCCGGGTGGTGTTCTGCTTGGGGCCGTTTGTGGACCTTCTCATCGTGGAAATCCTCAACGAGAAGAACCCCTTCGTCAACTTGAACCTGAAAGAGTGGAACATGAACCTGGCCCTGTACCTGGTGATCTGGGTGGCGTTGTGGCTGGCCACCGGGCGGCTGCGGCGGACAGCTCGCATTGCCACCGGTCTGCTGTTTGCTGCGGGGCTGGTGAACCACTATGTCCTGGAGTTCAAGGGCCGGGTGTTGTTCCCCAACGACATCGTGGGCTGGCGCACCGCCGCCAACGTGGTGGGGAGCTACGATCTGTCCCCGGACGTGTACATCTGGGGGGCCATCGGCGTGCTGGTCCTCTACCTGCTGCTGGTGGCGTTGCTGGTGCCGAAGCAGGAGAAACGCCGCTATTTCCACATCAAATGGGTCAACGTGCTCATCGGCGCGGCGGCGGCGGGGTATGTCTACGCCTTTTTCTTCTCCTCCTGGCTGCCCTCGGCGGGCATCAAGACCCAGCAGTGGAAAACCCAGTCCAACGGCTGGGTGCTGAACTTCTCCATCGCCCTGCGCTACAGCCGGGTGGAGAAGCCGGACGACTACTCCATGGAGGCGGTGGAGGAACTGACCGAGTCCCTCTCCGACCAGGACAGCTCCATGACTCTGCTGGACGACCCCTATACCGAGACCTCCTACGAGCCGGACACCGTGGACGAGGAGGGCGCTTCCGTCACGGAGACGCTGACCGTTACCAATGACGAGGACGGCACCCAGCCGCTGAACATCATCTGCATTATGGATGAGTCCTTTGCCGACCTGTCCATCTTCGACCTGCTGACCACCGACAGCGACGCCGTCCCCTTTTACCACAGCCTGACCGAGAACACCATCAAGGGGTGGATGTACTCTGCCGTCACCGGCGGCGGCACCGCCAGCGTGGAGTATGAGTTTTTGACGGGCAACAGCATCGCCTTTTTGCCCCTGGGGACGGTGGCCTATCAGCTCTATGTGAAGGACGAAATGCCCTCGCTGATCTCCTGGGCCAACGCTCTGGGGTTCGAGACCACTACCTTCCACCCCTACGAGTCCTCCGGCTGGAACCGGGTGGACGTGTACAACAAGTTCGGGGTGGATACCCAGCTCTACAACACCGACGTGACAGACCCCAGCTATGTCCGGGGGTACATCTCCGATTCCTGCGACTTCGAGGTGCTGGAATCCATCACCAGCGCCGAGGAGGGGGACAGACAGTTCATCTTCAACGTGACCATGCAGAATCACGGCGGCTACAAGCAGACCTGGTACAACCTGAGCCGGGATGTACTGCTCACCGGCAGCCTGACCGGGGTCAGCGACTACGCGGAGCAGTATCTTGCCCTGATGCGGGAGACCGACCGGGCGCTGGAGGAACTGATTGAATATTACAGCAGCGTGGACGAGCCGACGCTCATCGTCTTTTTCGGCGACCACCAGGGCCAGCTCTCCGACTGGTTCTATGAAAAGCTCTACGGCAAGGACTTGGACGACCGCACCATTGCGGAGGTGGAGCAGCAGTATGTGGTCCCCTTCTTCATCTGGGCCAACTATGACATCGACGAGGCCCAGGACGTGATGATCTCCACCAACTACCTGGGGGCGCTGCTGGCCCAGGTGTCCAACTACCCCACCACTGGCTATATGGACTTCCTCGCCAACCTCTATGAGGAGATCCCCGTCATTGGCCGGGTGGGATACATCACCGCCGACGGAACTGTGGTGGAGGACGCCGAAGATTTGCCGGAGGAGACCCAGGCGCTGCTGGCCCAGTATGAGATGCTGAGCTATTACAACCTCTTCCAGCGGGACGAGGACATCGACAACAGCTTTTTCCTGCTCACCACCAGCGGGGAAGAATGACAGACGGCCCCCTCTGGCATTTCGACAACGCCGGAGGGGTCGTTTTTTACCCGACACAGAAGAAAAATTCCGGTTGCATTCCCAATAAACCTACTGTATAATAGGAAATAAGAAGCGGAAAATCACCTGTGAAATGGAGAAGATAAACTATGTTGGTTTCCACAAAGGGGCGGTATTCCCTCCGGGTCATGATCGACCTGGCGGAGCATCAGACCGACGGCTATATCCCGCTGAAAACCGTGGCGGAGCGCCAGGGCATCTCGGAAAAATACCTGGAGAGCATCATTAAACTGCTGGTCAAAAAGAAGTTCCTGGCCGGGCTGCGGGGCAAAGGCGGCGGTTACCGCCTGACCCGTCCGCCGGAGGAGTACACGGTGTACAGCATTCTGGAGCTGACGGAGGACTCTCTTGCCCCGGTCTCCTGCCTGGAGGATGGGGCAAACGAGTGCCCTCATATGAGCGAGTGCCGCACCCTGAACCTGTGGCAGGGGCTGGACAAGGTCATCCGGGACTACCTGGGGGGCGTCACCGTGGCCGACCTGATGTACCGGGAAAACGACTGGGACGATTACGTTATCTGAACGGGAAAACGCCGCCCAAAATTGCAATTCCCCGCCGGTTTGTGGAAAAACGAACCGGCGGGGAATTGTTTTGGCTTTTGACAGAGAACTGTTACCTATGTCTCTTCACTGTATGTTACCCATCTCCCTTCACCGCTGCGCCGCAGAACCTTGAAAAACGTTCTCGAAAAGCGGGCGGCCACGGGCCGCCCCTACAGGGCGTGGGTCATTTTTTAACCGTATTTCATGAAAAACATCGTTGAAAACCCGAAAATTGCACATTGCACATTGCACATTGCACATTTAACTGATTCGGTCCATCTCCCGCCGCAGCCGCACGATGATGCGCTTTTCCAGCCGGGAGATGTAGGACTGGGAAATGCCCATCACGTCGGCCACCTCCTTTTGGGTGCTCTCCCGCCGTCCCCCCAGGCCAAAGCGCATGGTGATGATCTTCCGCTCCCGGTCGGTCAGGCATTGGAGGGCCTGGGCCAGCATCTGGCGGCTGGCGTCCTCCTGAATGGGCCGCTCCACGATGTCCTCGTCGGTGCCCAGCACGTCGGAGAGCAGCAGCTCGCTGCCGTCCCAGTCGGTGTTCAGTGGCTCGTCGAAGGACACCTCTCCCCGCTGGTTGCTGGTCTTGCGCAGGAACATGAGGATCTCGTTCTCAATGCACCGGGAGGCGTAGGTGGCCAGCTTGATGTTCTTCTCCACATTAAAGGTGTTGATGGCCTTGATGAGGCCGATGGCCCCGATGGAAATTAAATCTTCGAGGTTGATGCCGGTGTTGTCGAACCGCCGGGCCAGATAGACCACCAGCCGGAGGTTGTGCTCAATGAGGACCGCTCTGGCCCCTTCGTCCCCGTCCCGGACCGCCAGCAGCAGTTCCCGCTCCCGCTCCCGGTTCAGGGGCGGGGGAAGGACCTCACTGCCGCCGATATACCCCACCATGCGGGGACGACGCAGCCGGGTCAAAAATGTCATTGTACGCCGATAAATGTCGCTGTTCCACCGTTGTTTTGCCATGCAATGCCTCCTGATTCCGTTCCGAATTATTCTGTTCCGATCAACCCGTGGTAGTTGTCCCCCAGCCGCCCCGGCGTCACCGCCACCAGCCGACTGCCGTGGGAGACCCCGTCCACCTCCATCTCGTCCACCCGGACCGCCAGCAGCAGCCCCCGCTCTGTCCCCACCGCCCGGTAAGGCACCAGCCGCAACCGGGAGGGAGTCCACCGCCGGGAGAGCTGCTCCAGACAGACGGTGGGGTGACACAGCTCCTGCTCTGTCGGCGCACAGTTCCGGGGGAACAGCCAGGCCACCGCCTGCCCCTCCGCGATGAGGACGGGATTGCCGGTCAGCGGGTCCCGGAGCAGATTCCCCGTATCCACCAGCGCCCGGAGCAGCACCCGCCGTCCTTCGCAGGTCAGCAGAACGGGGACCGTCCGTTTGCTCTGGCAGCCGGGGAGCCGTCCGCCCAGGCTGACCAGCAGGTATTCCCCCGCGGCGCAGAGCAGCAGCAGTTTCCCGTCGGACAGATTGGCAGGCACTCCATGCCCGGTGCTCATCTGCCCCACCCCCAGCCGCTCCAACAGCAGCACCCCGCCCGCCAGAGAGCAGGATAAGAGGAGAAACAGCGCCAGCACCCGCCAGGGCTGCTCCCGCCGCCCCACCGCCAGG
>JAJQCW010000024.1 GCA_021202515.1 Clostridiales bacterium | reverse complement strand
AAAGAGGAATTGGCCATTCGGCCAGCGCTTCACAGGGGAGGCAAGAGGGGTGGTCAGTTGCGGGGAAGCAGTTCTTTGTAAGAAACTTGTACCATATGGATATATAAAGTTAAAAAAATAACCAACAGCGCCGCGCAGATTCCACAGAATCCCGCGGCGCTGTTTTGCGGCGTTGGTTTACATCTGATTCATCAGATTGACCATCTCGATGGCGGAGAGGGCGCAGTCATAGCCCTTGTTGCCCGCCTTGCTGCCTGCGCGGGCAATGGCCTGCTCGATGTTCTCGGTGGTGATGACGCCGAACAGCACCGGCACCCCTGTGGCCAGCCCCACCTGGGCGATGCCCTTGGAGACCTCGTTGCACACGTAGTCGTAGTGAGAGGTGTCCCCTCGGATGACCGCGCCCACGCAGATGACCGCGTCGTACTCCCCGGACTGGGCCATTTTGGAGGCGACAACAGGGATTTCAAAGGCCCCCGGCACCCAGGCGGCGGTGATGTTGTCCTCGTCTACGCCGTGGCGGACCAGACCGTCTACCGCGCCGCCCAGCAGCTTGTTCACGATGATTTCATTGAACCGGGAGGCGATGATGCCCACCTTCATGCCCTTGGGGGCGACGACTTTTCCTTCCAAAACGCGAATTTCTTTCATGGTGTGATTCCTCCTGTATTTTTAGATATTTTAAAGGTTGGTTATCCTTTTGAATCAGCTTTAACAGTAAATTCGGTGTGAAACCCCTCCACCATGCTTCGCATGGTCCCCCTCCCCTTTCAGGGGAGGCAAGAGGGGTGGTCGGTTGGGAGAGGAGAGCGCCGCCGCCTTCAGGCGGTGGCGCAGGGAGAAGCGAAGTCTCGGAAGCGCCGCTTGACGGCGGAGGGGTTCTCCGTAATTGCACATTGATTCACACTTTGATTTGGGTGAAAATATGCCCCATCTTCTTCTGTTTTGTTTTCAGATAGAAGGAGTCGTACCGCTGGGGCGGTACCTCGATGGGCACCCGCTCCCGAATCTCCAGCCCGAAGCCGGACAGCCCATAGACCTTGTCCGGGTTGTTGGTCAGCAGCCGCAGGGATTTCACTCCCAAGTCGGCCAGGATCTGCGCCCCCACCCAGTACTCCCGCAGGTCGGGGGCGAAGCCCAGCCGGACGTTGGCCTCCACCGTGTCCAGCCCCTGCTCCTGTAGCTCGTAGGCTTTCAGCTTGTTGATGAGGCCGATGCCCCGGCCCTCCTGCCGCATATAGAGGACGACGCCCCGCCCTTCCTGCTCCACCTGGGTCATGGCCTGTTGGAGCTGCAAGCCGCAGTCGCACCGGAGGGAACCGAAGGTGTCCCCGGTGAGACATTCCGAGTGGACCCGGCAGAGGACGTTTTCCCCGTCGCCCAAATCGCCCTTCACCAGGGCCAGGTGGTGTTCCCCGGTCAAATCGTTGACGTAGCCGTAGATTTGGAACTGCCCGTACTGAGTGGGCAGTTTGGCGCACGCCTCCCGGACCACGTGTTTTTCATGGACCCGCAGATAGTCCTGGAGGTCGTGGATGGTGATGACCTTCAAACCCAGCTCTTTTGCCAGCGCCAGCAGCTCAGTGGTGCGCATCATGGTGCCGTCCTCCCGCATGATTTCGCAGCAGAGGCCGCACTCATCCAGCCCCGCCAAGCGGCACAAATCCACCGTGGCCTCGGTGTGGCCGCTGCGGATCAGCACGCCACCCCGCCGGGCCACCAGCGGGAACACGTGACCGGGACGGCGCAGTTCCTCCGGCCTGGTGGCTGGGTCCACGCATTTGCGGCAGGTGTACCCACGCTCGGCGGCGGAGATACCGGTGGTGGTGTCCACATGGTCGATGGACACGGTGAAGGCGGTGGAGTGGTTGTCGGTGTTCACCTTGACCATCTGTTCCAGGCCCAGCCGGGCCGCCACATCCGCGCTCATGGGGGTGCAGATCAAGCCTTTGGCGTAAACGGCCATAAAGTTGACGTTTTCCGTGGTGGCGAACTGGGCCGCGCAAATCATGTCCCCCTCGTTTTCCCGGTCCGGGTCGTCGATGACGACGATAATGCGCCCGGAGCGCAGGTCGTCCAGCGCCTGGTCGATGGTGTTGTATTCCTGTTCCATAAGGTTCCCT
This sequence comes from Clostridiales bacterium, assembly GCA_021202515.1. Lineage (GTDB taxonomy): Bacteria > Bacillota > Clostridia > Oscillospirales > Oscillospiraceae > Onthomonas. Next base: position 39,660 of record JAJQCW010000024.1, on the reverse strand, counting down.
CCTTAGAATCCGTACTCTTTCAAAAAATCCATGGTCAGTGTGTTTTCCGTCTGGGGCGCGGCTGTCTGCCGGTTCAGCAGCTTTTCTACATACTTCCCCACGATGTCCGTCTCCAGGTTCACGATATCCCCCGGCTTTTTCCCCAGGAGGGTGGTCTCCGCCCCGGTGTGGGGGATGATGGACACCTGAAAATCCCGCTCCGTCACCTCGGCCACGGTCAGGCTGATGCCGTCGATGGCGATGGAGCCTTTTTCCACCACCAGCCGCAAAATGTCCGCTCCGGCGCGAATTTTGACCCAGACGGCGTTTTCCTCCCGCCGCAGAGCGGCGACGGTACCGGTGCCGTCGATGTGACCGGCCACCATATGGCCCCCAAAGCGCCCATCCGCGGGCATGGCCCGCTCTAAATTCACCAGGTCGCCGGGGCGACAGTTTCCCAAGCTGCTGCGTCGGGCGGTCTCGGCCATGATGTCCGCCGTGAAGCCGTCCGGCCCCAGGGCAATGACCGTCAGGCACACGCCGTTCACGGCGATGCTGTCGCCGATTTTCGTCCCCTCTAGCACCTTCTTCGCCCGGATGGAAAGCTGCCCGGAGACGCCTGTCAGCGTCAGCCGCCGGACGCTGCCCAATTCCTCGATCAGTCCTGTAAACATCCTCTGTCCTCCTTCACCCGGTAGTCCAGCAGCAGGTCGTCGCCAATTTGGGAGACCTCCGCCAGCTCCAGCCGCCACGCCTGGTCCGGCAGGGCCACGCCAGCCCCCTCCACCGGGGACTTGCCGCCCCCGCCGAACAGCTTGGGGGCCACGAACGCCTTGACCTCCCGGACGATGCCCGCCCGGAGCGCGCTCTCGTTGAGGGTGCCGCCGCCCTCCAGCAAAACGCTGTCGATGCCCATCGCCCCCAGCGTCCCCATCAGCGCGGGTAGATTGACTTTCCCGTCATCGGCAGGGCAGGAGACCACCTGCACCCCCAGATGTTCCAGCGCCGCCTGTTTCGCCGGGTCAGGGCTGTCGCCGCAGGCCACGATGGTTTTAAACTGTCGGGCAGTAACACAGATTTTACTGTCCAGCGGGATACGCAGGCGGCTGTCGCAGATGATACGAACCGGGCTGCGCTTGCCCTCCAGCCGCACATTCAGCAGGGGGTCGTCTGCCAGAACGGTGCCAATGCCCGCCATGATGCCGGAGTAAGTGGCCCTCAGCTCCTGCACCTTCTGCCGGGCCGGTTCCCCGGTGATCCATTTAGAGGCCCCGGTGCGGGTGGCGATTTTGCCGTCCGCTGTCATGGCGTATTTCATCACCACATAGGGGGTTTTGGTGGTGATGTAGTGGAAAAATACTGGGTTCAGCCGGTCGCACTCCTCCCGCAGGAAGTCCTCTGTCACCTGTACGCTGTGTTCCCGGAGGATCTGCACCCCCTTGCCCGCTACCAGCGGGTTTGGGTCCCTGGAGCCGACAAACACCCGCGCAATGCCGCTCTCCAGAATCGCCTGGGTGCAGGGGGGCTGCCGCCCGTAGTGGCAGCAGGGTTCCAGCGTCACGTACATGGTCGCCCCCTCCGCGCTCTCCCGGAGGGAGGTCAGGGCGCTACGCTCCGCGTGGAGACCGCCATATTTGGCGTGCCAGCCCTCCCCGATGATTTTCCCGTCTTTGACAATGACCGCCCCCACCAGCGGGTTGGGGTTGGTCCAGCCAGTTCCCCATTTGGCCAGTTCGATGGCCCGGCGCATATAGTCCTGGTCTGTCATGGTTTCGCCTGCCTTTCATTTAGAACTACACAGTACGATTAGGGCGATACTGCGTTAGTATCCCCACAGGCAACAAAAAAACGCGCCCCGTGGGAAACTGCTCCACAGGGCACGTCGGTTCGCATAAGCTAACTTTCGCTGCGTTGCTGAAACAAAAAAGCTCTGAAATGGCATCCCATCCCAGAGCACGGACTGTCTCCCACCTCACCCGATTACACGGGAAAAGGGGAGAGCGGTCACTTTCTTCTTTCATCCAGACTATACTGTCGGCTCCGGAGTTTCACCGGATCATGCCTCTCGGCTCGCGGGCTGTACCGCCGGTAGGGACTTGCACCCTGCCCTGAAGAATTATTCCGTTCACAAAGTGTATTATACAACGTTATGCGGCCCTTGTAAAGCCCCGATTTTATAAAATCACTGGATATCCCTTTGGATTTGGCGAGTTGGCAAGCTGATAGCCATTAGCTATTAGTTTGATAGCGTTGAATAAGCAGTAAGTAGTAAGAAGGCGGGCTTCTCCGCTGCAAAATTCAACCTCGATCGAATAAAACGAACACCAGACAGTAAGTACTATCCCCTCTTGCCTCCGCCGTCAAGCGGCACTTCCGCTTCGCTCCCTGCCCTGAAAGGGGAGGAGGGCCGCCGCCCTTGGGCGGTGGCGGAGGGGTTTCCGGTACATGGCTGAACAAATAAAATATCAAAAAAAGATTGACAATGACCGGGCGATGTGCTATAGTAAATTCACCTGCGGGAAAGCGGTTTTGTTGTTATGGGTTTTTTAGCCCATATCCTCCCTTTCCAGGCCCCAAGCAGACCAACGCAGGGAGGCAGAACCCATTGCCGAACCCCTTTTAGAATCTTGCCGCAGGGAGTTCCTGCGGAAATTTGCGCCGGAGTTCGACAGTACCAGCCTGTTTCAGGTCAATCTGCCGGAGGTCCGGCGTTTTATTTGACCGGTAGGAAACAGAGCCCACAAACCTAAGGAGGTGCCGAATATGGCCAAAGCGAAAGGCGTTGCGCGTGTGAAGGTCACGCTCCGCTGCAGTGAATGCAAGCAGAGAAACTACAACACCATGAAGAACAAGAAGAATACCCCTGACCGCCTGAAGATGAAGAAGTATTGCCCCTTCTGCAAGAAGCACACGGAACACACGGAAACCAAGTAAGTGTGCGATTGACAAGGAAAGGTGCGTATCATGGCAAAAAAAGCAAAAGAACCCAAGACTAAGGTTGACAAAAACGGGAAGGAAAAGAAGCCTAACTGGTTTGTCCGCCATTGGCGTTCTCTGAGGAACTGGGCCCATGAAACAAAGCTGGAGCTGAAAAAAGTCCACTGGCCCAAGCGGAACGAACTGTTCAAGGCGTGCGCAGCAGTGCTGGTGTGCATCCTGGTCGTGGGCGTGTTCGTCTGGGTACTGGACGCGGTGGCCGCTGCGGTCATCAACGCTCTGCTCCACCTGTTCCAGGGCTGAGGTAGACCGACATGGCTGAAACTGCGAAGTGGTATGTGGTCCATACGTATTCCGGGTACGAGAACACGGTGGCCAGCACGATTACCAAGCATGTCGATAACCGCAATCTGCGCGACCTGATCCAGCAGGTCGAGATTCCCATGGAAACCGTCACTGAAATCACCGACAACGGTCCCAAGACCGTGGAGCGCAAAACGTTCCCCGGCTACGTGCTGGTGAAGATGATTTTGACCGACGAGACCTGGCACATCGTCCGCAATATCCGCGGCGTGACGGGCTTTGTCGGCTCCGGCAACAAGGCCATCCCCCTGACCGACGAAGAGATCAAGGCGATGGGCATGGAAAAACACGAGATTTCCGTGGGCTACAACGTTGGCGACAGCGTGAAAATCACAGGCGGGGCGCTCTCGTCCTTCCTGGGTGTGGTGGAAGAGGTCGATGTGGACCGGGAGAAGGTCCGTGTCGTCGTGTCCATGTTTGGCCGGGAGACCCCGGTGGAGCTGGACCTGGACCAGGTGGAACTGATTCAGGAAGATTGACCCCAGCCGCCCTAAAACAACAGAGTTTGAAAATATTAAGGAGGTATTCCTCGTGGCACCTGCTAAAAAGAAGATCACCGGCTATGTGAAATTGCAGATCCCCGCCGGCAAAGCGACTCCTGCTCCCCCTGTTGGCCCCGCTCTGGGTCAGCACGGTGTGAACATCGCCGCATTCACCAAAGAGTTTAACGAGCGCACCAAGAAGGACGTGGGCATGATCATCCCGGTCATCATCACCGTCTACGCTGACCGCTCCTTCACCTTTGTGACCAAAACCCCCCCTGCCGCCGTTCTCATCAAGAAGGCGTGCAACATCGAGACCGGCTCCGGCGTGCCCAACAAGACCAAGGTCGCTACCATCAGCAAGGCCGACGTGCAGAAGATCGCCGAGACCAAGATGCCCGACCTGAACGCCGCCTCTCTGGAGGCCGCCATGTCCATGATCGCCGGCACCGCCCGTTCCATGGGCGTCGTCGTGGGCGACTAAGGAGGTATGTGATCTATGGGTAAGAAATACAACGACAGCCTGAAGCTGATCGAAAAAGGCAATCTTTACGATACCAACGAGGCCCTGGACCTGGTCTGCAAGACCGCCAAGGCGAAGTTTGACGAGACCGTCGAGCTGCACCTGAAGCTGGGCGTCGATGGCCGTCACGCCGACCAGCAGGTCCGCGGCGCCATCGTGCTGCCCAACGGCACCGGCAAGAGTGTCCGCGTCCTGGTCTTTGCCAAGGACGCCCAGGCCGACGCTGCCCGGGAAGCCGGCGCGGATTACGTGGGCGACATGGACCTGGTGGAGAAGATCCAGAAAGAGAACTGGTTCGACTTCGACGTGGTCATCGCCACCCCCGACATGATGCGTTTTGTGGGTCGTCTGGGTCGTCTGCTCGGCCCCAAGGGTCTGATGCCCTCTCCCAAGTCCGGCACCGTCACCCCCGACGCGGCCAAGGCCGTCCGGGACGCCAAAGCCGGTAAGGTCGAGTACCGTTTGGACAAGACCAACATCATCCACTGCCCCATCGGTAAGGTCTCCTTCGGCACCGAGAAGCTCCAGGAGAACTTCGACGCGCTGGTGGGCGCGGTCATCAAGGCCAAGCCTGCCGCCGCCCGCGGTCAGTATATCCGCACCTGCACCGTGGCCTCCACCATGGGCCCCGGCGTCAAGGTGAACCCTGCCAAGCTGGGCTGATTTTGTCCAACTTTTAGCGAAAATCATGGCGGAATGGGTTGACAAAACCCGTTCCGCCATGCTATACTACCAGTTGCGTTCAAAGACAGCAGGTTCGTGAGATCAATGGCTTGTCCGCCTGCCGAGAGTGCATCAAGACATTCCTGTTTTGTTGCTTACTGTCCTCCTGTCTTTCGACGCGGAGGATTTTCTTTTTGTGAGGTGAAATCAATCATGCCTAACGCAAAGGTTCTGGAGTCCAAGAAGGCCGTCGTCGCCGCCCTGGAGGAACAGCTCAAGAGCGCCCAGTCCGGTGTGCTGGTGGACTACTCCGGCATCACCGTGGAGCAGGACACCGAGCTGCGTAACATCGCTCGTCAGGCCGGTGTTTCCTACGCCGTGGTGAAGAACACCATGGTGCGCCGCGCCCTGGATGACGCGGGCCTGTCCGCCCTGGACGAGGTGCTGCACGGCAACACTTCTCTGGCCACCGGCACAGAGGACCCCATCGCTCCCATCAAGGTCATCGCCGACTACGCCAAGAAGATGGGCGACGACAAGTTCCACATCAAGGCCGCTTTCATGGAAGGCAAGGTGCTGTCTGACGAGGAGATCGCTCAGATGTCCACGCTGTCCTCCAAGAAGGATCTGCAAGCCCAGGTCATGGGTACCCTGCTGGCCCCCATCTCCACCCTGGCCGCCGTCATCGCTGCCATCGCCGAGAGCAAGGGCGGCTCCGCAGAGGAGGCCCCCGCCGCCGAATAATTCGGCTCACTTTCGCCGGGAGAGAATCCCCGGCAACCTACTTTACAATTTACTCTATTTAGGAGGTAATTACCATGTCTGAGAAGATCAATGCTATCGTTGAAGAAGTAAAGGCTCTGTCCGTCCTGGAGCTGTCCGAGCTGGTCAAGGCTCTGGAGGAGACCTTCGGCGTTTCCGCCGCCGCTATGGCTGCCCCCGCTGCTGGCGCTGCCGCTGCTGAGCCTGTGGAAGAGAAGACCGAGTTCGACGTCGTCCTGGTTGGCCTGGCTGACCCCAAGGGCAAGATCAAGGTCATCAAGGCTGTCCGCGAGATCACCGGTCTGGGCCTGGCTGACGCCAAGGCTGCTGTCGAGAACGCTCCCACCACTCTGAAAGAGGCCGCTTCCAAGGAAGATGCCGACGCTCTGAAGGAGAAGGTCGAGGCTGTCGGCGGCAAGGTCGAGCTGAAGTAAGATTTTTGTTCCGAACTCAAGAGGGCGGCTGCCGTTTGGCAGCCGTCCTTTTTTTGAGGTTTATTGTACAGAAATCGGGGCCAGGCAAACCGCCTGACCCCATTTTTTTATAGAATCATTCTTTCACGCTGGCCTTATAGACCTCATCTGTAACGGCCTCCAGCCACTCGTTGGAGGTGTGCTCGCCGGGGACCTCCACCGCCAGGTGGGAAAACCAACTGTCCGGCGCAGCGCCGTGCCAGTGCTTGACGCCGACGGGGATGTTGATGCAGTCGCCGGGCTTCATCTCCACTGCGGCCTTGCCCCACTCCTGGTAACAGCCGCGCCCGGCCACGCAAATCAGAATCTGGCCGCCGCCCTTGTCCGCGTGGTGGATGTGCCAGTTGTTGCGGCAACCCGGCTCAAAGGTCACGTTGAAGATCCCCACCTGCCCGATGGACACGGGAGCCAGGTAGCTCTGCCCGACAAAATACTGGGCATAGGTGTCGTTAGGCGCGCCGATGGGGAAGACCATCTCGGCGGCGTGAGCGGCCTTTTCGTCGGCAGAAGCGGCGTTCTCCGCCCAGACCTCCTTCGCCAGGTTGAATACCGCCCAGCCCTTGGGCCAGCCCACATAGAAGGCGGTGTGGGTGATGATCGCCGCAATTTCCTTTTTGGTCACGCCGGCCTTCTTCGCGTTCTCCAGGTGGTAGATGAGGGACGAGTCCGTAATGCCGGAGGACATCAGCGCCACCACGGTGATGAGGCAGCGGGTCTTGTGGTCGATGTCGGTGTTGTTCCAGTTCTCGCCAAAGAGTACGTCGTCATTGAAGTGTGCAAACTCCGGCGCAAAGCTCCCCAGGGCGTTCCGCCCCGCTGTCTGTACGATTTTTTCCATAAGAAACCCTCCGTTTTTACTTCCGAATAAACTGTTCGTCCTGGGCGGGCAGCCCGTCGTCGGAGACGTAGCGCTCGACCTTCATGTGCAGGTCGTATTTGTCCCGCAACTCGGCAATTTTCCCCATCATGGGGGAGGCGTGGTGGATGTCGATGGCCTCCTGATCCGCCCAGGCGTCGATGAGCAGAACGGTCTCCGGGTCGTCCATGGGGAAGAAATACTCGTAGCGGAGATTGCCCGATTCAGCGCGAATCTGCGCCACGGTGCCGCTGGAGACCATCTCCTGGGCGAATTTTTTGGCGCTTCCGTTGACGCCGGTGTAATAAAGGTTCACTGCGATGGCCATGTGGTCCCCCTTAAAGCGTCTTGACCCAGCGTTTCAGTGCTGCGGCGGATGTGCCGCCGTTCAGCAGCTTGCCGGTGATAACCGTGGCCTCCGGCGAAACGGACTTTTTGAGCACTTCCGCCGTCCGGCCAAAGCCGCTGCCGCCGGAGGTGGCAAAGAGCACGATCTTCTTTCCGGAAAAGTCGTAGCTCTCCAGGAAGGTGCAGACCACGGTGGGGGCCAGTCCCCACCAGATGGGGAAGCCCAGGAACACCGTGTCGTAAGCGGCGACGTTGGCGGCGGCGTCCGCCAGGGCCGGGCGGCTGGACAGGTCGTTCATCTCAACGGTGCTGCGGGAGCGCTTGTTTCGCCAATCCAGGTCGGCGTCCGTGTAGGGGACGGCGGGCCGAATCTCGTACAAATCGGCGTCCGCCGCAGCAGCCAGCGCTTTGGCCGCCCGTTCGGTCACGCCGCGGGCGGAAAAATACGCCACCAGAGTTTTCTTTGCCATGTCAATCTCCTCCTCGTACTTTTGCGGTTTTCTTCTCGGCCTGTAGCTGATAAATCAGGTAGTCCAACTGATCGACCTGCTGCTGTCTGCCGTGCAGTTCGTCCATCAGGTTCACTCTGACCTTTTTTAACAGGCGCAGCTTTTCCTCTGTGGTTTTCTGATCGGATTCCATGAGTATGGTCAGCTCCGTCATGGTCATGGGCAGCCCTCCTAGAACAATACGGATATGGAGCACGTAGACGTGTTGTTCCATACCCGTATTATATATCCTTGCCATTGAGATAGCAAATACTTTATCTCTATTGGGCAGCTATGCCTGAAAAGCATTTGATTTGTCTGACAAACCGCTCCACCGCCGGGGTCAATGGCTGGCTGCGCTTCCACGCAAACACGCTGTCCGATGTGACGGCAGGGGAGAGAGGGCGGCGCTCGATGTTTTCGCTGTCCCAAAAGGGGAGCGCCCCCTCGGTCACGATGGCGTACCCCAGCCCCGCCTGGACCATCAGCGCGGCGTTGGTGGCCAGGTTGCTGGTGAACAGCACCTGCGCCTCGGAAAACGTGTCCCCCAGCCAGTTGAACAACTCGTTGCGGACGTTGGCGCGGGCGGGGAGGATGAGCGGTTTTCCCGTCAGGTCCGCTGCACAAATGGCGCTCTTTTGGGCGAGGGGGTCATCAGGCCGCAGTAGGACGACCCAGCGCTCCTGCTGCTTCAGGCGGATAAAGTCGAACTTCTCCATGTCGATGGGTTCCATTAAGATACCGATGTCCACCAATCCCCGCTCCATCTGCTCCTTGACCGTGTCCGCAGTGGCGGTGAAGAGGTCGTAGGTCACCAGGGGATACGCCTCGTGGAACGCGGCGACCATCTCCGGCAGCAGCCGGACCGCCGCCAGTTCTCCGCAGCCGATGACGATGCGGCCCTCGATCAGTTCCTCCTGCTCCATCAGCTCCCGCTGCGTCCGGTCCACCAGGGAGAGAATTTCCTCCGCCCGGCGGCGCAGGAGCATCCCCTCGCTGGTCAGGGTGATGCGTCTGGCTCCACGGTCAAACAGCTTGACGCCCACCTCTTCCTCCAGCGCCGCCATCTGGCGGCTGAGGGTGGGCTGTGTGATGTGCAGCGCCTCCGCCGCCCGGTTGATGCCGCCCTCCCGGGCGACGGTGAGGAAATAGTGGAGTACACGAAGTTCCATGCTGCTTACCCTCCTTCCGGTGGTCGATGTAAAAGAAACTTTCTACCGTTTGCCCGCTTTTCGGGCGGGGCAGTCCTTCCTGCCGCAGCCGCGGCAACCGTTGTGCCGATTCCTCCACAGATGTACCACGACAAGGACAGCCACGACCAAAATCACCAACAGGAGGACAATACTTGTAAAATTCATCTCGTTTCCTCCGTTACGCCATACCCAGCAGCAGGCCGATGACCCGGACCACTGCCGCGGCGACCCACGCGATGGCGCACTGCTCCACCACCACAAAGACGGCCCATTTGCCGCCCAGCTCCCGCCGGATAGACGCGATAGCCGCCACGCAGGGGGTATAGAGCAGGCTGAACACCATCATGGTGGCAGCGGCCAGCGGGGACAGCAGGGAAGTGACCTCCCCGGCGAACAAAATCTCCATAGTGGAGACCACGCTCTCCTTCGCCATAAAGCCGCTGATGAGGGAGGTGCAAATCCGCCAGTCCCCCAGGCCCAGGGGCCGGAAGAGGGGGGCCAGCAGACCCGCAACTGCAGCGAGAATGCTGTTCTGGGAATCCGTCACTACGTTCAGCCACAGGTCAAAGGTTTGCAGGAACCAAATCACAATGGTGGCCAGTAGGATGATGGTAAAGGCCCGATGCAGGAAGTCCTTGGCCTTCTCCCACAGGAGCTGCGTCACGTTCCGGGCGGAGGGGAGCCGGTAGTTTGGCAGCTCCAGCACGAAGGGCACCGCCTCACCACGGAACAGGGTTTTCTTGAACAGGAACGCCACCAAAATGCCCACGGCGATGCCCAAAAAGTAAAGAGCGGTGACGATAAAACCGCTGTATTTCGGGAAAAACGTGTTGACAAAAAACATATAGATGGGCAGCTTGGCCGTGCAGCTCATGAAGGGGGTCAGCAGAATGGTCATCCGGCGGTCCCGCTCGCTGGGCAGTGTCCGGGTGGACATGACCGCCGGGACGGTGCAGCCGAAGCCGATGAGCATGGGGACGATGCTCCGCCCGGAGAGGCCGATTTTCCGCAGCAGGCTGTCCATGAAGAAGGCCACCCGTGCGATGTAACCGCTGTCCTCCAGCAGGGACAGGAAGAAAAACAGACACACGATGATGGGCAAAAAGCTCAGTACGCTGCCCACTCCGGCGAAAATACCGTCGCTGATGAGGGCGCGGAGGACTGGGTGGACGTTCCCTGCCACCAGCGCGTTATCCACAACGCCCGCCAGGGCGTCGATGCCGATTTCCAACAGGTTCTGGAAGAACAGTCCGATCACGTTGAAGGTCAGGTAAAACACCAGCAGCATGATACCGATGAAGCAGGGGATCGCCGTGTATTTCCCGGTGAGCACCTGGTCGATTTTCTCGCTGCGCTGGCGCTCCTTGCTCTCCTTTGGCTTTTGCACTGTATGGGCGCACAGCTTCTGGATGAAGGAAAAGCGCATATCGGCAATGGCCGCCGTCCGGTCCAGCCCACGCTCCTGCTCCATCTGGACCAGGATCAGCTCCACCATTTCCTTCTCATTGTCCGTCAGATTTAACCGATCCAGAATGAGCTGGTCGCCCTCGGCCACCTTGGTAGCCGCAAAGCGGAGGGGGATACCCGCCTTTTGCGCGTGGTCCTCAATGAGGTGCATAATGCCGTGGAGCGCCCGGTGGACGGCTCCGCCGTGGTCGTTTTTGTCGCAGAAATCCTGTCGCTTGGGGCGCTCCTGGTACTTTGCCACGTGAACCAAGTGGGACACCAGTTCGTCGATGCCCTCGTTCTTCGCCGCGGAGATGGGCACCACGGGGATGCCCAAAATCTGCTCCATCTCGTTGATGCGGATGGAGCCGCCGTTTTCCCGCACTTCGTCCATCATGTTCAGGGCCAGCACCATGGGCGTGTCCAGTTCCATCAGTTGCATGGTCAGATAGAGGTTCCGCTCGATGTTGGTGGCGTCCACGATGTTGATGATGCCGCAGGGGTGCTCGTCCAACACGAAGTTTCGTGTCACCAGCTCCTCGCTGGAGTAGGGCGACATGGAGTAAATGCCCGGCAGGTCGGTGACAAGGGTGTCATCGTGCCCCCGAATCGCGCCGTCCTTCCGGTCCACGGTGACGCCGGGGAAGTTGCCCACATGCTGGTTGGCCCCGGTCAGTTGGTTGAACAGGGTGGTCTTGCCGCAGTTCTGGTTGCCCGCCAGGGCAAAGGTCAGCACCGTGCCGTCCGGCAGGGGATGCTCGTCCGCTTTGTTGTGATAGTGTCCGCCCTCGCCCAGACCGGGGTGTGGCAGCTCCTTTTTCTGGTTCAGGGAGGGTTCCTTTGCCGCCTTTTTCACCGGCGCGATTTCAATTTTTTCCGCGTCGGCCACACGCAGGGTCAGCTCGTAGCTGTGGACCCGCAGTTCCAAAGGGTCGCCCATGGGCGCGAATTTTACCATGGTGACCTCCGCGCCGGGAATCAGGCCCATGTCTAGGATGTGCTGCCGCAGCGCTCCCTCACCGCCGACGGTTTGAATGATCGCGCTTTTTCCGATCTCTAATTCTTTTAAGGTCATGTTTTTTACCGTTCTTTCCATGTTTGCCTTTGAATCAGCTTGACAAGCTCCACGATGGGGATGACCAGCGCGCCCAACAGGGCGGCCACCAGGTACTCGGGCAGTTCCACGCTGGTGAACTCGAAGGCTGCTGCCAGCACCGGCACTTCACAGACAAGGGTGGTTGCCACCAGCGAGGCCGCAGCAGCAATGAGGAGCATTTTGTTCTGGGAACCCAGGCGGAAGACGCTCTGCCGCTGAGAACGCATATTCAGGCTGTGGAAAATTTCTGCCATGGACATGGTCAGAAAGGCCATGGTGGTGCCGTCCGCGCTGTTGGTGATGGCCCAGACGCCGCTTTCCATAAAGTGGCCGATGAAGTAAGAGGCCAGTGTCAGCGCCGTCACAACAGCCCCCTGATAGAGCACATCCACGCCCATACCGTCCGCGAAAATGCCCGCCTTGGGGTCGCGGGGCTTTCGTCGCATGATGTCCCGCTCCGCCTTTTCTGTGCCCAGAGCCAGGGCGGGGAAGCAGTCTGTCACCAGGTTGATCCACAGCAGATGGACCGGCTTCAAAATGGTGAAGCCCATCAGCGTGGCCAGGAAAATACTCAGCACCTCGCTCAGGTTGGAGCCAAGCAGGAACTGAATGGCCTTGCGGATGTTGTCGTAGATGCGCCGGCCTTCCTCGACTGCGCCCACGATGGTGGCAAAATTGTCGTCGGTCAGGATCATATCGGCCACGTTTTTCGTCACGTCGGTGCCGGTGATGCCCATACCCACGCCGATGTCCGCCGCCTTGATGGAGGGGGCGTCGTTGACGCCGTCGCCGGTCATGGCCGTCACATACCCGGCGCCCCGCCAGGCGTTGACGATGCGGGTCTTTTGTTCCGGCTGGACCCGGGCATACACGCTGATGCTCTGGAACGCTTTGGAAAAAGTCTCGTCATCCATGGCCGCCAACTGCGCGCCGGTGACGGCGCTGGTCTCTTCGGTCAGAATGCCCAGCTCCTTTGCGATGGCCGATGCGGTGTCGATGTGGTCGCCGGTGATCATGATGGGGCGGATGCCGGCCTCACGGCATTCCACAATGGCGGCTTTTACCTCCGGACGCACCGGGTCGATCATCCCGCAGAGACCCACGAAGCAAAGCTGCTGCTCCAGCGTCTCCGGTTCACAGTCCGCAGGAGGTTCCGTCCAAATACGCTGGGCGCAGGCCAACACCCGCAGCGCCTTGTCCGCCATGGCTTTGTTGGCGGCGAGGATTTCCTCCCGGTCTGCCTCGGTCATGGGGACGCTCTGCCCGTCTTTCAGGCAGTGGGTACACCGGCCAATGACCACATCCACCGCGCCCTTGGTGAATTGTACCACGCCGTTCTCTGTCCGGTGGACGGTGGACATCATTTTACGGCTGGAATCGAAGGGCGCCTCCCCCCGGCGCATATATTGCACCTTTAAATCGGTTTTTGCAAGTCCGATTTTGCTGGCCCAGGCCACCAGCGCGGCTTCTGTGGGTTCACCGGTGACCTGACCGTCCTCGTCCAGCTCGGCGTCAGAACAGAGGGCCATAGCGGTGGCCGTCCGCCGTTCGTCCGGGCCGTATGTGTCCACCACGGTCATCTTGTTCTGGGTCAGGGTGCCGGTTTTGTCCGAACAGATCACCTGAGCGCAGCCCAGTGTCTCCACGGCGGTCAGGCGGCGGATAATGGCGTTGCGCCTGGACATGTTGGTCACGCCGATGGAGAGGACAACGGTCACCACCGCGGCCAGCCCCTCCGGAATGGCTGCCACCGCCAGAGAGACAGCCACCATGAAGGAATCCAGCGCCACATCCACGGTCATGCTGCCCGCCCGGAGAAGCTGGACGGCAAACACGGCGACGCAGATGCCCAGAACCAGCCAGGTCAGCACCTTAGAAAGTTGATTCAGCTTGATTTGCAGCGGGGTCAGGTCGTCCTCTGCCTGGGCCAGAGCGCTGGCGATTTTGCCCATCTCCGTGTCCATGCCGGTGGCGATGACGACGGCGGTGCCTCTGCCGTATACCACGGTGCCGCCCATATAGAGCATATTTTTTCGGTCGCCCAGGGGAACGTCATTTTCGTTCTCCTTCAGTTGGATGAGGTCGATAAACTTTGTGACCGGCACCGATTCACCGGTCAGGGCGGATTCTTCCACCTTCAAACTGGCGCTCTCCAAAATACGGGAGTCGGCGGGTACAGCATCTCCGGCTTCCAGCAGAATGATGTCGCCCACCACCAGGTCTTCGCTGCGGACGGTCTGAACCTTGCCGTCCCGCAGCACCTTGGATGTGGCGGCGGCCATCTCCTGCAAGGCTTCAATGGCCTTTTCCGCCTTGTTCTCCTGGTAAACGCCCAGCACGGCGTTGGCGATGACCACGGCGATGATGATAATGACATCGGCAAAGCTGTCGTTTTCCGCCACCGCCAGCACGCCGCTGACAACGGCTGCAACGATCAAAATAACAATCATCGGGTCGGCCAGTTGTTCCAGGAACCGGCGCACCAGGGATTTCCCTTTTGCTGCTTCCAACTGGTTTTTGCCGTCCCGTTCCAGTCGGCTCTGTGCTTCCTGTCCGGAAAGGCCCGATTCGCTGGAATGAAGCTCCTTCAGGACGCTTTCCCTGTTTTCACAATAGTAACGCATACGCTCTTGTCCTCCTTGATTGAGATGTACGGTGAGCAGAAGGTGCGTGGCTGCGGAGGGGATTTCCCGGCGCGCAGCGGGGGAGGGGATGTCAAAGTGGAAGAAAGAGAGAAAGAGGCTTCCTTTTCCGCCAGGGTGGTGGTTTGCGGAATGAGGATGGGAAAAATAGTAAAAAGAAAAGACCCAAATACAGCCAAGGTAAAACTGTATATGAGTCTCGCAATTTAAAGCAAGCCAGGCCAGAAACTGGTCGGTATGTTGACTTGCTACGCAAAAAAGCTGCGCTTGCTACTCCCCCACGGGAAAGCTGTATTCAAATGTCTTTTACATGCTGTTATTATACGGGCAAATTCCGAAAATAGCAACAGACAAATTGCAGGCGCAGACGGGATACGGCGGTTGACGCGGTTTCCGGCGCAACGCATTAAGACAAGAAAGGTTGCAAATTACCTTTATTATACTACATTGCATTTGTAACCGTCAACAATTTTTTGTGAACACGGTGACAGGTTTTCTGGCAAACTGGCCAATTCTCGGTTTTGTACATCTTGACGAAAGTATTCCCGGAAACTTTGTCAAGAATTTATCATTCTTTTTGACGTTCCCCCTTGCAACCGGAAAGGGAAAGGAGTATACTTTGTATCAAGATAGTTAGTTAAAAAAATAACAAACTTCACTCCCGCAATCCAACACCAAGGAGGAACCTCTATGTCTTTCATCAACTTGGAAACCCAGGGTGCGGTGGCCGTCCTGACCATCAACCGTCCCAAAGCCCTCAACGCGCTGAACAGCTCCGTTCTGGAGGAGCTGGACGCTGCCATCGACTCCCTCGACCTGGATGCCGTCCGCTGCCTCGTCATCACCGGCGCCGGTGAAAAGAGCTTCGTCGCCGGAGCCGACATCGGCGAGATGAGCAGCCTGACCAAGGCTGAGGGCACTGCTTTTGGCAAGAAGGGGAACGATGTGTTCCGCAAGATCGAGACCTTGCCCATCCCCGTCATCGCTGCGGTCAACGGCTTCGCTCTGGGCGGCGGCAACGAGCTGGCTATGAGCTGCGACATCCGCATCTGCTCCGACACCGCCGTGTTCGGTCAGCCCGAAGTGGGCCTGGGCATCACTCCCGGCTTCGGCGGCACCCAGCGCCTGGCCCGTCTGGTCAGCCCTGGCATGGCCAAGCAGCTCATCTACACCGCCCGCAACATCAAGGCTGACGAGGCGTATCGCATTGGCCTGGTCAACGCCGTCTATCCCGCCGCTGACCTGATGCCCGCCGCACTGAAAATGGCCGCCGGTATCGCCAAGAACGCCCCCATCGCCGTCCGCGCCTGCAAGAAGGCCATCAACGACGGTCTGGACATGGACATCGACTCCGCCATCGCTCTGGAAGAGGACCTGTTCGGTTCCTGCTTCGAGACCCACGACCAAGTCGAAGGCATGGGTTGCTTCATGAGCCGCGAGAAACCCAAGCCTAAGCCCGTTTTCACCAATAACTGAGAATCGCAGGACACCATGCCTTCGATTCCCGCCGCAAGTGCGGCGGCCAAAAAGCCATTTCCCGCAGGGAAATTGCTGCGCAGGGCGAATTCATTTCGCCCGAGCATGTGAAATGAAAAAGGGCTCCCAACCGGCCCGCCGGTTGGGAAACAGGCATGGGCTGCTTCATGAGCCGCGAAAAACCCAAGCCCAAGCCCGTTTTCACCAACAACTGAGTCGGGAAAAACCCCTCCGCCACCACCTTTCGCCGCGCCACCTCCCCTTTCAGGGCAGGGAGCGCAGCGGAAGTGCCGCTTGACGGCGGAGGCAAGAGGTGTGGTCAGTTACAGAGCGTCAATGCTTTTTAAGTTAGAAGTTAGCGGCTGCTTTGTTGGTCTGATATTTGCACCTTCCTTCCATCATTCGCAATTTCAATTTCTATATAAAACTTTTCAGGAGGTCACAAACATGAAAGTTGGTATTATCGGCGCCGGTACTATGGGCCAGGGCATCGCCAAGGCGTTCGCCCAGAGTGGTATTCAGGTCGCCCTGTGCGACATCAAGGCGGAGTGGGCTGCCGGTGGCAAGTCCAAGATCGAGAAGGGCTACGCCCGTCTGGTCGCCAAGGGCAAGCTGACCCAGGAGAAGGTCGATGGCATCCTGGCCAACATCACCCCCGGCCTGAAAGAGGACCTCTGCGGCGACGCCGACCTGATCGTCGAGGCCGCTTTTGAGGACATGGGCGTGAAAAAGACCACCTTCGGCGAGCTGGACAAGATCTGCAAGCCTGAGTGCATCCTCGCCTCCAACACCTCTTCTCTGTCCATCACTGAGATTGGCAAGGGCATTGAGCATCCCGTTATCGGTATGCACTTCTTCAACCCCGCCGACCGCATGAAGCTGGTCGAGGTCATCGCCGGCGCCAACACCGCTGCCGAGACCGTGGAGAAGATCAAGGAGATCTCCGTTCAAATCGGCAAGACCCCCGTGCAGGTCAACGAGGCCGCCGGTTTCGTGGTCAACCGCATCCTGATCCCCATGATCAACGAGGCTGCCTTCATCAAGATGGAAGGCGTGTCCGACATCGCCGGTATCGACGCTGCCATGAAGCTGGGCGCCAACCACCCCATGGGTCCCCTGGAGCTGGGCGACTACATCGGCCTGGACATCTGCCTGGCCATCATGGACGTGCTGTACCAGGAGACTGGCGACAGCAAGTATCGCGCCTGCCCCCTGCTGCGGAAGATGGTCCGCGGCGGCAACCTGGGCTGCAAGACCGGCAAGGGCTTCTATGTCTACAACGCTGACCGCACCAAGACCCCTGTTGACGCCCTGTAATTCCTGAAAACCACCGCCGGGGCGCTGCCAGTGTCCCGGCGGGTGTACACAAATCAAATAGGAGGATCTAGTTTTATGGATTTTACTCTGTCCAAAGAGCAGGAACTGGTACAGAAGATGTACCGGGAGTTCGCTGAGAACGAGGTCAAGCCCCTGGCCCAGGAGGTCGATGAGGAAGAGCGCTTCCCAGAAGAGACCGTCAAGAAAATGGCCAAGCTGGGCATGATGGGCATTTACTTCCCCAAGGAGTACGGCGGAGCCGGCGCGGACGTGCTGAGCTACGTCATGGCCGTGGAAGAGCTGAGCAAGGTATGCGGCACCACCGGCGTTATCGTCTCCGCCCACACCTCTCTGTGTGCCGCCCCCATCTTTGAGAACGGCACCCCTGCCCAGAAGGAAAAATATCTGCCCAAGCTGTGCTCCGGCGAGTGGCTGGGCGCTTTCGGCCTGACCGAGCCGGGCGCGGGCACCGACGCCCAGGGTCAGCAGACCGTCGCCGTGCTGGACGAGGCCACCGATGAGTGGGTGCTGAACGGCTCCAAGATCTTCATCACCAACGCGGGCTATGCCAACGTGTTCATCATCATCGCCGTCACCGGCACCGTGCTGGACCGCCGCGGCCGCAAGCAGAAGGAAATCTCCGCCTTCATCGTGGAGCGCACCGACCCCGGCTTCTCCGTGGGTAAGCACGAGAAGAAGATGGGCATCCGCGGCTCCTCCACCTGCGAGCTGATCTTCGAGGACTGCCGCATCCCCAAGGACCGTATGCTGGGCGCCAAGGGCAAGGGCTTCGCTCTGGCCATGAAGACCCTGGACGGTGGCCGTATCGGTATCGCTTCCCAGGCTTTGGGCATCGCCGAGGGCGCGCTGGATGAGACCGTCGCCTACGTCAAGGAGCGGAAGCAGTTTGGCCGCAGCATCTCCGCTTTCCAGAACACCCAGTTCGAGCTGGCCGAGATGAAGGCCCGCGTGGACGCTGCCAAGTACCTGGTCTACAAGGCTGCTCTGAAGAAGCAGGAGGCCATGGACGGCGCGAAGATTCGTTACAGCGTCGAGGCTGCCGAGGCCAAGCTGATCGCCTCCCGTACCGCCAGCGACGTGACCCGCCGCTGTCTGCAACTGTTCGGCGGCTACGGCTACACCCGTGACTATCCCATCGAGCGCATGATGCGGGACGCCAAGATCACCGAGATCTACGAGGGCACCAGCGAAGTGCAGATGATGGTCATTTCCGGCGATCTGCTGAAGTAAGGAGGGTATAATTCACTATGAAAGCTATTGTTTGTGTCAAGCAGGTTCCCGATACCTCCGGCAAGGTTGCCGTGAAGCCCGACGGGACCCTGGACCGCGCTTCTATGGCCACCATCACCAACCCCGATGACCTGAGCGCTCTGGAAGCCGCCCTGGAGCTGAAAGAGCAGACCGGCTGCGAAGTCGTGGTCGTCTCCATGGGCCCCTTCACCGCTGAGGGTATGCTGCGCGAGTGCATCGCCCGCGGCGCTGACCGCGCTGTGCTGATCTCCGGCCGTGAGTTCGGCGGCTCCGACACCTTCGCCACCTCTCAGATCATCGCCGCCGGCATCAACAAGATCGGCGTCGGCCCCGAGGACGTGGTGTTCTGTGGTCGTCAGGCCATCGACGGCGACACCGCCCAGGTCGGCCCCCAGATCGCCGAGAAGCTGCACCTGCCCCAGGTCACCTACGTTGCCGGCATCAAGAAGGAGGGCGACAGCCTGATTTGCAAGCGTATGCTGGAGGACGGCTACATGACCCTGAAGGTCAAGACCCCCTGCCTGCTGACCTGCATCAAGGAGCTGAACACCCCTCGTTATATGTCCGTCAGCGGCATCTTCGAGTGCTATTCCAAGCCCCTGGAGATCTTCGACTATCCCGCGCTGAAGGACGATCCCCTGATCGAGACCGACACCATCGGTTTGAAGGGCTCCCCCACCAACGTGTTCAAATCCTTCACTCCGCCTCAGAAGGGCGCTGGCACCATGGTGGAAAGTGCCAGTGCGCTGGTCGGCATCCTGAACGATAAGCACCTGATCTGAGAGAGGAGAGTATACTATGTCTGAATACAACTTCACCGATACCGCCGCGTTCCACGGCGTATGGGTTTTCTGTGAGCAGCGCGACGGCGTCATCCAGTCCATCAGCTATCAGTTGCTGAGCGAGGGCCGCAAGCTGGCCAACGACATCGGCGTGGAGCTGTGCGGCGTGGTGCTGGGCAGCAATGTCGATGAGAATTACCTCAAGGCCCTGGGCGGCTACGGCGCGGATCGCGTCTATTATCTGGACAGCCCCCTGCTGAAAGACTACACCACCGACGGCTATGCCAAGGTGCTGTGCGACCTGGTCAAAGACAAGAAGCCCGAGATCGTCCTCATCGGCGCCACCAACATCGGCCGTGACCTGGGTCCCCGCTGCGCGGCCCGTCTGCACACCGGCCTGACCGCCGACGCCACCCATCTGGACATCGACACCGGCAAGTATGTGGAGTTCCTGAAAGAGTCCTCCTCTCTGGACCTGTCCAAGCAGAAGTTCGACTATGAGGACCGCAACCTGAAGATGACCCGTCCTGCGTTCGGCGGCCACCTGATGGCTACCATCATCTGCCCCCGGTTCCGTCCCCAGATGTCCACCGTCCGTCCCGGCGTCATGCAGACCCAGGAGTACGACGAGGCTGCCGCCGCCAAGGTCGTGGTGGAGAACGTCCCCGTGGAGCTGACCGCTGACGACATCGGTGTGGAGATCCTGGAGATCAAGAAGTCCGCTGCCAAGATGGTGGACCTCATCGGTGCGGATGTCATCGTCTCCGTGGGCCGCGGCATCAGCTCCGACCCCGAAAAGGGCATCGCCCTGGCCGAGGAGCTGGCTGGCGTGCTGGGCGGCGTTGTGGGCGCTTCCCGTGCCGTCGTGGACGCTGGTATGATCTCTTCTGACCACCAGGTCGGTCAGACCGGCAAGACCGTCCATCCTCGCATCTATGTGGCTCTGGGCATCTCCGGCGCTATCCAGCACGTGGCTGGTATGCAGGACTCCGAGACCATCATCGCCGTCAACAAGAACGAGACCGCGCCCATCTTCGGCGTGGCCAACTACGGCATCGTGGGCGACTTGTTCAAGGTGGTTCCCCAGCTCATCGCTGAAATCAAGGCGGTTCAGGCTGCGAAGTAAGTTCGCACTCACGCACATATAAGCAAAATCGAGGACGGCTGGCCGTTTGGTCAGCCGTCCTTTTACGTCTGCAAGAATGACTTTCGACAGAATTGCGATTCGTGGGAGACGAGATGTCTGTTTAAGAATCAACGCGCAAAAAATCCGGGGCAGTTGCCCCGGATTCGTGTTTTATGCCGTTTTACTCCGCTGTGGATTCCTCCGCGTCCTCTGTCTCCGCCGGTTCCTCCACGGTAACGGTGCCGCCCAGCAGCTCGTAAACCGCCTGACAGTCCTCGTCGAGCTGAGCGGTCATCCAGGTGGCGGGGTCGGTGGTGGTCAGTTCCACCGCCAGCGTTTCCACCTCGTACTTCACTTCGCCAAATGCCAGAACGCTGCTGATTTTACGGGTGCGCTTTTTCACTGTGTTGCCAGATTTCTCAATGGTGGTGAAGGTACTGCCGCTGCTGGCTACCACCAGGGCGGTGTGGGAGGCGGTGCCGCTGCCGAAGAAGGCCACGTCGCCGGGCTGAGGCGTATAGCTGGAGCTGTGCAGGGTGCCCAGGCTCTTAAAGCCGGAGACGCCGTCCCGGGCCGCCATAAAGGTGGGGGCCGCGCTGGTGGAGACGCCGGTGTTGTGCAGGCACCAGGTAGCGAACTCGGAACACCACGGCTCGCTGGATTTCAGCTTGTGGTGGTTGCCGATGAGATATTTGTTGTAGTAATTGATATACTTGCTGCCGGAGTTGCCGATTTCGCCGTAGGCAGCGGCAACTACCCGGTCCCGCAGGGTTTTCACCGCTTCACCGGTCTCCGCCGCCTCCAGCACCGCCGTCAGGTCGGCTGTATAATCCTCGCTGCTCCGATAGGCGGCCTCATTGGGCAGGGTCAGCACCTGGGAAGAAGTCTGATACCAGATCTCATAGAGGGCATTGATTTTCTTCTTCACCGTCTTTTCCGTCAGTTCCAGTTCCTCGTCCTGGAAAGCCAGAACCTCCAAATAGGCCACAACGGAGGCTGCGTCGGTGGAGACGGACAGGCTGCTGGCCTGCTCCGGGTCAGAGGTCTCGCCCGTAGTTACGGATTTTGACACAGTGTAGAGCAGCAGTTCCTCTGCGTCCTGCTCTTCCAACGCCTCCTCGTTGGGGGAGAGGCTCTCGTTCAGCGCCTTGTCCTTCTTCGCCAGGTAGCCTTTCACGTACTCTACCAGTTCCTCGCTGAACGTCCGCCCATCGGAATAGCTGGCGGCCAATGTCTCAGCGTCTTGGGTGAACCCGGCGTCGCACCGCTCACAGAGGTACGAGAGGTCGCCGGTCTCCTCATCCACGGCAGCCACATAGCTATGGCCCAGGGCCTCTACCTGGGTGTCCTCGTAGGAGTAACCGCAGGTATGGCAAGTGTGGATGGTGTACCCCTCGGTCAGACAGGTGGGGTCCACCACAGTGTCCTCATACTGGCAGTTCTCAGTCACCTCTGCGCCGCAGAGGGTGCAGATGGCGGTCATGGTGCCGTCGCCGTTGCTGCGCCAGGCCCCCAGGTCGTGACCGGTGGTGGAGCAGGTGGAGGTCATAAAGGGTTCATAGGACGCGATGATGTTTTCAGAGGGATTTGGCGCAGTCTCCACGCTGGGGGCGGGGATCTCCGGCTGCGTGAGCGCATCCAGAAGTTCCTCGGAAGATGTCTCTACCACAGAGGAGGATTCAGCGGGGACGGAGCTGCTTTCTGCCGCCAGAGCGGAAGGGAGGGCAGTCGTGCAGAGTGCGCCTGCCAGGAACAGGGCGCAGAGCCTGGAAAAATTCATAAGCAGTCGCTTTTCCAAGAGGAAAAGCAAACCTCCTTTCGTAACGGGGAAGGAATAAGCGCGAGTCGTGTTATCGTTCTGCCAGCTCCAGCAGCTTGCGCAGCCGGTGGTTCAGGCAGGACTTGGACACCGGAGGCTGACACAGGTCAGCCAGTTGGATCAGGGAAAGTTCCGGGTGGGCGCAGCGGAGAGCGGCGGTCTCCTGGAGCTTGTCGGGGAGCTGCTCCAGGGTGCCTCTGGCCTCCAGGACATGGATGGCTTTGATTTGGGTTTGAGCCGCCTGTACCGACTTTTCCACGTTGGCAACGTCGCAGTTGTACTGGCG
Organism: Clostridiales bacterium; assembly: GCA_021202515.1. GTDB lineage: Bacteria > Bacillota > Clostridia > Oscillospirales > Oscillospiraceae > Onthomonas. The sequence goes on along the minus strand of JAJQCW010000024.1, from coordinate 17,331 downwards.
GTTGACGCCGTTGACCAGGTTCTTTTGCTGCCGGGCGGTGCGGACCCGCTGGGCGCATTCCGACGCGCCGATGGTGGTCAACAAGTTGGAGATGGCCTCACTCTGCTTGAAGTAGGTGATATAATTGGCCTTCCGGGTGGTCTCCCTGGGGTAGAGGTGCAGCTCCGGCATCAGAGCTTGGAACTCCCGGTGGACGTACAGGTGACTGGTGGCGATTTCCAGATGGTAGCCCTTCTGGGGGTCTGTGACGCTGCCCCCGGCCAGGAACGCCCCCCGGCAGAAGGCCACATAACAGCAATGCTCTTCCAACACGCCATAATTGATGTGGTGGGTCATCAGTCCCTCCCGGCTGTAGCCGTAGAGGTCCAAAATCTGTTGGATGTGGTCCCGGTCCGTGATTTGGAAGGTCAGCTTTCCGCCCTCCCCCGGCTCTGGCTGCTGGTCAAAGCCAAAGCCGAAGGCCGCCTGGAACAGTCGGGGCAGCCGGTCCCCAAAGACCTGGGACTGGGTGGTGATGCGGATGCCGAAAGGGGAGAAGCTGTTGCAGAACAGCAGTACGCCGTAGGCTTCGGCCTGGGTGCAGCAGGGCCGGTCCAGACCGGCCTGACATAGTTCCGTTTTTACATCGGAGGAAAACGACATGGGAAGTACCTTCTCTAACAATGATGTAAGTGTCAGCCGGGAGGGGCGCTCACTTGCGGTCCCTCGTCATGTCCCGGTGGTGTTCCCGGACGGCGTAGCCCAGCTCCGCCACCTGTTCCGCGATGGCGTGGCACATGGCCACGCTGCGGTGTTGTCCGCCGGTGCAGCCCACGCCGATGATCAGCACACTTTTCCCCTCGGTGGCGTAGAGGGGCAGCAGAAATTCCAGATTCTTGCGGAAAAGGGCCAGAAACTGGCCGGTCTCCGGGTATTTCCAGAGGAAATCGGTCACTGGCTTGTCCAGCCCGGTGAGCTTGCGCAGCTCCGGCAGGTAGAAGGGATTAGGCAGAAACCGCACGTCCATCAGCAGGTCGGCCTCCAACGGGATACCGTACTTGTACCCGAAGGAGAGAACGCTGACCTCCAGCCCGGCGTTCTTTGGGGTGCCGAACATCTCCAACAGGGTGTTGCGCAGCTTGTTGGTGGAGGTGAAGGTGGTGGAGTCGATGATGTAGTCCGCCCGCTCCCGCACCTGGGCAAGCAGCCCACGCTCCTTTTCGACAGCTTCCTCCAGGGAGAGGTCGTAGGCGGTGCAGAGGGGATGGGTGCGGCGGGTCTCCTTGTAGCGTTTGATGACCGCCTCGGTGGAAGCCTCCAGGAACAGCAGTTTCACGTCGCAGCCCATGGCCTTCATCTCGTCCAGGGCGGCGAAAAAGTCGCTGAAATCCACGCCGCCCCGGATGTCGCTGACCAGGGCGACCTTCTCGTAACGGCTGCCGCCGCTGCGACAGACCTCGGCAAAGCGGGGCATCAGCACGGCGGGCATGTTGTCCACAGTGTAATAGCCCGCGTCCTCCAAAAACTTGGCGGCCTGGCTTTTGCCTGCGCCGGACAGACCGGAGATGATGATAAAACGCATGAGGACCTCCGTTGGGTGGTTTGATGAGCCGTTAGCTTGGCAGCGCTGGGCTAACGGCTTTTTATCACGGCAGCCGCTTGATCTCCAGCTCCAGGGAGATACCGGTTTTCTCCAGCACGGTGTCGTGGATCTGCTCTGTGAGAGCCAGCACGTCAGCACAAGTGGCACCGCCCACGTTGATGACGAACCCGGCGTGTTTGGTGCTGACCTGGGCGCCGCCCACGGTCAACCCTTTCAGGTCGCACTGGTCGATAAGGGCTGCGGCGAAGCCGCCCACGGGCCGCTTAAAGGTGCTGCCCCCGCTGGGGTACTCCAGAGGCTGTTTGTCCCGGCGCTTCTGGTTCAGCTCGTTCATGCGCTGGCGAATGGCGTCGCTGTCGCCGGGGTGCAGTTGGAGGGTGGCCCCGGTGATGATCTTCGTCCCGTCGGTGAAGGCGCTGGTGCGGTAGCCAAAGCCCTGCGCTTCCCCGGTGAAGCAACCCTGCACCCCGTCCAGGGTGAGGAAACGGGTTTCTGTGACCACGTCTTTCAGCTCGCCGCCGTAGGCCCCGGCGTTCATCACCGCGCCGCCGCCCAGGGTGCCGGGGATGCCGGAGGCAAACTCCAACCCGGACAGCCCCTCCCGCTGGGCGAAAGCCGCCAGCTTGGACAGCAGCACCCCCGCGCCGCAGCGGATGCGGTCGCCTTCCAACCGCTCCAGGGTGTCCAGCCCGTCCAGCAGCTTGAGAATGAACAGCTCCATCGGTTCGTCCCCGCACAAAAGGTTGGTGCCGTTGCCCAGGGGGACGGGGGTGACGCCGCACGCATTGGCGCAGCGCAGGGCGGTGAGCAGTTCTTCTTCACTTTTGGGGAAGGCCATCAGCCGCACCGGGCCACCGATGCGGAAAGAGGTGTGGCGGCTCATGGGTTCCCACTCCCGCAGGGCCATATCGGGGCAGAGATGGGTCAGTTGTTGGTGTAATTTATCAAAACGGTCCATAGTTGACCTCCGATTAGATTGAAAGTAAAAGCGGTGCAAAACAGGACAAAGCGGCCTGTAAACCCGGCCTGACCGGGTGGAAATGGAAATAGATGGATAACGAGGGCCGAGACCGCACATCAATGTTATTATAGCATGGCAGAGGGATAATTTGAATAGTTTTTTTGAATTTTTTTATTTTTCCTCTGGGATTCCCGTACCGGTGGCCCGCCTGAACCGTTGACAGCCGTGTTATACTATACTTAAAGTGGAGTTGCGGACCCGTGCGTTTGCAGTTCCAGAGGAGCTTTTTGAAGCAGCGCCGTGGCGCTTTCCAACCAACGACCCGCATTTCAGGAAGGTGGATCTCCATTGAAGCAACATTCTTCACAGCCCCAAAAGCGAAAACGCAGCCCGGTCAAAACCTTTTTCAAGTGGTTCGGCCTGGTGTTTGGGACCCTGGTCCTCATCGGCGCGACAACCATGGCCATCCTGTGCTGCTATGGCGCGGCCTATATCCAGGATACCATCTTGCCGGAGGTGGCCAACTCCAACGTGACGCTGCTGGCCAGCAGCACCGACCTCTCCAGCGTCGTCTATTACTATGACGAGGACTCCGACAGCTACGAGACGCTGGAAACCCTCTACGCCTCCGAAAACCGGGAGTGGATCTCCTATGAGGACATACCGGAGAACCTGCTCAACGCCACTGTCGCCATTGAGGACAAGCGGTTTTACCAGCACAACGGCGTAGACTGGAAGCGGACGGCGGCGGCGGTGGTCTATATGTTCACTGGCCAGAGCATCCAGGGTGGCAGCACCATCACCCAGCAGCTCATCAAGAACCTGACCCAACAGGATGAGGTCACGGTGCGCCGCAAGGTCGTGGAGATCTTCGAGGCGCTGGAGTACGAAAAGACCCACACCAAGCAGGAGATTTTGGAGTGGTATCTCAACGAAATTTACCTGGGCCGGGGCTGCTACGGCGTCAAGACCGCCTCCCAGAAGTACTTCGGCAAGGACGTGGAGGACCTGGACCTGGCCGAATGCGCCGCGCTCATTTCCATTACCAACAACCCCTCCCTCTACGACCCCTACAACCATCCGGAGAACAACCTGGAGCGGCGAACTCTGGTCTTGGAGCAGATGTGTGACCAGGGGTATATCACCGAGGAGGAGCGGGACGCCGCCATCGCCGAGGAACTGGTGTTTACCACCGGCTCTTCCGACAGCGACGACAGCAGCTCCAGCGGCGACTACTATAGCTGGTACACCGACGCGGTCATCAAGCAGGTCATCAGCGACCTGGTGGACGTCTACGGCTACGACGAATCTGTTGCCAATCAGATGGTGTTCTCCGGCGGCCTGAAAATCTATTCCTGCCTGGACCCGGATATTCAGGCGGACGTGGATGAAATTTACACCAACACCGAAAACGTCTCCGGCATGGAATCCTCCAGCGGCGACCAGCTCCAGTCCGCCATCACCGTGGTGGACAACGAGACCGGTGCGGTGGTGGCCCTGGCCGGCGGCGTAGGGGAGAAGGTGGGCAACCGCATCTGGAACCGCGCCACCGACACGGTGCGGCAGCCCGGTTCCTCCATCAAACCCCTCTCCGCTTACTCCCAGGCACTGGAAAACGGCGACATCCTGCCCAACACCATCGTGGAGGACTCCGCCTTTGAGGACGGCTGGCCCAAGAACTCCCACGGGGGCTATATCGGCGACGTGGATGTCATGTACGCTGTGGCCCAGTCGCTGAACACCGTGGCGGTGAAGGTGCTGGATATGGTGGGCACCCGAAATTCCTATAACTTCCTGACGGAGAAGTTCCAGCTCAGCAGCCTGGTGGACAACTACGTGGGCACCTCCGGCAAGGTCTACAGCGACGTGGACTATTCCCCCCTGGCCCTGGGCGGCCTGACCAACGGCGTCTCCACCTATGAGATGGCGGCGGCCTACTCCACTTTCTCAAGGGGCGGCGAGTATATCTCCCCCTACCTGTACACCGCCGTGGTCAACAGCGAGGGAGAGGTGCTGCTGCAAACTGAGGGCTACAGCGTGGACGTGGACAGCGACGGCAGCGTGACTGTCACCGGTCAGGGCACCGGCGACGTGATCCTCAGCACCTCCACCTGCTTCTATATGACCGAGATGCTGGAGGCCGTCGTCACCGAAGGCACCGGCACCAACGCCGCCATTGACGGCATGAGCGTGGCAGGCAAGACCGGCACCACCGACGATGACTATGACCGCTGGTTCGTGGGCTATACCCCCTATTACACCGCGGCGGTCTGGACCGGCTACGACAGCGCCAGCAAAATCAGCTCCAGCACCAACCCCGCCGTCATCCTCTGGCAAAAGGTGATGAGCCTGGTCAGCAGCGGACAGGCGGACATCGGATTCAACGAGGACATGGTGTCCACTTCTGTGACCTACTGCACCAAATGCGGCGGCACAGCCACCAGCAAAAGCTCCAGCACCCGGACGGCGCTGTTCCTTTCGGGGGACGAGCCGGGGTATAGCTGTACCTGCGGCAAGTCCTCCAGCTCCAAGAAAGACACATCTTCTGAGGAGGAAACCGAAGAGGAGACCACCACGGAAACCGAGGCGGAGACCGAAACGGAAACAACTACAGGGAACACCAACACCCAGACCGAGACCAGCGGCAGTTCCAACAACAACCAGAGCAGCCAGACTGAGGACAACAAGACCAGGGACGACACGACCCAAGACAACCAGGACGACAATACAGAGGCGGACGAGCCGGATACAACCGAACCGGACGACGACACCGAAGAAGAATAGTTTTTGCTGCAACCCCCGGAGCTGTTCAGCGGCTCCGGGGCTTTTTCCGTTCATTGAACAATCTCGTCCCGGCGGCCAGCGTGACCGGTGCGGCAATGAGCCCCCAAAATCCGAAGAGCAGCAGCCCCAGGTACATGGTCAGCACCGTGAAAAAGGGGCTGGTTCCCGCCTGGGTGCTGACGAATCGCGGCTCCAGCACGGTGCGCAGCAGCCAGAGGGCCAGCCACAGGCCCACCATTCCCAACGCCCGGAGCGGGGTCCCCTCCAGCCACAGCAGACCCGCCCAGGGCAGCAAAACTACCCCACAGCCCAGCAGGGGCAGCGCGTCGGCGGCGCACACCAGCGCCGCTATGGGAATCGCGCCGGGTATCCCCAGTGCCAGCAGCCCCACTGCCAGCACGGGGAACTGCACCAGCAGCAGTTTTCCCTGGGCTTTCAGCCAGCCCATCGCACCCGCTTTCAGGGAACGCAGCCCGGCGAGCGCAGGACGGGTCCAGTCCTCCGGCAGCAGAGTTGGCAGGAGGGAGCGCAGCCGGGGCCAGTCCAGAGCGGCGTAAAAGGACGAGAGCAGGCAGATGAGCAGAAAGAACAGCTTTTCCGGCAGGGAGGAGAGCAGGTTTGCGCTGAACCGGGCGGCCCAGGCGGTCATCCGCACCGCCAAATCGGAGCTGCTCTGACGGAGAAGCCCCACCAGCCCCGCCGCCAGGTTGCCCACCGAACCGGGGAGCTTGACCGCCAGCGTCTCCAGCTGAGTCAACAGGGAGGGGATGTCCGGGAACAGCCCGGTCAGGCCGTCCACGACGCAGCAGAGCCTGACGGCGGCCCAGCCCAGCGCCCCGGCCAGCAGCGCCAATGCGCCGCCCAGCACCAGCGCCACCCCCAGCCACCGGGGAAAGTGTTTCTTTTCCAGCCAATGGACGGGTTTTGCGGCGGCGGATGCAGCAAAAAGTGCAAGCAGGGCGGCCCAGGTACACCGCCGTACCGCCGGAATAAACACCGCCAGCGCCAAAAACAGGCAGAGACAGCCCTTTTTCTTACCCTGAGACATGAATGGCTCCTATCTGTCAAACTGCTTTCTACAGTTTTCGTATTTTTTGGATGAATCAACGGTTGCAAAGCGGGGGAGGGGGTGTTATAATCACCTCTGTATCACGAACACAAATGACCACGCGGCGTGGACAACTGTAGGAGGGGAGCATACCATGTCGAAGGTGAGCAAATACTTTATCGTGGAGGCCAGCGCCCTGCCGGAGATCTTCCTCAAGGTGGCCCAGGCAAAAGAGGCGCTGGAGCTGGGAGAGGCGGCGACGGTGAACGAGGCCACCCGCATGGCGGGCATCAGCCGCAGCGCCTTTTACAAATACAAGGACGCGGTGCGCCCGTTCAACGACATGATGAACGGCCACATCGTCACGTTCCAGGCCATGCTCCGGGATGAGCCGGGGGCGCTCTCCGCCATCCTGAATATCTTTGCCGCCAGCGGCGGGAATATTCTCACCATCAACCAGACCATCCCCACCGGCAGCGTGGCCGCCGTCAACCTGAGCGCCGAGACCAGCGGTCTCAACGTCTCGCTGGATGAGCTGGTCCACCGGGTCAGCGCCATGGACGGCGTGGTGAAATTTGAGGTGCTGGCCGGGTAAACGTGGTTTTGTCCGGCATAGTACAGGTTTCCCGCAGAGAACAAGCGTCCCGAAACTGATACCCCCCTTGCCGCCCCTGTGAAGCGCTGGCCGAATGGCCAATTCCTCTTTAGCGCAAATGCAGGGAGCTATGGCCTTTAGGCCATGCGAGTCGCAAAGGGCAGGGAGAAGCGCAGCTTCGGAAGTGCCGCTTGACGGCGGAGGGGGACCATGCGAAGCATGGTGGAGGGGTTTCTGGCAGGATAATAAGTTAATTTCTGTCCGACTACATCGGGCAGTAAGAATAGTATAGTAATGAATCTTAGAGAGGTGTCCTTATGGTAAACATTGCGATTTTGGGATACGGCGTCGTGGGCAGCGGTGTCGGCGAGATCATCTATAAAAACGGCCAGCACATTTCCGAGCGGGTGGCCAACGAGGTGAACCTGAAATACATTCTGGATCTGCGGGATTTCCCCGACAGCCCCTATGCCGACCGGGTCATCCGGGATTTCTCCGTCATTGAGAACGACCCGGAGGTCCAGATCGTGGTGGAGACCATGGGCGGCGTGGATTTCCCCTATGACTGCACCAAGCGCGCCCTGACCGCGGGCAAGAGCGTCGTCACCTCCAACAAGGAGCTGGTGGCCACCCACGGCTGCGAGCTGCTGAAGATCGCCAAAGAGCACGGCTGTTCCTACCTCTTCGAGGCGTCCGTGGGCGGCGGTATCCCCATCCTGCGGCCCATGACAAGCTGCCTGGCGGCCAACGAGCTGCAAGAAGTGGTGGGCATCCTCAACGGCACCACCAACTACATCCTGACCCGGATGATCCGGGCGGGGCTGTCCTTCGGGGAGGCGCTGAAAGAGGCCCAGGCCAACGGTTACGCCGAGCGCAACCCTGCCGCCGACATCGAGGGCACCGACGCCTGCCGGAAGATTTGCATCCTGTCCTCTCTGGGCTTCGGGCGACACATCTACCCCGACCAGGTTCCTACCGAGGGTATCACCAACATCACCCTGTCCGACGTGGCCTATGCCCGCTCCGGTGGCTATAAAATCAAGCTGCTGGGCCGCTCCATCCGCCGGGAGTCTGACGGCAAGGTCTGCGCTTACGTGGCCCCCCATCTGGTGGCCGACGACTCCCCCCTGGCCAACGTGGAGGACGTGTTCAACGCCATCCAGGTCACCGGCGACTCCATCGGCGACGTGATGTTCTACGGGCGCGGCGCGGGCAAGCTGCCCACCGCCTCCGCTGTGGTGGCCGACGTCATGGACATCGTCCGCAACAAGGGCAAGAAGGTCATCTCCTGGGAGGAGGGCGGCCCCGACACCGTCTACTCCATCGACGAGGTGCCCAACCGCTGGTATGTCCGCACCGCGGGGGATTTCGCTGTGGAAGGCACCAAGCGTCTGCGCAACGGCGACGCCGCTGACGGCGAGTGCGCCTTTATCACCGACGAGGCGATGACGCTGCCCCAGGTGAAAGAAATGACTTCCGGCATGGAGGTCAAGGCCCTGTACCGGGTGCTGTGAGCCATTGCCCGACCATTAAGGGTGGGCATATCATAAGAGAGGAAGGTCAAGGGAGGCCGCAGGTGGATCGTCTGCGTCCAAATGAGGGCCCGGGACGGTCCTGTTGCATCCCTTTTTCCTTTATAGCAAGTTGAGAATTTAGGGGGTCATTTGTAAAAATGGCATTGATCGTGCAAAAATTTGGCGGCACTTCGGTGGGTGGCCCGGAACGGGTGCGTCACGTCGCCAAAATTATCACCGACACCTACCGCCAGGGCAACGACGTGGTCGTGGTCCTCTCCGCCCAGGGCAAAACCACCGACCAACTGCTGGCTCTGGCCAAGGAGTACAATCCCAAGGCCAGCAAACGGGAGCTGGACCAGTTGCTCTCCACCGGCGAGCAGCAGTCCGTGGCCCTGGCCGCCATGTGCATCCAGGGGATGGGTTTCCCGGTGGTTTCCCTGAACGCCTGGCAGGTGGGCTTCAAGACCAACACCACCTACGGCGACGCCCGCATCTCCAAAATCGAAACCGAGCGCATCCGTATGGAGCTGGACCAGCATAAAATCGTCATCTTCACCGGGTTCCAGGGCATTAACCGCCGGGACGACGTCACCACCCTGGGTCGTGGTGGCAGCGACACCTCTGCCGTGGCCCTGGCCGCCGCGCTGCAAGCGGACCTGTGCCAGATCTACACCGACGTGGACGGGGTTTATACCGCCGACCCCAACAAGGTGGAGGGCGCCCGCAAGTTGGACGAGATCACCTACGATGAGATGCTGGAGCTGGCAACCCTGGGCGCAAAGGTGCTGCACAACCGCAGCGTGGAAATGGCGAAGCGCTATAACGTCAGGCTGGAAGTGCTGTCCAGCTTTACCGGCAACCCCGGAACTAAAGTCAAAGAGGTCGTGAAAAAGATGGAAAACTCTCATGTCAGCGGAGTCGCTAAGGACAAAGACATTGCTCGCCTGGCCCTGGTGGGCTTGAAGAACGAGCCGGGCGTGGCCTTCCGCATCTTCTCCCTGCTGGCCAACCGGAAGATCAATGTGGACATCATCCTCCAGTCCATTGGCCGGGATGAACAGAAGGACATCTCTTTCACGGTCAGCCGCGGCGACTTGGAGCAGGCCAAAGCTCTGCTGGAGGAGCGCAAGGACACCCTGAACTACGACAGCCTGGAGATCAACGACCACGTGGCGAAAATCTCCATCGTGGGCGCGGGCATGATCGGCAGCCCCGGCGTGGCCGCCAAGATGTTCGAGGCCCTGTACGACGCGGGCATCAACATCAACATGATCTCCACCTCCGAGATCAAGGTCTCCGTCCTGGTGGACGAGATGGACGCAGACCGGGCGGTGCAGACCATCCACGACAAGTTCTTCCGGGACTTCAACCGGAGACGGTAACGTAACATACAGGGGAGCGGCCATTCGCTCCCCTGTTGTCGCATATGATACTCTTATCCGCAACTGACAGCCCCTCTCGCCTCCGCCGTCAAGCGGCACTTCCGGGGCTTTGCCCCTCCCTGCCCTTTCAGGGGAGGCAAGGGGGCGGTCGGTTAGGAAAACTCGTTTTTTTAAAGGAAAGTGAAACTTTACCAGGAAAAGGAAGGATACCAACATGGACACCGAACTTGACACCACAAAAGCCCTGCTCCGGTTCATCGAGCAAAGCCCCACGGCCTACCACGCCGTCCGCAGCCTGAAAGGTCTGCTGACTGGCTACACTCCCCTGAACGAGGCCAAGCCCTGGGATCTCCAGCCCGGCGGACGGTATTACGTCACCCGCAACGGTTCCTCGCTGCTGGCGTTCCGTATGCCGGTGAAGCCCATCCGGGGCTTCCAGATGGCTGCCGCCCACAGCGACTGCCCCGTGTTCAAAATCAAGGCCAACGGGGAGATGGTGGTGGAAAACCACTACGTCAAGCTCAACGTGGAGAAGTACGGCGGGATGCTGTGCGCCCCTTGGTTGGACCGGCCCCTGTCCATCGCTGGGCGGGTGGTGGTCCGGGAGGGCGACGCGCTGGTGTCCCGGCTGGTGGACCTGAAGCGGGACGTGGCCCTCATCCCAAACCTGGCCATTCACATGAACCGGGGGGTCAACGAGGGGACCTCCTACAATGCTCAGGTGGATATGCTGCCCCTGTTCGGCGGCAAGGACGCCGCCGGGACGCTGCTGCCGCTGGTGGCGGCCTCTGCCGGGGCGGAGCCGGAGGACATTCTGGGGACCGACCTGTTCCTCTACAACCGGATGCCGGGAACTATCTGGGGCGCGGAGAACGAGTTCGTCTCCACCCGCTCCCTGGACGACCTGCAATGTGCCTGGGCGCTGACTCAGGGCTTTTTGCAGGCGGAGGACCAGGAGGACCGGGTCACCCTCTGCGCTGTCTTTGACAACGAGGAGGTGGGCAGTGGCACCAAACAGGGGGCGCTCTCCACGCTGCTGGAGGATACCATCGGGCGTATCTGGGAATCCACCGGGCGCAGCGGCAGCGCCCTCCGGCAGGTGCTGACCAACAGCTTTCTCGTCAGCGCGGACAACGGCCACGCCGTCCACCCCAACCACCCGGAGAAGGCTGACCCCACCAACCGGCCCTATCTCAACGAGGGCGTGGTCATCAAGTACAACGCCAACCAGAAGTACACCACAGACGGGGTCTCCGAGGCGGTGTTCAAAACCATCTGCGACCGGGCGGGGGTGCCCTGGCAGACCTACTGCAACCGCTCGGACATCCCCGGCGGCTCCACCCTGGGCAACCTGGCAAACCAGCACGTCTCTTTGAACACCGTGGACATCGGCCTGGCCCAGCTCGCCATGCACTCCCCCTATGAGACCGGCGGCGTCCGGGACACCGGGTATTTGGTGCGGGCCATGCAAGCCTATTTCTCCGCCGCGGTGGAGGCCCAGGCGGACGGGGTGTATTTGGTGAAGTGAGAGGGGGTTCCCGCTGAACGCATTGTAAAGGTTGATTTCAACGGAAAAGTATGGTATCATAACACAAGAAATAGCATCAGTCATCTGAGGTGGTCAATTTCGTGGCAGCCACACGCCGCTGGTACTGACAAGGGAAACCTGAGAGATGCAGGAGAACGCCACGCCTGCCAGATGACCGGATTGGTTCTTTGAGGTGGAGAGTTTAGTGTCGCCACACACCTCCTTCCGGGGGTTAGCAAGAGATGCGGGGGCAGGCACACCCGCCAAAGAACCAGACCGCGAGGGGAGGGAATCGCAGCGATGCGGTTTCCTTCCTTTTTGACAGTTAAATCTCATTTAAGGGGGTATAAGTGATGGCTTTGACGCAAGCGGACAAAGAGTTCCTCCAAAGAACACCGGACATCATTGAGAAACAATATGAATATACAGACCTGACGGGAGAGAACTGGCCTACCTACAACTATGCGTTGGGTTATGAAAACATGGAAGCGTGGTATAACGCCCTCACTCAGGCCATCGAAGAGGCCAAAAAGGAACTGGAAAAGGAACCTGTGATATTCTCCTACGAAGAACTATGTAAGAAAATTGGGCTTGACCCGTTAAAAGACCCGTACCCCATCCCATTTAATGGACACGAGGATGATTCCCATGAAAGCCCCTTTGCGCCGTTGAGCCGGGAAGAAAGAGACTTCCTTGCCGACTATATTATTCAGCACCGTTACAACAAGGAAAACTAAACCCGCCAGGGAGTCACCAGCGGATTTTTGCAAAAAACAGCGGCAGACAGAGAAAACCCTGTCTGCCGTTTGCTATTTTCTGATATGCACCCTAAAACCGGGGCAAAGAGAGGCTTTTTCTCACTTCTTGGGCTTGAACGAATCCTTCAGCGACACGGACCGGTTAAACACCAGCGCGCCGGGCTTGCTGTCCTTATTGTCCACGCAGAAGTAGCCCGTCCGCATGAACTGGAAGGAGGCTGGGGCGGTAGCGTCGGCCAGAGACGCCTCCAGCTTGCAGCCGGTCAGCACCTCCAGAGAGTGGGGATTCAGCGCGGCCAGGAAGTCCTTCCCGGCGGCGTCGGGGCTGGGGTCAGTGAAGAGGTCGTCGTACAGCCGCACCTCCGCGTCGGCGGCGGTGGCGGCGTCTACCCAGTGGATGGCAGCGCCCTTGATTTTGCGCCCGTCGGCGGGGTCGCCGCCTCTGGAGTTGGGGTCGTACTCCGCCAGCACCTCGACAACGTTGCCGTCGGCGTCCTTGACGCATCCGGCACATTTGACGATATAGGCCCCTTTCAGGCGGCACTCCATGCTGCAGCCTGGGGACAGGCGCTTGTACTTGCGCACCGGCACCTCCATAAAGTCCTCTGCCTCGATGTAGAGGTGGCGGGAGAAGGTGACGGTGTGGGTGCCCATCTCCGGGTGCTTGGGATGATTCTCGATTTCAAACGTCTCGCTCTGGCCCTCCGGGTAGTTGATGATGGTCAGGGGGACGGGCCGCAGCACTGCCATGACGCGGGGGGCGGTGTCATCCAAATCGCTGCGCAGGCAGTACTCCAGGAAGGAGAACTCGACGGTGGAGGCGGCTTTTGCTACGCCAATTTGCTCGGAGAAGTTGCGAATGGCGGCGGGGGTGTATCCCCGGCGGCGTAGGCCGCAGATGGTGGGCATACGGGGGTCGTCCCACCCAGAGACATAGTGCTCCTCCACCAGTTGGCGGAGTTTGCGCTTGGACATGACCGTGTGGTCGATGCCCAGCCGGGCGAACTCGATCTGCCGGGGCTTGGCGGGGGCGGAGATGTTGTCGATGACCCAGTCGTACAAAGGCCGGTGATCTTCAAACTCCAGGGTACAGAGGGAGTGGGTGATGCCCTCGATGGCGTCCTCGATGGGGTGGGCGAAGTCATACATGGGGTAGATGCACCACTTGTCGCCGGTGCGGTGGTGGCTCTGGTGCTTGATGCGGTAGATAGCCGGGTCCCGCAGGTTGAAGTTGCCGCTGGCCAGGTCGATTTTGGCCCGGAGGGTCATGGCCCCGTCGGGGAACTCGCCGTTTTTCATCCGCTGGAACAGGTCCAGACTTTCCTCGATGGGCCGGTCCCGGTAAGGGCTGACGGCGGGGGTGTTCACGTCGCCCCGGTTGGCGCTCATCTCCTCGGCGGAGAGCTGGCAGACGTAGGCTTTCCCGGCGCGGATCAGCTCCACGGCGTACTCGTACATCTGGTCAAAGTAGTCGGAAGCGTAGTAAAACCGGTCACCCCAGTCGTACCCCAGCCAGTGGATGTCCTCCTGGATGGCGTCCACGTACTCCGTGTCCTCTTTGGTGGGGTTGGTGTCGTCCATCCGCAGGTTGCACAGGCCGCCGTACTTCTCGGCGGTGCCAAAGTCCACGTAGATGGCCTTGGCGTGACCGATGTGCAGGTAGCCGTTTGGCTCCGGCGGGAACCGGGTGTGGACGGTCATACCGGCGTAACGGCCATTCTCGGCGATGTCCTCGTCGATGAAGTCGTGGATAAAGTTCTGGGCCATGCTGGGTTTTTTTTGTTCAGACATGGGGATCACTCCTCGGTTTCTTTAGTGACAAATAGGGGAGGACGGCAACGGGCAGGGGAGAGACCGCCCGCGCTGTCCGCCAATTCGATGCTTTTATTATATCCCGGCTGTGCCAAAAAGCAAGTATACCCCCCAAAAGTTGTGAAAAATTGGAGAAGAAACGGCTGCTCCCGGCGGAAAATTGTGAAATACGGCGAAAAGGGATAGGACTTGATGTGTGGTCATCTTTTTCCAGACATTGCGCAGCTTTTCTGCAAAGCGCAGGCGTCTTGTAACTGCCCACTCCTCTTGCCTCCCCTGAAAGGGCAGGGAGCGCAGCGGAAGTGCCGCTTGACGGCGGAGGAGGGCCGCCGCCTTTAGGCGGTGGCGGAGGGGTTTTCAGCACATGGTACTTAAAAAGGATAGCCAGAAAACACTATTATGCAGTCACCTTCAACAAATCCTGTCCCGGCTCCACGGCCCCGGAGGCCACCAGCTCCACACCGGCCAGCTCTCCGCTGTTGGTGACGGCGGTGATGACCACGGCGGAGTGCCCGGCGGCCTTGATTTTGTCCAGGTCCATAGTCAGCAACAGTTGGCCCTTCTTGACCTTGTCGCCCTCCCGGACGCTGGCGGCGAAGCCGTCGCCGTTCATCTCGTAGGTGTCCACGCCGATGTGGATGAGCAAATCGACCCCGGCGGAGGTGGTCATGCTGATGGCGTGGAAGGAGGAGTGGAGCTGGGTGATGGTGGCGTCGGCGGGGGCGTAGACCTTGCCCTCGGTGGGGTCGATGCCGCAGCACTGGCCCATAGCTCCGCCGGAGAAGGCCGGGTCGGGCACGGCGTCCATAGCCAGCGCCGTACCCTTGGCGTCGGCGGCCAGCATGCAGGACAGGGCGGAGGATTTGTCATCCTGTTTCTTAAAAAGATCGAATAATCCCATAGTAAATCGCTCCTTATAAAGAGATACTAACTCTATTTTACCTGAGAATCCCGTCGATGTCTATCTTTTTTTCATCCGGGCGGCAAAAATCCTTCCGCAAAAAATGGGCCGCCAACGACGACAGGCAACCTTTGCTGACAAGTACCCTGCCGCCGCAGTCAAATTTCAGCATTTTTCCCTTGTCAAGCAGATGGAGATGAACTATAATAAACTATGATTGTACCTATTACTAAGTTTTGCAATTAGCAATGGATGGTTTCTCAATCTCAGGTGTATGACCGGAGAACATTCCAGAAACCCTCGCCGCAAGGCGAAGGAGAGAGTCAGGTTTTCACCATAATTGCAAATTGCTAATTGCACATTGAACGACTGGAGGCCGGTTATTATGACCGTAAATGAACTGAAAGCCCTGCTCACCCCTGGGCGTCGGGTCCATCTGGTGGGCATCGGCGGCGTTTCCATGTTCCCTCTGGCCCAGGTGCTGCGGGGCAACGGCATCATCATCACCGGCAGCGACGCCAGAGAGAGCGACAACGTCCGCAAGCTCAAGGCCGAGGGCGTCACCGTCTACATGGGTCACCACCCGGAGAATGTGGAGGGCGCCGAGGTGGTCATCCGCACCGCTGCCGTCCACGATGACAACCCGGAGATCGCCGCCGCCAGAGCCAAGGGCATCCCCGTCTTTGAGCGGTCCCAGGGCTGGGGGGCGCTGATGCAGGACTACAAGCACGCCCTCTGCGTCTCCGGCACCCACGGCAAGACCACCACCACCTCCATGTGTACCCACATCCTGATGGCGGCGGGGCTGGACCCCACCGTAATGATCGGCGGCAACCTGCCCCTGCTGGGCAGCGGCTACAGGGTCGGGGAGGGGGACACCATCATTCTGGAGAGCTGCGAATACTGCAACTCCTTCCTGTCTTTCCGGCCCACCATCGCGGTGATTTTGGACATCGAGGCCGACCACCTGGACTTCTTCAAGGACCTGACCGACATCGAGCACTCCTTCCGCAACTTCGCCAGTCTTGTGCCGGAGGACGGGATCATCATCGCCAACGCCGACGACCGCAACACCATGGACACCCTGGACGGGCTGAACCGTACCATCCAGACCTACGGGCTTGACAGCTACGCGGACTTCTATTGCAGCGCTCTGGCCTGGAACCGGGGCGTGGCCAGCTTCGATCTGATGCAGAACGGCAAAAAGGCGGGGCGGGTGGAGTTGAGCGTTCCCGGCCTGCACAACGTGAAAAACGCCCTGGCTGCTGCCGCCGCCGCCCTTGCCATGGGGGTGCCCCCCACCGCCATCTCCCAGGGGCTAAACCAGTACCACGGGGCGGAGCGCCGCTTTGAGTACAAGGGCGAATACCACGGGGCCAAAATCTACGACGACTACGCCCACCACCCCGGTGAACTGCACATGCTGCTGGAGACCGCCAAGACCCTGGGCTATGACCGGGTCATCTGCGCCTTCCAGCCCCACACCTACACCCGCACGAAGGCGTTCTTCCCGGACTTTGTCCAGGAGCTGAGCAACGCGGACATCACTCTGCTGACGGAGGTCTACGCAGCGCGGGAGACCGACACCCTGGGTATTTCCTCCAAAGACCTGGCCAGCAAGATCCCCCACGGGGAGTATTGCCCCACCTTCGACGACGTGGAGCGGCGGCTCAAGGAGCTGGCCCAGCCCGGCGACCTGATTTTGACTGTGGGCGCTGGCCCCATTTACCAGGTGGCGGAGCGGCTGGCCGCCGAACAGGACTGAGGCCGGACCGGGCCAGAAAAAAAGTTGTTTTGGGCGAAAAAAACGCTTGACAACCGCCGGGGTCATGAGTATAATAGCATTTGTTGATGAGTTGAGCGGTCAGCAGTCAACAAGCTCTAGCGGGATTGTGTAAGGGTAGCACAGCAGACTCTGACTCTGTATGTGAGGGTTCGAATCCTTCTCCCGCTGCCAGATGAACCCCGCTCGAAGGTTGCAAAATACTTTCGAGCGGGGTTCTTTTTGCGGTTTTTTGACTGTAAATGTTTGCAAGTCAAAACCGCCCTCCGTTTGTTTCCCTTATTTTTTCCCTTACCAGCTCCCAACCGAAAAAGAACAAAAACGAGCGGAACCCCCACGCGGAGGCTCCGCCCGTTCTCTTTTCCGCCCGGCCCGCTGTCAAACGGGGCGGGCCGCCGGGTAGAGTATCTTGTAGATACTCTGTAGGGAAAAATGCCCGCCAAAAATCTACCTGTTTTGTGGTCGCAAGTCTACTTTTTATCGGCAAAAGAAAACGCTGATATTTCAACGAAAATCGCCACGTTGTCCGCCTTAAAAGTCCATGTTGCAACGCAAAATAATTTGAAGATTATTTTACTAGGGGGGTGACAGTTTTTCTAAAGCGGGGGTGACAGTTTTTATAAAGCGGGTGTGACAGTTTTTCTAAAGCCTCATCCGCTCTTTAAACATAACTTTATTTG
>JAJQCW010000031.1:10952-42153 GCA_021202515.1 Clostridiales bacterium | reverse complement strand
CCGGGGTGGGTGTTCTGGGCGGGGAACATGTTGCGGATGATCTTCTCGGTATAGCAGACGCAGCCCACGATTTTCCGCACCGTATCCTGCAAATAGGTGACGGTCCGGTCGGCGTTGGTGATGACCTTCTCCCAGTCCCACTGATCCACATAGATGGAGTGCAGGTTATCCAGGTCCTCGTCCCGGCGGATGGCGTTCATGTCGGTGTAGAGGCCGGTGCCGGGCATAAAGCAGTAGTTGCTCAGGGCCTGGCGCTTCCACTTGGCCAGGGATTGGACCACCTGGGCCTCGGTACCGGTGGCCTTGATGGAGAAGCTGACCTTGCGCTCCACGCCGTTCAGGTCGTCGTTCAGGCCAGTGGACGCCTCCAGGAACAGGGGGGCGGAGACACGGCGCAGGTTCAGGGAACCGCAGAGGGTGTCGGCAAAGATGCGCTTGGTCATGGAAATGGCCTGCTGGGTTTCGTAAGAGGTCAAAACAGGGGTGTAGCCCTCAGGAATGGTAACAGAGTTCATGGGTGTGAAACTACCTCGCTTTCTTGAGTTTGGACGGGTCGCGTGGCAAAAACCGGCTCTTATTATACCACGCCAGACCAAAGCCCGCAACGGTTCCCCTGGGAATTTTTTGCCCCACTAAAAAATTGGAACAAATGTTTGCATTTTTGTTGAGGGTGTGGTACACTGAAAGCAGGAAATTGGGTATCCCTTTACGTTGGCTTTGAGCTAAACCTCTCCGCCACCGCCTAAAGGCGGCGGCCCTCCTCCCCTTTCAGGGCAGGGAGCGTAGCGGAAGTGCCGCTTGACGGCGGAGGCAAGAGGGGATAGTGCTTGTCGTCTGGTACCGGTTTTGTTCGGCAGATATGGGGTTTCGAGAGAAAAAACTCTTTCCAGCCACTAAAAAACGCTGCTGATTCAAAGGGATAACCAAAATCGAGAATCAACAAAAAACACCCGGCCCGCCCATGCTGCGGGCTTTGGAGGAATACAATATGAAGGAACTGACCCAAAAGCAGCAGGTGATTTACGACTACCTGCTGAAATTCACCGCCGAAAACGGGTATCCGCCCTCTGTGCGGGAGATCGCTGCCGCCGTGGGGCTGAAAAGCCCCTCCACCGTCCACTTTCACCTGAAAGCGCTGGAGGAGGCCGGGGCCATCAACCGGGACAGCGGAAAGACCCGCGCCATCACCGCTGTCCACAGCGCCCTCCCGGAGGAGGCCGCACCCCGCAAGAACCAGGTCCCCGTGCTGGGCAGCGTGGCGGCGGGCGCGCCGATTTTGGCCCAGGAGTGCGTGGAGGACTACCTGGTCTTCGACACTGAGGGTCAGTCCGGGGAGCATTTTGCCCTGCGCATCCGGGGGGACTCCATGATCGACGCGGGCATCCTCCCCGACGACTACGTGGTGGTCCACCGCCAGCCGGTGGCCCAGAACGGCGAGATCGTCGTGGCCCTGCTGGGGGAGGAGGCCACCTGCAAGCGGCTGAGCCGGCGGAACGGTAAAATCTGGCTGCTGCCGGAGAACGCCGCCTATGACCCCATCGACGGCAGCGACTGCCAACTGCTGGGCAAGGTGGTGGCCGTCATTCGGAGGTACAGTTGACCTGCCGGGCGATCATGACCCCCATCGGCCCCCTGACCGCCGGAGCGGAGCAGGGGGCGGTGGTGCTGCTGTCCTCCAACGCGCCTCCGGCAGAGAGCCAAAGCGCCCCGGAGGACGCGGCCCTGCTGGACCGGCTGGAGCAACAGTTAAAGGAGTATTTTCGCGGGACGCGGCGGGATTTTGACCTGCCGGTGCGCCTGACCGGAACGCCCTTCCAGCAGCAGGTCTGGGAGCAACTGCGAAGAATCCCCTACGGGGAGAAGCGGACCTATGGCGAAATCGCCGCCGCTTTGGGTAAGCCTCGCGCCAGCCGCGCAGTGGGGGCCGCCTGCGGGCGCAACGACATTTTGCTGCTGGTCCCCTGCCACCGGGTGGTGGGGAAAAACGGCGCACTCACCGGGTTCAGCGCCGCCGGGGGTCTTGCCGCCAAGGAATTTTTGCTTCGGCGGGAACAGATAAGCGAGGAAACACCATGAACATTCAGATTTTCGGCAAGTCCAAGTGCTTCGACACCAAAAAGGCCCAACGCTACTTCAAGGAGCGCCGCATCAAGGTGCAGAACGTGGACATTCTCAAATACGGCATGAGCAAGGGAGAGCTGACCAGCGTCATCCGGGCGGTGGGCCTGGACGCGGTCATCGACCCCAAGCAGCCCGGCGCGGCGGGGCTGAGCTACCTGGCCTACGACGAGCAGAAGCTGGCCCACCTGCTGGAAGAACCCCGGCTGCTCAAGACCCCCATCGTCCGCAATGGCCGCCAGGCCACCGTGGGCTATCAGCCGGAAGTCTGGAAGCAGTGGGAGGCGGCGGAGAAATGAGAGAGCTGGTGTGGCAGTACGGCAGCGCCTACATGACGCTGGTGAACATCCTGGCCTGGGGGCTGTTCTGGCTGGACAAGACCCTTGCCATCCACCACATGCGGCGGGTGCCGGAGGCAGTGCTGCTGACCGTGTCCCTGCTGGGGGGATGGCTGGGCTCGCTGCTGAGCATGTACACCTGGCACCACAAGACCCGGAAGAAAAAGTTTACCATCGGTATCCCGCTGATGGCGGCGGTGTGGATCGTTGGGTTCTTCGCAGTGCTGATGATGTGAGATAATGTGAAAATCCCCGTCTGGGCGCAGGTGGAGGTCTGCGTTTGGGCGGGGGTGTTTGTTTTGCTCATTTTGTTTTGCTCGTATTTCCAATTTTGATTGTCCCTTTTACTTAGCCGTGTGGCAGAAACCCCTCCGTCACGGCTTACGCCGTGCCACCTCCCCTTTTAGGGCAGGGAGCACAGCGAAAGTGCCGCTTGACGGCGGAGGCAAGAGGGGGGAGTCAATTACCAAGATGTACTTCTTCTGTGGAAAACTTGCATAATACTGGACAAAAGTGTTGAGTAAAGGGGATAGTCAGGATTTATCAAATCACCCGCCGCGCATGTCTGCACACATGACAGCACAAATTCACGCAGCAGGGCATTTGGGCGATGTGGGTGGGCTGTGGAATGATGGACACCGCCAGGGCGGTGGTGGTGCCGCCCAGCCCCTGGGGGCCGATGCCCAGGCGGTTCACCCGCTCCAAAATCCGCTGCTCCATCTCGGCATAGAGGGGGTCGCTGTTCTGCTGGTCCAGGGGCCGCAGCAGCGCCCGCTTCGCCGCGATGGCGGCCTGCTCTGCGTTGCCGCCCAGACCGACCCCCACCACCACCGGCGGACAGGGGTTGGAACCGGCGTCGGATACCGCCTGTACAATGGCGTCCTCCACCTGCTCCTGGGTGCAGGAGGGCTTGAGCATTTTCAGGGAGGTCATGTTCTCGCTGCCCGCTCCCTTAGGGGCCACAGTGATGTCCACCTTGTCACCCTCCACCAGCCGCAGGTGCAGCACGGCGGGGGTGTTGTCGTCGGTGTTCACCCGGCGGAGAGGGTCGCCTACCACGCTTTTGCGCAAAAAGCCCTCGGTGTAGCCCTTCCTCACGCCCTCATTCACCGCGTCTGTCAGCAGGCCGCCGGTGATGTGGACCTCCTGGCCCAGGTCGATGAACACGATGGCCATGCCCGTGTCCTGGCAGATGGGCAGCCGCTTTTCCCCGGCGAAGGTGAAGTTCTCCACCAGGTCGCTGAGGATGGACTGCCCCACCGGGGACTCCTCCGTCTGGCAGGCGGCGCAGATGCGCTCCCGCACATCGGCGGGGAGGTTGCAGTTGGCCTCGATGCACAGGTCCCGGACGGCGGAAACGATCTCCGCATATTGTACTTCTCTCATATCCGTATTCCTCCTACAACGGGATCAGGTTCGGTTTTCTCTGCCGGAAAACGGTCACATACCGGAACCCCTTCTCCCGGATCAGCTCGTATCCCTCTCGAATGACCACGCCGACCTCTGACGGGCGGTGGGCGTCGCCGCCGCAGGTGACCAGCTCGCCCCCCAGTTCCCGGTAGCGCTCCAGCAGAGCGGCGTAGTCCGAACGGGCCTGACGGAAGCCCTTGGTGTTCACCTCCAAGGCGATGCCGGAGGAAACGATTTGCCGCAGAATCGCGTCGATTTGGTCCGACCAGGGAGCAAGCCCCACGTCACAGCCGTCCCGGTCCCGCATGTAGCGGAGGGGGTAGGGGATGTGGCCCAGGGAGTCGAACCTGCCCCACTGCACCAGCTCCAGCATGGAGGCGAAGTAGTCCTCCAGGTGGGCGGCGGCCAGTTCCGGGGTGTAGCGCTGGTAATAGTAATCCAGATACCCCAGCGCCTTGCCGGTGTTGTGGACGGAGCCGATGACGTAGTCCAGCCCCGGCTCTTTCAGGGAGTTTTCCGCGGCGGCGTAGTCCCCGAAGGCGTTGCCCAGCTCCAGCCCGTAACAAATTTCCAGGCCGGGCAGATGTTCTGCCAGCGCCGCCTGATGCTCCGCGCGGGCCACAGGCCAGTCGAAGGTGGGGCAGAGCTGGCTTTCCCCGTCGATCACGTCATGGTGGTCGGTGAAACAAATCAGGTTCAGCCCCTGCGCCGCCGCCGCCCGCGCCATCTCCCGGCGGGGGGCGGTGCTGTCAAAGGAGGCGGCGGAGTGCATATGGGTGTCCGCTAGAAACATGGGGGGGTCCTCCTTTTTGGTAGAACTTCTGTGGAAAATATCCGCATCCGCATATTGTTCCGCCTTGCACCAAAGTATGTGTAGGGGCGGCCCTCGGCCGCCCGCAGGAACCTCCTGCTTATCCAGGGCGGCCCCGGGCCGCCCCTACAGGAATCGGGTGGAACTGTTAGTCAGTTTTAAAAGAACAGCCCAAAAGATAGGTTACCACACCAGCGTAGCAAAATAGTCCTCCGGCGTCTCCGCCCGGCGCATCATCCGCACGCTGCCGTCCTCCTGGAGCAGCAGCTCCGCGGAGCGCAGACGGCCATTGTAGTTGTAGCCCATGGAGAAGCCGTGGGCGCCGGTGTCGTGGATGACCAGCAGGTCGCCCATGTCGATCTTGGGCAGCATCCGGTCCACGGCGAACTTATCGCAGTTTTCGCACAGACTGCCCACCACGTCGTACTTTTGGTCACAGGGGGCGTTCTCCTTGCCCATGACGGTGATGTGGTGGTAGGCCCCGTAGATGGCGGGACGCATCAGATTGGCGGCACAGGCGTCCACGCCGATATACTCCTTATAAGTGTGCTTCTCGTGGATGGCGCGGGTGACCAGGTGGCCGTTGGGAGCCAGCATGAACCGGCCCATCTCGGTGCAGAGGCGGACGTTGCCCATGCCGGCGGGGACCAGGATCTCGTCGAACTTTTTGTGAACGCCCTCCCCGATGACTGCGATGTCGTTGGCGGGCTGCTCCGGGCGGTAGGGGACGCCCACGCCGCCGGACAGGTTGATGAAGCGGATGTCGGCTCCGGTGGCTTCTTTCAGCTCCACCGCCAGCTCAAAGAGCTGACCCGCCAGGGTGGGATAGTAGTCGTTGGAGATGGTGTTGGAGGCCAGGAAAGCGTGGATACCGAAGTATTTGGCCCCCATGCCCTTCAGCTTCCGGAACGCCTCAAAGAGCTGAGGCTTGGTCATGCCGTACTTGGCGTCGCCGGGGTTGTCCATCACCTGGAAACCCTCTTTGCTCTCCCCAAGCTGGAACACCCCGCCGGGGTTGTAACGGCAGGAGATGGTCTCCGGGATATAGCCGATGGTGTCCTTCAAAAAGTCGATGTGGGTGAAGTCGTCCAGGTTGATGATGGCCCCCAACTCGTTGGCCTTGACAAATTCCTCGGCGGGGGTCTCGTTGGAGGAGAACATGATTTCCTCTCCCTGGAAGCCGCACCGCTCGCTCATCATCAGCTCGGTCAGGGAGGAGCAGTCCACGCCGCAGCCCTCCTCCTGCAAAATCTTCAAAATCTGAGGGGTGGGGGTGGCTTTCACGGCGAAATACTCCCGGAACCCTTCGTTCCACCCGAAGGCTTTGTTCACCGCACGGGCGGTGGCGCGAATGCCCGCCTCGTCGTAGATGTGGAAGGGGGTGGGGTAGGTCTGGCAGATGGCTTCCAGTTGCTCTTTGGTGACAAAGGGTGTTTTCATTTCTCTCTCTCCTAGCGGTTTTATATTCAGGCGTATCATTCAAGAACGAATATCAATTTCTATTGTAGCGGATTTCCTGCCGGTTCGCAAGAGCGAACCCCTCTTTTTTTCGCCAATTATCCTTCTCCCCGCCTTTTTCACAGGCAGTTTTGCAGGAAATGCACCATTTTCTCCGCAAAATGCAGGGAGCATTTCATGGTGAACCCCATTCCTGCCAGAGAAAAAGGAAAAAAACAGGTTTTCGGTTGTGTTTTGCCCGCCGATTTGTTATAATGGCCTTTGTACTGCAAAACACCATTTGTATTGCAGCGCGGCCTGACGGCCAAATTTTCCCGCGAAAGGGGGCGGAGCGTTTGTCCGAATCCCTGAATAAACTCTTTGAGCCTCATCTAAAGGTCAGCTTTGCCCTTTTGTATTTGTTTTCCCTGCTGACGGTCTGGAAAGCCCCCTTCCTGGGTCTGGCGGAGCTGGCTGCCACCACGCTGCTGCTGATTTTTATCCTGGTCACCCGGCACCGGCGCAAGCACAGGGCTGACGCGGTCATCGCCGAGGCCATCCAGGACCTGAGCCGGGCGGGGAAGAACTCCCTGCTGGACTCCCCTTTCCCGATGGTGGTCTTTCGCCCGGAGAGCGGCGAGGTCATCTGGAGCAACGACCGCTTTCTGGAGGTCACAGGGCGGCGGGAGCACCTGGCCGACGTGCGCATCACCTCGGCGGTGCCGGAGTTCGACGCCCGGTGGCTGCTGAACGGGGAGACCCAGTCTCCGGTGGAGTACACCGTCCACGGGCGGCGGTATCTGGTGTTTGGCAGCCTGACGGCCCGGACCGGCGAGGAGCGGAACCCCCTGGCCACCACCTACTGGATCGACATCACCGACCTGGCGGACATCCGGGAGCGGTTCTATGCCACCCGGCCTCTGGTCTTTATCATCGTCATTGACAACTATGAAGAACTGATCCGCAACATCTCCGACAGCGACCGCAGCACCATCCGGGCCGCTGTGGAGCGGCAGCTCAACCTGTGGACAGACGGCTGCAACGGCTTCCTGTGTCGGTATGACCGGGACCGCTACCTGTTCCTGATGGAGGAACAGTACCTGGACGGGATGAAGCAGAACAAGTTCTCCGTACTGGACATGGTCCACAACGTGGTCAGTCCCAACGGGATCTCCGCCTCTTTGTCCATCGGCATTGGCCGGGATGGGTCCTTCGACGAGATGTTCCGCTATGCGGCGCTGGCCATGGAGATGGCACTGAGCCGGGGCGGGGACCAGGTGGTCATCAAGAACCGCTTCGACTTCGAGTTCCACGGGGGCCGCTCCAAGGAGCAGGAGCGCCGCACCAAGGTCAAGAGCCGGGTCATGGCCAACGCCTTGGAGGAACTGATTTTGTCCTCCCCCCTGATCTACGTGATGGGCCACCGCCACGCTGACCTGGACGCGGTGGGCGCCGCCGTGGGCGTGGCCGCCATCGCCCGGAAAAAGGGCGTGGAGGTCCACATCATCCAGGAGGACAAGGTGGTCCCCGGCACGGTGATGACCAAAGTGCTGGAAAAGGATAAGGATTATGAAACGCTCTTCGTCTCTCCGGAGGAGGCGATCAGCCGGGTCAATGAGGAGACGCTGCTGGTGGTGGTGGACACCAACCGCCCTGACCAGGTCATCTCCCAGCCCCTGCTGAACGCCTGCCGGAAGGTGGCCGTCATCGACCACCACCGCCGGGCGGCGGACTACATCTCCAACGCCGTGCTGAACTACCACGAACCCTATGCCTCCTCCGCCTCGGAGCTGGTGACGGAGCTGATTCAATACTCCATCGACCCCAGCGACCTGAAACGGGTGGAGGCCGAGGCGCTGCTGGCCGGCATCGTGCTGGACACCAAGAACTTCACCCTCCGCACCGGCGGGCGGACCTTCGAGGCGGCGGCCTTCCTGCGGCGCTGCGGAGCGGACACCACCGAGGTCCGCAAGCTGTTCCAGAACGACCTGAACCGCACCATCCTTCGCTACGAGGTCCTCAAGGACGCCACCTTCGTCCACGAGGGCGTGGCGGTGGCCTCCTGCTTGCAGTCGGTGGACCGCATCGTGGCGGCGCAGGCGGCGGACGAGCTGCTGAACGTCCAGGGGGTAGAGGCGTCCTTCGTAGTCTTTGCCGACGACGAGTGTGTCAACATCTCCGGGCGCAGCTCCGGAGAGATCAACGTGCAGGTGATCCTGGAGACCCTGGGCGGCGGCGGCAACGGCAACGCGGCGGGGGCACAACTGCGGGATACCTCCGTGAAGGAGACCCTGCGGCGGCTGAACGCCGCTATCAGCGCCTATTTCAACGAGACGGAGGAAGGGTGAGCAGGGAGGCGTCACCGGAAAGATGGATACAGCCAAGATAAAATGTCCCTGCTGTGGAAAAACATATGTCGGAGAACATGACATCTGTGAGGTGTGTTGGTGGCAAAACGACCCAGTGCAAAGCTGGAAGCCGGATTCGCCTGGCGGCGCTAATCGGATGAGCCTGAACGAGGCCCGCAAAGCGTGGGCCAGAGGGGAACCGGTCAAATAGGGACCGGCCATATCAAACATGCAGCACACCCTCAATTTCATGCTGTGGGGGTGTTTAGGCCGAATAAAGTTTTATTTCTTATTCGTGCTTCTGCACATTTTTAGGAGGATTCCAATGAAAAAACGTATTCTTGCGCTGGGGCTTTGCCTGGCCCTGGCAATGTCCCTGCTGACCGGCTGCGGCGGCGAGCTCACCGACGAGCAGATCATCACCAAGGCCACCAACGATGAGGTCAAGTACCTGACTGACGGCAAGCTGAAAAACGACACCGTGGTGATGACCGTCAACGGCGAGGACGTCACCGCCATTTCCCTATGCTACTGGCTGTCCTACTACGAGACTCAGATGGCCTATTATTACTCCCTCTACGGCGAGACGCTGGACCTGACCGCCGAGGTCAGCGACGGCGTCACCGCCGCCGACAGCCTGCTGGAGTACGCTTATCAGGCGGTGGTCAGCTACACCACCATGAACCAGAAGGCGGAGGAGTACGAACTGACCCTGACCGAGGAGGACGAGGCCAACGTGCAGGATTACATCGACATGCAGGACGATTACTCCATGCTCTACTTCTGCACCAGCGCCGAGGAACAGGGGAAGATCTACACGCAGTACCAGATGGCCACCAAGCTCCAGGAGGTGCTCTACGCCGTGGGCGGCGAGCGGGAGGCCACCGAAGAGACTCTCCAGGACTACATCATCGACAACGGCATCTATAACTGCCGTTACATCCTCCTGGAGGCCGATGAGGACGACGAGGACGCGGTGGCCGAGGCCAAGACCCAGGCTCAGGAGATTTACGACGAGCTGAGCGCCCTGGAGGGCGATGCGCTGCTGGAGAAGTTCATGGAGTACCAGGAGCAGAACGCCGACGGCAACACCGACGAATACTCCTACAGCGACGACGACTCCCTGGTGGACGGCTTTAAGGAGGCTGTGTCCGCCCTGGAGGTGGGCGAGCTGGGCATGACCGACCAGACCAGCTATGGCTACTTCGTGGTGATGCGGCTGGACGTGGACATGGACGCTCTGGAAGAGGATTACCTCAGCGACGACTTCAACACCCTGATGACCACCTGGGCGGATGAGGCCGAGGTCGAGCTGGCCAGCGCCTACGACAAGCTGGACGCCCAGACCTTCCTGGAGAACCTGACCGAGCTGCAAACCGTGGTCAGCGCCGCGCAGGAGGCTGCCGACAGCTCCGCCGACGCGTCTTAACGCTTTCGTAACAAAAAATTTTCAGAAATTTCCACAGACAAAACCTCTGGCGTTGTGTTATAATCAACGCCAGAGGTGATTTTTATGGCTCAAAAACGCTGGAACTGGCAAAGCGATTTCACAGAGGCGGTGGGGGAGCTGGCCCTGCGGCCGGAGCTGCGGCAGATCAGGCGCTATTCCCATCACCGGAACGTCAACCGCTACGACCACACCGTCCGGGTGGCGCTGCTCTCCTACCGCATCGCCCGGCGGCTGGGATGGGACGCACGGGCCACGGCGCGGGCCGCCATGCTCCACGACCTCTTTTACCACGACAGAACCTGCCGTCCTGCCGGATATCACGGCTGGGTCATCCTCAACCATCCGGAGGAGGCGGCGGCCAACGCCCGGCAGATCACCGACCTGACGCCCAAGGAAGAGAACATCATCCTCTCCCATATGTGGCCGGTGTCCCGCCACGCGCCCCACTGCAGGGAGGCCGTGCTGGTCAATCTGGTGGACGACTGGGTGGCTATGCGGGATTATTTCCGCAGGGCAAGTACTTAAATTTGCAATTAGCAATGTGCAATGTGCAATGGACGAAAGTCCAGCCGTGTTCGCCGTGGGTGCCTGTTCGGAATATGACCGCTCATTCGCACACCCTGTAGGGGCGGCCCTTGGCCGCCCGCAGGAACCACCTGCTTACCCAGGGCGGCCACGGGCCGCCCCTACATATATAAATCGTAAACAATAGAAAACAGAAGCGTGTGAACGCCTTTTTCAGCGCTGCGGGAGCCGTTCCGCGGCGCTGTTTTTCTTCTTCCAGGCGAATTTTTTACAACTTAGCCAAAAGTGCTGGTTGCAAAATGTGAAATGTTTGGTATAATGATAGGCAGACCCGCATCTTATGTGGTCTGCAAGGCAGTTGAAGCGTCAGAGGGGACGAAGCTGCTACATTTATCTTATCAAAGGAGATGTATCGTATCCATGAGCAAGAAATTCGTTTATCTGTTTTCCGAGGGCAACAAGGACATGCGCGAGCTGCTGGGCGGCAAGGGCGCGAACCTGGCCGAGATGACCAACGCCGGTATGCCGGTGCCCAAGGGATTCACCGTCACCACCGAGGCCTGCACCCAGTACTATGAGGACGGGCGCAAGATCAACGACGAGATCCAGGCCGAGATCCTGGAGAAGCTGGCCGTTCTGGAGGAGCTGAAC
Source organism: Clostridiales bacterium (assembly GCA_021202515.1). GTDB lineage: Bacteria > Bacillota > Clostridia > Oscillospirales > Oscillospiraceae > Onthomonas. The sequence continues at coordinate 31,065 of JAJQCW010000031.1, read as the reverse complement.
GGCAAGAAGTTCGGCGACCCGGAGAACCCGCTGCTGGTCAGCGTCCGTTCCGGCGCACGGGCCTCCATGCCCGGCATGATGGACACCATCCTGAACCTGGGCATCAACGACACCGTGGCCGAGGGCCTGGTCAAGCTGACCGGCAACCCCCGCTTTGTCTACGACTCCTATCGCCGGTTCATCCAGATGTTCTCCGACGTGGTCATGGAGCTGCCCAAGAAGAACTTTGAGGTCATCATCGACCTGGTCAAGGAGAACCGGGGCGTTCAGCTCGACAGCGAGCTGCTGACCGAGGACATGAAGCTGCTGGTGGAGAAATTCAAGGCTTACTACAAGGAGAAGATGGGCGAGGACTTCCCCCAGGACCCCAAGGTCCAGTTGATGGAGTCCGTCAAAGCCGTGTTCCGCAGTTGGGACAACCCCCGCGCCCAGGTCTACCGCGCCATGAACGACATCCCCGCCGACTGGGGCACCGCCGTCAACGTCCAGACCATGGTCTTTGGCAACTGGGGCGACGACTCCGGCACCGGCGTGGCCTTCACCCGTAACCCCACCACCGGCGAAAAGGAGCTTTATGGCGACTTCCTGATGAACGCCCAGGGCGAGGACGTGGTGGCCGGCATCCGCCGCACCTCCGACATCTCCGAGCTGAAAAAGATCAACCCCGCCGTGTATGACCAGTTTGTGGAGATCGCCACCCGGCTGGAGAACCACTACCGGGATATGCAGGACATGGAGTTCACCATCGAGCGGGGCCAGCTCTACATGCTCCAGACCCGGAACGGCAAGCGCACCCCCGGCGCGGCGCTGAAAATCGCCGTGGACCTGGTGAAAGAGGGCCTCATCACCGAGCAGGAGGCCCTGCTGATGATCGAGCCCAACAGCCTGGACGCCGTGCTGCACAACAACTTCACCGAGCGCGCCCTGGCCACCGCCAAGCCCATCGCCACCGGCGTGCCCGCCTCCCCCGGCGCGGGCTGCGGCGCGGTGTACTTCACCGCCGAGGACTGCGAGGCCCACGCCTCTGAGCAGCCCGTCATCCTGGTCCGCCAGGAGACCTCCACTGAGGACATCGTCGGTATGCAGGTGGCCGAAGGCATCCTGACCGCCCGCGGCGGCCGCGCCTCCCACGCCGCCGTGGTAGCCCGTGGCATGGGCCGCTGCTGTGTGGCTGGCGTCGCCAGCCTCATCGTGGACGAGGACCGCAAGATCGCCGTTCTGGGCGGCAGCACCGCCATCCATGAGGGCGACTACATCTCCCTGGACGGCTCCACCGGCAACGTCTACCTGGGCCGTCTGGAGACCGAAGAGGCCCAGATCGCCGGTGACTTCGCCACCATCATGTCCTGGGCCGACAAGTACCGCCAGCTCCAGGTCCGCACCAACGCGGACAACCCCCACGACGCTGGCGTGGCCCGTGACTTCGGCGCCGAGGGCGTGGGCCTGGTCCGCACCGAGCATATGTTCTTCGCTGAGGACCGTATCCCCGCCGTGCGGGAGATGATCGTGGCCCCCTCCGAGAGGGAGCGCCGCATCGCCCTGAACAAGATTTTGCCCATGCAGCGGGGCGACTTCGAGGGCATCTTCAAGGCTATGAAGGGTCTGCCCGTCACCATCCGTCTGCTGGACCCGCCTCTGCATGAGTTCCTGCCCACCGAGGACGCGGACATCGAGAGCCTTGCCAAGACCATGAACATGAGCTTCGACCGCCTGAAAGCCATCGTCGTCAGCCTCCAGGAAGTCAACCCCATGATGGGTATGCGCGGCTGCCGTCTGCCCATCCAGTGGCCGGAGATCGCGGAAATGCAGGTCCAGGCCATCTTCGAGGCCGCCATCAACGTCTACAACGAGACCGGTGAGAAGGTCGTCCCCGAAATCATGGTTCCTCTCGTCGCCTCCGACCACGAGCTGAAGTACGTCAAGGCCATCATCACCAACGTGGCCGACGGCCTGATTGCCAAGGCCGGCATCGACCTGCCCTATGAGATCGGCACCATGATCGAGATCCCCCGCGCCTGCGTCCGGGCCGACGCCATCGCCAAGGAAGCGCAGTTCTTCTGCTTCGGCACCAACGACCTGACCCAGATGACCTGGGGCTTCTCCCGTGACGACGCGGGCAAGTTCCTGGGCACCTATATGGACAAGAAGCTCATCGAGCACGACCCGTTCCAGCGGCTGGACCGCCGTGGCGTGGGCCGCCTGATGAAGCTGGCCGTGGACCTGGGCTTCGAGACCCGTCCCGATATGCACATGGGCATCTGCGGCGAGCACGGCGGCGACCCCGTCTCCATCGAGTTCTGCCACAACATCGGCCTGACTTATGTCTCTTGCAGCCCCTTCCGGGTGCCCATCGCCCGGCTGGCCGCTGCTCAGGCCGCCATCCGCAACCCCAGAAAGTGATCCTGCCTGAATAACCCCTTCCCCCGGTCTGGCAACAGGCCGGGGGATTTTGCGCCAACCGCGCTTTTTCCCGGCGGCGCGGGACCGGGTCAAACATTCGAAAAAAATGTTTTTGGGCGTCATTCCCGGCGAATCGTCAAAATCACCAAAAATAAAGCAGTTTTTCCAGTCAACTTGTCAATAGATTTTTAGTGGGATTTGTAATAAGATTCTAGTATATGACTGGTATACAAGGTGTATCCGGTCAAATTGCACAACCCAGCCGGGTGTATCAAGGGAAAGGCGGTTTATGAAAAAGAGTAAGATACAGTACACCGCCAGCATAACCTATGACGAGCCGACCATCCAGAAGGTCTTTCGGGCGGAGTACTTCACCTATGACCGACTGAGGATCATCATCCGGGCGCTGATCGGGCTGGCACTGATTGCCGTGGCCCTGTTCACCAGTGTCCACGTGGGCATCAAGGTCCTTTGTCTGCTCATCGGCTGCTGGTTCATCGTGGCGATGGACTTCCCCAGCAAGGTGAAGGCCGAGGGGGTCATCGAGGCCCGGAACGGCGCGGTCAGCACCGTGACGCTCCAGTTCGGCGAGTCCTCCGTCCGGGTGGTGGAGGGCAAACAGCTCTACAAATACGCCGCCGTGGACCGGCTGGTGGAGGAAGGGGACTACTTTTACCTGTTCTTCGACCGGCAGAACGCCGTTATGCTGGACAAAAACACCTTGGACCCCCCGAAACCCGACGCATTCCGGCATTTTATCGTGGAAAAGACCGGCAAGAAGTGGCAGGACACTTCGCTGATGATGATGAACTTCCACGACCTGCGCCAGGCCGTCAAGGACCGCCTGCACAGGAACTGAACCATGTCCAACGCGGCGCGACAGGCGCGCCGTGAAATATGCAAGGAGGAAATCACATGAAAAACAGAATCACCCGTTCCATCCTGGCTGCGTTCTGCGCGGCTGCTATGATGTTCACCATGGCGGCCTGCGGCGGCAGCTCCAGCAGCAGCACCACCACTACCACCGACAGCGACAGCTCCGCCGCCGCCACCACCGACAGCGACACCACCGCTGCTTCCGGCGACGAGCAGACCTTCAACCTGGTCCTGTCCCACGGCCTGGCCGAGGACCACGCCATCCACATTCAGTTGACCTCTTTCGCTGAGGACGTGGCTGAGCAGTCCGGCGGCACCATCAACATCACCATCAAAGCCAACGGCACCCTGGGCAGCGAGTCCGACAACATCGCCAGCATCCAGGCCGGCGCGCTGGAAATGGCGAAGGTTTCCGCTTCCACCCTGTCCAACTTCAACTCCACCTGGGACGTGGCCTCCCTGCCCTACCTGTTTGAGAGTGAAGAGCATTACTTCGAGGTCATGGACGGCGAGATCGGCGAGACCCTCTTTGGCTTGACCGAGAGCGACGGCTTCATCGGCCTGACCTGGTTCGACTCCGGCGCCCGTTCCTTCTACACCGCTGACACTCCCATCTACAGCCCCGATGACCTGAAGGGCCTGAAGATCCGCACCATGGACTCCACCATCGCCACCAACATGATGGCTGCTCTGGGCGGCTCCTCCACTGTTATGAGCTACAGTGAGATCTACACCGCTATGCAGAACGGCACCATCGACGGCGCTGAGAACAACATCACCGCTATGCGCGACCACTCCGACGTGACTCAGTACTATTGCTACGACGAGCACACCCGTATCCCCGACATCCTGGTCATCTCCACCTCCACCTGGAACTCCATGTCTGAGAACCAGCAGAACATCCTGAAGTCCTGCGCCCAGGCCGCTACCGAAGAGTACAAGACCGCTTGGGATGAGTTCGAGGAAGAGTGCGAGGCCGACGCCATCGCCAACGGCGTGACCTTCATCGAGGCCGACGAGATGGACATCGACGCTTTCCGCGAGGCCTGCCAGAGCCTCTATGACGATCTGGACACCGAGGTCGCCGACCTGGTCGCTCAGATCCAGGCCCTTGCCTAATCTGATTCGTCACTTCCATCTGTAATCCTTTTTTCGTCAGTTGATTTATCCAGCGGCGGCACAGGGGCCGGAGAGACCTCTGCGCCGCCGCCCACCCGGTCGTGTTACTCTTGAGAAGGAGATGAAATCTTGAAAACTCTTGATAAGATTTTGGACCTGGTGATGCGGTTTGTTATGGCCGTTGCCATGGGCGCGCTGGTCGTCTTTGGCACCTGGCAGATCTTCACCCGGTTTATCCTGAATGACCCCTCGACCTTTACCGACGAGGTTTTGCGGTACGTGCTGATTTGGGCCTCCCTGCTCGGCTCCGCCTACTGCTTCTACAAGGACGAGCACCTGTCCCTGGACCTGGTCAAGGACCGTGTCCACGGCGTCGCTTCCGCCGTCCTGTTTGTGTTCATCGAAGTGATGACCCTGTTCTTCGTCTGCTACGTCTTTGTCTACGGCGGCGGCCGACTGATGATGAACGCCACCAACATCTCTTCTGTGCTGCACATCCCCTACAAAGTCCTCTATTCCATCATTCCCATCTCCGGCGTGTTCATCGTCGTGGCCCGTATCTTGAAATACATCCAGATTTTGACTGGTAACAATAAGGAGGTTGATGAATAATGGTCGTACAGTCTATCATCGTTATGTTCGGCTCTTTCGCCATCCTCCTCTTCGCCGGTGTGCCCATCTCTGCCGGCATCGGCATCGCCTCCATCGCCACCGCGTTCGCGGCGGGCATGGACCCCGCCGTCTTTGCTCTGACGGCGGCTCAGCGCTGCTTCTCCGGCCTGGACTCCTTCTCCCTGCTGGCGCTGCCCTTCTTCTCCCTGGGCGGCAACATCATGAACAAGGGCGGCATCGCCAAGCGGATCATCCGTCTAGCCCGTCTGTTCGTGGGCTGGATTCCCGGCTACCTGGCCGCCACCAACGTGCTGGCCTCCATGTTCTTCGGCGCCGTGTCCGGCTCCTCCGTGGCCGCTACCTCCGCCATGGGCTCCATCCTTGGCCCTCTGGAGAACGACGAGGGGTATGACCCCAACTACTCCGCGGCGGTCAACATCTGCGCTGCCCCCACCGGCATCCTGATTCCGCCCTCCGGCCCCCTGATCCTTTACTCCATCACCGCCGGCGGCGTCTCCGTCACCGCGCTGTTCATGGGCGGCTACCTGACCGGCATCCTGCTGGGCGTGTGCGTGGCCGCGATGGGCATTATCCTGGCCGTGCGAATGGGCTACTCCAAGTCCACCGTCAAGGAAGAAGATCCCGCCTGGAAGATCTTCGTGGATGCCATCCCCTCCCTGCTGGCCGTGGTCATCGTCATGGGCGGCATCCTGGGCGGCGCGTTCACCGCTACTGAGGCCGGCGTTGTCATGTGCCTGTACTGCGGCGTCCTGGCTGCTCTCTATCGTGAGATGAACTTCAAGACCCTGTACGACCTGCTGGCCGACACCATGAAGAGCTCCGCCACCATCCTGTTCCTGATCGCGTCCTCTTCCATCATGTCTTACGTCATGTCCTACACCGGCATCCCCGAAGCCATCAGCGCCGGTCTGATGAGCATCTCCAGCAACCGCTATGTGCTGCTGCTCATCATGAACGTGTTCCTGCTGGTCATGGGCATGTTCCTGGACCTGACCCCCGCCGTGCTGATCTTCACCCCCATCTTCCTGCCCATCGCCACCAGCATTGGCATGAGCCCCGTCCACTTTGGCCTGATGCTCATCCTGAACCTGGGCATCGGCTCCGTCACCCCGCCTGTCGGCTCCTGCCTGTTCGTGGGCTGCGGCATCTCCCACGTGAAGATAGAGGGCGTCACCAAGTACATTGTCCCCATCTTCTGCTGCATGGTGGTGGCCCTGCTGCTGGTCACCTTCATCCCCGCCATCCCGCTGTGCGTGCCTTACGCCCTGCACCTGGTGGAGTCCATGTGGTGGACCTGACTGTAAGTTCCATTTCACACAAAACAGCATAGTGTTATAACGTCTCTGCGGCGGTTCTCTTGCAACCCACGGATTGCCGGGAACCGCCGTTATTTTACCCAAAACGGACAAAAATGTCGGTTTTTCCCCCGAAAGGCAGGCAAAAAACAGGACAACTTTGGTTTAAAGGAGCGTTTTATGAAAATTTGTACCACTTACGCCGGGTACGAGCCTCAGGGCGGGATGTACCTGATCCACACCAACCAGGCGGACGTGAAGGTTTGCTTTGTCACCGATGAGATCGTCCGCGTCCGGGCCTCTTTCGACAAGGAGTTCGCGGAGGAATCCTATGTCCTCGACACCGTGGCGTGGGAGGACCGGCTGGACCCCCTGTTCCCCGAACGGAAGCACCTGACCCCCGTGGCCCCCGCCATCACCGACGATGAGACCGCCCTGACCCTGGCCTCCGCTGCGGTCAAGCTGGTGGTGGAGAAAGACCCCCTGTGCTTCAAGCTCTACGACAGCGAGGGGACCCTGCTCTACAGCTCCCTGCCCGGCAACCCCTTCGTCAAGGACAGCAACAACCGTATTGTCCACTACAGCCGCATGAACGAAGAGGATTGCTTCTATGGCTTTGGTGAGAAGTCCGGCAAGCTGAACAAGAACAAGGAGTTCCTGCGGGAGCGGGCCACCGACGCCATGGGCTACGACCCCACCAAGATGGACACCCTTTATAAGCACATCCCCTTCTACATCCAGCTCAACCGGGACACCCAGAAGGCTGTGGGCCTGTTCTACCACAACTTCTACGAGTCCGTGTTCAACATGGGCCGGGAAAAGAGCAACTATTGGCCCCGCTACACCTACTGGCAGGCCGACGGCGGCGACATCGACCTGTACCTGCTGGGCGGCAACACCCTGGCCAAGGTGGTGGACAACTACACCCTGTTGACCGGCCGTCCCGCCCTGCTGCCCAAGCGCGCCCTGGGCTATCAGGGTTCCTCCATGTACTATCCCGAACTGGAGAAGGACAGCGACGACGCGGTGCTGGGCTTCATCGACACCATCAAGGAGGAAGGTTTCCCCATCGACGGTTTCCACCTGTCCTCCGGCTACACCAGCTACAACAACAAGCGCTGCGTGTTCTACTGGAACACCGAGCGGTTTAAGGACCCCAGCAAGTATTTCCACGAGATGATGGCCAAGAGCGCGGAGAATGTGCCCAACATCAAGCCGGGCATCCTGCTGTGCCACCCCTGGTTCGACGAGTTCAACTCCCAGGACGTGTTCGTCCGGGACAGCGAAGATCCCTCCACCTACGCGGTCGGCGCGTGGTGGGGCGGCGACGGCGCTTTCTGGGATTACACCAAGCCGGAAGCTCGTGAGATTTGGAAAAAGTACGTCACCGACAACCTGATCGACGTGGGTACCAACTCCATCTGGAACGACAACTGTGAATACGACAGCCTGATGGACAAGGACGCCATCTGCAACTTCGACGGCAAGGGCGGCACCATCGCTCAGCTCAAGCCCATCATGAGCACCCTCATGTGCCGCCTGAGCAACGAGGCCGTCCGGGAGCACGATTCCACCAAACGGCCCTACTCCGTCTGTCGCTCTGGCAGCTCCGGCATCCAGAAGTACGCACAGACCTGGTGCGGCGACAACTACACCAGTTGGACCTCCCTCCAGTACAACATCCCCATCATCACCGGTATGGGCCTCTCCGGTCAGCCCAACGAGGGCGCAGACATCGGCGGCTTCGCCGGTCCCGCTCCCGAAGAGGAGCTGTTCGTCCGCTGGGTGCAGCAGGGTATCTTCCAGGCCCGCTTCTCCATCCACTCCGCCAGCAACGACAACACTGTTACCGAGCCGTGGATGTTCCGTGGCAGCGCCGACATCATCCGGGACGCCATCCTGCTGCGCTACCGCATGACCCCCTACCTCTACTCCGCCGAGTACGAGGCCACCCAGACCGGCGCACCCATCATGCGCGCCCTGGTCTACGAGTTCCAGGACGACCCCAAGGTCTATGACGAGAGCTTCGAGTTCACCTTTGGCCGGGACATCCTGGTGGCCAACGTTATCGAGAAGGGTGCCAAGACCAAGAAGGTCTATCTCCCCGCCGGGTGCAAGTGGTACGACTGGGGCAACAACTTCACCTGCTACGAGGGCGGCCAGACGGTGGAGATCCCCGTCACCATGGAGTCTATCCCCATGTTCCTGCGGGAAGGCGCCATCGTACCCATGGCTGACAACCAGCTCATGAGCATGTGCCAGGACCACACCACCGCCCTGCACCTGACCCTGGCTCCCGGCAAGGACGCCAGCACCTATGTCATGTATGACGACGACGGCGACAGCAACGATTACACCCAGGGCGTGTACCGCAAGACCACCATTCAGATGTCCGGCGCGGACGTGGTCAAGGTGGCCTTCACCGCCGAGGGCAGCTACACTGACCACGTGGAGAGCGTTGTGGTGGAGATGATCCGCAAGGACAAGAGCCCCTTCTGGGTCAGCCTGGGCGACACCCAACTGGAGCACTTCCTGAACCGCCGCAAGTTCGAGGCCGCCGAGTCCGGCTGGTACTACAGCCAGACCAAGAAGGCCGTGCTGGTCAAGTACCCCAACCCCAAGAAGGACGTGACCCTGACGGTCTCCTTCGAGCAGTTTGACCTGATCGGTATGTAATATTTTCCTCCCAAACAGGAGCGCCGGTGGAGCAATTTACCGGCGCTCCCCAGGGAGACACGAGAAGAGGTAGTCTGCCATGCTGCTGAGAAGTTATCAATCCATCGAAAAACTGGACAACGGCTATCTGGTCCACGGCGACGCGGCGGACGTGAAGCTGGTTTTCCTGACCGACGACATTTTGCGCATCCGCGTCAGCTTTGACAAGCGGTTCCAGGAAGCGTCCTACGCCCTGGTCACCACCGCCTGGGACGACGACCTGGACGCGCTGTTAAAGGACGAGCGCCAGCGCATCACCGCCCTGGACGTCCCCTATGAGGAGACGGACAAGGCGCTGACCTTCCGCACCGCCACCCTGCGGCTGGTGCTGAACAAGCGACCCTTCCACTTCCGTCTCTACGACAGCGGGGGAACGCTGCTCAACTCCGACCTGGCGGAGCGGGCCTTTGACCGGGACCAATTGGGCCGCCTGACCCACTACTCCAAGGTGGACCGGGACAAGGACCACTTCTATGGCTTTGGCGAAAAAACCGGCCACCTGGACAAAAAGGGTCGCCACATGCGGATGTGCCCCAAGGACGCCATTGGCCACGACCCGGAGTTTGGCGACCCCCTGTACAAACACATCCCCTTCTATATCCGCGTCAACGAGGATGTGCAGAAGGCCGTGGGTCTGTTCTACAACAACAGCTATGACGCGGCCTTTGACATGTGCAACGAGATCAGCGGCTACTGGGAGCGCTACTGCTACTACCAGACCGACGGCGGCGACATCGACCTGTTCCTCATCAATGGGCCGGAGATGTCCGCCGTGCTGGACCGGTACACCCAGTTGACTGGCCGCTGCGCCATGCCCACCAAGCAGTCGCTGGGCTTCACCGCCAGCACCATGTACTATGCCGAGCTGGAAAAGGACTGCGACCAGGAGATCTATAAGGTCATCGACAAACACTTTGCCGAGAAGATCTACATCGACAACTTCTGGCTTGCCAGCGGCTATTCCTCCGGCGAGGAGGACAACCTGCGTTATGTGTTCAACTGGAACAAGCGCCGGTTCCCGGACCCGGAGGGGTTCTTTGCCCACATGAACGAGCGGGGCATCAACGTCATCCCCAATTTGAAGCCCGGCATCCTGCAAAACCACCCCTATATGGACCGGTTCAAGGAGGCGGACGCCTTCATCAAGACCCCCGACGGCAAAGAGGACTACTATGGCCGCTGGTGGGGCGGCGTGGGCCGGTTTGTGGACTTCACTGACCCCAAGGCCAGGGATTGCTGGAAGGAACTGCTGAAAACCAACATCCTGGAGAAGGGCACCAAGACCGTCTGGAACGACAACTGCGAGCTGGACGGTGTGGAGGACCGCACCGCCTATTGCTCCTTTGAGGGCATGGGGGGCGACATGGCCCAGTTGAAAATCATCCACAGCAACATGATGGCGTACCTGGCGAAGGAGGCCATCGCGGAGGTCTACCCCAACGAGCGGCCCTACATCATCAACCGGGCCGGGTTCGCCGGCATCCAGCGGTACGCCCAGGTGTGGGGCGGCGACAACCTGACCGACTGGCGGACGCTGAAATTCAACGTGGCCACCATCATCGGTATGGGCCTCTCCGGCTGCCCCAACATGGGGTGTGACATCGGCGGCTTCGCCGGGCCAGCCCCCAGCGGCGAGCTGCTGCTGCGGTGGATTCAGAGTGGCGCGTTCCAGCCCCGGTTCTGCATGAACTCCGCCAACAACGACAACACCGTCACCCAGCCCTGGATGTACGAGGAGCATTTGGCGGACGTGCAGGCGGCCTACGCCCAGCGCTACCGGATGATGCCCTACCTCTACTCCCTGATGTACGAGGCCCACACCGACGGAATGCCCGCCATGCGGCCCCTGTTCCTGGAGTTCCCCCACGACAAGAACTGCTACAACGACAAGCTGCTGACCTTCCTGTTCGGCAGCTCGGTGCTGGTGGCAAACGTGCTGGAGGAGGGGGCCACCACCCGCCAGGTCTATCTGCCCGCCGGGGCCACCTGGTACGACATGAACGACAACATGCGGGCCTATGCAGGCGGTCAGACCATCGAGGTGCCCGTCACCCTCAGCTCCATCCCCATGTTCCTGCGGGGCAGCGCCATTTACTACACCAGCGAGGACATCCATCAGGCGTCCACCGACGTGCTGCGGAACCTGGACTTCGTCATCGGCGCGGAGAGCGACTGCTCTCACGTCTTTTACGACGACGACGGCCACACCCAGGACTTTGAGAGGGGAGTTTATGCCAAAACCACCATCTCCGTCCAGGCCGGGGAGCGGAAGGTCATCTCCTTCCACCGGGAGGGCAGCTATGTCCCCACCGTGGAGTACATCACCCTCCGGGTGGTCAGCAAGGAGAAGGGGGCCTTCTGGGTCACGGTGGACGGCAAACCCGTCACCCGTTACATCGTGCGGGACGCCTACGACCAGGCGGACGAGGGCTGGTTCTACAACCTGTCCGACCGCTGCATCCAGGTCAAGTGCGCCATGCCGCAGAAAGAGGACTTTGAAATCGTGGTCAGCACGGAGAAGTTCGACCTGATCGGCATGGCCGAGGACGAATAAAAACAAAAAATGCCCCGAACCGTCTCCGGTTCGGGGCATGAGAAGGGCTGATTTGGCGCGTTACCGGCTCTCCTTGAAGAAGGAGGGGTGTGTCTGGCGGATGACCGCCTCGTCGATTTTGTACCGGTGCAGATGGCGGTCCAGCGCCTGGTCTACGCCGGATTCATCCCGGAGCAGCAGACAATCTACCATCTCCCGGTGGTCGGCGATGAGCTGGCCGTTGTCCTGGACGGCCAGGGAGAGGTTTCGCAGCCGGTCAAAGTGAATCATGAAGTTGCTGGAGAGCTGGTAGATGTGGGGCATCCCCGCCAACTGGTAAAACAGCTTGTGAAACGCGTTGTCCAACCGGAAAAAAGTCTCGCTTTCTCCGTCGCTGAAAGCGACTTCCTGGGCGTGCAGATTCCTGACTAGCGGGGTCAGGTCCGGCTGTTCCTCCATGGTACACAGCCGCTGACAGACAGCGCGCTCCAAGGTGTTCCGCATAAACTGGGCTTCTTCGACCATGTGACTGTCGATGTAAGAAATGCGGCTGCCCCGCTGGGGCATGACCTCTACCACGTCCACCTGGGCCAGGTCGATCAGCGCCTCCCGGACGGGGGTGCGGGACAGGTTTAGTTGCTGCGCAAGCTCTTTTTCGCTGACCAGGCTGCCCGGAGCCAGCTCTGTGGAGATAATGTTTTCACGAATCATGCGGTAAGCGTAGGAGCGCCCGGTCTCCTGAGGAAGGCGTTCTGTCACTTTGATGGGACTCACCTCATTTTGTGTTGGTTGCGCATTGGCGGCAGTTACCACAAACACGACAACACTATTGTAATAAATTTTGGCGAAAAGGTCAATGGGCTTTTTCCCTGAATGAGAAACAGTCAAAAAAATTTACAGATTCCCCAAAAATTGAACCATTCACACGCCCTGTTGCCGCTGGAGCGTGCGAGGACCACCCAAGCGGCAGAAGGAGCGTTTGCTATGAAACTGAATCTTGCGTCCCTCCAGGACAAAGCGGGCTGGGCCGCCGCAGGCGTCACCCTGCCCCAGTACGACGCGGAGCAGGTGGCGGCCCGCACCAAAGCCAACCCCATGTGGGTCCACTTCGGAGCGGGCAACATCTTCCGGGGCTTCATCGGCTCCCTGGCCCAGCGGATGCTGAACGCCGGGGTCTGTGACCGGGGCATCATCGCCGCGGAGACCTTCGACTACGGCATCATCTCCGACATCTACGACCCCTTCGACAACCTGACGCTCAACGTCACCCTGAACGCCGACGGCTCCTTTGACCGGGAGATCCAGGCGGGCATCGTGGAGGGCATCGCGGTGGACAGCACCAACCCGGCGAACATGGCCCGGATGAAGGAAATTTTCACCGACCCTGGCCTCCAGATGATCTCCTTCACCATCACCGAGAAGGGCTACGCCCTGCGGCGGGTGGACGGCTCCCTGATGCCCGTGGTGGTGGCCGACATGGAGGAAGGCCCTGCCGCCGCCCGTCACGCCATGAGCATCGTCTGCGCCCTGCTGCTGGAGCGGTACAAGGCCGGAAAATATCCCCTGGCCGTGGTGTCCATGGACAACTGCTCCCACAACGGCGAAAAGCTCCAGGCTTCCGTGATGGAGATCGCCAACGCCTGGCTGGAGAAAGGCTTTGTGGATCAGGGCTTCATGGATTACCTGACCGACGAAAAGACCATCGCCTTCCCCTGGTCCATGATCGACAAAATCACCCCCCGACCCGCTCCCGCCGTACAGCAGGCGCTGGAAGAGGCCGGAATCGAGGACATCGCCCCGGTGAAAACCGCCAAGGGCACCTTCATCGCCCCCTTCGTCAACGCTGAGCGGCCCCAGTATCTGGTCATCGAGGACACCTTCCCCAATGGCCGTCCGCCGCTGGAGAAGGCGGGGGTCTACTTTGGCACCCGCGCCACCGTCAACAAGTCCGAGACCATGAAGGTCACCACCTGCCTGAACCCCCTGCACACGGCGCTGGCCGTTTACGGCTGTCTGCTGGGTTACACCCTCATCTGCGACGAGATGAAGGACGCCGACCTGTCCAACCTGGTCAAGCGGTTGGGCTACCAGGAGGGACTGCCCGTGGTGGTGGACCCGGAAATCCTCTCCCCCAAGGCGTTCATCGACGAGGTGGTCAACGAGCGGCTGCCCAACCCCTATATGCCTGACACGCCTCAGCGCATCGCCACCGATACCTCTCAGAAAATCCCTGTCCGCTACGGCGAGACCATCAAGAGCTATCGCAGCGAGGGCAGGGATTTGGACCAGTTGGTGGCCATTCCCCTGGCTATCGCGGGCTGGCTGCGCTATCTGCTGGCCGTGGACGACAACGGCGCGGCCATGGAAGTCTCTGCCGACCCCATGAAGGCGGACATGCAGGCTATGCTGGCCGGGGTAGAGCTGGGCAAGCCGGAGAGCGTCGCGGGCAAACTCCAGCCCATCCTCTCCAACACCGCCATCTTTGGCTCCGACCTGACGGAGACCCCTCTGGCGGCCAAGGTCGAGGGCTATCTGAAAGAGGAACTGGCCGGGCCGGGCGCGGTCCGCGCCACCCTGCACAAGTATGTAGGCTAATTGCATACCCTGACCCATCCACCCCTGGCGGGACCGCCCTCCGGCGGTCCCCACACCCAAAAGAGGAGGAAACTCTATGCAAATGACATTTCGCTGGTACGGCGAGGGCAACGACAGCATCACCCAGGAGCAGATCAAGCAGATTCCCGGTGTGACCGGCCTGGTCTGGGCCTTGCACGACAAGCAGCCCGGCGAGGTCTGGGAAGTGGACGAAATCGAGGTCGCCCGCAAGCAGATCGAGGGCTACGGCTTCAACATGGACGTGGTGGAGTCCGTCAACGTTCACGACGACATCAAGGTGGGGCTGCCCACCCGCGACAAGTACATCGAAAATTACAAGACCACCCTGCGGAACCTGTCCAAGTTCGGCGTCAAGGTCGTCACCTACAACTTTATGCCCATCTTCGACTGGACCCGCACCGACCTGTTCCACCCCATGGGGGACGGCTCCACCGCTCTGTACTATGAGGCGGCGAAAATTCAGCAGGACTACAAGGAGATGGCCAACTACATCCTGGAAAACCTCCACGGCATGACCTTCCCCGGCTGGGAGCCGGAGCGCATGGCCAAGCTGGACGAGCTGTTTGAGATGTACCGCCCCGTCACCAAGGAGAAGCTCTGGGACAACCTGAAGTACTTCCTGGAGGCCATTATGCCCACTTGCCGGGAGACCGGCATCAAGATGGCCATCCACCCGGACGATCCCCCATGGGACATCTTCGGTCTGCCCCGCCTGCTGGTGGACAAGGAGTCCATCGGGCGGTTCCTGTCCATGGTGGACGACGAGTACAACTGCCTGTGTCTCTGCTCCGGCTCGCTGGGGGCCAACAAGGACAACGACATCCCCGACATCATCCGCACCTACTGCGACCGCATCGCCTTCGCCCACATCCGTAACGTGAAGCACTTCCCCAACGGCGACTTCTCCGAAGCCTCCCACCGGGACTGCGACGGCGACACGCAGATTTTGGAGATCATGCGGGCCTACCACGACTGCGGCTTCGACGGCTACATCCGGCCCGACCATGGTCGCCACATCTGGGGCGAGGTCTGCCGGCCCGGTTACGGCCTGTACGACCGGGCGCTAGGCATCATGTACCTGCTGGGCTGCTGGGATATGCTGGACCGGCTGGACGGCAAAATCTAAGTTCCCAAAGTTTGAAACCCTTTTCGTCAAATGCGGCGGACCTGCGGCCTTCCTTTCCTTGTTTGTGGCTGCCTTGGCTGCAAGTTTTTCATGATCCCTTCTAAAATGAGATTTACCTTCCTGTTTTCAAGCGGGTTCGCCGATTATTTGAAGCCGGGGCTGCGCCGTGCGGCGCAGCCCCGTGTGTTGTCTTGCGGTATCCGTACCCCTTTTCTGGAATCACGTTTGTTTCGTCGAGTTCGGAAACCCCTCCACCATGCTTCGCATGGTCCCCCTCCGCCGTCAAGCGGCACTTCCGCTTCGCTCCCTGCCCTTTCAGGGGAGGCAAGAGGGGGGTAGTACTTCACATTTGGTTGCATTTTTTTCATAAATAAAAGATTTTGTAACGAAATTCTCCCTTACTGTCCGGCCAGCACGCCCCACAGGATTTTTGCGCCGATGCAGGCCAGGGCCAGACCGCCGCCCACGCTGGCCCACCGCTGGACCCGCTGCCCGATCTGCTTCCCCAGCAGGCTCCCCAGCAGCGACAGAACGAAGGCCACCGCGCCGATAATTATGGCGGAGTTCCACAGCCCCACCTCCAGAAAGGCCACCGACACCCCCACCGCCAGGGCGTCCAGACTGGTGGCTAGGGCCAGCGCCGCCACAGCGGGGGTGGTCAGGGCGTAGACCGGCGGCTCCCCGGCCACTGGCGCCAGCGCGTCCAGCAGCATCCGCCCTCCTAAGTACGTCAGCAGGCCAAAGGCCACCATGCCGCCGATGAGCCGACAGTGTTCGTTCAGCTCGCCCCCGGCCATGCCGCCCAGCAGGGTCATTCCAAACTGGAATCCCCCGAACCACAGCCCCAGCCGCACCCCATCCCGGCGGCGGAAGCCGGGGGAGGACAGGCCGCAGCAGACAGAGGCGGCGGCG
This sequence comes from Clostridiales bacterium, assembly GCA_021202515.1. Classification (GTDB taxonomy): domain Bacteria; phylum Bacillota; class Clostridia; order Oscillospirales; family Oscillospiraceae; genus Onthomonas. Next base: position 14,840 of record JAJQCW010000031.1, on the reverse strand, counting down.
GCGTCCACCGCCAGGCTCAGCGCAATCAGACATACGGAAACCACAGCATCACCTCATAGGAGGATATGCGGCGGGGACAAGGGGTATGCCTTCGGCATGAGCTGTTAGCTTTTAGCTCTTAGCCGGGAAACCCCTCCACCATGCTTCGCATGGTCCCCTCCCCTTTCAGGGGAGGCAAGAGGGGTGGGTAGTTTGTCAAAGGATAATTCTCTGCGGAAAGCCTGTATTATACTAAAAAAATGACAAACAGCAGATATTAGTCCACAATAAAAGGACAGGCGAGAATGATTCTCCCCTGTCCTGTCTTTTACTGCAAATAGGTTTTCAGCCGGTTGATGTTGTCCTCCTCCGCCTGGATCGCAGTCTGGGCCAGCTCCCTGGCCTGCTGCTGGGCCTGCTGCCCGGCGGGGTCGTCCAGCGGGTCGGCGGGGGTGTAGCTGTTCAGCACCTTGGTCAGGTTGACGATGCCCATGCTGCTGCCCTGGATCATCAGTTCCGCCAGGTGGCTGGTCTCCTTGTTGCAGAGGGTCTTGCCCTGGACGCAGGCCCAGAGCATGGACTGCTGCCCGCTGCCCAGGTCTTTGGGGCAGTCCCCCAGTGCCTTCATCTGTTTCTCCGCGTTGGCGGCGGTCTGCTTGTACTGCTTCTGCTGGGTCTGTAGGTCGGAGCGGAAGCGGGGATTGTCCACCTTGGGCAGCAGATAGCGGATGGCGTCCGCGCCCATGGCCGCGCCCTGGTAAACCTCCTGCAAAAGAGCGGATTCGTTGGTCAGTTCCATAGTAATGCCTCCATTGTGCGCACTGCGGCGGGTTTGAGGATAGGTTGCGCCAAACTGGGGGTTTTATACTTTACACGCACACTTTTTTCGTGGTTGCAATTTTGCGGGAAATCGGATATGATACCCATGGTAAGGATTTTGGTTATCCCTTTATATCAGACATGTACCAAAACCCCTTCGCCACCGCCCAAGGGCGGCGGCCCTCCTCCGCCGTCAAGCGGCACTTCCGGGGCTTTGCCCCTCCCTGCCCTTTCAGGGGAGGCAAGAGGGCTGTCAGTTACAAAACGTCAAATTTTCGCAGGAAAGTTACACAATAGGCAACATAACCACCGCAGGAGGAATACATTATGGATCAATACTGGCTGGAAGTCTCCATTGACACCGCCCCCGGCTGCCTGGACGAACTGGCGGCCTACCTGACCGCCTGCGGCATCGTGGGCCTGGTGCTGGAGGACGAAAACGACCTGGCGGACTTCCAGGACGAGCGCCGCCCCTTCTGGGACGAGGTGGACGAGAGCCTGGTGGAGAGCCGCCGGGGGGTCAGCCGGGTCAAGTTCTACGTCACCCAGGACGAGGAGGGCCAGTACCGACTGGAGGAAGTCACCGCAGGGCTGGAGGACTTCCGCGCCCGCGTGGGCCGGGACGCCGGTACGCTGGCGGTGTCCACCGTCTCCCTGCGGGAGGAGGACTGGTCCAACAACTGGAAGAAGTATTACCAGCCCTTCCCGGTGGGGGAGCGGCTGTATGTGGTCCCCGAATGGATGCGGGGAGAGCCGGTCCCGGAGGGCCGCACCCCCATTTACCTAAACCCCGGCCTGATCTTCGGCACCGGCAGCCACGGCACCACCCGCCTGTGCCTGGAGGCTGTGGAAAAGTTTGTGGAAACTGATGAAAACGTTTTGGATTTGGGGACGGGAAGCGGCATTTTGGCCATTGCCGCCCTGTGTCTGGGGGCAAAAAGCGCGGTGGGCTGCGACATCGACCCTAAGGCCGCCCGCGTCGCGGCGGAAAACGCCGCCTATAACGGCATCGGGCCGGAGACCTTCCGGGTCTACACCGGCGACGTGGTGGGGGACGCCGCCCTGTGCCAGTCCCTGGCCGGGAAATACGACCTGGTGCTGGCCAACATCATCGCTGACGTCATCATCCCCCTGGCCGGGGTGGTGGGGGACTTCCTGAAAGAGGACGGCCTCTTTCTGACCTCCGGCATCATCGAGCACCGGGCGGAGGACGTGGCCCGCGCCCTGACGGAAAACGGCTTCGTCATCGCGGAGACCCACCGGCGGGAGGGCTGGGTGGCCTACGTCTGCCGGAAGGGGTAAAACTTCTATAGAACAAAAGAACAGCTTTTCAGGCTTTATTGTACTGAAAAGCTGTTTTTATGTCATTTTGGCCTTTTATGGTTCCTCTTTGATTTCCATGTGATCCAGCGCATATTGAAGCGCCATACTAATCAGTTCGTTTCTTGAACGGTTCGTTTTTGCCGATAACTCATTGTATTTTTCCTGCAATTTTTTGTCTATCCGAATCGTCATAGTCACGGATTTATCTTCCTTTGGGGTTATGATGAACTTTTCCATAGCGTAAAACCCTCCACTGTGCTTAACTACATTATAAAGTGCAACACGTCATCAAATCTATAACACAAAATAATGTGATTAATCACTTTACATTTGTGTTACACAGTGCTATAATGCTATACATGTAGGGAGGTGCTTTCATGAAAAAGAAAGAGAAAAAGGCAAAAAGCGGTGTCAAAAAACCGTTCTACAAAAAATGGTGGTTTTGGGTAATTGTCGTTGTTATCCTGGCTGCTGCTTTTGGCGGGAGTAGTTCCAGTAGTGAGGACCAATCGAACAATACAGAAAGTTCTGCCGTTGAAGCGGTTTCGTCTGTGGAGGAAAACGCAACTGCTGAGGAATCAACAGCCGATGAGGAAAATTCAGTTGCCGAAGAATCGACATCCAGCGCAGAGAGCGAGGCCGTCGAAACCAATACCTCCAGCGAAGAAAACGAAGCAGAGGAAGAAAACACAGAAAGCCATATTTACGACGATGCGACTATTAGAAACGTGATGAATGGATACCGCACCGAAAAACTCGGCGAATATTCCATCGTTTACATCTCTTCTGACGAGGCGACAATAGAAAACCTGACTGATTGGTATTATAACTATGTGACAGTAAATGACTATAATTGGTGCATGATTCTTTACACAGACAGCGATGAAAACAAGGGCGTGTATGCCATTAATAGTATAGTTGACAAGGATGTATTCTTTGAACAGGACGAATACGGAGATTATTCGATGGGGGATTCTTCTCAAGAAACACTCTATCTTCCTGAAAACGGAACTTTGGTAGAATACAGCGACTAAAAGTTAAATCATTATGCGTTGAAAGAATGCGGCCTCGTTACGTCCAACGAGGCCGTATTTTGTCTGTTTTTTCGTTGGGTGGTGTTTCTCCCCTTGATACCCCTTCCAAAATCCGCTACAATAGAACCATCAAAACACCCCAAAGGAGGCCCCCGCCATGCATCAACTGGAAGAACGCTATATGTCTGCGGCCCTGGCTCTGGCACGGGAGGCCGCCGCCCACGGGGACATCCCGGTGGGCTGTGTGGTGGTGCGGGACGGCGAGATCATCGGCCAGGGCTGCAACCGCCGGGAACTGCTGGGGGACGCCACCGCCCACGCGGAGGTGGAGGCCATTCGGGACGCCTGCCGCCGCCTGGGGAGCTGGCGGCTGAGCGGCTGCGCCCTCTATGTGACGCTGGAACCCTGCCCCATGTGCGCCGGAGCCATTCTCAACGCCCGGCTGGACGCGGTGGTCTACGGCGCGGCCAACCCCAAGGCGGGGTGCTGCGGGTCGGTGCTGTCCCTGTTTCAGGAGCGGTTCAACCACCACCCGGCGGTGTACGGCGGCGTGCTGGAGCAGGAGTGCGCGGCGCTGCTGGGGGATTTTTTCCGCCCGGCAGGGGGATAAGCGAAACGGGTTATCCTGTTCAAACATCTGAAGCAGCTTTACTTGGAATTGTTACCACACACCTGTAGGGGCGGCCCTTGGCCGCCCGCAGGAGCCTCCTACTTGCTCCGGGCGGCCAAGGGC
>JAJQCW010000031.1:0-10942 GCA_021202515.1 Clostridiales bacterium | reverse complement strand
ACCCGCCACCCCGATTACTGGTTTGACTACCCCCCCCCCGGGTGGGGGGGCCCGGGGCGCCCCCCCCCCCGCCCCCACGGGGCGGGGGGCGCCCCGGGCCCGCCCCTACACACGGTAACAAAAAGAGAATCCTCGTTCCTATTTGCTAAACAGATTGCAGATATTGCTCACAGAATTTTTGTTTGATGACGTAGGTGTGGATCTCGGCTGGGAAACAGGGATACTCAACCAAGAAAACCGAACTAACAGCAGAGAGGGGGGGACGTTCTCATGACCACGGCGGAGCTTTTCGCGCAGTCCGGCGCGGCGGCGTGGGGGACTTGCGCCTTCGTTGACCTGCGTCTGTCCCCGGAGAGCCGCCAGAAGGCGCTGACCCTCTGCCCGGAGGCCCGCGGGGTCTATGTGGCGGCCTACCCCTACTTCGCCGGGGACCGGCCCGGCAACCTCTCCCTCTATGCCCGGGGCGCGGATTACCACCAGAGCCTGCTCCGGCGGCTCCGGGGCGTGGCGGAGCAACTGGCCCTGCTCCACCCGGAACACCGGTTCGTTCCCGGCACCGACAGCTCCCCTCTGGACGAGCGCCAGTGCGCATGGCTGGCGGGGGTGGGTGTCCTGGGCCGCAACGGGCTGGTCATTGTGGAGCCTTACGGCAGTTGGGTCTTTTTGGGGACTGTCCTCACCGACCTGCCGTTGCCCTCCGCCGCCGTGCCCGCGCCGGACTGCATCGGCTGCGGGGCCTGCGTCCGGGCCTGTCCCGGCGGCGCGCTGGATAGTTTGCCCTTCGACGAGAGCAAATGCCTCTCCGCCCTGACCCAGAAGAAGGGTCAACTCACCGCAGACGAGGAAGTGATGCTGGCCGCCCACCCGCTGATTTGGGGGTGCGACCTCTGCCAGCAGGTCTGTCCTTATAATCGAGATGCTGCTCTCTCGCTCCTGACCGACCTGACCGGGCAGGACGCCGCCCAACCCTACCTGCCCTCTCTGGCCCCGGAGGACCTGGAGGGGCTGAGCAACCGGACGTTTCGGGAGAAATACGGAGGCCGGGCCTTCGCCTGGCGGGGGCCGGGGGTGCTGCGGCGGAATTTGGCGCTGAAACGGAAAAAGGGCGAATAACGGATACCGGTCAGCCTTTGACAGCGGTCCCGCCAGCATAATACAGGCTTTTGGGTAAAAAACTGCACTATGCTGGACAAAACCGCAAGCCAAAGACAAGCCCTGTCCACTGGCCGCGACAGCGGCGGCTGACTCAAAGGAGGAACCACAAAAACTTCTTCCGCTCCCGCCCGGCAGGGCGCACCTCCGGCGCGCCCTCCACCAGAATGATATCCTCTCCGAACCGGCGCACGTCCTCCCAGCGCACCAGCCGCTCATCCCGCCGCCCGAACAGGCCGAAGAACCTGGCCCGCCCCGGCACCACCAGCGTCCGTATCTGGCCGGTGTCCAGGTCGAAGGAACAGTCGTCCACATAGCCGTACCGGGTCCCGTCGGTGACGCAGATCACCTCTTTCCAGCGCAGGTCGTTCAGTGTCGTCTCCATCGTCAGCCCCCCTTGTTCTTTTTAGGATACGCAGGGGAGGGGTTGTCCTATGTGCTTCTCTCCTCTGAATTGACCTTGACAAGTTCATCCGATTTCTGTAGGGGCGGAAAAAAACGGAACCGTGTATTTCGCCTCCGGTCCTTTCCTTACAAGGATTTTAATCAGATTTTTAAGAAATCCCCCCTTGCGGGAATCCCCGTTTATAGTATAATAGAAATCAGCGTACAGAGAGCGAGGTGCGGGAGTTTTCCCGCATTTGGAGATAGAGGAGGACGCAATGAACGAGTTCCACAACAGCAACCGCCCAGCCCCCCACATTCCCTGGGGGTTGATCATCGTCGGCTTTATCTTCTTCTGGCCGGTGGGCCTGGGCCTGCTGATTTATAAAATCGCCACGGAGAACAGCGCCAAGGCGGAGCGTCCCAACTGGGAGGAAGCCCTGGATGACTTCGCCGACGACGTCCACGTCATTGGCGACAACTTCAAGGAGGACTTTCAGCGGGAGTTCAGCCGCACCCGGGACGCCGCCCGGCAGGGCCGCGCCTCCAGTACGCGGCAATCTTCCTCTTACGAACGAAATTATACCCCCGGCGGGACGCAGCAACGGGAGCAGACAAACCGGAAGAAACCCGCCAAAATCAAGGACGGCAAGCTGATGACCGCGCTGGGCGCCATCGTCGGCGTGGGCGGCCTGGCCGCCTGCCTGAACGCGCTGGCTTTCTGGCTGCCCTACTATCCCCTCTACGCCCTCCAGGACGCGATGGCCCCCTTCCTCTGCGCCGGCGTGGGCGCGGGGATGTTCGTGTGGGGCCAGTTCAAGCACCGGAAGGCCCGCCGGTTCCGCAAGCTGCTGAACCTCATCGGCGACCACCAGCAGATCGACATCCGCACCCTGGCCGAGGCCATGCCGTGCAGCTACAACCGGGCCTGCGACCTGGTGCAGGACATGGTGGACGACGGCCTGCTGGGGCCGAAAGCCTACATCGACATGTCCACCGGCTACCTGGTGCTGGACGGCAAGGGCGTGACCCCCAAGCCCAAGCCGGAGCCGAAGCCCCAGACCCCGGAGGAGGAGCGCTCCAGCGACGAATCCGTGCTGGCGCAGATCCGCAAAATCAACCAGGCCATCCCCGACCCGGTCCTCACCCGGAAGATCGACCGCATCGAGGAGATCACCGGCCACATCCTGGACTACCAGAAGCGCCACCCGGAAAAGGCCAGCGAGCTGCACCGGTTCCTGAACTACTACCTACCCACCACCCTGAAGATCCTCAACGCCTACGCCGAGCTGGACAGCCAGGGGGTAGCGGGGGCTAACATCAACGCCACCAAGGAGCGCATCGAGAACATGATGGACCTGGTGGTGGAGGGCTTCGAAAAGCAGTTGGATAAGCTGTTTGAGGGGGATATGATGGACATTTCCTCCGACATCTCCGTCATGGAGAAAATGCTCAGCCGGGACGGTCTCGCCGGGGGCATGAAAATGCCCAAAGCGGAGGAGGCGGAAAAGTCCGCCGACCCCGGCATCCGCCTGACCCTGGACCCGGAGGGGACGGTCTCCCAGACCAAGGCCAGCGCCTCCGCCCAGGGGAGACCTGCGGCCTCCGCTGAGCAGGACGCCGCCCAGCCCTTCCCGCAGTCCTTCTCCCAGTACGCCGAGGACCCCTTCCCCGCCCGGCGGGACACCACCGCCGAGGCTTCCTGGGCGGAGGGATTCTACCGCCGCACGAAAGACGATTTGGACAGCGAATAAACGATACTGACCGTTCTTTCTTTTGCTCAGCCGTGTCAGTGAACCCGTGGAAAACCCCTCCGCTACCGCCTAATGGCGGTGGCCCTCCTCCGCCGTCAAGCGGCACTTCCGCTTCGCTCCCTGCCCTTTCAGGGGCGGCAAGAGGGGTGGTCAGTTGCTGAACCGCAGTTCTCTGTGGGAAAGTAGTGCTGCACTGGACAAAATGTTGACAAAGCAACAAGTACCTTCCCCATTGCAGCGCCCGCACATTGCGGGCGCTGCTTTTTTCTGCCTCCGACCCGGTATAGAACGCCGCGCGCAGGCATATCCTGGGGCTGTTGGGACCGTGTTCGGCGCATTTTTCGGTCAAAAACGCACCCTTTCCACAAAGGTGACGGGATTTGTGGATATTTAGCCTTCGAACTTCATAAAAAATTCAAAAAAAAAGGCTTGCAAAATGCCGCAAGGTGGGCTATTATAATAGCGAACTGGCACTCAGGCAAAAAGAGTGCTAATTCCATCAACTTATTTACAACCAATCTTTTCTCTATAAGGAGGCAATTCCAAATGAAACTGAAACCCCTGTCTGACCGCGTGGTCCTGAAAATGGTCGAAGCGGAAGAAACCACAAAAGGTGGCATTATCCTCACCGGCTCCGCCAAAGAAAAGCCCGAAGTGGCCGAAGTTGTGGCCGTTGGCCCCGGCGGTATGGTGGACGGCAGCGTCGTCGAAATGACCGTTAAGGTTGGCGACAAGGTCATCACCGGCAAGTACTCCGGCACCCAGGTGAAGATCGACGGCGAGGAGCTGACCGTTGTCCGGCAGGACGACATTCTGGCAATCGTCGAATGATGCTGCTAAAAAAATCGACCAAATTTTTCTCTCTCACTTACTTGGAGGTAATGCGTTATGTCTAAACTTATCAACTACGGCGAGGAAGCCCGCCACACGCTTCAGGCTGGCGTAGACCAGTTGGCCGACACCGTCAAGATCACCATGGGCCCCAAAGGCCGCAACGTGGTGCTGGGCAAGAAGTACGGCTCTCCCCTCATCACCAACGACGGCGTCACCATCGCCAAGGAGATCGAGCTGGAGGACCCCTTTGAGAACATGGGCGCCGCTCTGGTGAAGGAAGTCGCCACCAAGACCAACGACGTGGCCGGCGACGGCACCACCACCGCCACCCTGCTGGCCCAGGCCATCACCGCCGAGGGCATGAAGAACCTGGCCGCCGGCGCCAACCCCATGGTCATGAAGAAGGGCATGGCGAAGGCCACCACCGCCGCCGTGGACGCCATCAAGGCCAACAGCCAGCCTGTCTCCGGCACTGAGGACATCGCCCGCGTGGGCACCGTCTCCTCCGGCGACGAGACCATCGGCAAGCTGATCGCCGAGGCCATGGATAAGGTCTCCGCCGACGGCGTCATCACCGTGGAAGAGTCCAAGACCGCTGAGACCTCCTCCGAGGTGGTCGAGGGTATGCAGTTCGACCGGGGCTATGTCTCCCCCTATATGGTCACCGACACCGAGAAGATGGAGGCCGTGCTGGACGACCCCTTCATCCTCATCTACGACAAGAAGATCTCCGTCATCCAGGACCTGCTGCCCATTCTGGAGCAGATCGCCAAGATGGGTCGTCCCCTGCTGATCATTGCCGAGGACGTGGAGGGCGAAGCCCTGTCCACCCTCATCGTCAACAGTCTGCGCGGCACCCTGAAGGTCTGCTGCGTCAAGGCCCCCGGCTTCGGTGACCGCCGCGCCGAGATGCTGGTGGACATCGCTACCCTGACCGGCGGCCAGGTCATCTCCGCCGACACCGGCATGGAGCTGAAGGACGCCGACCTGATGCACCTGGGCCAGGCTCGCCAGGTGAAGGTCTCCAAGGAGAACACCATCATTGTGGACGGCATGGGCGACGCCCAGGCCATCAAGGGCCGCGTGGCGCAGATCCGCGCCCAGATCGCCAACACCACCTCCGACTACGACCGTGAGAAGTGCCAGGAGCGTCTGGCGAAGATGGCTGGCGGCGTGGCCGTCATCAAGGTCGGCGCTGCTACCGAGTCCGAGATGAAGGAGAAGAAGCTCCGCGTGGAGGACGCTCTGAACGCCACCCGCGCCGCCGTGGAAGAGGGCATCGTGGCCGGCGGCGGCACCGCCTATGTCAACGCCATCCCCGCTGTCAACGCCCTGGTGGACACCCTGGAGGGTGACGAAAAGACCGGCGCGCAGATCATCGCCAAGGCCCTGACCGCCCCCATCAAGCAGATCGCCACCAACGCCGGTATCGACGGCTCCGTAGTGCTGGACCGCGTGCTGAACTGCGGCAAGGTGGGCTACGGCTTCGACGCCTATAAGGAAGTCTACTGCGACATGATCTCCAGCGGCATCGTTGACCCCACCAAGGTCACCCGTTCCGCTCTGGAGAACGCCTCCTCCGTCTGCTCCATCCTGCTGACCACCGAGTCCTGCGTGGTGGATAAGCCCGAGCCTCCCGCGCCCGCCGCTCCCGCCAACCCTGACATGGGGTACTAATTCGCAAACTTCTGTTTCCCCTTTCTATGGGGCCGCTCCTGCGGGAGCGGCCCCGCTTTTTTTCTGCGCTACGCGCTCAACCAAAATGCAAAGCATTTTGGTTGAATGTGCGGCCCCGGCAGCGCACGCGCAAGCGCGCACGTTTGGGGCCTCCCTGTGTGCTTTTGCCGGTACATGCCCGGCTAAAAGCACGGATTGCATTTTATTTTGCCGCAAGCGGCAAAACTCCTGCGGAGGGCTTTTCTGTTATAATCACCGACAGGTCCGGTTCAAAGGGACAACTGCAAAATCTGGCACTATCCAGGCTAACAGCTAACAGCTAAGAGCTAACAGCTACTCCAAATCCTCGCACAGCTTCAAAATGACCCCCACGTGGTAGGCCAGCAGATAGGGCATCCGCTGCTGCTGGCTGTCCAAATCCTGGCCCAGCAGCTCCCGGATCTTCCCCATGCGATAGCCCACGGTGTTCCGGTGGGTGTACATGGCGGCGGCCACCGCCTGGAGACTGCCGTCGGTGAGCAGGTAGCGGAACAGCGTCTCGGTGTAGACGCTGCCGGTCTGCCGGTCGTGTTCCAGCAGGGGGTCCATCATCTCGTGGTAATAGCCCTCCAGCAGGCTGTCGTCCGGCACGGAATACAGCAGCTTATAGAATCCCATGTCCTGGAACTGTACGATCTCCAGCCCCTGGAGGGAGGCCCGCCGCTGGGCGGAGACGGCGGCGTGGAAGGTGTCCGCCAACTGCTCCAGGGTGTCCACCGGCTCTCCCACGCCGATTTGCATCGACAGGTCGGGGAGGTTCTGGTGAATGGTGTCCAAAATCCGGCGGCTGACCTGAACCGAGACCTGCCTGTCCCGCTGGTTCAGCAGGACGAGGAACCGCTTCTGATACCGGAAAATCAGGTAGGAGAAGTCGAAGGGCCGCAGGGCGGTGTGGAGCCGCAGGGTGCTGCGCTGGTCCAGCACGTTGCGCAGGGGCGCGGGCAGCTCCGCCCACAGCGCCAGCATGGTGAAGCCCCGCTCCACGTGGAAGTAGTCGGTCAGCCGTTCCTTTTGTCTGCCCGCCCCCATGGGGGAGAGGATGATGGACACCACCGCATCGGCCAGGACTTCTTCGTTCTGGCTGCTCTTGTCGATGAGGGAGCAGCACTCCCGGACGAACTCGGTGATGGACATCTCCCAGGGCATGGTCAGCAGGGGCAGGTGGCGCTCCTCGCAGTAGTCCAGCACCCGCGACGGCACCTCATTGATGTACTTGCCCACATTGATGACCACCCCGGCGCAGCGTTTTTTCTCCAGCACGTCGATGAAGCGGAGCAGCCCCTCCTCGTTCTGGGCGGTGTAACCGCTGGTGACCACCATCTCGTTGCCCCAAAAGAATTCCGTCACGCTGGTGTCCTCGGTCATGTGGACCCAGGTGACCACAAAGTCCAGGGAGTCCGCTCCGGCCAGCAGCTTGAGCCGGTATTTGCTCCGGGTCTGCTCGATCAGCTCCCGTATGGTCAGCGCCATAAAAACGCCTCCTTTATCTGACTAAAGTTTTTTCAAAAGTATTATACCATGCTTTGTGCTTGTAACACAAGCACAACCTGAAAATTTAGGGTAAACACACATTGCAAAGAACGGGAAAAGTGCTATTCTATAGTCACAGAAAGAAATGACCGGTCAAACAAAACATCCGCTCTAAAACATCAAAAATGGAGGTATTGACGATGATTATGATCTCTGATTTGACGCTGAACAACTACACCGCTCCGGCGACACCCTCCTGGATGTCGATGGACAACTTCGGCGAGCTGTTGAGCCAGCAGCACCAGCGCACCACGCTGTCGGAGCGTCTGACCCGGCTGTTCCGCACCCGGTAACTTGATTTTCTCTCCTTTATTGGTTTCTCTCTCTCGCCCCGGAGCGATGTCAGGCATCGCTCCGGGGTCCTTTTTGTGTATAACCCCGTGAAAATCCGTCCATACTGGTGATAAATACGGAACAAGGACGGCTTTTTCTATGAAAGCGATCATTCTCGCCGGGGGCAGCGGCACCCGCCTGCGCCCCCTGTCCGCGGAACTGCCCAAACCCATGGTCCCCTTCCTGGGGCGGCCCCTGCTGGAACATATTCTGTTGCTGCTGCGGCGCAGCGGCGTCGGGGAGGCGGCTGTCACCCTCCACTATCTGCCAGAGGCGGTGGAGGACTACTTTGGCGACGGCAGCGCCTACGGCATGGCGCTGACCTACCTCCGGGAGGAGGAGCCTCTCGGCACCGCCGGGGCAGTGCGGGCCTGCATGGACTTCTGGGGGGACGACCCGGACATCCTGGTGCTCAGCGGGGACGCACTGTGCGACTTCGACCTGAACGGGGCCATCGACTTCCACCGGCAGCACAGAGCTGCCGCTACGCTGCTGCTCCACCGCTCCGCCACGCCGCTGGAATACGGCCTGGTGCGCACCGACGAGGACGGGCGGGTGGTGCAGTTCGTGGAAAAACCCGGCTGGGGCCAGGTGTTCACCAATCAGGTGAATACGGGCATTTACGTCCTCTCCCGCGCCGCCATGGAGCAGGTGGAGCCGGGGACGTCCTGCGACTTTGGGCGGGACCTGTTTCCCCGGCTGCTGGAGCAGGGGGAGAAGCTCTATGGCTTTTTGCCCTACGGCTACTGGCGGGACATTGGGGACTGCGCCTCCTACCTCCAGGCGGCAAAAGACGCGCTGGACGGGAAAATCAGGCTGGACATGAACCTGCCCCAGGTGCGGGGCGGCGTGTGGTCGGCGGTTCCCCTGCCGGAGACCGCCACCATCATCCCACCCTGCGCCATCGGCCAGCGGGTGACCATCGGCGACCACGCCCTCATTGGCCCCCATGTGGTGCTGGCGGACGGGACCACCCTGGGGGCGCGGGCTGTGGTCCAGGGCAGCGTGGTACTGGGGGCCGATCTGGGTCCCGGCGCGGCACTGAACGGCTCCATTCTCTGTCCCGGGGCCACCGTTCAGTCCGGCGCGGTCCTCAACGAGGGGACCGTGGTGGGGGCGGGAGCCGCCGTGGAGCAGAACGCCATTCTGCGGCCCGGCGTGAAGGTCTGGCCCGGTCTGCGGGTCCCCGCCGGAGCGCGGCTCAACGCCTCGCTGCTCTCCGGCCACGACCAGGGCCGCATGATCTTCGGCGACGGAGGAACCATCAGCGGCACCGTGGGGCTGGAAATCACCCCGGAGCTGCTGGTGGCGGTGGGCAGTATCCTGGCCGAGGAGGGCAAGGTGGGGCTGGGCTGTCACGGCGGCACCGCCGCCCATTCCCTGGCCCTGGCCGCCGCTGCGGGCATCTCCGCCGCCGGAGGGACCGTAGCCTGGCAGGACAGTTCCACCCCCGCCGCTGCCGCCTGGGTGGGCGGGTTCTACGGCCTGCCCGTCTCCCTGTTCCTGCGGCAGGACGGGGAGCAAATGACCCTGCACTTCTCCGACCGGTGTGGCCTGCCGCTCAGCCGCCCCCGCCAGCGGAAGCTGGAGAGCGCCCTGCTCCGGGGGACCCTCCACCGGGCCCCCGCCGGGCAGATGGGCCAGCGGGAGGAGCTGTCCGGCGTAGACCGGGCCTATCTCCACGAGGCGGTGCGCACCTCCGGCGGTGGGGCGGTGCGCCCTCTGGAGGTGCGGGTGCCCGGTCATGGACAGTGCAACCAAATGCTCCGCACTGCCCTGACCACTCTGGGGATGCAGGTGACGGAGGCGGACGGCCCCCTGCTCTTCTCCGCCTCCGCCGACGGGCGGCGGCTCTTCGCCAGGGACGAGCGGGGCAGCGCCGTCTCCTCGGAGCGAATGCTGCTGCTGACGGCGCTGCTGCTGCTGGAGAGCGGCGAAAAGGAGCTGGCCCTCTCTCCCACCGCGCCGGTGGCGGCGGAACGGCTGGCGGAGGGCTACGGGGGCACCGTTCTTCGGCTGGGCCGGGACGGTTCCCGCGCCTGGGAGCTGGCCCCCAAACAGACCGCCCTCCACGACAGTGTGTTTGCCGCCTGTCTGCTGTGCCGCCGGTTGGGGCAGACCGGGGAGCGGTTCTCCGCCCTGGTGGAGCGGCTGCCCGCCTGCGTGCTGCGCAGCGCGGAGGTGGAGCTGACCCAGGGGCGGGGGGAGATCATGCGCCGCTTCACCGAGAGCTGCCCCCAGGCGGAGAGCACCGGCGAGGGCCTCCGGGTCAATTTGGGCAGCGGAACGGTGTTCCTCTCTCCCCGAAACCGGTTCTCCGCCCTGAAAATCTCGGCCGAGGCCGCCAGCGCCGAAATCGCCCTGGAATTGTGCGACTTTATCAGTAACCGGGTCAAAGAACTGGACACTTTGTAAAAAAAGTTGGTATACTTTCCGGTTTTCACGTGATATACTAATCACAACAGAAGTTCGCGGCGGGGCCGCGGACGGAGACGTGATCGGTAACAATCAACATTGACCTTCCCACTGTCCCGCAGAGGCGGGCGGGGCGGTGCAGCCGGGCGAGACGGGGCTTGGCTGACCGCTCCGGCGTCCACCTCCGGCAGAACCCCAGGGAGGGGTCAATACATACGAATCTGTTTCCCCTGTGTCCTTCGGAATACGGGAGTAAAGCATCATTTTGTAAGGGTACGACAGCTCAAACCGTTTATTTCGCTTTCGTAATTTCTGGAAGCACAGGTTTTGCACCTTCCAAAGTCGTTTTTACAGCGCCGCACCATTCGCACTGTATCGTTCAAACCCTGTCGGTTTGCGTGGCGCTGGGTTCCATAACATCATCGAAAGGAGCATTTTTATTTCATATGGCTGAAAAACTGAAAATCATCTCTCTGGGCGGTCTGGACGAAATCGGAAAGAACCTGACCGTCTATGAGTACGGCAACGACATCATCGTGGTGGACTGCGGCATGGGGTTCCCGGACAACGATATGTACGGCATCGACGTGGTCATCCCCGATGTCAGCTATCTCATCCGCAACCAGAGCAAAATTCGCGGCATCTTCCTGACCCATGGCCACGAGGACCACATCGGCGCGCTGCCCTACGTGCTGCGGGACATCGACGCGCCCCTCTACTGCACCCGCATGACCGCGGGCCTCATCGAATTGAAGCTGGAGGAGCACGGTCTGCGCTCCACCACCGACATCTACACCTGCAAGGCCGGGGACGTGGTCCAGGCG
>JAJQCW010000019.1 GCA_021202515.1 Clostridiales bacterium | reverse complement strand
TCAATCGCTATGGATTTTTTAGGTGTTCAACTTCATTTTACAATCGACCTTTTTAAGTAAAACCATTTATGGTCATCCCTTTAAATCAACCTTGGCATCAATTCCGGCGGGAAACCCCTCCACCATGCTTCGCATGGTGGAGGGGTTCCAACTCAAAACACGGCAAAAGGAAGCCGGATTTCCTATTTATGCGTAAAACCCCGTCCGCACCCGCGGACGGGGTCACTTTGTCCCGTCAATCAGTTTTAACTTCTCCCGGCGGGTCAGCCTCTTGATAGCCATTTCCCGGCGGAGGGCGTCTCCCTTGGTGGGCTGTTCCTCCCGGTAGACCACCTGCACCGGCAGACGGCTGCGGGTGTACTTCGCACCCCGGCCCCGGTTGTGGACTTCCACCCGCCGGTCTACGTCGGCGGCGATGCCGGTGTAGAGGGTGCCGTCGGCGCACCGGACCATATAGACCCACCAGCTATGGGGTTCCATCCGCGCCGCCTCCTTTTCTCTGTTTTTCCCAGAATAGCGCGAAAAAAGGGAAATTGCAAGGGTATTCTTCTCCAAAATCAGAGAAGTGTACTCCTTGCGGGCGGCCACGGGCCGCCCCTACAGAAAAGTACAGAACTTTCACGATACGTTGAAAAAATCCCGCAAAAAAGCGCCGCAGCGTGACTGCTGCGGCGCTGAGGTATGTAAAACGAATCACAGGATTCGGAGCTTTTAGTCTGCCCCTCGCGCCGACAACTGCCAGCGAGTGGAGCAGTGAGGTCAGAAAAGATGTGGCCCATCTATAAGGAGGGTCTGATTGGAATCGTCCCGGCGGGTTTCCAATCAGGCTCCTTGCTTGACTGTCCCTATCTTACCACTACGTCAAGGCGAATTGTTGGCGAAACTGCAAAAGAGTTGTGAAAAGAACATGAATCGTTTTGCGAATTTTGCACAAACGGAATGTTCTTCTTTTTTTAGCAAGTTCGGGGACATCAGAGCTGTTTTCCCCGTTCAAAGGGCTTGCAATCTCCCGAAAGGTTTGTTATGATAAGAAAAAGAGAACGTTTTTCCGCAAAATGGGGGGTGTGCTCTCTGGGCACGCCGCAGTCGGCGATACATTGGACGGGACGGGCCGCCGCCCTCCGGTTTCCCCGGTCCATGGCAGGAGGCTTTTGCAGCAGTGAAAAAACAGCGCAGAAAATTCCAATTTTCCGCCAATCCGGGACGGGTGCTGGCGTTTAGCTTTTTTGCCATCATCTTGGCGGGAACGGCGTTGCTGACGCTGCCCGTCTCCAGCCGGGACGGGAGCTGGACCGCCCCCCTGACCGCCCTCTTCACCGCCACCAGCGCCACCTGCGTCACCGGTCTTGCCACGGTGGACACCGGGCTTTGGTGGAGTAGCTTCGGCCAGGCGGTGATTTTGGTGATGATCCAACTGGGCGGGCTGGGCTTTATGACGGTGCTTTGCACCTGCGCCATCCTGCTGCGCCGCCGCCTGTCCATCTCCCGGCAGATGGTGCTGATGGGGGCGCTGAACGTCAACACCGTGGAGGACGCTTTGGGCATCGCCAAACACGCGGTGCTGCTGACCCTCTCTTTCGAGGGGGCGGGCGCTGTTGTGCTGGCGGCGCGGTTCGTGCCGGAGTATGGCTGGGGCAAAGGTATTTGGTACGGCGTATTCCACGCGGTTTCCGCCTTTTGCAACGCCGGGTTCGACCTGGTGGGGGGCATGGCGAACTATGTCCACGACCCGGTGGTAAACCTGACGCTGGTGGTGCTCATTGTCTGCTCCGGCCTGGGCTTTTTCGTCTGGGAGGAGCTGCTTTGGCGCAGGGACGGACACCTTTCCCTGCCCAGCCGCCTGGTGCTGCTGACCACGGCGGCGCTGGTGGTTTCCGGCACGGTATTCTTCCTGCTGCTGGAGTGGAACGGCGCGTTCAGCGGGTTTACCGGCCCGGAAAAGCTGCTGGCGGCCCTGTTCCAGTCGGTGACGCTGCGGACGGCGGGCTTCTCCACCGTGGACCAGGGGGCGCTGACCGAGAGCAGCCAGGCCCTGAGTATCTTCTATATGCTCATCGGCGGCGGCTCCGGCTCCACCGCCGGCGGCATCAAAGTCGGCACTGCGGCGGTGCTGGCGCTGGCCCTGCGCTCCGGTCTCCACGGCCGGGAGCGGGTGACGGTGCGGGGCCGCACCATCCCCCACCGGCAGGTGTTCAACGCCATGACGCTGACGCTGCTGGTGGTCATGGCCTTCTTTGCCGGGGCAGTGTTCCTCTCCGTCCGGGAGGGGCTGCCCTTCCTGGCCTCCGCTTTCGAAACGGCTTCCGCCATCGCTACGGTGGGTCTGTCTACCGGCATTACCGCGTCTCTTTCCGCCCAGTCCCAGGTGGTGCTGGTTTGCCTGATGTACCTGGGAAGGGTAGGTATTTTGTCCTTCTCCTTCGCGGTGCTGACCCACAGGCCGGTGGAGGAAAAAATCAGCTTTCCCTATGTGGATATGATGATTGGATAATAGCTTATCTTCCCGTTGGAGGGACCTTTATTATGAAAACCTACGCAGTTGTGGGCCTGGGGCGCTTTGGCGACGCCGTGGCCCGTGAACTGATGCGCCCCGTCAAGGGCCACCGCCCCACCAATGAGGTGCTGGCCATCGACATCGACGGGGAGCACATCCAGACCATCGCGGACCATGTGACGCGGGCGGTGCAGGCGGACCTCCGGGATCCGGAGGTAGTGCAGGCCCTGAATGTGGCGTCCTGTGACGTGGTGCTGGTGTGCATCGGCTCCGACATCAGCACCAGCGTCCTTGTGACGCTGAACCTAAAAGAAGCCGGGGCTAAATGCGTCATCGCCAAGGCCAGTAGCGAAGCCCATCGCCGCATTTTGGAGCGCATTGGCGCGGACCGGGTGATTTTCCCCGAACACGATGTAGGGCGGCGGCTGGCCCGCACTCTGAGCCAGCACAGCGCCTATGACCTGCTGGACCTGTCGGACGACTACGCGGTGGTGCGGGTCCCCATCCCCAAAAGCTGGTGGGGCAAAACTTTGGCGGAGTTGAACGTCCGCGCCAAATACGACATTAACGTGCTGGCTGTCCAGGCCAGCGGCAGCAGCCAGCTCCAGGTCTCCCCTTCTCCCCAGACCCCTCTGCCGGAGCAGGGCGGGGTCATGTCCGTGCTGACCAGCCAGGAGGCCCTGGCGCGGCTCCAGCAACTGTAACGGAGAAACGGAATGGAACGAATCACCAGCCGCAGCAACCCGCTGCTGGGCCACATTAAAAAACTGCTGAAAGACCGGAGCTATCGCCGGGAGACAGGGGAGTTCGTCTGTGACGGCGTCAAGCTGCTGGAGGAGGCTCTTCGGTGGGAAGCGACCATCACCACACTGGTCTGCTCCGAGGGACTGGAACTGCCCGCTCTGCCCGACACCGGGCGGCTGGTGCAGGTCCCCGCCGGAGTGATGGCCTCTGTTTCCCCCATGAAAGCCCCCCAGGGGGTACTGTTCACTTGCAAACAACCCGATTTGACCCCACCGGAGCGGTTGGACGGGCGGACCTATCTGGTGCTGGACGGCCTCCAGGACCCCGGCAACGTGGGCACCATCTGGCGCAGCGCCGACGCCTTTGGCGCGGCAGGACTGCTGCTCACCGGCCACAGCGCTGACCCCTACAGTTGGAAGGCGGTCCGGGCCAGCATGGGAGCGGCGTTTCGCCTGCCCGTGTGGGAGGTCACGCCGGAGGAATTGAAAACCCTGTGCCGGGCCAGTGATTTGCCCCTGTGGGGCACCGCGCTCCAGGCGGACACCGCCGACCTGCGGCAGTTGAGCGGGAACCGCTGTGCCCTGGCTGTCGGCAGCGAGGGCAGCGGGCTTTCGCCGGAGGTGCTGTCCCTGTGCAACGGGACGGTGAAGATCCCCATGGATGGAGCCGCAATGCGAATCGCTGAACGCGGCCATGGCCGCCACGGTGGTGCTGTGGAAGCGATACCGTTCCAATTAGCTTTTTGCTGATTCGCTGGATTCAGAGAAAACGACACGATAAGGAGGCGTCGGCATATGCTGTCTGTGACAAAGTTCTGGGTGTGGCTGTCCATCGTCTGCCCACCGGACATCGCCTGGCAGGTCTATCGCCACTTTGGTTCCCCGGAGAAGGCGTATTTTGCCGACACCGCCGAGTACCAGGCCGTGGAGGGACTAACTGCTCGGCAAATCGCCCAGATGGAGGACAGGACCACCGCCACCCAGCGGGTGGAACGGATTCTGGAGGACTGTGACCGGCTGGGCGTGCATATTTCCACCTGGCAGGACGCAGATTATCCCGAACGGCTGCGGAACATCTACACACCGCCGATGGTGCTTTACCTCCTGGGACGGCCTCTGCGCCTGGAGGAGGAGTGCGCCATTGCCGTGGCCGGTTCCCGGCGCTGCTCTGCCTATGGCCGCTCCATGGCGGAGAAATTTTCCCGGGACCTGACCCGGCAGGGCGCGTTGGTGGTGACGGGCATGGCGCCCGGCTGCGACGAGGCGGCGCTCATCGGGGCCATGCGGGCGGGCGGTTCGGTGGCCGCGCTGCTCCCCGGCGGGGTGGATGTGCCCTTTGTGGACAACGCTTATTACCGCCAGCTCTACCGGGATGTGCCCTCCCTGGGCACCCTCATCAGCACTTATCCGCCTGGGACGGCCAACGACCACGCCCACTTCCGCTTCCGTAACCCGGTGCTCACCGGCCTGTGCGTGGTCACTTTCTGTATCGAGGCCCCCGCCCGCAGCGGGGTGATGCAAGTGGCGGCCTGCGCTCACGACCAACAGCGGACGGTGTACACCATCCCCGCCAATTTGACTTCCACCTCTGCGGCTGGCACCAATGCCCTGCTCTGTAGTGGGCTGGCCCTGCCGGTGATGTCGGCGGAGGACCTGTTGCTGCCTTACCGGGAGAGATACACGCGACTGACCACCGCCCCTTCGACGGCCCCGAAGCGCAAGACGCCGCCGCCAAAGTCCGCAGTCACCGAGCCGGAGCAAAAGACGCAGTCCGCCGCACCAAAGGCGGAAAAATCCCCTGCTTCTGGGGCGGAGACTGCCCCAAGCCAGCAAAAAAAGGTTGACAGCGGCGAAAAGTCAGACTATATTGACTTACGGAAAAGCCGTGCAACCTTTACAGATGACGAACAGGCGGTGTTGCTGGCGCTTCAGGCGGGGGAAAAGTCCGCCGAAGAGCTGACCGCCGAGACCGGCGTTCCCTCAGCACGCGTCCTGGCGGCCCTGACCCTGCTGACCCTGCGGGGCTATGTGGAGGAGCTGTCCGGAGGCCGGTTCAAAACCGAGCTACGGGTGAAATAGCCGCCGCCGTCAATCTGTTTCGCACTTCAATTCGTTGGAGGAATCTTCTTTATGGCAAAAACCGATCTGGTGATCGTGGAATCACCGGCAAAGGCAAAAACAATTGGCCGATACCTCGGCCCCAACTATACCGTCATCGCCTCTATGGGCCACATCCGGGACCTGCCCAAGAGCAAACTGGGCGTGGACATCGAGGCGGACTTCCAGCCCGACTACCAGCCCATCAAGGGCAAAGAGGACATCATCAAGAGCCTGCGCAAGGCTGCCAAGAACAGCAACCGCGTCTATCTGGCGACCGACCCGGACCGGGAGGGGGAGGCCATCTCCTGGCACCTGAAGGAGCTGCTGGAGCTGCCCGACGACCGGACGTACCGCGTCACCTTTAACGAGATCACCAAAACCGTGGTCAACGAATCCATCGCCGCGCCCCGGGCCATCGACCAGGACCTGGTGGACGCGCAGCAGGCCCGGCGCATTTTGGACCGCATCGTGGGCTATCAGCTCTCCCCGCTGCTGTGGCGAAAAATTCGCCGGGGGCTCTCCGCCGGGCGGGTCCAGTCCGTGGCCACCCGGCTGGTGGTGGACCGGGAAAATGAAATTCGTGCCTTCGTCCCCCAGGAGTACTGGTCTCTGGACGTGCGGCTGGAGCGCATCGCTCCCCAAATTGGGTCCTTCCTGGCCCATTACCATGGGGAGGGAAAAAAGAAGGCTGAACTGCCCAACGAGGAGGCGGTGAACGCGATTCTGGCCGACGTTGCGGTGAACCCCTTTGTGGTCACCGGTGTGCGCAAGGGCGAGAAGCAGCGCCAGCCCGCGCCCCCCCTTCACCACCTCCACCCTCCAGCAGGAGGCCAGCCGCAAGTTGGGCATGGCCCCCCGGCGCACCATGTCCATCGCCCAGCAGCTCTATGAGGGCGTGGACATCGAGGGCGAGGGCGCAGTGGGCCTCATCACCTATATGCGTACCGACTCCCTGCGCCTGTCCGTGGAGGCCACCGACAGCGCTCGCTCGTTCATCCGCGCCCGCTATGGCGCGGCCTATGTTCCCGCCAACACCAGGGTTTACAAGGCCAAGGCCAACGCCCAGGACGCCCATGAGGCCATTCGCCCCACCAACGTGGAGCTGGCCCCCGACGTGGCGCGCAAGAGCCTGACCTCCGACCAATACAAGCTCTACAAACTGATTTGGAGCCGATTCCTGGCCTGCCAGATGTCCAACGCCGTGTTTGACACCGTCTCCATCGACGTGACCAGTGGTACCCACCTGTTCCGGGCCAGCCACCAGAGCATGAAGTTCTCCGGCTTTACCGCCGTCTATGTGGAGAGCAAGGAGGAGGGCGAAGAGGCCGTGGGGTCCCCGTTGCCCGACCTGGCGGAGGGCGAGACCGTCCGCAAGACCGCTGAGGACAAGGCCCAGCACTTCACCCAGCCGCCACCCCGGTTCACCGAGGCCACTCTCATCAAGCTGCTGGAGGAGCGGGGCATTGGCCGCCCCTCCACCTACGCCCCCACCGTTTCCACCATTCAGGACCGCTATTATGTGGTCAAGGAGGGCCGCGCCCTCCGGCCCACCCCCCTGGGCGAAGTCGTCACCCAACTGATGGAGGACAAATTCACCGACATCGTGGACCCCAACTTCACCGCCCGGATGGAAAGCGACCTGGACGAGGTGGAGCGGGGCAAGGAGGACTGGAAGGAGCTGCTGCGCCGGTTCTACGCCGGGTTCCACGCCGAGATGGAGCAGGCGGAGAAGGATCTGGACGGAGAGCGCATCAAGATTCCCGATGAGGTCTCCGACGAGGTCTGTGATGTCTGCGGCAGGCAGATGGTCATTAAAATCGGCAAATTTGGCCGGTTCCTGGCCTGCCCCGGCTACCCGGAGTGTACCTTCACCAAGCCCATCGTCATCGAAATGCCGGGCAAATGCCCCAAGTGCGGGGGCCGTATCCTGAAAAAGACCAGCCGCAACGGGTACACCTACTACGGCTGCGAATATAACCGCTCCCCCAACGAGAATATGGTCTGCGACTTTATGACCTGGGACGTGCCGGTGAAGGACAACTGCCCCATCTGCGGCCAGACCATGTTCAAAAAGTCCGGCAGAGGGGCGAAGAAGCCTTTCTGCATCAACGAAAAGTGTGAGAACTTCACCCCGGAGGAGCTGCGCCCCGGCTACCGCAAGCCCAAGGAAAAGACGGAGGACGCCGTCTCCCAGGCGGCGGCGGAGGCCATCGCGGCGCCGGACAAGACCGCCGACAAGAAAACGGCGGCGAAGAAGTCCACAACTGCGAAAAAAACCACAGCGAAGAAGTCTGCTGCGAAAAAGGCAACCACCACAAAAGCCGCAGCGAAAAAGACCCCGGCGAAAAAATCCACCGCCCCAAAGGACCCCAACAAGCCCAAGCGGGAGCTGACCGCCGCCCAGCGGGCGGCGTTGGAGCGGGGCCGGGCCATTCGCCAGGCCAACCGTGAGGCCGCCAAGCAGCAAAAATCGGAGGAATAAATGGAACCTGTCGTCGTCATAGGCGCGGGGCTGGCGGGGTGCGAGGCCGCCTGGCAGCTTGCCGGGCGGGGCGTTCCCGTCACCCTGTACGAGATGAAGCCTCACAAGCAGACCCCCGCCCACAAAAGCCCAGACTTCGCGGAGCTGGTCTGTTCCAACTCCCTCCGGGCCAACAACGTGGAGAACGCCGTGGGCCTGCTGAAAGAGGAAATGCGCCGCTGCGGGAGCCTCATCATGGCCCAGGCGGACGCCTACGCTGTCCCCGCCGGGGGTGCGCTGGCGGTGGACCGCTACGCCTTCTCCGGGGCAGTCACGCAGGCGATACGCAGCCACCCCAATATCACGGTGGTGGAACAGGAGGTCACGGAGCTGCCCCCAGAGGGGCAGGTGCTGATTGCCAGCGGTCCCCTGACCTCCGACCCCCTGGCGGAGCATCTGGCCCGGCGGTTCCCCCAGCAGAACTATCTGCACTTCTTCGCCGCGGTGGCCCCGCTGGTGTCCTTCGAGAGCATCGACATGGACAAAGCCTGGTTCGGTAGCCGCTACGACAAGGGCACCGCCGACTACATCAACTGTCCCATGAGCCGGGAAGAGTACGACGCCTTCTGGCTGGCCCTATGCCAGGCGGAAGAGGCCAAACTCCATGGATTTGAGGATCAGAAGGTCTTTGAGGGCTGTATGCCGGTAGAGGTCATGGGCCGCAGAGGACACGACACCCTCTGCTATGGCCCCTTGAAGCCGGTGGGCCTCCCTGACCCCAGGACCGGGCAAGAGCCTTACGCCGTGGTGCAGCTCCGCAAGGACAACGCCCAGGGCAGCATTTACAATATGGTGGGCTTCCAGACCCACCTGACCTGGCCGGAACAGCGGCGGGTGTTCCGCATGATCCCCGGCCTGGAGAACGCCGAGTTCGTCCGCTACGGGGTCATGCACCGCAATACCTATTTGGACTCGCCCCGGCTGTTGAACCGCTATTACCAGGTGAAAGACGAGCCGCGGCTGACCTTCGCCGGGCAGATGACCGGCGTGGAGGGCTACGTGGAGTCCGCCGCCTCCGGCCTGCTGGCCGGGACAGAGCTGGCCCATCGGGTGCTGGGACTGCCCCCGGTGGACTTCCCCCGGGAGACGGCGCTGGGCGTGCTGGCCCAGTACATCAGTACTCCCTCCGCCGACTTCCAGCCCATGAACGTCAACTTTGGCATCATCCCGCCTCTGGGCCGCCGGGTACGGGGCGGCAAGCGGGCGAAAAACGCCGAGCTGGCCCGCCGGTCGCTGGAGGCGCTGGCGGAGCTGACACTGTGAAGAAATCCAAGCGCAGGAAGAGGCCGAATGCAGGAAGCCCCGGCCTCTCCCTGCATCCCTGTCACCCCTGGGGGTGGGCATGAAGCGTTCCGCAATTGAAACGCCTTATGCGCACCCCTTACAAAAAACAAATGAAGGAGCGACCAAAATGAACATCATCATCGACGCGATGGGCGGCGACCTTGCCCCCGCGGAACCTGTCCGGGGCGGACTGAAAGCCCATGAGGAACTGGGTTGCGAGATCACCTTCGTGGGCCAGGAGGACGCCATCCGCCAGGTGCTGGAGCAGGATGGCGTCAAAGAGTTGCCCCAGGGCGTCAGCATCGTCAATGCCACCCAGGTGGTGGAGATCTGCGACGACCCCTCCACCGCCTGGCGCAAAAAGAAGGATTCCTCCCTGTCGGTGGGCCTGCGGCTACTCTGGGACGACGGAGCGGACGCCTTTATCTCCGCCGGTTCCACCGGCGCTCTTTTGAGCGCGGGTACGCTGCTGGTCAAACGCATCCCCGGCATCAAGCGGGCGGCGGTGGCGCCAGTGGTCCCCACCGCCAAGAACAACGCCGTCCTCATCGACGCGGGGGCCAACGCCGAGTGTACCCCGGAGTACATGCTGCAATTCGCCTATATGGGCAGCTTTTACGCCGAAAAGGTGCTGGGCAAGCCCAACCCCAAGGTGGGCCTGCTGAACATCGGCACCGAGCCAAGCAAGGGCAGCGAGCTTTACAAGGAGGTCCACGACCTGCTCCAGAAGGCCGGGGACGCTGGGCGCATCAACTTTGTGGGCAACGTGGAACCCACCAACCTGGCAAGCCCCGACGCCTGCGACGTGCTGGTGGCGGACGGCTTTGTGGGCAACATTATGCTCAAGGCCATGGAGGGGACGGCCAACTTCATCGTGGACGCGCTGAAAGACCTGTTCACCACCAATCTGAAAACCAAGGCCAGCTATCTGCTCCTGCGGGGGAATATGGGCGGCTTCCGGGAGCGGTTGGACAGCCGCTCCACCGGCGGCACCGCCATGCTGGGCATCCAGAAGCCCGTCTTTAAGGCCCACGGCAACA
>JAJQCW010000045.1 GCA_021202515.1 Clostridiales bacterium | reverse complement strand
CACCTACGTCTACACCGTCCGGGCCTACGTCAAGCAGAACGGCGAGAACACCTGGGGCAGCTACGACAAGACCGGCCTGACCACCAAGTGGCTGGCGGCTCCCGACCTGGATGACGCCGCCAACGCCTCCTCCTCCGTCACCGTCAACTGGGAAAAGGTGAAGGGCGCCAGCGGCTACTACATCTACCGCAAGGCCGGGAACGCCACCTCCTGGACCAAGGTCGGCACCGTGAACAGCGGCAGCACCCTCAAGTGGAGCGACACCGACGTCTCCAACGGCACCATGTACACTTACACCGTCAAGGCTTATTCCGGCAGCTACACCAGCGGCTATGACGCCAAGGGTGAAGAGGTCTACCGCCTGAGCCGCACCAGCATCTCCAGCCTGACCAACAGCTCTTCCAAGAAGATGACCGTCAAGTGGAAGAAGAACTCCAAGGCCACCGGCTATCAGATCCAGTATTCCACCAACAGCAACTTCAAGAACGCCAAGACCGTCAAGGTCACCAGCGCCTCCACCCTCTCCAAGACCATCTCCAAGCTGACCAAGGGCAAGAAGTACTATGTCCGGGTCCGGGCTTACAAGACCACCGGCGGCGAGACCTATCGCTCCGCGTGGAGCGCCGCCAAGAACGTCTCCATCAAGAAGTGAACGGCAAACGACGCCTCTCCATTCCTCCAACCCCCTTAAACCGGCGCGGCCCCTTGACGGGGCCGCGCATTTCTTTGTATAATGAGGTATCTGGTTATTCCTTTGTGTCGGCCTTTTCGTTGGTTCCAGATGAAACGCAAACGCTATTATGTGGCATTGTAGGGGCGGCCCCTGGCCGCCCGCAGTTACATGTTCTTTTCTGGGCGGCCAAGGGCCGCCCCTACACACATGACGTTGCAGGCAGAGCAACGGGTCGCCAGAATAACAAATTGAAAGCCAGCGGCTCAAACCCGCGGCAGGCAGAAAGGATGGTCAATGATGGAAACCATTCAAATCAAGGACCTTTACGACCTGAACCACACCCTGGCGGGGGACTACCTGCGCCAGTTCACCTATCCCTGGGAGGCGCTGGACGGCATCGGCGCGCTGATCGCCGCCCTGGGGCCGCAGTTGGACCCGGCGGAGTACCAACAGGTGTCCGAGGGCGTTTGGGTGGCCCGCAGCGCCACCGTCGCCCCCACCGCTTACCTGGGCAAGAACTGCATCATCGGCAAAAACACCGAGGTGCGTCACGGGGCCTTCGTCCGGGGCAACGCCCTGGTGGGCGAGGACTGCGTGGTGGGCAACTCCGTGGAGCTGAAAAACGTCATCCTCTTTGACCACGTGCAGACCCCCCATTACAACTACGTGGGGGACAGCATCCTGGGCTACTACTCCCACATGGGTGCCGGTTCCATCACCAGCAACGTCAAGAGCGACAAGACCCTGGTGGTGGTCAAGGCCGGAGAACAGCGCTGGGAGACCGGCCGGAAGAAGTTCGGGGCCATGCTGGGCGACCACGTAGAGGTGGGGTGTAACTCCGTTTTGAACCCCGGCACGGTCATTGGCCGGGGCAGCCACATCTATCCCCTGTCCTGCGTCCGGGGCGTGGTGCCGCCCAAGAGCATCTACAAGACCGGCGGCGTGGTGGTCCCCCAGCGGTAAAAAACGCGCAAAACTCCCCGGAGAGACCAACTCTCCGGGGAGTAGAAACTCATTCATTATCCTTTTGAATCAGCCACGGTATTAGCGGCTGGAAGGAGGAGCGTTTCACCGAAAATTCCGCCTCCATCGAACAAATCAGCACCAAACGATAAGCACTATCCCCTCTTGCCTCCCCTGAAAGGGCAGGGAGCGAAGCGGAAGTGCCGCTTGACGGCGGAGGGGGGCCGCCGCCTTCAGGCGGTGGTGGAGGGGTTTCCGCTGGAATGACTGAAAAAGCTGATTCAAAGGGTTATCCAGTGGTTTATTCTCCCTCGTCGATGGCCTCCTGGCCCTGGAGGGTCAGGGCGGCGCTGCCCGGCTCAAGCTGGGGTTCGGCCCCCGGCGTGGCGGCGGACTGGGCGAACTGCCGGTAGAGGGTGGAGCGCTCCCAGGCAGCGTAGTCGAAGCCGGAGAGGGGAACGCCGTAGTCCAGGGTGAGGAATCCCCGCCGCTGGAGTTGGAGCAGAGCGGTCCCCGCCGTGCGCAGCTCCTCCTGGGTGGTCTCCGGCCCGGTGAGGTAGACCGGTGCGGACATGACAAAGGACAGCTCCGGGTTTTCCGGGCTGCGCAGCAGGAACCGGGCCACCGGAAGAAAGGCGTTTTGGGCCAGCAGGTCCAGCAGTTGACGCTCCGGGTCAGTCAGCGGGGCGGGCTTGCCGCACCCGCCGCAGTTGGGACAGGGCATAGGTTGCCTCCTAACAGTGCAAATTGGGTCATGCCGTGGCCTGGCTGTGGATGATCCCCCGCAGATACCAGCCGTCGTCCCGCCAGAGAAACACCAGTTTCAGCGCCGACCAGTCCAGGTTGTCGTCCCCCTGGCCAGGCAGGTAGCAGTCCACAAAGCGGCAGTCGGGGTACGCCTCCGTCACGTTCTCCTGGGCGTTGCCGGTATAGAGAACGGTGTCCACCCCAAACGAGGGGCAGGCGGTGTAATCCGCATCCCACAGGAAATCAGAGAGAAATTCCGTCACCGTCATTTTCATCGGTTCCCCATCCCCCAGGCTGACGCCCCAAACGTAGCTGGTGGTCTCGGAATCCGCTTTTTTCAACTCCTTGGCGGTGATGGTCACGTCGGTGGAGAAGTCCACCGTGGAATAGGGGGTAAAGGTCACACCCACCTCCGGGTCCGCCCAATCGGACAGGGCAGCGCAATCCTGACTGTTCAGAGCGTCCAGTACGTCCATCGCGGCGCAGAGCAGCGCTGTGTTGCTGCCGTTCTCGCCGGAATCGGACTGGAACACCGAGATCCCATCGCTGCCAGGGGAGAGCAAGCTCCACAAAACACAACCGGCGGCCAGCCCGATGATGAGCGCAAGAATCACTGCAAAAATCGCAGCGCGCCGTGTCATGCAAATCAGCCCCTTTCCTAAGCATACCCATAGATATTAATATTTTACACGATGGGGCGTTGATATGCAACAACAAATGGTTACAAACAAAAACAAAATGATAGATTTTCCGGTTTATACATCAAACCGCAGAGGAAAGGAATGAAATTTTTATGGCAAGCAGTCAACTGGACCGCCTGGCGGCGGCAATGATCTCCTATTATGCCGGCGACCCGGCACGCATCCAACACTTTTTGAAGGTCCACGCATTCAGTCGGCTCATTGGCCGGGCGGAGGGCATGGACAAGGGGGCGCTGTACACCCTGGAGGCCGCCGCCTACGTCCACGACATCGGCATCAAGCCCGCCGAGGCCCAGTACGGCAGCTCCGCCGGGCCGTATCAGGAGGCCCTTGGCCCCGCCGAAGCGGAGCGGATGCTGGGGGAGCTGGGCTTCGAGGAGCCGCTCATTCGCCGGGTGTGCTACCTGGTGGGCCATCACCACACCTACACCAACATCGACGGTCTGGACTATCAGATCTTGGTGGAGGCGGACTTCCTGGTGAACCTGTTCGAGGACAACGCCTCCAAAGCCGCCGTGGAAACGGCCTACACAAAGATTTTCCGCACAGAGACCGGAAAGACCTTCTGCCGGGAGATGTTTGGGCTGTAAAGAGCAAAATGGTTATCCCTTTTACTCAGCCTGGTCAGGAGATCCAGCGGAACCCCCGCAGGGAGCGCAGCGGAAGTGCTGCTTGACAACAGAGCGCCGCCTGACGGCGGAGGCAAGAGGGGTCATCCATTATGGAATACAGAAAAAACCAGCCGCTCCGAAGAGTAGCTGGTTTTTCTTTTGCACGCTGCGACAACTGCCGCATGTGCGTTTTATTCGTCCAGATAGTTGCCGGTGTCGTAGCTGTTGTACTGTTTGCGGATGCGGATGATGATGGACTGGTCCGGCTGGACCTCCTCAGAGACGATGCGGTACTGGGTGCCGCTGCGTTTCAGTTGGGCCTTGTAGTTCTCCAGCTCGGTGCGGACATCCCCCGCCGGGTCGTTGGAGAGCGCGGCGTCTCTGACCTGAAAATGAATGGTTTGTAACAAACAGGCTTGTTTAATGCGTTTCATGTGGATTTTCCCTCCTTTTTTGATACTATTTTAGCATTTACAGGCAGGGAATTTCAAACAGAAAATCGGAGGTGCGCAAAAAATTGTGAATTTTGCGCATAGAAAACCATCTGTTTTTTGTGAAAAAAAACGCAGAAAAGCTCCTCCGTCTCTGTCGCAAAAAGGCGCATCAACTGCCTCTTTCGGTAATTTCGCGGATAACGGTTGACAGCGCATTGAAAAAGCCATATAATGTGGAAGAAGTACAAAAACAGCCCAAAATAGGGCTTTATAAAAATGAAAGAGACACGATGCCTGACACGGGGAAGGGAGTAATGGTTCTACCCCCTTCTGTTTTTCTGCTATCAAACGGTTTTCCTGTGTGTGGAACCGGACATACTGTGTCGGGGCGTGGTCAACATAGAGTCAGGGCCTGCGATCAGGGGACGCGGTCGATCTTAGGAGGTAATGGAATGGCGCTGAATGTGACGCTTGTCAACGGAATCATCTGCGCATCCCGTCGTTCGGCGTGGAGCGGTGGTTCTTTAAAAGCATCGTTTGAGGAACGCAAAGAATGTCTGAACAACTATTGCATCGCCGCGCTGGGCAGTTTTCCGATGGGAAAGCGATACACGCTGCCCATCAAACTCACCCCAGAGGAAAGCGAGCGGCTTTACCTGTTCCGTGAACTGACGAAAGACGAGCAGCGCTTCGCTTTGGACCAGGCACAGACCGCACAGCAGAACGAGCGGAGCCAGGACATCGAAACCATGAAGCAGGTCCAGACTGTGTTCGGCGTTCGCCTGTGGAAAGAGGAGGACGCGCCGGAACACATGGGATCGCCGGAGGAGTATTCCATGGACGAGCCGCTTTGGGTTGGTATTTTCTCCCACACAAACCGGCTCTTCACCGTCCTGGGCACAAAGGAGCAGGTCTGTCATTCGCTGGTCCGGCTGGTGTACAGCGTGAAAAAGGTCCGCTTCACCAAAACAAATCTGGTGTTTGAGATGTGGGCGAAAATCGAAAACCCATACCATCTGGAGATCGGGGAAACCTACCTGGCCGTCTCGGATGCCAGAGGTGAAAACTGTTCTCTGGTGCAGGAAAAGCATGTCACCGGGAACACCGCCATTCGCCGCAGAAAATATCGGACTTCCTTCACCATCCCCATCAGCACCCTGTCCGACTACAGCGCGGGGGAGAACAGCCCCGTTCATCTGGAAGGCAACGGGGTAAGGCTGGTGATCCAGGTGGACGACGTGCTGGCCTCCTATAACATTTCGGAGAAGCCTATCGCGTGGAAGCGCTTCGGCATGAAGCACAGCATTCGGGAAGCCTGGGTGCCGGTGGCGTCGGTGTATGACCAGGATATGGCTCTGCATGTGCGGCGCAATTTTTCCGGCAACTTTGTGGTCTTTAAGCGCCATATGTATCCCATCGAGTACACCCGCCGGTTCCGGTTGATGGAATCCAAGCCGGTATCCGCGGCGATGTTCCACGCAGGGCGGCTGCTGAACCGTCTGCCCTTCCGGAAAAAGGTCGCCCTGTTCTACGAGAAGTATGCGGAAAAGGCGGAGGAGGGCACTTATGAGCTGTGCCGCCTCTGCACCTCCAGCCAGCGGACCCGGTGCTATTTCGTCATCGACGGGAACACACCGGATTACCAGCGCATTAAGGACGACCCCTGCGTGGTGCGGAAGTTCTCGTTGAAATATTACTGGCTGCTCTACAACGTGAATTATTTTATCGCCCCGGAGTCGCCGATCCATATCAGCCTCCTCAATTCCAACAACCGCTATATCCGCTGGACCTGCGTCCGGCACCCGCTGGTGTTTCTCCAGCACGGCATCACCTATATGAAACGGCAGGGAAAACACTCCACCTACTTGAAAGGCCATGCAGGTGAGGCCAAGTACGTTGTCGTCAGCAGCGAGAAGGAAAAGCAGGTGGTGGCGGATACCTTCCACATCAGCCCGGACTTTATTCTGAAAACCGGTATGCTGATGTTCGACAACTGCGCTTACAAGCACATCTCCCAGGCGTCCCCGGATAAAATCACCATTATGCTGACGTGGAAGCCCTATGAGGAATCCCTGGACAACTATGAGGACTCCACCTATTACCGCTACACCCTCCAGGTGTACAACCTGCTGCTGAACTACGTGGACCGCTCCCAGATCAACATCGTCGCCCATCCCCGGGCACACGACCTGCTGATGACCACCAGCCTCCACGACCTGGTGTGGACACGGCCCATCTCCGAGGTGCTCAAGGAGTCCAAGCTGCTCATCACCGACTACTCCTCCGTCTGCTGGAACTCCTTCTATCAGGGCGGCGGCGTGGTGTTCTTCCAGCCGGACCTGAAAGAGTATGAGGAGTATATCGGCGAGCTGATCCCCAAAGCGGACGAGTATATCGGCCCCCGGTGCTTCCGCATCAAGGAGCTGAACAAGGTACTGGCTGCCGGGCTGAAAGACGGCGTCGTTCAACTGGATCAGTTCCGCAGCGAGGAATACGAGCGGCGGTACAACGAGATCAACGAGTTCCACGACGGGCAGAACACCCGCCGGGTCTACGAGGCGTTGCAGGCGGAGAACATCATCTGACCCGCCGCAACAAGTAAACTCAAAAAAGCTGTCTGGCCGAGGTGTCAGGCAGCTTTTTTGCAAACTTCCCCCAAAGTCTCCCCTGGAGGGATGGCCTTTTTCCGCCAAATCTGCTATTCTTTTTGTAGCATCCGAAACAAGGAAAGGGAGGATACACATGGAGCAGACAAAAACCGGGCCTTCCTCCGCCAGCGGCGAAAAGATCTGAACCTGACCCAGGAGCAACTGGCCCAAAAACTGGGGGTCTCCAACAAGACGATATCGAAGTGGGAGAACGGCTGGACCATGCCCGACTACAGCATCGTCCCCGCCCTGTGCCAGGCGCTGGACATCACCGTGGCGGAGCTGATTCAGGGCCGGGAGGACGAGGAGAAGGGCGCGCCCCTCTCGGAGGAACAGGCGCTGGAACTGGTGGAGCGCATCAGCGGCCTGGAGAAAATGGTTCGGCGGCTGCGCAACGCGCTGCGGCTGATGGGGGCGGTGGTGCTGCTCCGGGGCCTGGGCGCTGTGGGGTTCGGCGTGGTCAACATCGTTATGGCCTACGCCGCCGGTAACCTGGGCGCTGACACCCTGGCCATGGTGGTTTCCGCCTCCGCCTCCCGCATCGCGTCGGGGACGGTCTGGTTCATCGGCGGCGGGCTGATTTTGCTGGTGGCCCACGCCATGTCCAGCCCCAGGACAAAGGTGGATAAAAAGGGCAAGTGAACCGTAAAAAATACCCTCTGATGAAACATTCTCCATCAGAGGGTGTCGTTTTGTGTCGAAAATATGTTTCTCCCGTCAATTCACGGTGTATTTCAGCGGTCTCCCTTCCGCCAGGGCGCGCATGTTGTCCCACACCAGCTTGTGACCCTTCTGGAAGGTCTGGACGGTGACGCCGCCCACGTGGGGGGTCAGCGTGACCTTGTACTTGTATTCCTCCGGCAGGGTC
Source organism: Clostridiales bacterium (assembly GCA_021202515.1). Classification (GTDB taxonomy): domain Bacteria; phylum Bacillota; class Clostridia; order Oscillospirales; family Oscillospiraceae; genus Onthomonas. The sequence continues at coordinate 36,396 of JAJQCW010000045.1, read as the reverse complement.
AGCAGGGGGTTGTCGGCGGGCACCGGCTCCGGGGAGAGCACGTCCGCCCCCAGCGCCCCCAGCCGTCCTTCGATGAGGGCGGCGCGGACCGCCTCCTGGTCGATGACCTCGCCGCGAGCCGTGTTGATGAGGATGGCGGTGGGTTTCATCAGGGCCAGAGTGTCCGCGTTGATGAGGTGGGTGGTCTCCGGCGTGACGGGACAGTGGAGGCTGACGATGTCGCAGCCGGACAGCAGCTCCTCCTGGGAGACGTACCGGACGTGCAGTTCTGCCTCCTGCTCCGGGGTGAGCTGGTGGCGGTTGTGGTAGCACACCTCCGCGCCGAAGGCGTGGAGCAGCCGGGCGGTCTGGCGGCCAATGGCCCCCAGGCCGATGATGCCCACACGCTGGGAACTCAGCTCGTTCAGCCCGTCCAGGATGAACTGGGTCTTGGCCTGGATCTGCTTGCCCGCGTAGAGCAGGGTTTCCCCCTCCCGGAACCGGCGGAGGGTGGCCAGCATCAGCAAAATGGTCTGCTCGGCCACGGCGGTGTCGTTGATGGCCACACAGCGGCAGACGGCCACGCCGTGGGCGGCGGCGGCCTGGGTGTCGATGGAGTTGTAGGCCACGCCCTCGGAGTGGATGAGCTTCAGGTTGGGCATGGCGGCGATGACGGCGGCGCTGACCGGCTGGATGGCGTCCACAAAGAGGGCGTCGTAGTCGGTGCCGAAGGACAAAATGTCCTCGTCGGTGGGCTGCGCCCCGGCAAAGACCAGCTCGAAGTCGGCGGGCAGGGTGGTGAGGTCGTAGAACCGGCGGACCCGGTCCTCGTTGGTGAGAATGAGAATTTTCATGGCAGCTCCTGTGAAAATAGGTTTGAAAGATTGGGGGTTCCCGTCAAGCTGACCAAACAGCAAGCACTATCCAGGCTAACGGCTAACAGCTCAAATTGCACATTGCACATTGCTAATTGCAAATTGTCAATACCGATACGTCCGCAGCCCCCGGTTCACCCGGTCGAAGATCGCGTCCGCTTTGGGCTGGTAATTGCTCAGCAAAATATCCGCCTCCAGGTTCAACTGGTTGGCCCGGTTCCGGTCCTGCATGGCCTTGGTGTTGATGAACACGTTCAGGCTGGCGGCCTGGAGCGCGGCTTTGCACAGCACGGCGGCACAGCCCGCGTCTGACACCGCCATCACGCTGCCCTTTTCGGCGTACTCCTCGATCAAATCCAGCGCGTCGCAGCAGCGCATCATGATCTTCATGGGGACGGCACAGGCGTCCTCCAGCGCGGCCTCCATCACCTGCTCCTTGTGTGCGATTTCCTCCGGGGTGGACTTGGGCAGGCCGTAGGCTCTGGAGAGAGGGGCGAAGGCTTCCGCGTCCGCCGTGACCAGTTCCTCCAGCTCCCGGCGAAGGTCCTCCGCCTTTGCGTTGAGCCGCTGGATGTCCTCCTCTACGGCGGCGTACTTTTTCTTGCCGGTGGTCAAATTGCCCACCATGTTGCCCAGGGCCACACCCACGGCCCCCACCAGGGCGGCCGCTCCGCCGCCGCCGGGGGTCGGCGCTTTGCCCGCCAGTTCCGTCAGGAACTGGTTGCAGGATTTTTCTGTCATCTGTTCCATGTGTAAACCTCTCTCTCCGTGATAAACCCGTCCAGCCGCAGGTCGTGGGCCTCCACAGCGGCCCGCTCCACCTGCTGGCACTGGAAGGCCACCCCCAGCTTCACCGCCCGGACGCACCGGGCCAGGTAGCGGTCATAGTAGCCCTTGCCCATGCCCACCCGATGGCAGTCCGGGTCAAAGGCGGTGCAGGGGACCAACACCAAATCCAGTTCCTCCGGCGGCACCACCAGCGAACGTTCCAAAATGGGAGCGCGGATGCCGTAGGCTCCCGTCTCCCAGCCCTCTGGCCCCTGGGGGACCGCCGCCGCCATTTGACACTCCGGCAGGCACACCGGCCAGGCCAGCCGCTTGTTCGCCGCCGCCAGGAGCAGGGGGTCTAAGCTGACCTCCGCCCGGAACGCCGCGTAGAGCAGCACCGTTTCCGCCCGCTGGAAAGCCTCCAGCCCGGCGATTTTTTCGCAGATGCGGCGGCTGTACTCCGCCCGCTGCTGGGCGGAGAGGGCGTTTCGGGCCTGGATGCCCCGCTTTCGCTGGGCCTGTTTCTCGGATAAAATCATTTGTGCGTCCAACAGCGCCGTTCCTCCTCCGCTTTTTTCACATTTATTCTAACAGCAATCGGGAAAAATGCAAGTCGTTTGTCACATCTTCTTCTTGTGAAAAAGGCGGAAATCTGGTATATTACTGAGAGCAATCGTACAAACTGTCTTTTTGGAGGGAAAAACTATGTACCAGGAAATGCAGGACTCCATCGGTCTCATCCGGTCCGTTGACCCGGAAGTTGCCCAGGCCATGGGCCGGGAGCTGAACCGTCAGCGGGAAAACATCGAGCTGATCGCCAGCGAAAACATCGTCTCCCCCGCTGTGATGGCGGCAATGGGCAGCGTCCTCACCAATAAATACGCCGAGGGTCTCCCCGGCAAGCGCTACTACGGCGGCTGCATGTACGTGGACCAGGTGGAGAACATCGCCATCGAACGGGCCTGCAAGCTGTTCGGCGCGAAATACGCCAACGTCCAGCCCCACTCCGGCGCACAGGCAAACCTGGCCGTTTACTTCGCCCTGCTGGACCTGGGCGACACCGTCATGGGTATGGACCTGTCTCAGGGCGGCCACCTGACCCACGGCTCCCCGGTGAATATGTCCGGCAAGAACTACAACTTCGTCTCCTACGGCGTGGACGACAACGGCTTCATCGACTACAACGAGGTGGCCAAGGCGGTGCGGAAAATTCGCCCCAAGCTCATCGTGGCGGGCGCGTCCGCCTATCCCCGCTCCATCGACTTCGAGAAGCTGGCGGACATCGCCCACGGCTACGGCGCTTACCTGATGGTGGACATGGCCCACATCGCCGGTCTGGTGGCGGGCGGCGCACATCAGAACCCCGTCCCCTACGCCGATGTCGTCACCACCACCACCCACAAGACCCTGCGTGGTCCCCGGGGCGGCCTGATTCTGACCAACAACGAGTACCTAGCCAAGCGCATCAACTCCGCCGTGTTCCCCGGCACCCAGGGCGGCCCGCTGGAACACATTATCGCCGCCAAAGCCGTGTGCTTCGGTGAAGCGCTGAAGCCCTCCTTTAAGGAATACGCCCACAAGATCGTGGAGAACGCCCAGGCCCTGGCCGAGGCGCTGACCGCTCGCGGCGTCAAGCTGGTCTCCGGCGGCACCGACAACCACCTGCTGCTGGTGGACCTGAAAGAGGAAGATGTCACCGGCAAGGAACTGGAGGCCCGGCTGGACAGCGTCCACATCACCGCCAACAAGAACACCGTCCCCGGCGAGAAGCGCAGCCCCTTCGTCACCTCCGGCGTCCGGCTGGGCACCCCCGCCGCAACCACTCGTGGCATGGGCGTGGCCGAGATGAAGATCATCGCCGACTGCATCGCCGACTGCATCTTCTGTTACGAGGAAAAGAAGGACGATATCTCTGAGCGCGTGCTGGCCCTGACCGAGCAGTTCCCGCTGTACGAGTAAGGCATCGACCTAGTTATCCCCGAAGAACAAGCGTTCTCTAACCGACCGCCCCTCTCGCCTCCCCTGAAAGGGCAGGGAGGGGCAACGCCCCGCAGGGAGAAGCGCAGCTTCGGAAGTGCCCCTTGAGGGCAGAAGTGCCGCTTGACGGCGGAGGAGGGCCGCCGCCTTCAGGCGGTGGCGCAGGGAGAAGCGTAGCTTCGGAAGTACCGCTTGACGGTAGAGGGGTTTCTGGCACACGTCTAAATAAAGGGGATACCCATAAATTTTCGCAAACCAGCACCCGGATTCAGGCCATTTCTCCCTGTTCCGGGTGCCTTTTCTGCGGCTTTATACGCGGTTTTCGTTGCCCCAGACACAGAGCTGGTCTAAGACGTTCATCAGCGAGCGGCCCCGCTCGGTGAGCGAATACTCCACCTTGGGGGGTATCTGCGGGTACTCCCGGCGGAGGATGAGGCCGTCCGCCTCCAGCTCCTTCAGGTTTTGGCTCAGGGTCTTGTCCGCCACATTTTTCAGATACCGCCGCATCTGGTTGAACCGCACCGGCTCATACTCCATCAGGCAATACAAAATCACGGGCTTGTACTTGCCGGAAATCAGCGACAGGGTGTAGCTGTAGCCGGTTTCGGCGAAGTCGGCGGTCTCGATGTTCTTCTGTTCCATGCTTACCTCCCGGTAAGTACCTTACAAAAATGTGGGTACTTGCGTTTTTCCTGACACTATGATAGCATAAGCGCAGACAAAACACAAGGAGGTCTTTTCCATGAAAAAGGACATCAAAACCACCGAAGCCATCTTCCCCATGCCGGTGCTGATGATCGCCACCTACAACGAGGACGGCAGCGTCAACGTGATGAACGCCGCCTGGGGCACCATGCGGACCCGGAACCAAATCGTCCTCAAGCTGTCGGAGCCGCACAAGACGGTGCAGAACATCAAGGCCCGGAACGCCTTCACTGTCAGCATTGCCGACGCCGCCCACGTGACAGAGGCGGACTACTTCGGCGTGGTCTCCGGCAACGACGCCCCGGACAAGTTCGCCAAAAGCGGCCTGACCGCCCGGAAGTCCAGCCGGGTGGACGCGCCGGTCATCAACGAGTTTCCCCTGTGCATGGAGTGCGAGTTCATCGAGTACCAGTCCGGGGAGTACGGCTGCGGGGTCATCGGCAAGGTGGTCAATACCCTGGCCGACGAATCCGTTCTGGACGGGGACCGGGTGGACATTGAAAAGGTGGCCGCCATCGCCTTTGACCCCTACACCCACGGGTATTATAAGGTCACCCAGCGGGTGGGGGAGGCGTTCCAGGACGGGCTGAAATTAAAGTGATTGTTTGAGCTTTCTCTCTGCACCCCTCGCCGCAAGGCGACGGCAGAACGTCCCGTCCCCCCCTTAATTGCACATTGCACATTGCAAATTGCTAATTGATTCCGGAGGTCTTTATGGACATCACAGCGCTGCAATTTTTCATCGTCTGCCCCCTGATCTTCCTGGCGGGGTTCGTGGACGCGGTAGCCGGAGGCGGCGGCCTCATCTCCCTGCCCGCCTACCTCATCGCCGGGCTGCCGGTGCATATGGCCATCGGCACCAACAAGCTCAGCTCTGGCATGGGCACCGCCCTGACCACCTGGCGGTTCTCCCGCAGCGGGTACATCCCCTGGCGGCAGGCTGGGCTGTGCGTGGTCTGCGCCCTTATCGGCTCCAGCGCCGGGGCGAACCTGGCGCTGCTCATCAGCGACGGGTTTTTCCGCATCCTCATGCTGTTCATCCTGCCGCTGACCGCCTTTTATGTGTTCCGCTGCAAGACGCTGGAGGTGCAGAAGGCCCCCTATGGCCCCCGGAAAACCGCCCTTTTGAGCATAGCGGCGGCGATGGTCATCGGGGCCTACGACGGCTTTTACGGGCCGGGGACGGGGACCTTCCTCATCCTGCTGCTGACCGCCGTGGCCCACATGGACCTCCGCTCCGCCAACGGCGTGGCAAAGGTCATCAACCTGACCACCAACCTCACCGCCCTGGCGGTCTACCTGCTCAACGGCAAGGTGATCTTCGTCCTGGGCCTGACGGCGGGCCTGTTCAGCCTGGCGGGGAACTACATTGGCACCCGCTGCTTCGACAAGGGGGGAGCCAGGGCGGTGAAGCCGCTGATGCTGGCGGTGCTGACCCTGTTTTTCGTGAAGATTTGTTGGGAGTTTGTGGCGTAAGCACAACAGCACCCGGACAGGAATCAAACCTGCCTCCGGGTGCTGTTTTTTGCGTTTATTCCAGCGTTAAAGTCAGGGTGTTCTGTCCCTCCGGCATCTCATCGGCGGTGAAGCCGCTGATGTTGCACATGCAGTAGACGTACTGCCCCTGTTCCACCTCAAAGCTGCCGTCCCCCTCCAGTACGCTGTCGCAGGCTTGCGGCAGGTAGCGAACTGCGTCGTCGAAGGGTTCGTCCAGCACGTAGAAGGACCAAACCACTTCTTCCGCGTCACAGTCCACGTCGGCAGGGGAGAAGCCCTCCGCAGTGACGCTGACCGCCTGATAGATCCCCGACTGGGAGGCCCGGAAGGAGAACGCGCCGCTGTCGTAGGCGTCGGCGGCGTCGATGGTCACGGCGGTGGTGTCGGCCTGCTCCGCTTCGTCGGCCTCGAAGGTGATGACCAGTGTGCTGGCCCCGGAGACCGCCTGCTCCTGGGTGGCGTTGCTGTAGGAGCAGACGCAGTAGACGTACTTATCCGCCGCCAGCTCGATGGTGCCGTCGCCGGTCAGGGCCGGGACCTCGCCCTCCTCTATTTCCTCCACTTCCTCATCAAAGAGGTAGATGCTCCAGGTGATGTCCTCGTAGCCCTCGGCGTTGGTGGTGGCGAAGGTGTAGGTCCCCGCCTCGTCGGTGACGAAGGAATAGGGCCAGTCATAGGCGTCGAAGGCGTCCAGCACCAGATAGGCCCCCTGGGTGTCCACCTCCGGCGCGTCCACCTCCAGCACCGCGTCCGCGTCGTCCTCGACCTCCTCCACGCTGGCGTCCTCGATGATAATTTCAACGTCCGCGCTCTCCTCTGCGCTTTCCTCCGCGCCGCCGCCGCAGGCGGTCAGCGACAGGGCCAGGGCCACGCAGAGCAGCAGGGCAATTCCTTTTTTCATGGTGAACCATCCTCCTTGTGGATTGTTATCCTTATCCTATCACATTTTTGCGGGAAAGCAAGGGGGAGAATTTGGGGAGTGGCTTCTGCCATTTGCCAACTGCCACCCGACCTGCTATAATAATGCCACAACGCAAGCGGTTGGAAAGGAGCCTTTTCTATGAAGTACCTCATCATCGGCGCAGGCGGCACCGGCGGCTGTCTGGGCGCGCACATGGCCCGGGGCGGGCTGGACGTGACCCTCATCGCCCGGGGGCAGCACCTGGCCGCCCTCCAAAACAACGGCCTGACCCTCGTCCCCAGCGGCGGGGCGGCGTACACCGTCCCCGTCCAGGCCACGGACAGCGAACACTATCAGGGCCAGCCGGACGTGGTGTTTCTCTGCGTCAAGGGCTACAGTTTAGACGCACTCATCCCCTTTTTACAGCGCATCTGCACCAAAGACACGGTGGTCATCCCCATTCTGAACATCTACGGCACCGGCGGGCGGCTCCAGCCCTCCCTGCCGGAGAGTCTGGTGACGGATGGGTGCATCTACGTGGCCGCCAGCATCCAGTCCCCCGGCGTCGTCGCCATGCAGGGGGAGATTTTGCGGGTGGTGTACGGCCCCCGGACCCCGGAGGAGTACCGCCCGGTGCTGAAGGACATTCAGGCCGACCTGACCCGCTGCGGCGTCAAGGCCCAGCTCTCTCGGAACATCCAGCGGGACGCTCTGCAAAAATTTTCCTACGTCTCTCCCGCCGCTGCCTGCGGCGTGTACTACGACGTGAAGGCCGAGGCCATGCAGCGCCCCGGCCCGGAGCGGGACACCTTTGCCGCCCTCATCCGGGAGATCGACGCGCTGGCGGAGGCCATGGGCCACCCCTTCCGCACCAGCATGGTCCGGGCCAATCTGCTGATTTTGGACGCGCTGTCCCCCGACGCCTCCACCTCTATGCAGCGGGACATTTGGGCCGGGCACGAGTCCGAGGTGGACGGTCTGATTTTCGAGGTGGTGCGGCTGGGCCAGCGGTATCAGGTGCCTACCCCCACCTATTGCATGGTGGCCCGGAAGCTGGGGTATGACTGCTAATCCGCTATCCCCTCCAGCGTCTCCAGCAGGGCCACCAGCATTTTCGCGGTCAGTCCCCAGATGACGCGGCCCTGATAGACCCAGATGGGGGTGCGCCGCTCCCGGCGGTAGTGGGGCAGGAAGGGCAGCAGCTCCTGCGGCGCGGTGTCCAGCTCCGCCACCGTGGCGTAGGTGGCCCACTTGGGCGGGTTGGCCCGGAGCCACGAGAGCGGCAGCAGAAACGCCTCCGCCACCTCCTCCCGCTGGAGGCGCAGCCCCTCCAGACTGTTCACCCAGCCCAGAATCGCCTCCACCCGCTGGCCGGAGCTGTGCCGCAGGGCGGGCAGCGGGGCGATACGGTCGATTTGCCGGGCGGACAGCCCCAGCTCCTCCTCCGTCTCCCGGAGGGCGCAGGATGTCGCGTCCTCCCCCGGCTCCATGCCGCCGCCTGGGAAGCAAATTTCCCCCGGCTGGCGCCGCAGGGCGGCGGCGCGCACCTCCAGCAGGACGCAGATCTCCCCGTCGCTCTCGGTCAGGGGGACCAGCACCGCCGCATGTCGCTCGGCTGGCTCCGCCGCAGGGGGCAGGGTTTTGAAAAGCTGTTCAATGTCGTTTCGTGTCATAGCAGTTTGAAAGAGGCAAAGCCTCCGCCGCCGGCGGAGGCTTTTGTTGTGGATAAAGCAGACAAAGTAAAATCGGGATATTCCCTTGAATCAACTGAATCAGTAACTCCAATGGAAACCCCTCCGTTACGGCTTACGCCGTGCCACCTCCCCTTTCAGGGCAGGGAGGGGCGAAGCCCCGGAAGTGCCGCTTGACGGCGGAGGCAAGGGGTGGTCAGTTGTCGAACGCTGGTTCTCTGCGGGAAACTTGTACTCTATTGCGGGAAAATCACCGCCAGCAGCTTGGCGGGCTTGTCTCCCCGGTTGGCGATGCTGTGGCTCTCCCCGTCGGAGGTGAACACCACATCTCCAGCCTGGATGGTGCAGAGCTGGCCGTTCTGGTTCAGCTCCAACGTCCCCTCCAGCATATAGTAGATTTCGGCGTTGGTGTCGTGGGTGTGCAGACCGATGGAGCAGCCCGGCTCCACGGTGCAGGCGCTGCACAGGCCGGTGCGCTCCCCGGTCTCGCTGTTCTCCAAAATGTGCTCCAGGCGAATTTCACCCTCGCCGCCCCGCATGTGCTCGATGACCGCGTGGCGCATCTGGTCCTTCTTTTTGATCATAAACAGGTTCCTCCTTGACGGAACGAACGGGAAAAGCAGCGGCACAGCCGCAGGCTGCGCCGCTGAGTTGGTTACTGTCGGTTCCCAAAGATACGGAGAATGGCCTCGTATGGGTCTTCCTCTTCCTTCGGCGGCTGAGGCGCGGCCACAGGCTCCTCCACAAAGACGGGAGGCTGCTCCGGCGCGGGATCAGGTGTGGCTGCCGCCTCCGGCGCGGGGGCCGGTTCAGCGGCGGGAGCTTGCCCCGGTGTGGTCGCCGGTGCGGGCTTGGGCGATTCCGGCACCGGCTCAGAAAAAGAAGGGGTTTTCTCCTCTGCGGGGGTATCGTCAAAGCCGGTGGCGATGACCGTGACCCGAATTTCGTCCTCCAGGCTCTCGTCAAAGGTGGCGCCAAAGATGATGTTGGCGTCGGGGTTGGCGGCCTCCTGCACCAGCGTGGCGGCGGTCTCCACTTCCTCCAGGCCGATGTTCATGTCGCCGGTGATGTTGACCAGCACGCCGCGGGCGCCTACGATGGAGGTCTCCAGCAGGGGAGAGGAGATGGCCATTTTCGCCGCCTCTTCCGCCTTGTTGGCTCCCGCAGCGCGCCCGGTGCCCATGTGGGCCAGGCCCGCGTCCTTCATGACGGCGGTCACGTCGGCAAAGTCCAGGTTGATGAAGCCCACGTCGGTCACCAGGTCGGAGATGGAAGTCACCGCCTGGCGCAGCACGTCGTCGGCGATCTCAAAGGCGTTGCTCAGGGTGATCTTCTGGTCGGTGGCGTGCTTCAGCCGGTCGTTGGGGATGATGACCAGGGAATCCACCTTTTCCTTCAGCTCTTCGATGCCGGCCTCGGCCTGGAGCATCCGCCGCCGCCCCTCGAACTTGAAGGGCTTGGTGACCACGCCCACGGTGAGGATGCCCTTCTCCCGGGCCACGTCCGCCACGATGGGGCTGCCGCCGGTGCCGGTGCCGCCGCCCATGCCGCAGGTGACAAAGACCATATCGGTGTTCTCCAGGGCCTTGTCCAACTGGCTGCGGCTCTCCTCGGCGGCCTTGCGGCCCACCTCGGGGTTGGCCCCGGCGCCCTGGCCGTGGGTGATCTTCTCACCGATTTGAATTTTGCTGGTGGCGCAGGAGTTGTCCAGCGCCTGACGGTCTGTGTTCACGGCGATAAATTCCACACCCTGGGTGCCGGAATTTGCCATGCGATTGACGACGTTGTTGCCTCCGCCGCCTACGCCGACCACCTTGATATTGACAACGGTGTCCGGCTCCAACTCAAATCCAAGGGACATATGCTTTCCTCCTAAGTTCAGCTCCGTATTCGGGAAGTAATTAAACCTATTTTTTCTAAATAACATTTTATCGGATATTTTCTATGGGGTCAATACCTTTATCCTTTATTTTTCATTTTTCACCAGATGGGGGTTTTCGTCGCTGTAAGTCATATCCAGCGTACCGGTGTCGTCCTCCGTCCAGTTTTCCGCCACATACTCTGTCAGGATCTGGGCAAAGTACCGGATTTTTTCATTATAATCGGCCTCGATGGGCAGCTTCGCCTGGATGCGCCCGTCGTAGTCCAGCAGCACCGTGCTCTCGGAGGACAGGTCGATAGAGACCACGTCCTCCAACAGAGCGTAATCCCGGAGGGGCGTCAACAGCTCCAGCAAACTGCTCAACTGGAGGGTCTGGCTCCCGGCCTCCTCGTCGCTGCCGTCCGGCACGGACAGCAGCGCACCCTGCACCGGGTCCACCGGGGTCAGGCCCAGGATGACGGTGCAGCCCTGGTCGCTGTCCGCCTGCTCCAGCAGCTTGCCGTTCAGGTCGATGAGCCACCAGACGTCCCCGTCCTGGATGGCTCCCACCGGGTCGCTTTCGGTCAGGGTCAGCACCACAGTGCCGGGCAGTTTTTTCTGGATGGATACGCTGGAGACGTAGGTCAGCCGGGACAGCATGGATGCCGCCGCCCGGTTTTTGTTCAGCAGGAACAGGTTGTCGCCGATGTCGATACCGGCGGCTTCCAATATCTCCTCCTGGGAGTAACGGTCATCCTGGGCCAGTGCCTCCGTGTTTCCGTCGCTGTCGCGGATGTAAACCTCCACACCGCTGACCTTGAAAAACACGATGCAGCCCGCGCCGATGGCGGCCAGCACCAGAACCGTCGTGAAAACGACATACAGGCCCCAAAGCCGTCCGCTGCCCTGGTAATTGTGCTGGTGTCGTCGTTTGTTCGCCATACGCTTCCCCCTTCACAGCGTCTCGCGCTGTCGTTCTGTGCCTGTATCTGTGTCCACGTCCACCCGCCGGATGTCGGCCCCCAGGGAGGACAGATCCTCCTCCAGCCGGGCGTACCCCCGGTCGATGTGACGCAGCCCGGCGATTTGGCTCTCGCCCTCTGCGGCCAGGGCCGCCACGACCAACGCCGCGCCGCCCCGCAGGTCCGCCGCCTCCAGACGGGCGGCGTGGAGCCGGGGCACGCCGCAGACCACGGCCACCCGTCCCTCTACCCGGATGTCAGCTCCCATGCGGGCCAGCTCCGCCGCCTGGCGGTAGCGGTTCTCGAAGATGTTCTCCACAAAGACGGCAGTCCCTCTGCCGCCGCAGAAGGCGGCCATGACCATCGGCTGGGCGTCGGTGGGGAAGCCGGGATAGGGGGCGGTGCGGATGGGCCGAACGCCGGTCAGAGGTCGGTCACACCGCAGCTCCACTCGCTTTTCCCCGCCGGAGACGGTACAACCCGCCTGCCGGAAGGCGTCCAGCACCGGCAGCAGCCACCGCCGGTCCAAACCCTCCAGGGCCACATGGCCCCCGGTGGCCGCGGCAGCGGCCAGATAGGTGGCCCCCACGATGCGGTCCGCGATGACGGTGTGTTCGCCGCCGTGGAGAGGCGCGCCGCCCCGTATCGTCACGGTGGAGGTACCGGCCCCGTCGATGTCGGCCCCCAGAGTGCGTAAAAAGTTCTGTAAATCTACGATTTCCGGCTCTCTGGCAGCGTTGGAGATAACGGTCACGCCGTCGGCGGCACAGGCCGCCAGCATGATGTTCTCCGTGGCCCCCACGCTGGGGAGGGAGAGGGAAAGCTCCGCGCCGTGGAGCCGTCCCCGGCAGCGGATGCCGCCACAGGCGGCGTCGATCTCCGCTCCCATGGACCGCAGGGCGCTCAGGTGCAGGTCGATGGGCCGTGGCCCCAGCTCACACCCGCCGGGAAAGGACAGCTCCGCCTGGCCGCACCGGGCCAAAATCGCCCCCAGAAAGATGACCGAGGAGCGCATTTCCCGCATGAGGGCGTCGGGGATGTCCATACGGGTCAGGGCGGACGAGTCCACCGTCACCGTCTCGCCCTCCCGCTGAACCCGGCAGCCCAAATGCCGCAGGATGGCCACCGCCGCGTCCACGTCGGTCAGGGCGGGGCAGTTATGTATCACGCTGACGCCGCCCGCCAAAATCGCCGCTGCCAGGATGGGCAGCACACTGTTTTTGGCCCCGTGGACGGCCACAGCGCCGGAGAGCGGCCTGCCGCCGCCCACTCGCAACACACGCATAGGGATTCCTCCATTGAACGGATTTATCCCATCCTATGCGCCGGTTGGACGATTTGACAGCGGGATTACTTCTCCATCAGGTCCTTCAGCACCTGGTAAATGCGCTCGTTGGCGTTGCTGACAAAGAGCCGTTTCAGCTCCATCTGCATCTGCTCCAACCGTCCCCGGTGGTCCAGCAGGTCGGTGACCTGGTCATAGAGCTTTTTGCCGGTGCAGTCCGGCTCCAGCATCAGCATGGCCGCCCCCTGGTCGGAGAGGACGCGGGCGTTCTTCTCCTGGTGGTTGGCGGTGACGTTGGGGGAGGGCACCAGGATGCTGGGCCGGGCGATGGCGGAAATTTCCGCGATGGTGGAGGCTCCGGCCCGGCTGAGGACCACGTCCGCCGCCGACATCACCACGGGCATGTCGTAGATATAGTCCCGGATGTCCACGTTGGGGTAGAGGCTCAGGTCGATGCCACGGGCGGCGATGCCGTCCAGCACCCGCTGATAGTACCGCTGCCCCACGCCGTAGATGTGGTGGAAGGGGGTCCCCGCTTCGATCTCACGGGCCACGAAGTCCACCATATGGTCGTTCATCACCTGCGCCCCAAGGCTGCCCCAGGTGGTGACCACCACGGGTTTGGTGTCCCCAAAGCCCAGCTTGGTCCGGGCCTCCGCCTGGGTCTGGGCGAAGAAGTCCTCCCGGACGGGGGTGCCGGTGACCTCCACCTTGCTCTGGTCCTCGTAGTGGCTCTTGCTCTCCTCGAATCCCACCATCACCTTGTCCACCACCTTGGCCAGCCGCTGGGTGGTCAGGCCGGGGAAGGCGTTGGACTCGTGGACGGCGGTGGGGATGCCCATTTTCGCCGCCTGGTTCACCACCGGGTAGGAGGCGTAGCCGCCGGTGCCCACCACCAGGTCGGGCTGGAACTCCGCCAGGATTCTTTTGGCCTGGCCGGGGGAGACCAGCAGGTTTTTCGCGGTGGTCAGGTTGTGTTTCAGGCTGTTCAGGTTGACCGAACGGTAAAAGCTGGAGATGGTGACGGTACGGATGGGGTAGCCGGACTTGGGCACAAGAGATTCCTCCATGCCGCCGTCAGCCCCCACAAAGAGAATCTCCGCGCCGTCCCGCTCCTGGAACAGGCCCGCCAGGGCCACCGCCGGGTTGATGTGTCCGGCGGTGCCGCCGCAGGTGAAGAGAATTTTCGGATTCATAGGTATATCCCTCCTGGAGGATGGAGTTGGTGATTTGGAAATGGGAAGCGTGATTTTGGAAACCAGTTTCCCCCCGTTTCTGTAGGGGCGGCCCTTATCGTCAAGCGGTACTTCCGCTTCGCTCCCTGTGGCCGCCCTGGGCAGGCAGGTGGTTCCTGCGGGCGGCCACGGGCCGCCCCTACAATAAGCCACTAGCCACTCGCTCACCCCTGTTTCGGCGGGGCGATCTGCCGGGAGACGGACAGGATAATGCCCATTTCCACGAGCTGAATGAGCAGCGCGGTGCCGCCGTAGGAGAAGAAGGGCAGGGAAATGCCCGTGGCGGGGATCAGGTTCAGCACCACCGCCATGTTCAGGAACACCTGCACCGCCAGCAGGGTGGTGATGCCCACGATGAGCAGGGAGCCGAACCGGTCCCTGGCGTGGAGGGCCAACCAGTAACCCCGGATGACCAGCAGGGCGAACAGCACCACAATGAGCGTGGCCCCGATGAAGCCCAGCTCCTCGCAGATGATAGCGAAGATAAAGTCGTTTTGCTCTTCGGGCAGGTAGAGGTATTTCTGGCGGCTCAGGCCGAAGCCAAGGCCGGTCAGCCCTCCAGAGGCCACCGCATAGAGGGACTGCACCACCTGATAGCCGGTGTCGGTGGGGTCGGACCAGGGGTCCAGCCAGATGGCGATGCGGCTGCTGTTGTAGCCCATCACGAAGATGACCGCATAGGCCACAGCCCCCATTGCACCTGCGCCCAGGGCGAACCAGCCCAGCCGAATCCCGGCGGCGAACAGGATGGCCGCGCCTGCGGCCAGCACCAACAGGGTGCCGGACATATGGGGTTCCATGAGCATTAGCACGGCGATGAGCACCAGAATTATCCCATAGGGGATCAGCTCCGCCAAGTCGCTCCAGTAGAAGAAATAACGAATGTTTTCCCAGGGCTGAGGCCACCGCCGGGCAAACTTCGGCGGTCCCTGCCGCCGCTTGGACAGCCGGGCGGAGAAAAACAGCACCACGCCCAGCTTGGCGACCTCCGAGGGCTGGTAGGTCGGCCCGGCCACCAGCGCCAACCGCAGCCAGCGAGTGGCGTTGTTCTGGGTGACGCCCAGTGGGGTCAGCACCAAAATCAGCAGCACAATGGCCACCAGCAGCACCGGCACCGACAGGATGCGCAGGTGCTGGTAATCAAACCGGGAGACCAGCAGCATTGCCACAATGCCCAGCACGGCGAAGAGCGCTTGCCGCTTGAAGTAATAATAGGGGTCGCCCAGGGTGCCGGCGGAGGCGTTATACCCCGCCGCCCGGTCATAGAGGGCGGCGTAGGACGAGGCCGACAGCAGCATGATGAGGCCGATGCCCAACAACAGCAGCACCAGCATCAGAAAGGGCAGGTCGATCGGCCCTTTCGCCAGTTGCTGATGGCGGTGCAGTCCCCGCCGGGATGATTTGACTGCCATACGGCCCCTCCTTTCCTGTCGAAATGTAATAGTCTATGTTGATTATACAGATAGTATTGTTTAGCGTTCCTTTTCGCGGGTTTGGCGCAAAAGCTGTGCCACCTGTGTAGGGGCGGCCCGTGGCCGCCCGCAGGAACCCCCTGCTTACCCCGGGCGGCCGAGGGCCGCCCCTACAGGCGTTGGCAATAGTTCCAAACGAAGTTGATTAGACAGGTGCAAAAAGAGTAGCCGTATTCTATCCTTTACCGTCCCATTACGCCCAGATACGCCAACACACACGCCACAGCAGTGATGCCGGAAAACACGGCGAACAGCTTGTATTCGCTCCAGCCGCCCATCTCGAAGTGGTGGTGCAGCGGGGCCATGCGGAAGATGCGCTTGCCGTGGGTCAGTTTGAAGTACGTCACCTGAATGATGTCGGAAGCGGTCTCCGCGATATAGATGATGCCCACCAGAATCAAAATCAGCGGCATATCCAACGCAAAGGCCATCCCACAGACCATGCCCCCCAGGAACAGGGAGCCGGTGTCCCCCATGAACACCTTGGCGGGGTGGAAGTTATAGACCAGGAACCCCAGCAGGCCCCCCAGCATGGCGGCGCTGAGCACCCCCAGCTCCGTATAGCCCCACAGCAGCGCCGTGGCCAGATAGAACACCATCACCGGGATGGTCACGCCGGTGGCCAGGCCGTCCACGCCGTCGGTGATGTTGACGGCGTTCACCGTCCCCACCATCACGAAGGCGGCAAAGACCATGTACACCACCCACGGGATCTCCACCATCACGTTGGCGAAGGGGATATAGAGGTCGGGGTTCAGATACCCCGTGTTCCGCAGCAGCAGGGTGAACACGATGGCCGCCACCAACTGGAGCAGGAACTTCTGCGCGGCGGTGAGGCCCTCGTTCTGGTGGTAGCGGACCTTTTTGTAGTCGTCGATAAAGCCGATGACGCCGAACACCAGGGCAAAGCAGAACACAATGAGCGCCCCGAAGTCGCCGCTGACAAAGTCGCTCCACCCCAAAAGCACCAGGGCCAAAAAGCTGCCCCCGATGAACATCAGGCCCCCCATGGTGGGGGTGCCCTGCTTGGACATGTGCCACTTGGGGCCAATTTCCTTGATGGTCTGGCCCGCCTTCAGGGCGTGGAGCCAGGGAATTAAAAAGTGTCCAATAAGCACCGTGGCGGCAAAGGCCACAACCAGGCTGATAATTGCTCTCATCTTTCGCTCCTTCGGCTCTGTCATTTAAGAGCCTTATTTCTTTCTATTTTATACGGAAAACAGTGGGTTTTATCCGTCTGTTTGAATTTTTGATGGGTTCCGCTTCTTACTATCGTATGTGTAGGGGCGGCCCGTGGCCGCCCTGGATAAGCAGGCGGTTTGACGGGCGGCCAAGGGCCGCCCCTACAGGCGTGTGGGAAAACTTCCACGCAAACAAATACGTCTGATGCAAAGGGACACCCACAAAATGAGCACTTTCTGGCTAACAGCTAACGGCTAATAGCTAACAGCTCATTTCTGTTTGAAATTCCTTTAAAATCGTCCGCTCATCGAAGGGCGCTTCCTCCCGGCCCACCAGCATGGTGGTGCGGTCGCCCCGCCCGGCGAGGATGACCAAATCCCCCGGCTCCGCCGCAGATACCGCCCGGCGGATGGCTTTGGCCCTATCGGGGACCAACGTCCCCTTCCGGCCCTGCATCCCGGCGCGGATGTCCCGGCAGATGTTCTCTACCGGCTCGGTGCGGGGGTCGTCGGCGGTGAGATAGACCCGGTCGGCCATGCGGGAGATGACCGAGCCGATTTGCGCCCGGCGGCTCCGGTCCCGGTCGCCCGGCGCGCCGCAGACCAGCAGCAGCCGCCCCTGGGCCATGGAACGGGCGGTGAGCAGCAAATTTTCCATCTGCTCCGGGGTGGCGGCGCTGTCGATGAGGGCGGCCACGCCGCCGTCCAGCTCGTGCAGTTCCATGCGGCCCGGCACGCCTCCGGCGTGGCCCAGCACCTCCACCATCCGCCCCAGGGGAACGCCCCAAAGCTGTCCCACTGTCAGGGCGGCCAGGCTGTGGTAGAGGCCGAAACCGCCGGGGATGGGCAGCCGCACCCGGGAGATGCCCTGGTCGGTCAGCGCTTCGAACTCGATGCGGTTCCGCAGCAGGCGCAGATTTCGGCCATTGACATCGGCCTCTCCCCGCTTTTCGGCGTAGGTGCGCTTTTTGCCGGGCCACAGCTCCGCCAGGCGGCGCACGTCGCCGTCGTCGATGCAGCACACCAGCGTCTCGCACCGGCCGGACAGTTTCTCGAACACCAGCTCGGCCTCCTGCTCGTTTTGCAGACTGGTGACCACCGCCAGCTCCAGAGGCAGTTGTTCCGCCAGCCCCGCCGCCAGCATGGGGACGGTCATGGTGAACACCGCCCGGTCACACCCTGCGTCCGCCATGCGGTCCAGGATGTCCGGCAGTTGCCGCGCCCACCCCGGCCAAGCCGGGGGCGGAAGCACTTCGTCCCGCACGTAGCTGTGGCGGGTGGTGATGAGGCCGGTGGTCTGGTTCGCGCCGTCCTCCAGCATCCGGCGTACCAGATGCGCCGTACAGGTCTTGCCTGCCCCGCCGATCACCGCCGTCAGCGGGATTCTTGGACTAATCATCAATTTCCTGTCCTGCGTAGTCGGCCACGGCGCTGTCGGCGAAGTTCACCGTAATGACGCTGCCCCGCTTCACCTCGGTCCCGGCGGCGGTGCTCTGGCTGTAAGCCAGCGTGGTGCTGTTGTAGTAGCTGGAGGAGCCGGTGGCCGTCATGTAGAGGTCCAGCTCGCTAAGCGCCTCCTTTGCCTGGTCCACCGTCATGCCGGTCAGGTCCGGGACGGTGACGGTGTCGTCGGGGGCCTCCTCCCCCATATAGAGAATGACCTCGCTACCGCTGGGCAGGGTGGACCCGGAGGCGGGGCACTGGTCGGTGACGGTCTCCCCGTCGCCCACCACCCGATAGGTCAGGTCCTTGGCCTCCAGCGCCTCCGCCGCCTCGCTCTCGCTCAGCCCAGCCAGGGCGGGCATGGAGACGCTGACGCCAGAGAGGTCGTCGTCGGTATACTGCTTTTCGTAGCCCATATAGTCCAGGATATCCGCGATGAGCTGCCCCGCCACCGGCGCGGCCATGTTGCCGCCGGAGATGTAGTAGCCGGTGGTGGAATAGTTGCTGCCCGCCGCGTCCACCTGGGGGGAGTCGAAGGCCACCAGTACGATGATCTCCGGGTCGTCCGCCGGGGCGAAACCCATAAAGGAGACGATGTACTCGTCATCCACCAGGGTCTGGGAGGTGCCGGTCTTGCCGCCGATGCGGTAGCCGGACATATAGGCGTTGCGCCCGGTGAAGCTGGTGACGACCCCCTCCAGGATGGTGGCGCAGCGCTGGGAGGTCTCCTCGCTGATGACCTGCCGGACGGGGGTGGTGTCCGCCTCATAGGTGGTGTCGCCGTCGGCGTCCACGATGCTCTGCACCACATGGGGGGTGTAGAGATAGCCACCGTTGACCACCGCATTGATGGCGGTGATGAGGCTGATGGGGGTGACGGTGAACCGCTGCCCGAAGGAGGCGGTGGCCAGCTCGGTGATGCCGAAGTTGTCCAGGCTCCAGATGACGTTGGCGCTCTCACCGGGCAGGTCGATGCCGGTGGAATCCATCAGGCCGAACCGCTCCATGTAGGAGTAGAAGGTCTCCGCGCCCAGGCTCTGGCCGATGGAGATAAAGGCCGGGTTGCAGGAGTTGCCCACCGCCTCCGCCAGGGTCTGGAGGCCGTGGCCGGAGCGGTTGGAGCAGCGGATGGTGTAGTTGGAGACGGTGACGGAGCCGGTGCAGTTGAAGGTGGTCTCCTCGCTGACGACCCCCTCCTGCAATGCGGCGGCCAGCACCAGCGACTTGAAAGTGGAGCCAGGCTCGTAAGTGTCGTTCAGCGCCTTGTTGCGCCACATCTCGTTCAGCGCCTCTGACTCGGTGATGGCCCCGGACTCCACTTCCTCCTGGAGCACTGAGTCGATGATGGTGCTGTAGTTGTTCAGGTCGTAGGTGGGACTGCTGGCCATGCCCAAAATGGCGCCGCTGTCGCAGTCCATGACGATGATAAAGCCGCCGTTCTGGGCGTCGTATTTCTCCACGCCGTCCGCCAGCGCGTCCTCGCAGAGCTTCTGAATTTCGGTGGACAGGGTCAGGGTGACGGTGCTGCCGCTCTCCGCGTCGTAATACTCCTGATAGAAATTCAGCAGGTCGGTTCCGCTGGCGTTCTGGGCAGTGACCACCAGGCCGGAGGTCCCGGCCAGCTCGTCGTCCAGCTCGGCCTCGATGCCGTAAGCGCCGCCGTTGTCGTTGGTGAAGCCGATGATCTGGGCGGCCAGGGTGGAATAGGGGTAGTACCGCTTGGAGTTGGGGGTCAGGTAGATGCAGCCGGAGAGGTCATATTCGTCCATGAACGCCCGCACCTCCGCCTCGGTGGTGGCGTCCAGCTTGGTGGCGATTTTTTTGTACTGGCTGTTGGTGTCCTGGCACTTCTCCCGGATGCTGTCCGCGTCCACGCCGTCCAAAATCTCGGAAAGGCCGGTGGCGATGGTCTCCACCACGTCCAGGACCTCGCCGGGGTCCTCGCCCTTCTCCTGGGCTTCCTCTGCGGCGGCATCCAGCTCCTGCTGCTTGTCGTTGATGGCCTTGGGGGACAAAATCACGTCGTAGGCACTGGCGCTGATAGCCAGCACATTGCCCTCGGAGTCGTAGATGGCCCCCCGCTGGGCAGAGACGGACAGCTCGCTGGTCTGCTGCTGCACCGCCTTTTGCTCGATCTCGTCGTGGCGGCTGATCTGCCAGTACCACAGCTTGTAGATGATGGGGAGGAACATGACCACGCCGCAGATGACCAGCAGAAACACCGTCCTGCGAAAAATGCGCCGGTTGGCCTGGCGGCTGCTGCTCTTTTTTCGCTTTTGCCTGTTCATTCGTCCACCTCCCCGGCTGTCGAAGAAGGGCGCAAGAATGTACTCTTCTTACGCCCTCTGTTGTTTCTTATGGCTGTTGCCGTTCTCTCGTCCAAAACACTGATATGTCCCGTTTAACTGAAATATGCCCCCAGGCCGGTGAAGAAGGAGACCACTGCCTGCCAGCAGCCCCGCAGCCCGGTAGCCTGCTCCTGCTGGGTATAGACCACGGTGTTGTCCGGGGAGGAGAACTCGATGTAGACCTTTTGGCTGGCGCTTGGCTCGGTCAGCCCGGCGTCCTCCGCTGCCTGGAGCAGGGTCTCACTGTCGAACACTTCTTCTTCCTCGGCGGCCAGCTTGGTGTAGGTGTCCTCCAGCTCGGTCAGCTCGGTCTGGGCGGTGATGGTCTCGGCGTAAACGCTGTTGAGCTGGATGTAGCTGGTCAGCACACCCACCGCCAGCATCGCCACCAGCACGAAACCGGCCACGGCGGTGAGGGAGACGGGCTGCTGCTTGCGCAGCTCTACCGGCTGGCGGCGGGCATTTTTGGCCCGCTGGAGACCGGTGTCGGAAATGCGCTGCTGTTCCGTGCGCTCCTCGCGCTCCGGCTCATAGGCGACGTTGCCGCGGGTGTTGACATCATAGGCCACATTTCCGCTGATAGCCGTCTGAAAAGGGTTCTGTCTTTTGCGTCGTGCAGCCATGATGAACTACCTCTCTTTTGTGAAGTATAGGGGATTTTCCCCTTTGAAAATCGTTTTATACTTTTTCCGCGATGCGCAGCTTGGCACTGCGGGCGCGGGGATTCTCCTTTATTTCCTCCGCTGAGGGGAGGATGGGCTTCTTGGGGGTCATTTTGATGGCCGGGGTCCTGCCGCAGACGCACACCGGGAACTCCGGCGGGCAGATGCACCCTCTGGCCTGGGCCTGGTAGCCGTTTTTCACCAGCCGGTCCTCCAGGGAGTGGAAGGTGATGACACACAGCCGCCCGCCCGGATTCAGCCGGGGGATGATGGCGTCCACCGCCTGGGAGCAAGCGGAAAGCTCATCGTTGACGGCGATGCGGATGGCCTGAAAGCTCCGCTTGGCCGGGTGCTGCTTCTCCCGCAGGGCGGCGGCGGGCATGGCGGACTTGATGACCTCCACCAAATCCAGAGTTTCCTCGATGGGCCGTTCTTCCCGCCGGCGGACGATGGCGGCGGCGATAGAGCGGGCGTACCGTTCCTCCCCGTACCGGGAGAGGATGAAGCTCAGCTCCTGCTCCGGCCACTCGTTGACCACCTGGGCGGCGGTCAGGGGCTGGGTCTGGTCCATGCGCATGTCCAGCGGCGCGTTGTGCATGTAGGAAAAACCGCGGCTGGGGTCGTCCAACTGGGGGGAGGACACCCCCAGGTCCAGCAGCACCCCGTCGGCCCCCTGGATACCTAATTCATCCATCACCTGGGGGATGTTGACAAAGTTGTCGTGGACCAGCGTGACCCGGTCCATATAGTCGGCCAGGCGCACCTGGGCGGCGTCCAGCGCCGCCTGGTCCCGGTCGATGCAGATGAGCCGCCCGCCGTTCAGCCGTTTGGCGATCTCCCGGCTGTGGCCTGCCCGCCCCAGGGTCCCGTCGATATAAACCCCTTCCGGGCGGATGCGCAGGCCCTGGATGCACTCTTGCAGCAGCACCGGGCGATGGGTCAGCTCTTCCATGAACAGCTCCTTTGGTTTTTGATGGTGTGATGTCAGCCCCGGATGGCCTGCATCATGCGGGCGATGTTGTTGACGCTCAGCTTCATGCTCTCGGTCTGGGCCAGCAGGTCGGCGTCCCACAGCTTGGCGCGGGTGTTGCAGCCGATGAGCACCACGGCCTTTTTCAGTTGGGCGTACTCCCGCAGGTAGCTGGGGATGACGATGCGGTACTGGCTGTCCGGCTCGCAGCGCTCCGCCGAGGCGAAGAACGCCTCCGCCACGCTGCTCTCGTCCTCCGGCAGGGCGGCGAACTTGGCGCACATGTCGTTCCATGCGTCCATGGGGTAGAGGGTCAGGTTGGGGATCAGTTTCCCCTCCTGGGTCCTGTGGTAGCCTGCGGCGACGTAGAACGCCTCGCCCAAGTCGGCGCGGAACCGCACGGGCAGGATGAGACGGCCCTTGCTGTCCAGGTTATGCTCGGATTTCCCGGTCAACTGCGCCACCTCCGCTCCACTTTGCCGCTTATTCCTCCACAAAGGACCACTTTACTACCACCGGTATCTTATAGTATAATTCAGCCTTTTGGAAATAGCAAGCCTTTTTTTCTTAGATTTTTTTCGTTGGGCGGCGGGGTTTCTGAAATTTTTTGTCGATTTTGTGGTCATTTCACCGCAAAAAGATTCGGTCTGCATCCTTTCTTCCGCGAGACATTCCTTTTTTCTCCATTTTTGGCGGATAATGGGAACAAAAAGCCCGGCAACGTCTGGCAAACGCTGCCGGGCCTGTAAGACGTAGGGCCTGGTTACTTCTTTTGCTCAACGCAGTATACGTTTTCTGCATAGAAGTATTATTAGACAACTGACCACCCCTCTCGCCTCCCCTGAAAGGGGAGGAGGGCCGCCGCCGCAGGCGGTGGCGGAGGGGTTTCTGGTACATGACAACGCAAAAAGAAGCGTGACCTTTATTCTTTCTCCGCATCGTAAGCGGTCTTTTTCTTGCCCTTCTCCTTGCCGGAGAGGGCCTGGAACTGGCTGCGGGCCTGCTGCACCTCGGTCAGAGCCTCGTTCAGAGCCTCCTCCGTCCGGCGCAGCACGTCGTCACAGTAGCTGTTGGCCGCCTGCTGCAACTCCGTGGAGCGCTGCTCCGCCTTGGCGGTGGCCTCGCTGGCGGCGGTCTCCGCCTGGCGGATCATCTCGTCCCTCCGGCGCTCCGTCTCCTGGAGGATCTCAGTGGCCTTGGCCTTGACCCTGGCCTGAATTTCGCTGTCGTCCATCATCTGGCGGGCCTGCTCCTCGGCCTGCTTGCGGATGCGGTCTGCGTCCTTCTCCGCCCGGGACAGATACTCCGCCCGCTGGGCCATGATCCGCTGGGACTCGTCGATCTCCACCGGGAACACCCGGCGCACCTCGTCCAGGATGTCCAGGGCCTTGTCCCGGTCGATCCGGCAGGTGCCGCCGAAGCCGCCTCTGGCCTCGTCGATCATCTCGTACAGCGTGTTCAGCAGCTCGTTTACCTTTTCCTTGTTTGCCATTAACTGCACCCTCCCCTTTGTTTTTAATTTGCAATGTGCAATTAGCAATGAGCAATGACCGGCTTTGCAGCCACAGCTGTATCACCGGGACGCAGTCGAAAACGTTTTTCGCAAAGAAACGGGTATTTTCCGTTATCTGGCCATCGCTTTTGCTCAACCTTGTGCCCAAACCCCTCCGCCACCGCCTAAAGGCGGCGGCCCTCCTCCCCTTTCAGGGCAGGGAGCGCAGCGGAAGTGCCGCTTGACGGCGGAGGCAAGAGGGGTGGTCAATTATCGAACGATAGTTCTCTGTGGAAAACCTGCACCATGTTGGACAAAATGCCGTCAAAACAGTAAGCACTGCCCAGGCTAATGGCTAACAGCTAGCAGCTAATAGCTCAATTTCACATTGCACATTGCACATTGCTAATTGCTAATTGCTAATTCTCAAACCGCTTCGTCTATTGATTTTCTAATCTTTGGCGCATCCGCTCGGTCACGTCGTCCGCGATGCTCCCGGCCACGTAGCCCCGCAGGTCCACCTGATACCGGGCCATTTCCTTGACGATGGTGGAACTGATAAAGGCCAGGTCAGGCCGGGCGGTGAGAAACAGAGTGTCCACGCCGGGGCTGAGCTGCCGGTTCAGGTCGGCCATCTGCATCTCCGCCTCGAAGTCCGCCACCCGCCGCAGGCCCTTGACCACGCAGTTGGCGTTTTGGCGGCGGGCGTAGTCCACCAGCAGGCCGTCGGCGTAATCCACCTCCACGTTGTCCACGCCGTCCAGTTCGGACAAACTCCGGCGGATCAGCTCCGCCCGCTCCGCCGGGGTGAACAGGCCCTGCTTTTCCGAGTTGTACATCACGCAGACCACCAGCCGGTCAAACTGGGCCGCCGCCCGCTGGATGATGTCCAGATGCCCCGCGGTGACGGGGTCAAAGCTGCCGGGATAGATGGCAGTCCTCATGGCGTCAGCCTTCCTTTCGATAGAGAGTGACCTTGATCTTGCCGTAACGGTAGTCCTTGCTCTTGACAAAGGGGGCGGGCAGGTCGGGCAGGGTGGCCTCTGCGCGGCTCTCACAGATGATTATACCATTATCCGTCAAAATGTCAATTGCAGCGAGCTTTTTCAGCGCAGATTCCAGCAAACCGCTGTCATAAGGCGGGTCCAGGAACACCAGATGGAAGGGCTGGCGGGCGGTGTTGAGATACCCAATGGAATCCCCCTGGACCACCTTGGCCTTGTCGGTGAAGCCGGTGACCCGCAGGTTGTCCCGGATGAGCTTCACCGCGTCCTTCCGCTGGTCCACAAAGACGCACTCCGCCGCCCCCCGGCTCAGGCACTCGATGCCAAGCTGGCCGGTGCCGCCGAAGAGGTCCAGCACCCGGCGGCCCTCAATGTCGAATTGGATGATGTTGAACATACCCTCCTTCACCCGGTCAGTGGTGGGGCGGGTCTCCATGCCGGGCAGTTCGCCCAGGCGACGGCCTCTGGCCGTACCGGTGATGACGCGCATGGCGAATCCTCCTTTTATCCAATGTGCAATGTGCAATTAGCAATGTACAATGATTGGTTTGCAGCCGCTGTTTTTTTAGTGGCTGGCGATGAGCAGCTAGAAGGCGCTGGTTCTCACTAAAAGCCCCATTTTTGTCGGACAAAATTGACATCAGACGACAAGCACTATCCCCCTTGCCTCCCCTGAAAGGGGAGGAGGGCCGCCGCCTTTAGGCGGTGGCGGAGGGGTTCTCCCCACAGCTGAACCAGCGGGGCAATCATAATTGCACATTGCACATTGCTAATTGCTAATTATAAACGCACATTGCTAATTGCTAATTATTCTCTTCTTCCGGGTGGAAATGCTCATACACCGCCTTCGCGGCGTTTTTCGGCACCGCCTGGCACAATTCCTCATAGCTGGCGGCGCGGATGTTCTTCACGCTCTTGAACTGCTTCATCAGCGCCTTGCGCCGGGCCTCTCCCACGCCGGGAATGGCCTCCAGCTCCGAGGCGACGGTGTGTTTCGCGTGGCTCTCCCGGTGGTAGGTGATGGCGAAGCGGTGAGTTTCCTCCTGGATACGGCCGATCATGGAGAAAATCGCCTGGTTGGACTGGATGCCGATCTCCCGCCCGTCCCCCGCCACCAGAGCGCGGGTGCGGTGGCGTCCGTCCTTCACCATGCCGAACACGGGGACGGTCAGCCCCATCGTCTCCAGCACCGTTTCCGCCGCGTGGACCTGGCCCAGACCGCCGTCCATCAGCAGCACGTCGGGCAGGGTGGAAAATTTCTCGTCCCCGTCCAGGTAGCGGCGGAACCGCCGGGTCAGCACCTGCTCCATGGAGGCGTAGTCGTCGGGGCCGGTCATGTCCTTGAGCCGAAACCGGCGGTAGTCCTTTTTCAGAGGTTTTCCGTCCACAAAGACGGTCATGGAGGCCACGATGTCCGCCGAACCGGTGTTGGAGATGTCATACGCCTCGAACCGGTGGGGGACGCTCTCCAGCCCCATCATGCTGCCCAGCAGCTCCATCAGGCGGTTCTGCCGCTCCTCCTTGGTGGTGGCGCGCTCGGCTTCGTCGGCGGCGTTTTTCCCCGCCAGCTCCACCAGCCGCACTTTATCCCCCCGCTGGGGCACCAGCAGCTCCACTTTGCGGCCCGCCGCCTGGGTCAGCAGTTGTTGCAGGGCCTCCCGGCCCTCCACCTGGCAGGGCAGCAAGATCTGTCGGGGCAGGTTGCCCCGGTCACCGTAGTACTGGCTCACCAGCGCGGAGACCACGTCCTGTTCTTCTTCCTCCATGGGGGTGGGCAACAGCTCTGTGTCCCGGTCCGCCAGCGCCCCGTCCAGGAAGTGCAGCACCACAAAACAGCTTTTGGCCTCGCCGCGATAGAAGCCCACCACGTCGGTGTCCGCTCCGGCCCCGGCGACGACCTTTTGCCGGGTGCCCAGGAGCTGAATGGCCTGCAAGCGGTCCCGCAGCTCGGCGGCGTTCTCGAACCGCAGCTCCGCCGATGCCCGGAGCATTTCTTCTTCTAATTCCTTTTCCACCTGGGCGAATTTGCCGTCCAGCAGGCGGATGGCCTGGCGGATGCGGGACTGGTACTCCTCCGCGCTCATCATCGGCTGGCACCAGCCGTCGCAGGTGCCCAGATGGTGGTTCAGGCAGGGCCGCTCCTTGCCGATGTCACGGGGGAACTTCTTCTTGCAGGTGGGCAGGCGCAGGGCGGCGGAGACGGTCTTGATGATCTCGTAGCTGCTGCCCCGGCTGCCGTAGGGACCGAAGTACCTGGCCCCGTCGTCCACAGACCGGGAGGCCAGGGAGAATCGGGGGTACTCGTCCTTGACGGACAGGCGGATATAGGGGTATCCCTTGTCATCCTTTAATAAGATGTTATACTTGGGTTTGTGACGCTTGATGAGGGAGTTTTCCAGCACCAGGGCCTCAAACTCGCTGTCGGCCAGGATATAGTCGAAGTGGTCGATCTGGCTGACCATGGCCCGGGTCTTGCCCGTGTGACTGGCCAGGTCCGCGAAGTATTGGCTGACCCGGTTTTTCAGCGCCCGGGACTTGCCCACGTAGATGACCTCTCCCGCCTTGTCCATCATGATGTAGACGCCCGGCTGGAGGGGGAGGGAGTGGGCCTTTTCCTTCAATTCTTCCTTGGTCATTGCCGCCTCCCGGTGTGGCTGTTCACAAAAAAAGCGCCGCAAAACCCTGCGGCGCTGATTTTTGTCCTAAAAACAGATCAGTTGACGGTATCGCAGGCCAGGACTTCCACCAGGCCGTCGATGGCCTCTTTTTCGTCCGGTCCGTCTGCCATCAGTTTCACAACGGTTCCCTGGAGAATGCCCATAGACAGCACTCCCAGCAGACTTTTGGCGTTTACCCGGCTGTCTTCGACCTCCACCCAGATAGAGCTGACGTACTCATTGGCTTTCTGGATGAAAAACGTGGCAGGGCGCGCATACAGGCCAACCTTGCTGCTGACAACCGCTTCTTTTACAGTCATGAAAGATTCCTCCCCAAAGGCTATCCTGTTATAGCTGGAGTATATCATAACAAATTTTATTTCCCGCCGTCAATGTCAAATTTAACAAACTTTTTCCCACCGGGCGAGGAAATATGCCACATTGTCGTGAAAATGGTACGAAAGCCGCAGGGAAAGGGCGAAATATGCCTCAGAATATGCAAGATTTGTGTCATTTTAGTTCAACAACGGTGACACCGTCCTCGCCCTCTCCGAACCGGCCCAGCCGGTAGCGCTTGACGTACTTGCAGGTTTTCAGGTACTGGTGGACCGCCTGGCGGAGGACGCCGGTGCCCTTGCCGTGGATGATGGAGACGCCGGTCAGGTGGGCCATCACTGCGCTGTCCAAAAACCGCTCCACCATGGCCACGCCCTCGTCGCAGGTCATGCCCCGGATGTCCAGCTCCTGGCCCACGCTGCTGCGGGTGACCTGGTGGTGAGCGGTGTTGGATTTGCGCTGGGGCTGCTTCTTGGGCTGGGCGGAGGCGGCGGAGACCACCCGCACCTCGTCCTGGGTGGCGGAGATGGTCAAAATGCCGGCCTTGAGCTGCAAGGCCCCGTCCTTGCCCACGGAGAGCACCTGGGCGCGGGTGCCCAGGCTGAGCAGCTCCACCGTGTCCCCCTCCTGAGCGGGGCGGGAGGGTTCCGGCTGGGGCAGGCTGCGGCTCTGGCCCACCCGCTGGCTGGCCTGGTTCAACTGGCGGCGCAGCTCGGCGCGCTGGGCGTTGGTGTCCCCGGCCTCCTGGCCCTGCTTCTGGCGCTTTTTCATGCCGTCCAGCTCATGAAATACCCGGTTGGAGGCGCTGCGGGCGTCGTCCAAAATCTGCTGGGCCTCGGCGCGGGCCTTGTCCACCACCTTGGAGCGCTCCTCTTCGATGGCCCGGCGGCTCTCGGCAGCGGCGGCGGCGTCCTGTTCCATCTGGCGGCGGAGCTTTTCCGCCTTCTGCTGCTGGTCCTCCAGCTCCTGGCGCTGCTGCTCCAGCCGGGTCAGCACGTCCTCAAACTGGACGTTTTGCCGGTCGATGCGGCCTCCCGCGTTGGCGATGACGTGTTCCGGCAGGCCCAGCCGCCGGGAAATGGCGAAGGCGTTGGACTTGCCGGGAACGCCGATGAGCAGCCGGTAGGTGGGCTGCAAGGTCTCCACGTTGAACTCGCAGGAGGCGTTCTCCACCCCCGGCGTGGTCATGGCGTAAACTTTCAGCTCGGCATAGTGGGTGGTGGCCGCCACCCGCGCCCCGATGCTCCGGGCTTCCTCGATGATGGCGACAGCCAGCGCCGCACCCTCGATGGGGTCGGTGCCCGCTCCCAGCTCGTCGAAGAGAATTAAGGTGTCCTCTCCCGCCTGAGCAAGAATTTCCACGATGTTGGTGATGTGGGAGGAGAAGGTGGACAGGCTCTGCTCGATGGACTGCTCGTCCCCGATGTCCGCCAGCACCGCCTGGAAGATGGAAAAGCTGCTGTCGTCCCCCACGGGCAGGTGCAGGCCGCACTGGGCCATCAGCGTCAGCAGTCCGGCGGTTTTCAGCGTCACCGTCTTGCCGCCGGTGTTGGGGCCGGTGATGACCAATGTATCGAAGTCCTCCCCCAGCCGCAGGTCGATGGGTACCGCCGTTTTGGGGTCCAGCAGGGGGTGGCGGGCCTTGCGGAAGTGGAAGCCGCCGCTGTGGGACAGTCTGGGGGGCATCCCGTTCATGGCGTAGGAGAGCTTGCCCCTGGCGAAAATCACGTCCAGTTGGAGCAGCAGGTCATAGTCCAGCAGGATATCCTCCC
Organism: Clostridiales bacterium; assembly: GCA_021202515.1. GTDB lineage: Bacteria > Bacillota > Clostridia > Oscillospirales > Oscillospiraceae > Onthomonas. Next base: position 7,323 of record JAJQCW010000045.1, on the reverse strand, counting down.
GGCGCTGGGCGGCCAGGGCGGAAAGCTCCGCCAGGATGCGGGCGATCTCTTTTTCCTCCCGGCTCAGCAGCTCCCGCAGCTCGTTGTTGGCCTGCACCGCCGCCATGGGCTCCACGAACAGGGTGGAGCCGGAGGCGGATACATCATGGATAAGGCCGGGAACACTGCCCCGGCACTCAGCCTTCACCGGCACCACGAAGCGGTCGTTGCGGATGGTGATGATGGCCTCCTGCAAATATTTGGACGCGGAGGAGGAGATGAGCCGCTGCAACACCTCCCGGGCCTTGCCGGAGGCGCTGCGGATGTGGCGGCGGATGTCCGCCAGGGCGGGGCTGGCGCTGTCGGCCACCTCGTCCTCGGAGAGGATGGCCCCGGTGATGCGGTTCTCCAGCCCCTGGTCGGGGACCAGACTGCGGAACAGGGGGTCCAGGATGGTGCTTTTCTCCCCGAAGCCGCTGTAGGCCGCCACGTTCCGGGCGGTGCGCAGCACCGCCGCCACCTCCAGCAGCTCCCGGTTGTTCAGCGCGCCCCCCAGCGCCGCCCGCTGGAGGGTGGCGTCCACCGGTTTCAGGTTGGCAAGGGCCGGGTTGCCGTGGAGGTCCATCATGTCCCGCGCCGCGGTGGTCTCCGCCTGGCGGCGCAGCACCTCCACCTCTTCGCCACTGGGCCGCAGGGCCAGGCAGCGCTCCTTGGCCCCGTCGCTGACCGCCTGCTCCGCCAGCAGCTCCAGCACGCGGGGCAGCTCCAGGGTGTGGATGGATTTTTCGTATAAGTCTGTCATAGTCGATCCTTTTTCAAATTGGAAACGCAATTCAAATTAGCAATTAGCAATGTGCAATGTGCAATTATGTGGAAACCAAGCGCTCCGTTGTCACCTTACGGCGAGGAATCGTTGTGCTTGCTCTTTGACCAGCATCTTTGCCCGGTATGCTACAAGTTTTCCACCGACGCTCCCGTAGCACGAACACGGTTGCAAACCCGGTCATTGCACATTGCTAATTGCACATTGCTAATTGTTTTGCGCATTGCTAATTGCTAATTGGTTTTGATTTGTTTATAGAAGTCCAATGTATAAAACCCCCGCTCCAACTGGGTCAGCAAAAACCCCTCCGCCGCGTCCCCCAGCCGCTTTTCCCCCGGCCCGGAGAGCCGGAAGGAGAACAGCCGCTTGGAGGGGCAGGAGACGATGTGCCGCATGGCGGTCAGGCTCCCGGCGTCCAGGGGCAGGGAGATGCCGTCCCCCACCCGGCAGCCCCGGCAGTGCAGCACGCCCTCCCGCAGGTGGAAGCGGGGTTCCTCCGGCTGCTCTGCGCCGCAGAGGGCGCACCGGTCCAGGGCGGGGGCGTATCCCGCCAGGCACATGGCCCGCAGCTCGAAGGCCGCCTTGACCAGCGGCAGGGGCCGGTCCAGGCTCTCCAGGGCATAGAGGGAGTTCAGCAGCAGGGCCAGCAGCTCCGGGGCGGGGACCCCCTCCGGGGCCAGCAGCTCCGTCACCTCCGCGAAGTAGGAGCCGAGGGCCATTTTGTCCAGGTCCTCCCGGACGCCCCGGAACTCCCGATTCGTCACCGCCTCGCTGAGGGTCCAGCGGCCCCGGTACTCCTTGAGGACCACGTCGGACCAGACCAAAAGCTGAGCGGCAGCGGAGACGCCGCCTCCCTGTTTGCGGCTTTTGCGGCAGGCCCGTGCCGTCACCGTCAGCTTACCGCTGTCACGGGTCAGTAGGGTCAGAATTTTGTCCGATTCCTTGTAGTTCACCGCCCGCAGGACGATGGCCTGGGTGGTCAGGTTCATGGTGGTCCCGTCCTCTCTCAGCGGCCTTTGCCAGCACGTAAGCCTCCGGCAGGCCGGTGCGGAAAAAGAGCGCCCAACTCTGTTCAGATGTCATAGTCGAATCCTCCGTTGGGGCAGCGCCTGCGCAAAAATTGGTTTTTCCACCTGTAGGGGCGGCTCATGGCCGCCCGGAAAAGCAGGCGGTTCCTGCGGGCGGCCACGGGCCGCCCCTACAAAAACGCTTCCGGTTTTGCTCATACACAAGCCCTGTCCGTTGGGGTTAGACTGTGAGGATTCCGCGGGGTTTATGTCTGGAAAGATTAGTCCTCCCGATAGCCGAAGTTGTGGATGGCGGTCAGGCTGTCCCGCCAGTTCTCCTTGACCTTCACCCAGGTCTGGAGGTAGACCTTCGCCCCCATGAAGCGCTCCATGTCCCGCCGGGCGGCGGTGGAGATGCTTTTCAGCATGGTGCCGTTTTTGCCGATGATGATGCCCTTGTGGCTGGCCTTTTCGCAGAAGATGGTGGCCTCCACGTCGATGATGCCGTCGTCCCGCTCGGCGAAGCGGGTGATCTCCACGGCGGTCCCGTGGGGAATTTCCTTGTTCAGCCGCAGCAGCAGCTTTTCCCGCAAAATCTCCGCCATCATCTGGCGCTCGGGCTGGTCGGTGGTCATGTCGTCCGGGAAGAGCTGAGGACCTTCGGGCAGCAGCCCCCCCAGGGTGTCCAGCAACTCATCCACGCCGTCCTTTTTGGCGGCGGAGAGGGGGATGATGGCCTCAAACCGGCACTGCTCCTGGTAGGCGGCGATGACCTCCAGCAGTTTGTCCTTGTTCTCCAGCAGGTCGATTTTGTTGATGACCAGCACGGCGGGGACTTTCAGCGCCTGGATGCGCCCCATGAGCTGCATCTCCGGCTCGCCGGGGGTGGGGATAGGCTCCACCACTAGCACCGCCGCGTCCACGGAGTCGATGCTGGCCCGGACCACACCGTCCATATACTCCCCCAGCCGGTTGCGGGCCTTGTGGAGGCCGGGGGTGTCGGTAAAGACAAACTGCTTGTCCCCCCGGTTGACGATGCCGGTAATGCGGTTCCGGGTGGTCTGGGGCTTGTGGCTGACGATGGCCACTTTTTCCCCCACCAGGGCGTTGAGCAGGGTGGACTTGCCCACGTTGGGGCGGCCCACGATGGTGATGATGCCGGAATAGTTGATGTTCATAGTAACCCCTTTAATTCAATTTGCAATTAGCAATGTGCAATTAGCAATTAACCGGTTTGCAGCCGTGGTTGTTCTGTGGAAATGCCGGTGGGAAACGATACCCTTCAAAAGGAACCGCCAGCCTCCGTTTTCCACATAATTGCACATTTCTCATTGCTCATTGCTAATTGTCATAGCGTCGCCCAGATAGACGTAGAGCAGCTCCTTCAAATCCTCTTCCTCGTCTTCGTCCAGGCTGTCCTGCCGGAATACGATGGCCTGCCCAGCGACCTCCATCATATAGCAGCCGTCCTCCAGCCACCAGCCGGTGATCTCCTCCCACTTGAACAGGGCCTCCTGGCCGTTCAGAGTCAGGGTGATGCCGTCGTCGGAGATGACGTAGTGCCACGCCTGGCCCAGGTAGGGCTGCATCCGCCGCTCCATCGTGTCGATCAGCGGGGTGCGGAGATACCGCAGCAGGGTGATGGCCATGATGACCATAATGACGATCATCACCGGCCCGCGGGTGGTGTTGGTCTTGGTGATAAAGTAGGTGTAGGCCAGGTAAGCCGCCAGCACCAGAATGGCGATGGCGAGGCCGGTGTAGATGGGGCGGCGCTTCTCGCTCTTTTGGTCCCTGCGGACGGCGCTTTTTGCCAGCACATGGACCAGCCGCTCGTCGATGACGGTGGTGGTCTCCACGATGGGGCGGGTGTCCTCCTCGTCCACTTCCTCGATGGTGACGTTCATGGTCTCGTTTTGTTCCTGTTCGCTCATGAGTTCGCTCCTTCTTAAAATTAGCAATGTGCAATGTGCAATGTGCAATTATGGGGAAAACCGGACATATCGTTGTCGCCTTACGGCGAGGAAGTGTTGTATTTGATTTTTGGCCAACACTTTTGCCCAAAATAGCACAGATTTCCCAAGGGGTACTGCTTTTCGATAACTAACTACCCCTCTTGCCTCCCCTGTGAAGCGCTGGCCGAATGGCCAATTCCGCTTTAGCGCAAATGCAGGGAGCTATGGCCCTTTTGGGCCATGCGAGTCGCAAAGGGGAGGGGGACCATGCGAAGCATGGTGGAGGGGTTTCTCGCACCAGGCCGCAAACCCGTTCATTGCACATTGCACATTGCACATTGCTAATTGCTAATTGGTTTTACTCTCTGGGTATCCCCAGCGCGTTCATAATATCCTCTTCCCGCGCCCGCATTTGCCGCTTCATGGGGCCGTCGTCCCCGTCCATGTGGTCGTAGCCCAGCAGGTGGAGGACGGAGTGGACTGCCAGATAGCCCAGCTCCCGCCGGACGCTGTGGCCGTACTCCTCCGCCTGAGATTGCGCCCGCTGGTAGGAGATGACCATGTCTCCCAGGGGCAGCAGCCCGGTGGCGGGGTCGGTCTCCGCCGTCTCCGGGGTGGGGGGGACCCCCGGCTCCAGTTGGAACATGGGGAAGGAGAGCACGTCGGTGGGCCGGTCCACCCCCCGCTGCTCCCGGTTGATCTCGTGGATGCCCGCGTCGTCGGTGATAAGCACGTCCACCTCGCAGCCCACCGTGACCCCCTCCTGCTCCAGTGCGGCGCAGATGCAGGTCTCCAGCAGGTCGGCGTAGGGGAAGGGTTCCTCCAGATCGGATTCCAAAATGATTTCGTGGTTCATGGCATTTTCCCTCATTTCCGGGGCTTGTCCGCCGGGTGCTTTTTGGGCGGGTTCCGGCGCTGCTCGTCCTCCTCGTAAGCCTGAATGATGCGCTGCACCAAGGCGTGGCGCACCACGTCGGCCCCGGTCAGGCGGCGAATGGCGATGTCCTCCACCCCGTTCAGCACCCGCATGGCCTCTTTCAGGCCGGAGGTCTGATCCTTCGGCAGGTCGATTTGGGTGATATCGCCGGTGATGACGATTTTGGAGCCGAAGCCCAGCCTGGTCAGGAACATCTTCATCTGCTCCCTGGAGGTGTTCTGGGCCTCGTCCAGGATGATGAACGAGTCGTCCAGGGTCCGGCCCCGCATGTAGGCCAGGGGCGCCACCTCAATGTTGCCTCGCTCCACATACTTCTCATAGGTCTCGCTGCCCAGCATTTCAAACAGCGCGTCGTACAGGGGCCGCAGGTAGGGGTCCACCTTGCTCTGGAGGTCGCCGGGCAGGAACCCCAGCCGCTCCCCAGCCTCCACCGCCGGGCGGGTCAGGATGATGCGGTTGACCTCCCGGGCCTTGAAGGCGGCCACCGCCGCCGCCACCGCCAGGTAGGTCTTGCCGGTGCCCGCTGGCCCCACCCCCAGGGTGATGGTGTGGGTCTGGATGTCCTTGACGTAGCGGGCCTGTCCCACGGTCTTGGCCTTGATGGGCTTGCCGTTGGCAGTGACACAGACCACGTCCTTGGCCATGTCGTTGATGCGCTCCTCCTGGCCCGCACGGGCCAGGGAGATCATGTAGCGGATGTTCTGCTCGTTCAGCGGCTCGCCACGGGCGATGAGGCTCATCAGGCCCTGGACGGTTTTCACCGCCAGCAGCACCTGCTCCGCCTCTCCGCTGATTTTCAGCTCTTCCTCCCGAATCAAAATACGAACGGACAACTCCCGCTCGATGATGCGGATATTTTCATCAAAAGCGCCGAAGAGGGTGGCCGCTTCCTCCATCCGCTCCAGACTGACGCGCTGTTCGATCAATCGGTTCATCTCCTTGTATCAATTAGCAATGTGCAGTTAGCAATTAGCAATGACCGGGTTTTATCAATTAGCAATGTGCAATTAGCAATGCGCAATGACCGGGTTTGCAGCCGTGTTCGTGTCACGGGGACAATGTGGAAAACAAATCCGCCGCAACCCCTCCGCCACCAGGCACACGGTTTCTCTTTTGCTGTCGTAGGTGTAGGGGCGTCCCTTAGCCGTCCGGGATACGCAGTTGGTTATTGCGGGCGGCCACGGGCCGCCCCTACAGGCGTTTTGGCATCATTCTGAGCAAAATCATTGACCAGGCAGCAAGTACAACGCGCCCTCGCCGTAAGGCGACAACGATACGTCCGGTCTCCTCATAATTGTGCATTGCACATTGCTAATTGCTAATTCCCCAGCTCCACCGTTCTGCCGATCTGCTCCAAACACGAGGCCCGCAGGGTGCCGGTCAGCACGCCGTCCGCCTCCTCGAAGCTGATTTGGCTGGAAAGCAGTTGCCCCTCCTCCCCCAGCAGGGCGGAGAGCCGGGTTTCCAGCACCCCGGTCAGATAGTCCTCGGCGCTGGCGCGGACCACACTGGCGGAGGTCAGCTCGCCGATGGCGACGGTCAGTTTTTCCCACGCCAGGGGCAAAACCGTCCCGCCCGGCAAAGTCAGGGCGTAAACTTTTTTTATTTTACCACAGGTCAGACCGGAAATGCCACTGTTTTGATAAAATTTGACCGAGCATTTTAAAATTTTTAACGAGTACAGGGTGCGCACGGTCTCTCCGGCCCTGGTTTCCGCCGTCAAAGGGGTGGCGGAGCGGAGGGTTCGGTTGGTCAGCGCCCAGACGTCCCCCTCCGCCCGGACCTGCCGGGAGGACAGCACCGTACCGCTGCCGTCGCCGCTCTCGTATGTCTCCAGCCCGGAGATGAGAATTTCCCCCGCCAGCACCGCCTGCCCTTCCTCCACCTGGGTCTTGCCCCGGACGGTGTCCACGTCCACCACCACCCCGTCCACGGCGGCCACGATGTCCGCCGCCGCCGTGGGGTCCTCCACCTCCGGGGCGGGAGTGGCCTCCCGCACCACCACCTCGGCGTAGATGCCGCTGATGTTCACCGACAGAAAGCTCAGCTCCCGCAGGTCCAGCAGGGCCTGATTTGCCAGCGCCCGGCAGTCTACGCCGGGGCCATAGCTGCCAATTCCGAATCCTAAGGAATCCAATTCGGTCAAAATGACGGAATTTGGGACGGCGGTGTTTCCCGTCACCCGGATGACCCAAACGAACTGGGACAGAATGACAGCGCAAAAAAGTGCGAAAACCAGTCCGGCGGCCAAGGCGTACCGCCGGCGGAACCGATACAAAAAGGCGGGCAATCCGAAGCGCCGCTCCACCGTCAGTTCACACATGGCCCGCTCCGCCAGCGTCCTGGCCCGGCGAAGCTGCCAGGCGGGGAGGGTCAAGCGGAGAACGTGGCCGCTCTCCCGCGCTGCGTCCCAGAAGGGGAGACGCGCCGTGCCGCACAGGTTCAGGAACCGCTCCGGAAACGGCCCTTCCAGTCGGATTTGCACCGAACCGCCGATGAAATGGATGATTTTCTTCACGTTTTGCCCGCCTTTCTCCCGCCGTCCGGCTACTCCAGCTCCACGGTGCGGATGGTGCCCGTGATGAGCAGGGAGTCCCCGCTCATGGCCCCCAGGGTCAGCCC